>DIWC01000051.1 GCA_002423425.1 Peptococcaceae bacterium UBA6116
TCAAAAATCTGATGCGTCAGTTCTGTTAGATTGGGGCATTTAGATTGACAGAGAATTAAAAGTTATATTTTTGTATTGGAAAGTTTTTCATAGTAGAATAATAAAAGAGGTGTGAATAAAATGGGTTGGGCATTAAAATTTTTTGGATCAATGATTTTCGTAATCTATTTGCTTTTGAATTATTATGTCGGGTTACGAAGCCTGCAAGCTTTTAAAGCTTATTGTCCTTCCTCAAAACCGCTGATTTTTTGGATTGTTTTCATAGTTATTAGTATGGGATATATATGGGATCGAGTATTTCCCTTAAAATTTTCTTTGCTGAAAATGGTAGGTTCATATTGGATTGCTGCCTTTTTTTATCTTCTTATTTTTTATTTTTTGTTGGATGTTTTAGAATTAAGTAATTCGACAGCCAAACTCTTTCCTTTGTTGGAACCTTATTGGCAAAGTAAAAAAATCTATCTTTTGGTGTTACTTTTGACTACGGTTATCATTATCATTGGAAGCTGGCTTGCCCATAATCCTTACATCGTAAAGTATGGAGTACAAATAAATAATAAATCGACTGATCTCCAAAACATAAAGTTAGTAATGATTTCAGATCTTCACGTAGAAACTTCATCAAGCAGCAGGTATCTTGAAAAAGCCGCCGACAAGATTACATCCCTCCATCCCGATCTTATCCTGATTGCAGGAGATTTTGCCGAGGGAACTTTGGATCCTGTTACAAAAGATAAACTGAGTCAAATTCTCAGCAAGCTGCATGCCAGATATGGAATTTATGCCGTCTTGGGAAACCACGAATATTACGGAGGAGAATCCGATGGGATTACTGAGTTTCTTTACTCCCAAGATTTGACCGTGTTAAGAGACGAATTGACAGAAAGTATCGGAGGAAAAATCTATATCGCCGGACGTCACGATTATGATTCAGGCCGGGTTTTAGGCGGAAAAAGAAAACCGCTTGCTGAGATCCTCACAGGAACAGATCCTTCGAAACCCCTAATCTTACTCGATCATCAACCTCGAGATATTAGCGAAGCTAAGCAAGCGGGAGTCGATTTAATGCTTTCCGGTCATACCCATGGCGGACAGCTCTTTCCTTTGCAATTAACAACAAAGTCTCTGTTCATTATAGATAGGGGGATATTGCAGGAAGAACCGTTCCACTTGATCGTATCAACAGGTTTAGGTGTTTGGGGGCCACCGATAAGAACGAATTCCCGGTCGGAAATCGTCGAGATCGATCTGACTTTTGACAAGAACTAATAAAAACAAATTAAGTGCTTGCGTATCATGAAAACATATATTTGGGATAATACTGAATATTAACGCATGAAAGGGTGAATCGATTGGATTTGCGTCTTTTGGTAATCGCTGTAACTCCAGCGATAGCTTTGGGCTTAGCCGCCTATTTTACAGACCGTTTTGATAAGGAACCCGCTCTTCTGCTGCTAAAAATTTTCCTTTTCGGTGCACTTTCAGTATTGCCAGCTATTATTGTTGAAAGAATTCTAATGTATTTCAATTTTTTCGGCGGACTGCTTGCCAGTGCTTTTACAGCATTTATCGTCGCCGGCCTAACTGAAGAGTTTTTTAAAAGAGCTGTGGTTTTAAGGATAGTATACAAGAATAACGCATTTAATGAAAAACTCGATGGTATTATCTATGCCGTTTTTGCTGCCTTAGGTTTCGCGACAATTGAAAATGTTATGTATGTCTTAGGAGGTTTCTCGGCAAACCATTATGTGGGAATATCCAGGGGAATCTTTTCTGTTCCAACCCATGCTCTTCTTGCAATAACAATGGGTTATTATCTTTCCCTTGCTAAATTTTCCTATAATAAAAATTTGGAACATGCATATTTGAGGAAAGCATTAATAATCCCTGCTATCCTCCATGGTTTTTTTGACTTTATCTTAATGGCAAATATTCCTCTCCTTCTCACTTTCTTTATTCCCTATGTCCTTTATCTTTGGATCGCAAACCTTAAAAAGCTTAACCAATATTATAAAGACTCGAAAGAAAGATGCAATATCTCCGAACCGCAGAACTCGCAATAAAAAAGGAACCGTTAATCCGGTTCCTTTTTTATTGCTTATTACCTATCATGTTGGTTGAATTCTTCCTTCTCTTTCTCGTACTTCAGAAGTTCTAAAGAGAAGGGTAATACAGTACAGACCGCTTAGTCCAACTAAGGCGTATACTATTCTTTCAGGCATCGTACTAATTCCGCCGAAGATAGATGATACGAGGTTAATTTGGAAAAACCCTATAAGTCCCCAGTTAATAGCTCCGACGATAACAAGAACGAGTGCAATCTTCTGCATAGCGCCCATTTGATACAGCCTCCTTTTATTACGGAAATATTATGGTGCTCTTATTTAGGATGTAGAAAAACCATTATTATTATTCGTCGAAAAATACTTTTTTATCTTGGGAAAAATTATTATATAATAAAAAAGCAGTGCCCTCAATCTATGGTAAAAATTTCTCTTCTATAATAAAATAATATATTTTTGTGAGAATAACGACAAACTCTTTGGATCAATATAAAAATTATAATGTAATGAACGGAAGTGAGTAACATAAATAATACTAAGAAAGCAGCATTAGTCGTCGCCATTACAGGTTCATTTTTAGCTCCATTTATGATATCGGCACTCAATATTGCTTTGCCCTCAATCCAAAAGGAATTTACTGCAGATGCTGTTTTACTAAGCTGGATAGCTACCTCTTATCTTTTGGCAACTGCTATCTTTCTTGTGCCTTTCGGTAAGATTGCAGATATCTACGGTCAAATTAAGATTTATTGCTTAGGAATGATTATTTTTACCTTGGTATCTTTTACCTCCGCTTTTGCTCCATCGATTGAATTTTTAATTGTTTTAAGAATTTTTCAAGGAATTGGAGGTTCGATGATTTTCACAACGGGAATGTCTTTTTTGATTTCTGTTTTTCCGCAAGAGGAAAGAGGCAAAGTCTTAGGTCTTAATGTTTCTGCCGTATATATTGGGTTGTCTTTAGGCCCTTTTATAGGTGGAATTCTTACCCAAAATTTTGGCTGGCGAAGTATTTTTATCGCTACTGCACCACTGGGACTTATCGTTATCTTTCTTATCTTACGTTTTCTTAAATTTGAAAGAACAGAGACCTCAGAACAACGAATTGATATTATTGGAAGTATTATTTACGCTCTAACGCTGGTTGCTATAATATATGGATCAAGCCTTCTTCCTCAGGTCTCCGGAATTATCCTAATGCTCTGTGGAATACCGGCCTTTATCATTTTCGTTAAACGTCAAATTTCCATCCCTTACCCGGTTTTTGAAATTCGGCTTTTTAAGAATAATAGAGTATTCGCATTTTCTAATATTGCCGCCCTAATAAATTATGCAGGTACTAATGCTGTTACTTTTCTCTTAAGCCTTTACCTTCAATATATCAAAGAATTAACTCCCCAGCAGGCAGGTGCTATACTTATTGTCCAACCTATTATAATGGCTGTATTATCTCCTTACGCCGGCCGCCTGTCCGACAAAAGAGAACCATCATTAATTTCTTCTTTAGGTATGTCTTGTACAGCATTGGGGTTATTTATTTTAACCTTTCTTGGACCAGAAACGTCAAATACATTGATCTTCTGTGCCCTTTTTATTCTGGGAATAGGATTCGCTTTATTCTCGGCCCCTAATACCAATGCAATAATGAGTGCAGTCGAAAAACGCTACTATGGTATTGCTTCAGCTTCAGTATCTACGATGAGGCTTTTAGGTCAGATGCTGAGCATGGCCATCGCAACTCTTATTATTTCGCTTCTGATAGGCAAAAACCAAATAACTCCTGCTTATTATTCATTGTTTATAAAGAGTTTCCATCTATCTTTTATTATATTTACCATACTTTGTGCAGTGGGGGTTTTTTTCTCCTATTCCCGCGGTAAGGTTCGTGATAATTAAAGATTACAAAGATTTCAGCTTCAGGGCGGATAGCCTTGGAGAAGGGTTATTAACCTTTCGGCATTTCCCCTTACTCTGATATTATTGTTCTCTTAAAGGGAAAAATATATACTCAGGACAACACCTTTTATATTTTCGGAAAGGCAAATCTTGTAATCTGCATTATCCTTGAGGAATAATATAAGTTGAAAAAGAATTGCGAGCCGATATCCTTTGTGTTAACATGATACTGTTCTAAACATAAACATATATTATTTACTAGAGCAGGCGATCTCTGAGGGGATGGGCGCCGGGCTCTTGAGCTTGGGCAGCAGGTGATACTACTTGTGGGACTGAGTTGTCTCACAGGTTTTATTATTTTCTTTGTATTTATTTTACTAATATTTTCTTATTATTCTTCGATACCTTTTTCTAGATATTTGGGTATAATGTAAGATAGGAATAGATAACCAGAAGGAAAGATGTGAGTTGCTGTTGCATATTCATTTTGTTGGTATTAAAGGAACCGGTATGAGCGCTCTGGCCCAAATCACTTCTACGATTGAAGACACAATCGTTACGGGTTCGGATGTCAATCAAAAATTTTTTACTGATACTATTCTGGAGAGAGTGGGTATTACTGTTTTAGATTTTGATCCTGAAAATGTTGTTAATGCGGATTTGGTTGTAACGTCGGCCGCCTATGATGAAAGTCACCCCGAGGTTGTCATGGCTAAGAAATTAAATATTCCGGTTCTTACCTATCCTCAATTCCTAGGCAAGTTAATGTCTGAGAAGAAAGGAATTTGTGTTGCCGGTACCCATGGAAAAACAACTACCACTGCTATGGTTGGTAAGATCTTGCTTTATACCGGTTATGACCCTACAATTGTCGTTGGCAGCGATGTCCCTTGTATTGGAGGAAACGCCCATGCCGGCCGGGGAGAACTGTTTCTAGCGGAATCCTGTGAATATAGGCGACACTTTTTAAATTATTCTCCTGAGCATTTGATCATAACCAATATGGAACTTGACCATCCGGACTATTACAAAGACTTAAATGATGTTTTGGCAGCTTTCAGTGAACTTGCAGCAAAACTACCGGAGCATGGCAATCTGATTATTTGGCAAGAAGATCCTAATCGAACCCATATTAAAACCAGGGCTAATATCACAACCTATGGTCTGACTTCTGAAGCAGATTTTCGAGCCGAAAACACAATTTATAACGACACTGGGAGCAGTTTTGATGTTATTATCAAAGGAACCAATGTCGGCAGAATCTCCCTCGCAGTATCCGGCAAACATAATATTCTTGATGCTCTAGGAGCAATTGCTCTTACTTATTGCCTCGGTGTACCGACTAACAGCATTCTAGAAGCTTTAAACGATTTTAACGGTACAAAAAGAAGATTTGAACGTTTGGGAACATATAAGGGGGCGGTCATTGTCGATGATTATGCCCATCATCCCACAGAAATTCAAACTACTCTTGACGGAGCAAGACTTTCTTATCCTGGAAGAAGAATTAGGGCAGTTTTTCAGCCCCATACCTTCAGCCGGACTGAAAAACTATTTTATGAATTTTCCCAGGCTTTTGGGGAAGCTGATGAAGTTGTTTTGGCAGAGATTTTTTCTTCGGCTCGCGAAAAAAAACCTGATAATAATCCTATCTCCTCAGCAAAACTTGCCGATCTGATCCGGGAAAGAGGAATAACAACCAAGTATTTCCCTACTTTGGAAGAAATCAGTTCTTATCTTGACCAAACACTTAAAGAAAATGACTTGGTAATTACCCTTGGTGCCGGCGATGTTTACAAAGTCGGACTAATTTTAGTTTCCTGAATTTAAACCATAAATATTTAAAAAGTAAGACAGGGAATAATTCCCTGTCTCATTTTAATTTGTCGATCTCACATCTTATTTCTTCCCAATTATAGCAGCGTTTGATCCCTTGAGGTAATTTACCTTGATTATAGGGAGCATCAAGCAGGAGTACGGGTACACTCATCGCCGCTATTTCCAAAGCATTAGAAACAAAATCATCGATAAAAATATCGAGACTGAATTCCCGGACAGCAAAAGTTTTACTCGCTCCTCCGGCAAAAACTGTTTTTTCATATGGAATGTTATTTTTTTTAAGCCATTCCATAGTGATTTTCTCCTCAAAACCACATTTTCTGGCAGTGACAAAAACAATTTCATGTCCTGCTTTTAACCAGAATAAAATTGTTTCTACCGACCCTTTCATTGGTTTCGGCTCGGAAAACAGATATTCCACGTTCTGATCAAAGAAAGCACTGATATCGCCCCAACCTACATCATATACTTTAGACATATCATAATTGTCAATCCTAGATATATCCTTTCCATAATGCTTATTAAGCTCTCTCCTGAATATAGGAAAACTGTCAGCCACCACTCCGTCAATATCTAGTCCTATCTTTAAGCCCAACTTTAATCAACTCCGCTAGAAATTCATTGTAGCATAACATTACATTAAATTGAATAATTAAACCAAAATATTTAAATCAAAAAGTTCTTTTTATTTTATATAAAAACTTGAAACCATATTTTTAATAATTAATCCACACTATCCACCGTTTTATCCACATTTTTTTCAAATCGCTGCTGAAATGTACCACCGGATCTAGAATTAGACTATATTTACAATTTTACAATATTTAATACTATCTTTATATGTTTCTTTCTTTTTCTTGTCAAGTTTCATAAATTATCAATATTTAGTCATAATTCTCACTTATTTTCTTTTTACTTGCAAAATCCTATCTTCAAACATTTGAGCATTTCCCTGCTAACTCTGATAGCCTCATTAACTGCTTGCGGTGCGGGACCCCCGGTAATATTCCTGGCCCTGACACAGCTTTCAAGTGAAATAGCGTGATAAACATCCTGCTTGAAAACCGGGGAAACCTGTTTGAGCTCTTCCAAAGTCAAATCTTCAAGAGCACAGCCTTTATAGGAACATTCGAGTACCAATTTTCCTACAATAGCATGAGCTTCCCTGAAAGGGATATTTTTTTTGGCAAGATAGTCCGCCAGATCAGTAGCGTTAGTGAAACCTTTTTTAGCCTCATCCTCCATAACAGAAGCATTGACTTTCATCGTAACTAACATCGGTTCTATGACCAATAAGCACTTTTGAACAGTATCCACGGCATCAAAAACACATTCTTTATCCTCTTGCATGTCCTTGTTATAAGCCAATGGAAGACCTTTCATAACTGTCAGCAAGGTTATCAGGTCTCCATAAACTCTTCCGGTTTTTCCCCTGATTAGTTCTGCGACATCAGGATTTTTCTTTTGGGGCATAATACTGGAACCTGTTGAGTAGGCATCGTCAATGGTAATAAAAGAGAACTCTCCGCTGGACCATAGAATAAGTTCTTCGCAGAGTCTACTCAGATGCATCATTAAGATAGCCGACCAAGCCAGGAATTCCAAAGCAAAGTCCCTATCGCTTACTCCATCAAGGCTATTGATGGTAACCCCTCTAAAACCTAGTTCAGAAGCCATTTCCTCCCGTAGAAGGGGGAATGTCGTCGCCGCCAAGGCTCCTGACCCAAGCGGGGATAGATTCAGTCTATGACGACAATCTTTAAGACGCCCGAGATCGCGAAGGAACATCTGGACATAGGCTAAGAGATGATGACCAAAAGTAATCGGCTGAGCCTTTTGGAGATGGGTATACCCCGGCATCCATGTTTCGACGTGCTTCGATGCTAAGTCCAGCAAAGTTTCTATCAAAGCTATCAACAAATCCCTCGTGTTATCTATCTCTTCTCTTAGGAAAAGCCGAAAGTCTAAAGCTACCTGGTCATTGCGGCTCCGGCCGGTATGAAGCTTTTTGCCGCTATCCCCTATCCTTTCAGTCAGCAGCTTTTCAATGTTCATATGAATATCCTCAGCACCAATTTCAAACTGGACTTTGCCCGCTTCAATCTCTTCCAAAATAGACTGAAGTCCATTTACTATTTTATTTGTTTCCTCTTCAGTCAATAACCCGATTTTACCCAACATACGAGCATGAGCAGTACTCCCATTAATATCATGCTTATATAAGCGCTGATCAAAAGATATCGAGGAATGAAAATCTTCGACCAGTGAATCTGTGTTCTTCTCAAAACGTCCGCCCCAAAGTTTCATTCTTACTCCTTTCCTATCTGAGTCCCGACTTTCTTTCCATCAATGCGCGTACTTTCAGAGGAAGTCCAAATAGATTGATGAAACCCTCAGCATCTTTTTGATTATATACCGCGTCCTCACCAAAAGTAGCAAACTCTTCACTATAGAGTGAATACGGTGATTTGATTCCGGCTGCAGTACAATTCCCTTTATAAAGTTTCACCCTTACAGTCCCTGTAACATTCTGCTGAGTGACTTGAACAAAGGCATCTAAAGCTTCCCTCAGCGGAGAATACCAAACACCATCGTAAACTAATTCAGCATACCGAAGCGCAATCTGTTCTTTGTAATGCAAGGTAATACGGTCAAGCGTTAATGATTCCAAAGCTTGGTGAGCGGAATAGAGAATAGTTCCTCCCGGAGTTTCGTAAACACCGCGGGATTTCATGCCCACCAGCCGGTTTTCAACCATATCAACAATTCCGACACCATTCGATCCGCCTAAATCATTCAGTTTCTCCAGTAATTTGACAGGAGAAAGTTTCTCACCGTCAATTGCCACCGGAATCCCTTTAACAAAATCAATTTTTACATAGTAAGCCTTATCAGGAGCTTTTTCCGGTGAAACTCCTAAAAGATAAAGGTCTTGTTGCGGCTCATTCCACGGATCCTCAAGATCGCCACCCTCATGGCTCAGATGCCAAAGATTGCGATCCATACTATAGGGTTTGTCCTTCGTTACCGGAACGGGAATTCCACGTTCTTTGGCATAGTCGATGGCATCATCCCTTGATTTAATATTCCATTCTCTCCAGGGAGCAATTATTTTCAAATCAGGATTTAAAGCCTTGACCGTAAGCTCGAACCGGACTTGGTCATTTCCTTTGCCCGTAGCCCCATGAGCCACTGCCACAGCCCCTTCTTTTTCGGCAATCTCAACCAGTCTTTTAGCTATAAGCGGACGGGCAAATGAAGTTCCTAAAAGATATTTGCCTTCGTAAACTGCTCCGGCTTGCAGGGTTGGATAAATGAATTCGGTGATAAATTCTTCCTTCAAGTCCTCAATATATATCTTGGAAGCTCCGGTTTTAATAGCCTTTTCCTTTAACGGATCTAATTCCTCGCCTTGCCCGATATCCGCCGCCATGGCAATAACCTCGTATCCATAGTTTTCTTTAAGCCAGGGAATAATAATTGAGGTATCAAGTCCTCCGGAATAAGCCAGTACTACTTTTGGCATTATACTTTCTCCTTTGCAAATATTGATGGTAGTCGTTTTTCTATCTTTATATTACTATTTTAATTAGTTATTTCTACATTACAAGGGCCATAATCGCTTTATGCGCATGCAGCCTGTTTTCGGCCTCTTCATAAACTACCGATTGAGGACCTTCCATAACTTCTTCGGTAATCTCTTCTCCCCTATGGGCCGGCAGGCAATGCATGACGATTGCACCCGGATGGGCAACTTTTAACAAATCCTGATTGACCTGATAAGAGACAAATACTTTCTTTCTGGTTTCACTTTCTTCTTCCTGTCCCATACTGGCCCAGACATCGGTATAAAGAACATCGGCATCACGGGCCGCTTCGGCAGGGTCTTCCAAAATCCCGGCAGAACCGCCACTAAGCAAGGCATTTTGCTGAGCCATGTTCATGATTTCTTCACCAGGTTGGTAACCCTTAGGGGAAGCCACCACAACATGCATCCCCATTTTTGTCCCTCCAAGGAGCAAAGAGTTTGCCATATTATTGCCGTCTCCGATGTAAACCAGTTTCAAACCTTTTATCCTGCCCTTATATTCTTTAATCGTCATCAGGTCGGCTAAAACCTGGGTCGGATGTAAATAATCAGTTAATCCATTAATCACCGGCACGGAGGAATAATAAGCGAGGTCAAGGACTTCCTGGTGACTAAAAGTCCTAATCATAATCCCATCAACCATTCTGGACAAAACTCTGGCGGTGTCCTTAATCGGCTCGCCTCTGCCAATTTGAATATCCCTGCTGCTTAAGAACAGGCCACACCCTCCGAGTTGGTAAATTCCAACTTCGAAGGCAACCCTCGTTCTGGTGGAAGATTTTGTAAAGATCATCCCCAAGGTCTTTCCCTGAAGTATAGGATGTGGAATGCCCGCTTTTTGCTCAGCTTTTAATTGAATTGCCACATTAATCATGTGGGAAATTTCCTCAGGCGTAAAATCATTTAAGCAGATAAAATCTCTGCCCCGTAATGCATCTTTAAACAATTGAACCATATCTGTATCTCCTTCAAAATTATTTTTCACAAATCTTTTTTAAGAATTAGCCGTTACTTCATGCTCAAGCCACTGTATTATTATACTATTATATGTATAAATATTCAATCATAAAATATTTTCGTGCTTTTAAAGAAGGGGCTGTAACTAAACCCGGCCCGGACGTCTCATAAATGGCGTCTTTTCTCTTTCTCTAGGGTAGTAGCCTTTTGATGAGTAATTTACAAAAATTTTTACCTCAAATAAGTGAGGGGGCGTAACGAAAACTAAAGTTTCGTTACGCCCCCCCCTCTCGGCACTCCCTTTTGACTCCTGAAGAAGTATTTATGTGTTTGCCGAAAAATCGTTATCCATGCTGCCAAATGCCCTTTCCAACATTAGTTTTATTCTGTTGATTTGATTAACCTCACTTGCTCCGGGATCATAATCTACCGCTACAATGTTAGTCTGGGGATATCTTTCTTTGATAGTCTTGATCATACCCTTACCGGTAATATGGTTGGGAAGGCAGGCAAAGGGCTGCATACAAATTATATTGCTCGCTCCTTCTTCAATCAGCTCTACCATTTCAGCTGTTAGTAACCATCCTTCTCCCGTATGGTTGCAGAGAGAAAGTATAGATTTGACACTATCCGCCATTTTATAAATCGTCGGAGGCGCATTGAACCTCTTGCTATCATTAAGTGCAGCGCGCATATCGTTGCGGTAGCGTTCCACGTGTTTGACGAATAGTGTACCGGCAATTTTACTCTTATAATCGCCTGCCAAATACCGGTGTTCAACCTCCATACCATAGCCGCAATAAAGGAAGAACTCTGTCAAGCCCGGAACAACAATTTCCGCTCCGGCTTTTTCGATAAATTCAGCCATGTTATTGTTGGCGGCCGGATGATACTTCACTAGGATTTCCCCGACCAAACCCACACGCGGCCTTTTTTCTTCTCTTATCTCCACCTTTTCAAAATCCTGAACTATTGCCCTGAGGTTTTCCCGGAAAATTTTGTGATCGGCAGTACGGACATTCTGTTTACACTTTTCAATCCATTGGTTCATTAACTTCTCGGTGGTTCCTGGTACAACCTCATATGGCCTTACTCTGTAGAGAACTTTCATCAATAGATCACCGTAAATCATAGCCAGAATAGCTTTATGACCCATAAAGAGTGTCAGTTTGAATCCCGGATTCTTTTCAAGTCCGGCAACATTGAAGGAAACGATTGGAATATTCTGCAGACCGTTGCTCCGCAAAGCCTTTTTGAGTAGTCCCAAGTAATTGCTGGCTCTACAAGGTCCTCCGGTCTGACTCATAACAATAGAAGTATTGTTCAGGTCATAATTACCTGATTTTAAAGCACGGAGCAGTTGTCCTATAATGATAATTGAAGGGTAACAGGAATCGTTGTTTACATATTTAAGTCCCTCTTCGATATCCTCTTTTTCTACTTTCGGTAAGATTTCAATATTATAGCCCTCGGAGCGGACTACTTCTTCAATTAATGCAAAATGGATCGGGGCCATCTGGGGTGCGATGATTGTATGTGTTTTTCTCATTTCTTCGGTAAAGATAGGTTTCGGCTCTAAGTCCAATGCCGCTAATTTGGGAATATGACTGTCTTTCCGGGCTTCTATTACTGTTTGCAAAGACCGGAGCCTTATCCTCACCGCCCCTAAATTGCTTACTTCATCGATCTTGATCATGGAATAAATTTTGCCTGTCTTACCGAGAATCTCTTGAGCTTGTTCAGCGGCGACCGAATCCGGACCACACCCGAATGAATTTAACTGCACAAGTTCGAGATTGCTGGATTTGGCTACAAAATCAGCCGCTTCGTAAAGACGCGAATGGTACATCCATTGATCGAGAATTCTTAACGGTCTCTTAACTTTGCCAAGATGAGCCACGGAGTCCTCGGTCAAAACCGCCATTCCCAGCGAAGTAATGATAGCTGGAATCCCGTGGTTTATTTCAGGATCAAGATGATAGGGCCTTCCCGAAAGGACGATACCACATCTCCCGTTTCGTTCAAGCCAGCGTAAAACTTCTTCCCCTTTTTTGCGGATATCCTCTTTAACTTTGAGATCTTCACTCCAGGCCGTCTCAACAGCTTTGCTTATTTCCGCAAAAGAAATATCTAATTCACGGAATTCCTCATACAGTCTTTTTATGAGTCTTTTTTTATTATCATAGGGCAAAAACGGATTATGGAATCTCACTTTTTGATCATTAAGAGTATCCATATTGACCCGCAGAACTTCGGCATAACCCATAACTATTGGGCAATTATAACTGTTATCCGCTAATTCATATTCCTTTCTTTCTTTGGGAATACAGGGATAAAAAATATGTTTTACACCCTTATTTACTAATGAAGTTATATGACCATGGGCTATTTTAGCAGGGTAGCAAGCCGTATCCGAAGAGATTGTTTCCATACCCAGTTCATATATTTTGCGATTAGAAGTAGGGGATAATTCTACTCGAAAACCCAGTTGGGTAAAAAATGTAAACCAAAAAGGATAATTTTCATACATATTGAGAACCCGCGGTATTCCGATTGTACCTCTAGAAGCTTCCTCCTGTTCCAAGGGAAAATAGTCAAAAAGCCGGTGGAATTTATACTCATAAAGATTGGGAATATCTTGTGCCTTCTCAAGACCGGTACCTCTCTCGCAGCGGTTGCCGGTAATCAATTGGCGGCCGTCGCTAAAATGGTTAATTGTCAGTAAGCAAAGATTCGTACATTTTTTGCACCTTGAAGAAGTAGACTCTACAGAGAATTTTTTTAGTTGCTCCATTTTGATAAGCGAAGACCCAATTCCTTTCCTCCAGGCCTTTTGAGCCAACAGGGCGACCCCAAACGCCCCCATGAGTCCGGCAATATTAGGACGGATCACTTCTCTGCCGGTGGCGAGTTCCAGACTGCGCACTATGGCATCATTTAGAAAAGTTCCTCCCTGGACGATCACCTTCTCGCCAAGCTCTTCCGGACTTTTTATTTTAATAACTTTATATAGAGCATTTTTGATCACCGAATATGATAAACCGGCGGAAATATCGCCGACTGAAACTCCCTCTTTCTGAGCCTGCTTAACCCTGGAATTCATAAAAACCGTGCACCTTGAACCCAAATCGGCCGGTGCCTTGGCTTTTATTCCTTCCCCTGCAAAATCGCGTATATCCATCTGCAATGATTGGGCAAAAGTCTCAATAAAAGAACCACAGCCTGAAGAACAGGCTTCATTTAATATTATATTTTCAATGATCCCGTCCCTGATCTTAAGGCATTTCATATCCTGGCCGCCTATATCGATGATTAGATTAACTCCGGGAAGAAAATAGCTGGCAGCGGTATAATGGGCGATAGTTTCAACCTCTCCAAAATCAAATGAAAGGGCACTTTTGACTAAATTTTCTCCATATCCTGTGACGGCGGAATAAGTTATCTGCACCTCTTGCGGAAGGAGACTATAGATTTCATTTAAGCAGTTGATAGCAGATTGGAGAGGATTCCCTTCGTTGTTATTATAAAAAGAGTAAAGCAAATCCCCCTCCTCATCGATCAGGGCAGCTTTAGTAGTAGTTGAGCCGACATCCATACCAAGAAAACAATTACCCCGGTGCTTGTTTAAGGCTTTTTCTTTAACTTTTTTGCTGGAATGCCTCTGCCGGAATTTTTCGTACTCTATTTCATCGGCAAAAAGAGGATCCAGTTTGGCAGTTTCATACATGAAATCCCTGGGATTAGTTTGTAATTTTTTGAACAAATCATCAAAGGTTATTACTTTATCGGTTTCCGATGCTAAAGCTGCGCCAATAGCTACATACAGATGGGAATCTTGAGGCACAATCATTTCTTCATCTCTTAGCCCAAGTGTCTCCTGAAAGCGCAAACGAAGCTGAGGAAGAAAATGCAAGGGACCTCCAAGGAAACCAACCTTGCCTTTGATCTTTCTGCCACAGGCGAGACCGCCGATCGTTTGATTAACAACGGCTTGAAAAATGGATGCGGCAATATCCTCTTTTCTTGCTCCTTCGTTTAATAAAGGCTGGATATCGGTTTTGGCAAAAACACCGCATCTGGCAGCAACAGGATAAATCACCCTGAAATTTTCCGCCAAAGTATTAAGTCCGGCCGCGTCGGTTTTTAATAAACTCGCCATTTGATCGATAAATGAACCGGTCCCGCCGGCACAAATGCCGTTCATTCTTTGATCTATTCCATCGCGAAAAAAAGTGATCTTGGCATCTTCACCGCCTAATTCAATTACCACATCCGTTTCCGGTATAAACCTTTGAATTGCGCGGCTGCCCGCTACGACTTCCTGAATAAAAGTTATATCCAGGATTTCGGAAACCGAAAGCCCTCCCGAACCGGTGATTGCCAGGGTCAGACTTGAAGCCTGGTACTTTCTATGTACTTCGGCGATCATCTCTCTAAGTGCTTTCCAAATGTCCGAAAAGTGTCTTTTATAACTGCTGTCAATCAAGTTGTCTTTTTGATCTAAAATTGAAATTTTAACTGTCGTCGAGCCAATATCTATTCCTAAATGAATAACTTCTTTTTCATTGTCAAAAGCCAGAATTCTCTCCTCCTTAATGGGTTTCAGCAGAATTATTTTTCCAATTAAGGTAGGAATTATTCACTTTTCCGGCTTTATCAGGATATTTGATTTAATATGTTCTAAACCTAATATAAAATATTGTCTGTTGGATAATCAAATTGATCAGGTCTCAAGTGTAACTAATCCGATAGACTCCAAGTATAATACATTATCTTACGAGTAAGGAGGGATAAATATGTTTAAGTATATCAATGGGTTATTATACCCTGTCGAGGTTAGCTGTCCTGATCCAGGATTTGGGCAAGTGATGTTTGAACATTATGGCGGTAAGGATAGTGAATTTTCTGCAGCCACTCAATACATGAATCACCGCAATAACATGCCCAATCCATATATTCGGGAGCTGTTAGGTATGATTGCCGCTGAAGAACATAGTCATATGGAAATGATAGCTGTCTCCATTCATAAATTAGGGGGACCTCCACTTTGCTATGTGAATTCACAGGGCGTTCCCTGGAGTCTGGAATACGTCAATCAAAGTCTCGATCCCCTAGCTATGCTCCAAGCTGATGCCGAAGCGGAAATCCGGGCAAGACGGCTGTACAACCTTCATTTTACTATGACCTGTGATCCTAAGCTGCAAAAGATGATTCAGTTCCTAGGAAGCCGTGAAGATGTTCATCTGCACCTTTTCGAAAAAGCCCGGATCTTGATTCTTCAGGGTGCTCCCCCTGACTATTTCAAGAAACTAATTACCGAGTACAGAATGAGCTTTCCAACAACATAAAAAAGAATAGCTGAGAGCTGGGAGCTACAACTAAACCAAATCTCTCAAAATAAAAGATGTTCCAAAAACCATTAAGGACATCTTCTCTTTTATTTCAGACTCTAATAAAAATACACAACATAGTAACCAAGTTAACACGGAAAGTTGTTACTACGTTGTGTATTTTTATAAGAACCTTGCGTTGGATTAAAATCATATATTAACTATAAGAATTTACTGACAGGAGTGGTTCATAATGGAACTAAAAGTAACTGTCACTATACGTAAAGAAAATAATTGGTTTGTGGTCAATTGCGAGGAATATAAGCTTTCGGCAAGAAACCTCACTATTGAAGATGCTTTAACGGATCTTCAAAGAAAACTGCATCAATATCTGGAAGCTGAACATCTCAGTGTTAGCACTTCCATTGTTTTTGTAGTCAAAATGCCAATGTCAATCTGAAATTATTTAAGTTTATCGAGAAAATTCTGAAGCCGTTTCATACCTTTATTAATCGTTTCAGGCGAACAGGCGTAGGATACCCTGATATGCCCCGGTGCCAGAAAAGCACTGCCGGGAACAACTGCTACTAACTCTGAAGCAAGCAGGATACTACAAAAAGTCTGATCATCTGTAATTACCTGGCCTTCATAGCTCTTACCCAAACATTCTTTAATGTTAATAAAAACATAAAAGGCTCCATCGGGTACAGGAAAGGAAATATGAGGCATCTGACTTAATAAGCCGCACATTAGTTCTCTTCTGTCCTGGAATGCTTCTCTCATAGCAGCAACATCGTCATCACTTTCTCTCATGGCACCAACTGCTGCCCACTGGGCAATCGAACAAGGATTAGAAGTAAGGTGACTTTGGAAATCACTTATCTTGGAAGCCAATGCCATGGGAGCAATAGAATATCCGATACGCCAACCGGTCATCGCGTAGGCTTTGCTTACACCATTAATAATAACTGTCCTTGAAGCAAGTTCCGGCATAAGTTGAACCGGATTGTAATGGCTTGTCTCACCGTATGTTATTCTTTCATAGATTTCATCCCAGATAAGCCAAAGATCATATTTTATGGCAAGCCGGCCTATTCCTTTGATAGTTTCCTCATCCAGCATTACCCCTGACGGGTTGGCAGGGGAGTTCAGAAGAAGCGCTACTGATCTGTCGGTTATTGCCTTTTCGATGTTGGCAAGTTGGGGAACATACTTGCTGTCTGTATCAACCACTGCTACTCTGCCATCAAGTAATTGAATCTGTTCAAGATAGCTAACCCAAGTAGGAGCAATCAGAATAACCTCATCCCCAGGATCCACAATCGCAGCCAGGGCCTCATAGATACATGGTTTGGCACCGGCACCTACGACAACTTGCGCCGGACTATATTCTATAGCAAAGCGTTTTTTATAATATATACAGATTTCTTTACGCAGCTCTTGAATCCCAGGAGTAGGAGTATAATGGGTTTCTCCCCTTTCCATAGCGTTTCTAGCATATTCAAAAGCAGCCGGAGGGGATATAAAGTCCGGCTCCCCAGAACCGAAGGAGATAACATTCTTCCCCAGACTCCTTAGTTCTTTAGCTTTGGCATCTACAGCCAAAGTAGCAGAAGGATTGATTCCTAATATGCGCCGGGAAAATTTCATAATTTCAGATCCTTTCTAAGTTTCTCTGAAAAAGTATTTCTGTATGATCTTAAACTAAACCATTAATTATAATACAGTAAATGAAAGAAGATTTCATCACTTTCTTACCTTTTTTGTTATATTTTTACCCAATAATTAAAACCGGCCTGTTATTGGCTGGTCTTAATTGACAATCTTGTTATAGCTCTAGCGTGCGATGTCCAAGTATTCCTGCAAAGTCAAGTTCTTAGCTTTGGAAGGGGTTCGGAGTTTTTTTAAGGCTTGAATGACTGCTCTGGCTGTGTCCATTGAGGTAAAACACGGAACGCGATGTTCCGCAGCCAAGCGGCGAAGAAGATAGCTAGTTTTTTCAGTTGGTTTGCCCTTGGCTGGAGTACTTAGAATAAATGCAAATTCTTTTTTTCTGATAGCATCTTGTAAGGCCTCACTTGCTTCATCCACTTCTTCAGCTTCCACACCGCAAAGAATAAGTGCTTTGCATGAATCTCCGGTAGCTTTAATCGCAAATCCAAGTTTAGCAAATTCCCTCGTGATTGCCATCGCTTCGGGCAGTTCCTTAGGGCCTACAGATACTAAAACGCTTCCTTCACTCGCCAAGTCAATCTGGGAACCGGCAAAAGCCTTAGCCAACGCATAGGCAAAACTGGTATCCATCCCCAAAACTTCGCCTGTAGATTTCATTTCCGGACCGAGCGAGGTTTCTACCTTCGTAAGCTTTTCAAACGAGAAAACCGGTGCTTTGACAACAACATAGGGGACTTCAGGAAGCAAACCACTGCTATATCCCAGTTCACTTAGTTTATTGCCGAGACTTACCTGCACAGCGAGCTTTACCATGGGTACCCCTGTAACTTTGGAAAGGATCGGAACCGTACGGCTGGCCCGCGGATTGACTTCCAATACATATACCAAACCCTGGACCACAACGAATTGAATATTAATTAACCCCTGGATATCCATTCTTCGTGCAATTCTACAGGTAATGCTTTCTATTTGTCTGCTTTCACTTAAGGTTAAGCTCTGGGGCGGATAAACTGCCAGACTATCTCCTGAATGTACCCCTGCTCTTTCAATATGCTCCATAATACCGGGAATAACGATCGTTTCCCCATCGGAAATAGCGTCCACTTCTACTTCTTTACCCTCTAAATATTTATCTACGAGGATTGGATGTTCGGGTGAAAGATGTATAGCCTGTCGTAAATACCCCTCTAATTCATGCAAATTATAAACAACTTGCATCGCCCGACCGCCTATAACGTAAGATGGCCGCACTAATACGGGAAAAGCGAGTTCCTCGGCAATCTGCCTGGCTGCAGTCACCGAAGTCGCAGCCCGGCCTTCGGATTGGAGAATACCCATTTCATCAAGAACCGCCGCAAATCTTTCGCGGTCTTCAGCAATATCAATAGCATCGAAGGAGGTTCCGTAAATCCTTACTCCTGCTTTGCTTAAAGGTTCGGCTAAGTTAATAGCCGTTTGCCCTCCAAATTGAACTAAAACACCGTCCGCTTTTTCTTTCCAAACAACATGAAGTACGTCTTCTGTTGTCAAAGGTTCGAAATAAAGCTTATCGCCGGTGTCAAAGTCCGTTGATACCGTCTCCGGATTATTATTAATAATTATCGATTCGACTCCGGCCTGCTGTAAAGCCCAAAGGGCATGAACAGAACAATAATCAAATTCAATTCCCTGACCGATTCTGATTGGTCCTGACCCTAGGACAATTATTTTACTGCCGTCTTTGACCTCAACTTCATCTTCCTGTTCATACGTTGAGTAGTAATAAGGCGTAGACGAGACAAATTCAGCTGCGCAGGTATCGACCATCTTATAAACCGGAATTATGCCCTCTTTTAGCCTGCGATTTCTAATCTCTTGTTCCGGAATCCTTGTAAGCCTGGCAATAGACAAATCAGAAAAGCCTTTGGCCTTGGCTTCTTTAAGTAGTTCACTTCCAAGAGATTCTTTCTGCAGCCTTTTCTCCAGTTCCACCAGTCCTTTAATTTTTACCAAAAAGAACCGATCTATTTTAGTACTTTGCTCTACTTCGGCAATCGTCCAGTCCCTGCGGAAAGCCTCGGCAATTGCAAAGAAACGTTCATGGTCTGTATTGATAAGCTTATCTTCAATTTGAATATCCGTCCAGCTTCCGGCCTCAGTTACTGAAAGTCCTACCGCTCCAATTTCCAGTGAACGGACCGCCTTCAGTAAGGCTGCTTCCAGGCTGCGTTCCAGAGCCATAACTTCTCCTGTGGCCTTCATCTGAGTCCCCAGTCTATGATCAGCTGCTGGAAACTTGTCAAAAGGCCAGCGCGGAAATTTCACAACCACATAGTCCAGTGCCGGCTCAAAACAAGCGCTGGTATGCCCCGTGACCGGATTAGTGAGTTCAGGCAAAGTAAAACCCACAGCCAACAGGGAGGCTATCTTGGCTATCGGATAACCCGTTGCCTTGGAAGCCAGGGCACTTGAGCGGCTTACCCTTGGATTAACCTCGATCACCACGTATTCCCTGCTCTGTGGGTTTAAAGCATATTGGACATTGCAGCCTCCGTTGACCTTAAGAGCCCTAATTATTTTTAAAGATGCTGCTCTCAGCATTTGGTATTCCACATCAGTAAGAGTTTGCGATGGAGCAACAACTATGCTATCGCCGGTATGAATGCCAACGGGATCGATATTTTCCATATTGCAGACCGTGATACAGTTATCTTCGGCATCCCGCATCACTTCATACTCGATCTCTTTCCAGCCGGCGACACTTCTTTCTATCAAACACTGGGTAATCGGACTGGCCTGCAAACCTCTTTGTAAGATCTCGGCCAGATCTTTTTGATTATTGGCAATCCCGCCTCCTGTACCGCCAAGGGTATAAGCCGGCCGGATGATTACCGGAAAGCCAATCTCTTCCGCAAATATTTCACCCTCTCCGCGAGTACTTACTATCGCACTCTTGGCCACTGGTTCATTGATCTCCAACATCATCTGTTTGAAGGCTTCCCGATCCTCGGCTTTGTAGATTGTCTCGGCATTACAACCAATAAGTTCAATGTTATACTTTTCGAGAATACCTTTATTTTCTAAATCCATCGCCAGGTTAAGCCCTGTTTGACCACCCAGGGAAGGAAGCAGGGCATCAGGACGCTCTTTTTCCATAATTACTTCCAACCTATCAGACATAAGCGGTTCAAGATAGGTCTTATCGGCCATCTGGGCATCAGTCATAATGGTCGCCGGATTGCTATTGACTAATATCACTTCCAGCCCTAACTCTTTCAACGCTTTACAAGCTTGAGTGCCGGCATAATCAAATTCAGCCGCCTGACCAATAATAATAGGACCGGAACCAATAACCATAATTTTTTTCCAAGCAGGATTAAGTGGCATTATTCCTTACCCCCATCATTGCTGCAAAATTATCAAATAAATAGAGAGAATCGCTAGGACCAGGTCCTGCTTCGGGATGGTATTGCACTGAGAATACAGGAAGTTCTTTATGAATAATTCCTTCAACCGTTTTATCGTTCAAATTGATATGCGTAACCTTGAGCGGCAGTCCTTGAAGAGAATCTTTATCAACAGCATAGCCATGATTTTGGGAAGTAATGGTTACCTTGGAAGTCCGCACATCAAGTACAGGCTGGTTTCCACCACGGTGGCCAAATTTTAGTTTGAATGTATCGCCGCCTAAAGCAAGAGTTAAGAGCTGATGACCTAAACATATGCCGAAAACCGGTTTTTTCTCCACAAGATCTTTAATTGTTTCAATTCCATCTTTAACATCCTTAGGGTCTCCCGGTCCATTGGACAGAAAAACTCCATCCGGCTCAAGGGCAAGAATATCCTCGGCTGAAGTGTCGTATGGAACTACGGTAACATTAAACCCTTTCGTCCGCATGACCTGTAAGATATTTCCTTTAATCCCAAAATCCACAGCTACAACTTTATAATACCTGCCATCAGCAGCAGCGCTCAGAGCCGGTAGGTTATATATTTCCCGGGTACTTACCGTAGAGACTACTTTCTCTAAATTCTGCCACTCTTTAATTTCCTGAGCCGTTTTATCCAAGTTGGACAGATCACATGTCATAATCCCTTTGAGAACACCATATTCCCTAATATGCCTGGTTAAGGCTCTGGTATCGATCCCTTTGATCCCTGGCACTCCGGCTGCAGCCAATCGTTCCGACAAAAGACTCTCCATTTGCCAGTGATTAGGCCCATCAGCAGCTTCTTTGACTATAAAGCCTTTTACCTGAATCTTTGGGGATTGATTATCTTCAATATTAATCCCATAGTTTCCAATCAACGGATAAGTCATACAGACTATTTGATCGGCATAGGAAGGATCGGTAAGTACTTCCTGATAGCCTGTCATACCCGTGTTAAAAACAACTTCACCTCTGGTCTCCTCTGAAGCACCGAAGGATTCGCCTCTGAATATTTTCCCTGTCTCCAGTACGAGCGCACATTGCAAGATAAAACCCTCCAATTCTGTTATTTACGAAAAGCCTGATCTAATATTTCTAGAGCCTGGTCTATTTCTTCTGTTGTTACAGTCAGCGGAGGGAGGAAACGCAGAGTTGCCCCTCCAACACAATTGATAAGAAGGCCATGTTCGCAGCAGAAGCCAACTATTCCAGGACCCTTTTCTCCAACAGGCAGTCCGATCATCAAGCCTAATCCCCGGACCTGGCCTTGCAGGCCGTGTTTTTGGGCCAGATTTCGAAGCTTATCCTGGAAATACCGTCCTTTAGCTTCTACTTCCGGCAAGAAGTCCTTCCGGGTCATAATCTCCAGAACTTTGCCGCCTACAGCAGACACCAAATGGTTCCCTCCAAAAGTCGAAGCATGATCTCCCGGTTGAAAACATGCTGCAACTTTATCTGTTGCCAGCATCGCTCCGATCGGAACCCCATTTCCCAAAGCCTTGGCCAGCGTCATGATATCCGGTTTTATTCCGAACCATTCGTGAGCAAAAAGTTTTCCGGTTCTGCCAAGACCGCACTGCACTTCATCCATAATCAGCAAAGCGCCGGTCTGATCACAAACTTCTCTAACTTTTTGCATATATTCCTTAGAAACAGGATGTACTCCGCCTTCCCCTTGAATAGGTTCGACAATTACTGCTGCTGTCTGCTTATCAACACTACTTTCGAGTTCGGCAATATTATCCATCTCAATGTAAGAAAAGCCGGCCGGAAGCGGTTCATATCCTTTTTGATACTTTGTTTGGCCTGTTGCAGTTAATGCCCCTAGTGTTCTGCCATGGAAAGAATTTTTAAGTGATACTATTTTATATTTTTCATGGTTATAATTTTTTTTAGTGTATTTACGGGCCAATTTTATAGCGCCCTCATTGGCCTCGGCCCCACTGTTACAGAAGAAGACCTTATCCGCGAAGGAATTAACCGTAAGCATCTCGGCTAGTCTTACTTGATTTGGGATCCAGTAAAGGTTGGCTGAGTGAAGCATATCCCCGGCCTGTTTTCTGATAGTTTCTACAATCTCAGGATGTGAATGTCCCAGAGAAGTAACCGCCAACCCTGTGACAAAATCCAGATATTTTTTACCCTCACTGTCCCAAACCAATGTTCCTGAACCTTTCACCAAGGCCATAGGCAAACGGCCATAAGTGTTCATGACATTTTCTTCTCCACAATTAATTATTTTTGTAATATCCATCCTTATCCATCGCCCTTTCTTACTTTATCATCGTCCCTATGCCCCCGTCGGTAAATACTTCCAGTAAAATAGCATGGGGCTTTCTGCCATCAATGATGTGTACCGTTCCGACTCCTTGCTCTAAAGCTTCAACCGCACATTCGACTTTCGGTATCATTCCGCCTTTTAGAATCCCTTCTGCCATCATTGAGGGTACTTCTTCCCTGGTAATAACCGAAATCAATGATCCAGGGTTGTCAACTTCTTTAAGAACACCCTTTACATCGGTCAGAAGCAAGAGTTTATCCGCTTGAAGAGCCCCGGCAATAATCCCGGCCGCAGTATCAGCGTTGACATTGTAACTTTCGCCATCTTCGCCACCGGCAATCGGAGAGATCACGGGGATGTATCCCTGATCAAGCAGGCTTGTAATAATCCCCGGAGAAACTTTTCTGATTTGACCGACATATCCTAGATCTATTTCTTTCAAAGAACCATCTTCGTTTTCCAATTTCATTGGTTTTTTGTCAGCCAGAAGAAAACGGGCATCCTGTCCGTTTAGGCCTACAGCTTTTCCACCAAACCCATTTAGCATGGAGACAATTTCCGTATTGAGCTTTCCGACTAAAACCATAGCTGCAATCTCCATAGTCTCTTTATCGGTGACTCTGAGACCCTGGACAAAAACGCTTTCTTTCCCAACCCTTTTGAGCATGGAATTTATCTCCGGTCCTCCGCCATGTATAATTACAGGTCTGATTCCTACATTATGGAGCAAAAGGATATCAAGCATTACTTTTTCCTTTAACTCCCTGTCCGCCATAGCATGACCACCATATTTAATCACAACAGTAGAACCTGAAAATTTTTGGATATATGGCAAGGCTTCAATGAGTACACCCGCCTTATTTACTTCGTTCATTTTCTTTCCCCTCCATCCCAACTAAGTACGGTAATTGGCGTTGATATCGACGTACTTATGAGTTAAATCACATCCCCAGGCTTTAGCTTCATATCCCCCGTCTCCAAGTCTAATCTCAACTAAAATGTCTTTATTTTTCAGCCTCTCAAAAGCCTCATTTTCAGAAAACGGCAGCCCCTGCCCCTGGGAAGCGACTTGAAGTCCATTAAGAAATATATCTGCCTGATCGGGAGCAAAAACTGCGCCCGAGTATCCTGCAGCAGCCAGAATTCTCCCCCAGTTGGCATC
This sequence comes from Peptococcaceae bacterium UBA6116, assembly GCA_002423425.1. Lineage (GTDB taxonomy): Bacteria > Bacillota > Desulfitobacteriia > Desulfitobacteriales > Syntrophobotulaceae > UBA6116. The sequence goes on from DIWC01000051.1 coordinate 24,202, forward strand.
TTCACCATACATCGCCGATTTTACCAGGCTCGAGGAACAAACGCTGCGGGCAATCATTCTGGCATCCTGAAGCGACTTAGCGCCCGTGACTTGAATCTCCATGAATTTACTGGCACCTTCACCATCTCTGGCAATCGCTCTGGCCATAGTACAGCATGCTTCTTTAACCATTGCCGAAAATAATTGCCAGTCCGCACCTTCCGGTACAACTTCGGATAAACCGTTAGCCATTATAATTACCATGTCATTGGTACTCGTATCTCCATCTACCGTAACCATATTAAAACTCTCTTCCGTTGCTTCCCGCAGTAATTCTTTGAGTTTTTTACTCTCAACCCTGGCATCGGTAGTAATGAAACAGAGCATTGTTCCCATATTGGGATGAATCATTCCTGAGCCTTTAGCAATAATTCCAAGCTTTATCGTTCCTTCAGCACATTGAAGTTCAACCGCCATTTCTTTGACTGCAGTATCGGTAGTCATAATTGCCTTGGCAGCATTGCCGGCTTGTTTAGTTTTTTGATTAAAATCTGTATTCTCTTTTAGGACCTTAACTTCATTAACGGCCGCTCTTATCCCAGGTATTACTTTATCCAACGGCAATGGCTGTCCAATTACTCCGGTCGAGGATACCAGAACATCCTCCTGCGGAATTCCTAATTCCTGGGCAGTAATCTCTGCCATTTGCCAAGCTGCTTTTTCCCCGGTTTCACCCATACAAGCATTGGCATTGCCGCTATTGACTATAATAGCCTGAGCCAAGCCGTCTTCTAAATATTTTTGAGTTAAAAGAAGGGGATGAGCCTTAACCAGATTACGGGTAAACATCCCCGCAGCGCTGGCAGGAACTTCAGAAAAAATTAAGGCCACATCATATTTGTCTTTATTTTTGATTCCTGCTTTTACACCGCTGGCATAAAAACCAAGTGGTGCAGCAATTCCACCTTTGATCTCTTTCCACGGATAGGAGGTGTTGTCCATTTATATCCTCTCTTTTCTTAATCACTTTCATGTGGGACAGAAGAACCGTCCCTTTGTCCCCCCGCCTTTGTCCCCCGTGCCTTTCGCCTCGGACATCGGACCCCGCGTTACGGCCACAAACCTCTGGTCTCTAAACCCATAGTTTCAGGGAGTCCAAATAAAATATTCATGTTTTGAATTGCTTGGCCGGAAGCGCCTTTAACTAGGTTGTCAATAACCGAAACAATTATTACCCTGCCGGTGCGCTCATCATATTTTATCTGCAAAAATGCATGATTACTGCCATAACAATATTTTGTCTGCGGCCAGGAACCTTCGGGCAGCAAGTGGACAAATTTTTCTTGCTGATACTTATCGTTCAGACAATCACGCAGTTTTTTATTCAGCAATTGCTTATTTCCTATCTCCCCACTTGCCTTTGCATAGACCGTTGCCAGAATTCCTCTTGTCATGGGTACGAGATGAGGCACAAAACTGATAAATACCGGCTCATTGACCGCAATACTTAACTGCTGCTCAATCTCCGGAGTATGCCTATGCTCGCCCACACTATAGGCTTTGAAATTTTCATTAACTTCACTAAAATGCATGGCCTGAGTTACCCCCCGGCCTGCCCCTGATACCCCTGATTTAGCATCTATCACAATTGTATCCTTATTGAGCAGTCCGGCCTCAAGCAGAGGAACCAAAGCCAAGAGGGACGCAGTCGGGAAACATCCAGGGTTAGCTACTAATGATTTGCCTTGTATTTTACTTCTATAAAGTTCGGGCAAACCGTAAACTGCCTCTTTGAGGATTTGAGGGCTGGAATGTTTTACTTTATACCACCGTTCATATTCCTGGCTGTCTTTAAGCCTAAAATCCGCACCTAAATCGATGATCTTGATCCCTCTTGCCAACAATTCTTCCGCCCTGGATGCAGCAATTCCATGAGGCAGCGCGACAAATAAGACATCCAGATCAGGGACATTTTCATTGGCCAAAACCTGACCGTTTTCACCTATGTGTGGATAAATCTCAGCGATATTTTTTCCGGCTGAGCTTGATGACCCGAGGTAGACAATTTCCGTTTCAGGGTGATTATCTAATAAACGGAGCAATTCCTGCCCGGTATAGCCTGTTGCCCCAAGAATACCAACTTTCATTTTTATATCCATTTCAGACTTTTTATCCTCCTTCTAATAGTACTTTATAATTATACATTTACATGCATAATTATTCAACGATTTTTCTTACCTTTTTTGAGTTAAAATATCTCAACGGTTTACATACCGTAAGCCTGGATGTTTTGGCATATTAGCGAGAATCTACGTTTGTAGCTGTGAGAACAGGCGAGCGGCGTGTTACAGTGTAACACACTGTGTAAGTATCCAACTACATGCAAATAAAGGAGATGCTTTTTAAACACCCCCAAAGTTATCTTATTTATATTCATGTCCGGAAATCTGTTTATTAGAATCTGAAGTTCCCTCCGCGGTTTAGGAAGCAGCAGCATTTTTTGAATTTTGTTGAACATCTATTGTTACCTGAGAATTTTACACATTATTTATCTGATTAAAAGCACCTGTTGCTTTTCATTTCATCGTAAGAACATTCAAAAAAATGCCAGCTCATCCGGGCAAAGACTTGATCGGCAGCTTTTTGAGCACACTCTAAAAATTTTTGCCGGATCACGTTAAGCTTTTCCCTTTTCCCAGCCCGGAGATAAAATCTGGCAACTGCCAGATCGGGAACAATGTTGGGAGCATCTCCTCCATGAATAATAATACCGTCAATTCTTTCATCCTGAGCCAGCTTGCGTTTTAATTTATTAACCCTCTGGAAAAGGCTTATTAATGCGTCAAGCGCATTAACCCCATTATTCTTAGCAACAACCATATGTGCGGCCTTGCCAAAGAAAGAAACCTCGATAGCATCGAGGGCCAGGCTGGATATTTCAGAAACATTACAGCTTCCGGGATGAAACATCATAGCACAGTCGATTTCCTTAAAGATCCCAGCTTCAATCAGAGCGGCCTTCGCTCCGTTGGTCTCTTCAGCGGGGCAGCCAACGACAAATAATTCTCCCGGCAATTCAGGTATAAGACTTAGAACAGCTGCTGCACCTACGCTTGCTGCCCCTATCAGGTGGTGGCCGCAGCCATGGCCTATCCCCGGGAGGGCATCATATTCAGCCAGGAAAGCTATTTTTGGTCCTGGTAATCCCCTACTGAAGCGGGCAAGAAAAGACGTATCTATTCCCGCTAAGGGTTTTGTTATATTAAACCGATAACTATTTAAAAAATTACTTAAAAGCTCCGAAGCAAAATATTCCTTATATCCTTTCTCGGGATTTTTACCAATTTTCCAGGCAAGCTGCCATATATCTTTTTGCAATAATTCGGCTGCTTTGGCAATACTACTTTTTCGCTCTTCCATGATTGCCACCATCACTCTTGGGAAATTTATTTTTCTAATAGTGTTGATAGAATCCGATCATTATCCCATCCTGATCCTAAAGAGAACTCTCCTGCTTTTAGATTGCACGCAGCTCCTTGTTGATTAATCAAATTCAAGAAATTATTTTTATCCTGAATGATGTTCTCATCTTTAAGCAAACCGGCAATGTCATCTGCTGTCATCCCCGGCAGGATAACAATCTCCTTAAGTTCGGTTTCACTACTTTGGTTATCCCCTGATTTAGTATTGTTGTTGTTCTTTATGCTTGTATCTGATAAGGTTTGGGTAGTATCCGGCTCCGGTGATGTTTTATTGTTTATTGCCTGTTGAGCAGCATTATTACCGAATAAGCCCGTTAAAACTATAATCAATGCCGCCATAATTAGACCGGCCCCAATACCTAACAGGAAATCACGTTTATTCATTGCCATACCTCCAGTAGGTATTAATAACCATATTGACCGCATCTTGTCCTATCGCCAGATTATCGGCAATCTCGATAACACTATAACCTTTTTGAGCAAGATTAATAATCTCTCTGTATCTCTCGGAATAAGCTATTCTGTCTTCGCTGTTTGTAGTTCTCAATTCATTTTTAGTATCTTCCGTTTGTCCGAGTTTGAGATTATTTACTTGTTGGGTAAGCCGTTGCAGTTCTTGATTAAGGTTTTTTGACTCTTGCTGATTATTTATTTCTTCCTGTTGATTACTCTTTTGTTTTTGATCAATAACTCTTACTTGTTGTTCAAGACTATTCACTTGTTGCCTAAAGCTTTTAACCTCTTGCCTAACTAAAGCCAAGCCTTTTAGTGCTGCTAGAATATCATTATCTGGCTTATTACTTGTTTTTAAACCCCATACTAAAAATATTATCCCTAAGAAAAAGACAATAGCAGCTTCAAAGACCATGTTTATTATTTCCCCCTGTAACAATTATTTCCCCCTGTAACAATTTATTCGAGATAATACTTTATCTTCCTTCATTTTTTTATTGTTTATTATTCATTGTATTCTGACTTAATCATCACTAATAATTGGTTTTTCTGCTGCTAAGTAGCTTCCAACCCCTTCGAAAATAGCCATGGCTATTCTTTGTTGGTAATCTGCTTTTCTCAGGTTACTCTCCTCTTCAGGATTGGAAAGGAATCCGACCTCAATTGTTACTGCAACCATATCGGTATTTTTTAGAATAAAATAGCTTTGATTAGATTTCGCAACTCTTTTTTTAGATCCTACTTTGTTTAAACTATCTTGAATGCTGGTTGCTAAAGCTTTTCCTTCTTCAGAATCAGGATGATAAAAAACCTGTGGGCCCTGTTGCCTTTGATCAGTAAAACTATTGGCATGAATACTGAGATAGATATCGGCATTGGATTCCATTGCCTGTTGTATCCTATAAGCTAAATCCTCTCTTTTTCTTTGCAGAAGTTTGGACGATGTTCCGAAGTCCCTGTCATCTTCCCTAAGCATCACTACTTTACTTCCCGCCTGTTCAAATAATAACTGCACTCTTTTCGATATCTCAAGATTAACGTCTTTTTCAAGAGTATTGTTAATTCCTACTGCCCCGGGATCTACCCCCCCGTGACCGGCATCGATTGTAATTACCTTACCTCCAAGAACCCAGCTCCAGCCCGGAACGTCATTTGTGATCCCTTTAGCTTGCTTACTTTTTAAATAAACGCCGCCAATAACGACGAGGCTCAAGATGATAACTATACTGGTTACCTTTTTTTTGTTGAAAAAGTTTATCTTGAACACAGCCTTCCCCCCTCCCATATATTTATGGGGAATAAGGCTTTTATATTCGGGCCCGAATAGAACATTCAATAATTTCAAATTTTAATAAATGTTCAATTTACTCTCTTTGGTTTGAGAATAAAATAAATGCTGTCGGGAACTACGTACATGCATCTGCTGCTGCATTGAACGGTTTAGTTAGAGGATTCTTGATTAAAAAGTATTTATTTAAAGTTTAAATAGAGTAAAAAAATGCCTGCTGAAAGAACTTTCAACAGGCTGACTCAGTTAGATCTATGTCTCCTCTGAGGTTAATATATATAAGATATTCTACACTAGGGTTCAATTTTTTATGTCCGTTAAACTTGGTTCAGTTCAGTTCACTAAACTTACTTTGTAGTATAAGAACAAGCTCTGGATAGTAATTAGAGGAAATCCCCATTCCGGAAACGGACGATACCCTGGACCTTCATTTCTTGCTTTGTTATATACTAAGTCCAAGCTCATAACCGTCATGTACCGCATCCATAATTTTTCCCGGTTTGCTGCAATCACCCACTGTGTACAGTTCCTGAACAAATGCTTTAAGCCCGGTTTCTAGGTTGTTTTGGGCTTTCATTCCAACGGCAATGACAAAAGAATCCGCCTCGATAAATTCCTCAATTCCTTTTCTGATGACGAGAATTCCATTAGCCTTAATCTCTTTTACCTTGGTATTCGTTAATATTCTAACGCCATAATCTTGTAAATTAAGCATTAACGGTACCTTTACCGCATGTGGCATATCCCCGGCTATACCTGATGAACGTTTAATAATTGTCACCGAAATGCCCTTTTCAGCTAAATAATCAGCTACTTCCACTCCGGTCTGTCCGCCACCGATAACAACCACTTTCTTACCGAGATTCATGTTATTTGTTAAGACGTCGGAGGCCATATAAACATTGCTTTGGTCAATCCCTTCGATAGACGGTCGGATAAACTCGCCTCCAATAGCCAAGACCACTACGTCCGGTTTAAAATCCATTATCAGTTCTTTATTTGCTTCTATACCCAGCTTGACAGCGATATTCAACTGGTTGACGCAGTTCTTATAATACTTGGTTATCTCATTAAATTCAGCCTTGCGTGGAGGCTTCTCAGCTAGAGCAATCAACCCTCCCAGTTCCTCATGTTTATCCCAAATTGTAACGTTATGACCTCTGCGCGCAGCTGTAACAGCCGTTTCTAAGCCCCCTGGCCCACCGCCTACTACCAGTACGTTCTTTTTCCGTTCTGCAGGCGGCACTTGCAGATTTCATTCGCTGCCAATTTTTATCATATAAGTATTATCCCATATAAGCAATCCAAAGTTGATTTTTATTTCCTGCTATCCATATAGTGTTCGGCTGAATATCGTCAGGAAAGTCATCTTTTACCTCAATCTTATACTGCGTTTCATGTCTCAGAAAATTACATTTTATGTGATTTATAAGAATGCAAAAAGCTTCTTTTCCTTTCATTTGTGTTCACCTCCAATATTTTTCTCACTCAACGATGGCATGCCAAGCAACGGGTTTGTATCTCCTCGGCCAACATTTCTCCCATAAAATTTACATGAGGACGTTATTGAATCTCTCCAAACTGCTGTTTCGGTCATGTCAATGTGAATGCTCTCGTACAAGTTATTATCAACGATTCTATATTGGTGGAGACGATCCAAAAAATCAAGCACTGCCCAACTGGCTACCTGCATATTTACGCTTATCACTGCTGGACTGCTTTCTCTTACGCCTTTTATGTATTTCGCTTCTAATCTTTTTAAATACTCTTCTTTATCGTTTCTAAGCAAGGAAGCTGCTGCAACGTCTTCTGGCGAATATACATGTCGGCTCATGAGGCTTGATCCCCCAGGCTTAATGTAATGTACTGCACCGCTTATTTCTTCAATCCCGCCATTACCATCGGCAACAAGCTTAACTCCAAGGTCAAAATACGGGATACAGTAATAACTGCTTAATTGATTCATTTGGTCTCGCCCATCTGCAGAATCAACACAACCAAAAATTACATCACACTGAGAAAGTACCCGAATAGTAGTGGGTACTCCGAGCACTGTCGGTATAGCTACAGGCACGCATTGAGATCCAGAATTTTGAATAGCCTGAGCCATCATTTCAGCCTTATTTTTATTTGTCTCAGCATCAATATGTGTTGAATTTAGTATTCTGTTAAGATTCTTTCTCTCTACCTTGTCATCATCAACAAGTATTAGATGCCCAACCCCCAAGCATGTCAACTGTTCTGCAATAATACTACCCGGTCCTGACACACCGACTACTCCGACTGATAGTTTCGATAGCAACCCCACCGTTCCTCTCCCAAATGCTTGTTCTGTTCTTAGGTTCCATTCAGTATTTGCGTTTCCTTCTTCTGCAAATTGAAATCTAATATTTCCGCCAGCTACAGATGACACATCTACTGCTTTACTAATCCCTGTACCCACATTATAGATATAAGCATTACAAAGTAAGTCTTTACCCAGAAAACAGCTTACAAGTTGATATTTTTCAAGATCAATACCTGCTTCAGTTGTTGCTTTAACATCCAAGTGGTAAATAACCGCTGTTTTTGGAGTTCATGACAAATCGCTTTTTGCGGACGTATTTTTTTACGCTGGAATAGCTGCCGCTAAAGTTGTATTCGTCCCGCAGCCGGCAGAAGATTCTCCAGATGGTGTGGCGCTGCTTTCTCGGAATCTTGCGGTCATCCTCCAGCCATTCGTCAATCACGGGAATGAAATCTCCCAGCACCGGATAGCTCTGTGGCCCGGTATCTGGAAGATTGTCCTCGCTCCAGTCTAACTGGTAAGCGTATTTCTGGACGGTCTTGAAGCTGTGACCCGTCTTGCGGGAAATTTCTCGCAAACTTAGGTCTTCATTTTCGTAGAGATCTTTGATATTATTTACTTGAGCCATTCTTAACACCTTTCTGCTACCTCCTTAGTCTCTTGACAATTCTAAGGGTAGCGGTTATTTCAGGTGCTGACAATGGCTCACTTTTTATACCATTTGGGGTGCTAACTTTTTCGAGACCTTTTGCGATACTTTCATTTTACCGAAAACATCCATTTAAAAATCCCCCAAACATGCATGTTTGAGGGATTTGTTTTATCTGTAAAATCCTAACGTTTGGAGAATTGTGGAGCTTTACGCGCTTTTTTGAGTCCGTACTTACGGCGCTCTTTCATACGGGGATCGCGGGTAAGAAAACCTGCTCGTTTTAAGGCCGGTCGAAGACCCGCATCTATTTTGAGAAGAGCCCTAGCGATACCCATGCGCAATGCACCGGCTTGGCCGGTTGTTCCTCCGCCATGAACTTTGGCATATAAGTCATATTTACCAAGAGTTTCAGTGATCTCGAGTGGTTGTTGAACAATCATCTCCAGCGTCTTTTTACCAAAGTACTCACTGAGGCCTCTTTCATTAATAGAATATTTCCCGGTACCGGCTATGAGCCTTACTTCTGCTACGGCGTTCTTTCTTCTGCCAGTTCCTTGATACTGAAGCTGTGCAGTCATGCTTTTACCTCCTTCCAATCTATTTCATTGTCCATACTTCAGGTTTTTGAGCCAGATGGGGATGTTCAGACCCATTATATACTTTTAATTTCTTGTACATCTGGGCTCCCAGCTTGTTGTGAGGAAGCATTCCTTTTACAGCATGTTCCATCGCTCTTTCAGGCATCTTATTCATTAATACCCGATAGGTCATTTCTTTTAGTCCACCCGGATAGCCTGAATGCCAGCGGTACATTTTTTTGTCAAGTTTATTACCAGTGAGTAAAGTTTTTTCAGCATTGACTACTATTACAAAATCACCCGTATCAACATTAGGTGTAAATATGGGCTTATGTTTACCTCTTAGCAAACGGGCAGCTTCTGCTGCAACTCTGCCTAGAGCAACACCATTAGCGTCAATGACAAACCATTTACGTTCCACCTCATTGGCTTTCGCAAATTGAGTGGTCATGTTGTTCCCTCCATCATTCTTATTCTTATTTCATACCTGACGTGAGGGGCTCATCACGTTTCGGCGAAAAGAATCGCTTTAAAAATTTTATCCAAAATATCGTTCTAAGTCAACATGTAATAATCAGTCCGGTTTTTCGATATCAGCAAAAATATTGCTGGGTTTAGTGCCATCGTAATTCACATAGGTCAAAGTCAGTCCTCTAGCGGCAACTGTTTTCCCTGCCTTGGTGCGATCCCTGGACTGAATAATCTCCGGAATATCCGTATGAATGATCCTTCCTTTACCGACATAGATAAGCGTTCCGGCAATAATTCTCACCATATTGTATAAAAAACCATCACCTATACATGTAACAATAATTTGATTTTTCTGCCGACCAATCTTGCAGTGGCAAAGTGTCCGGACAAAACTTTTGGCCGAAGAACCGGCTGCGGCAAAAGCTTTAAAGTCATGTCTTCCTTGTAAATGAAATGCCGCTAACTGCATATCCCCAACATTCAATGGTGTAGGCTCATGTAGAGAATACAATCTTGAAAAGACGTCGGGAATCCGACTGTTATCGATTCTATAATCATATCTTTTCCAGCGGGCGAACTTGCGAGCGTCAAACCCCTCAGATACATCCTCGGCCTCAAGTATCCTAATATCAAAAGGAAGGATACTGTTCATTGCTTTGGAAATTTTCTCCCTGGGAATGCTAGCTTCAGCCCTAAAGTTAATCACTTGTCCTGCAGCGTGCACTCCGGTATCGGTTCTACCCGCCGTAACAATCCTGATCTCTTCGGCAAAAAGCTTCTTCCAGGTCCTTTCCAGCTCTCCCTGAACCGTCGGCCCGTGTTCTTCGGGCTGGCGTTGGAAACCATGATAGTTTGTGCCATCATAGGCTAGCCGCAGAAGAATATTACGCATAACTTTTCTCCAAAAAGCAGTTTGCTGCTCCCGTGAAAACTGTCTAAGGTCTTCACGCACCATGACACCAGTCTCACCTTAGACCATCCCCTGGTCTTTGGTCAGGTTACTTTGCCGGGGTAACCTGACCATGTCTTGTTAGTTAACCAGCTCGACCAAAACCATCTCAGCGGCATCCCCACGACGAAAACCGTTTTTCATGATTCGGGTGTAGCCTCCTTGCCTGTCGGCGTATTTTGGAGCAATATTATCAAACAGTTCTTTAACGACTGTTTCATCCAACAGGAATTCCATAGCTTGGCGTCTGGCTGCGAGATCACCTTTCTTACCAAGAGTGATCATCTTTTCCGCCAAAGCATTTAATTCTTTAGCTCTTGCTTCCGTAGTCTCGATTCTTCCATGTTTGAGCAAGGATGTTACTATATTTCTTAACAAAGCCTTCCTTTGGCTCATATTCATTCCAAGCTTACGATATGGCAACTGTGATCCCCCCTTTTTAGGTCTAATCTTCCGGAGTACGGAATTCTAGTCCAAGTTCTTTAAGTTTGTTTTCAACTTCTTCTAAAGATTTACGACCAAGGTTTCGTACTTTGATCATATCTTCCTCTGATCTTTGAGTAAGCTCTTCCACACTATTGATCCCGGCCCTTTTAAGGCAATTATAAGACCTCACCGACAAATCCAATTCTTCGATCGTCATTTCCAGTATCTTATCCTTAGCTTCCTCTTCCTTTTCAACCATGATCTCAACATTGCCAAGATTATCTGTAAGGCCGATAAACAACCGCAAATGCTCACTTAAAATCTTAGCTGCCAAACTTATTGCTTCTTTTGGAGTTATGCTGCCATTAGACCATACATCTAGAATTAACTTGTCAAAATCGGTCATCATACCGACGCGGGTATCTTCTACCGCGTAATTTACTTTATAGATCGGCGCAAAAATAGAATCCACGGGAATTACACCAATAACATGATCTGATTTTTTATTTTTTTCCGCTGGAACATATCCCCGGGAACGCTCCACCGCCATTTCCATAAAGAGGCGTCCGTCTCTTTCAAGAGTAGCAATTTTTAAATCCGGATTAAGGATCTCGATATCGGGACCCATGATAATATCTCCGGCTGTGACCACCCGTTCTCCTTCACTTTCCAAGCGAAGAACGCACGGCTCATCCGTATATCCTTTCAGTGCCAGGGATTTGATATTGAGGATTATCTCCGTTACATCTTCCAAGACTCCCGGAATGGTTGAGAATTCGTGAAGTACTCCTTCGATTTTGACTGAAGTGACTGCTGAACCGGGCAGGGAAGAAAGTAGAATACGGCGCAGGGAATTTCCTAAGGTAATCCCATAACCCCTCTCTAATGGTTCAATGACGAATTTGGCATAAGTATTATCCTCAGACCTCTCAACACACTCGATATTGGGCTTCTCGATTTCGAGCATCAGATGCACCTTCCTTCCTGGAAAAGTTTAACGTGAGTATTTCTCAACGATGAGATGTTCCTCAATAGGCATCTGAATATCCTCACGCGACGGTAAATGAATTACAGCCCCGCTTATAGTATTGACATCCAGACTAAGCCAAGCAGGAACAGCCCTGTCTTTAAGAGTCTCAACCATTTCCTTGAATCTATTTAAGTCCCTGCTTTTTTCTTTAATAGATATCACTTGCCCGGCATTTACAAGGTATGATGCAATATCTACCCTTTTGCCATTGACGGTAATATGCCCATGCGTAACAAACTGACGGGCTTCCGGTCTGGAAGAAGCAAATCCGAGCCTATAAACAACGTTATCTAAACGACGTTCAAGCATACGCAGGAGATTTTCTCCAGTCATACCTTTCTGCCTGGCAGACTTTGCAAAATATCCTCTGAATTGCTTTTCTAGAACTCCGTAGATTCTTCTCGCCTTTTGCTTTTCTCTTAACTGTATACCATATTCACTAGGCTTTTTGGCTCTAGTTTGTCCGTGCATGCCAGGCGCATAAGCCCGACGGTCGATCGCACATTTATTGGAGTAACAACGATCACCTTTGAGAAATAATTTTTGCCCTTCACGCCGGCACAACCGGCATACTGGTGCTGTATATTTTGCCATTGCTTACTACACCCCCTTATACTCTTCTGCGTTTGGGCGGGCGACATCCGTTATGCGGAACCGGAGTAACGTCCCGAATAAGATTTACTTCGAGTCCGGCAGACTGTAACGCTCTAATTGCCGCTTCTCTGCCCGCTCCCGGACCTTTGACGAAACATTCAACTATTTTTAATCCATGCTCCATTGCAGCCTTCGCAGCTGTTTCGGCGGCCAACTGAGCAGCAAACGGAGTACTTTTACGCGAACCCTTAAAGCCCAACGACCCTGAACTGGACCAGGAAAGTGCATTTCCTGTAGGATCGGTAATAGTAACAATGGTATTATTAAAAGTTGATTTAATATGCGCAATGCCACTTTCAATGTTTTTGCGTTCTCTTCTTTTGGTTCGAACAACTTTACGTGCCATCCTTTAAGTGCCCCCCTTTACTTTTTCTTTTTGCCGCCAATTGCACGAGCCGGACCTTTACGTGTACGTGCATTGGTTTTAGTCCTTTGCCCCCGTACAGGCAGTCCTCGACGATGACGAAAGCCACGGTAACAACCGATTTCGATCAGTCTTTTAATGTTGAGGGACACTTCCCGACGCAAGTCGCCTTCAACTTTGAATTCTTTATCAATGGTTTCCCTGATTTTAGCGACTTCGTCATCGGTAAGATCTTTTACCCTTGTATCAGGATTAACCTGTGTCTTAGCCAGGATCTTTTTTGATTGAGAAACTCCTATCCCATAGATATAGGTAAGAGATATCTCAACACGCTTTTCTCGAGGTATATCAACCCCTGCGATACGTGCCATCTAAAATACACACCCCCAAATTCGATGTTCGAGGCTCAATGCTCGAAGTTCGATATTTTATATTAATGTTTTGTTTTAATTTGCGATTATCCCAAATTCCAACTCTCCCATACGATGTTTTCGCGCATCGTACTTCGCGCCTCGAACCTCGAGTTAGCCCTGGCGTTGTTTATGCTTAGGATTTTCGCAAATGACCATTACTTTTCCGTGCCGTTTAATGATTTTACACTTTTCACAAATTGGTCTCACAGAAGGCCTTACTTTCACCTGTAATCCCTCCCTTTACTTATATCTGTATACAATACGCCCTCTTGTCAGGTCATAGGGAGAGAGCTCCACTGTGACCCGGTCTCCTGGTAAAATCCTAATGAAATGCATCCTAATTTTACCTGAGACATGTGCCAATACCCTGTGTCCATTGTTAAGTTCAACTTTGAACATTGCGTTGGGCAACGGTTCCAGTACTTTTCCTTCTACTTCAATAACATCTTCTTTTGACAACAGTATATCCCTCCTTTGGCTTTTATTCAGGACCGCCTAAATTCGAGTTAATATTTCAGGGCCATTTTCTGTTATGGCTACCGTGTGTTCGAAATGTGCCGAGGCTCGGTGGTCTTTTGTTACTACTGTCCAATTATCCTTAAGAGTTTCTACTTCGTAGCCCCCTAAGTTGACCATAGGTTCTATCGCCAGGGCCATTCCTATCTCGAGTCTCAGCCCCCTGCCGGGTTTGCCAAAGTTGGGTATTTGTGGTTCTTCATGCATTCTTCTTCCAATTCCGTGACCTACATAATCCCGTACGACTGACATTCCATTTTCTTCTGCATAATACTGAACTGCATATGAAATATCATATAGACGGTTTCCTTTAAAGGCCTGAGCAATACCCAGCGTTAGTGATTCCTCACAAACTGTCAGAAGATTTTGGCATTCCCCATTTATCTCTCCTACCGGAAGAGTAATTGCAGAATCCCCATAATAACCGTCATATAACGCACCACAATCAATACTGATAATATCTCCATTTTTCAAAACTCTTAAACCGGGAATTCCATGCACCACCTGCTCATTGACTGAGGTGCAGAGCGTAGCAGGAAACCCGTTGTAACCTTTGAACGCCGGAATTGCCTTGTATTTAAGAATGTGCTGTTCTGCCGCCCTATCAAGGTCTTCCGTGGTCATTCCCGGCCTAACCATCTCTTTCATGATTTCCAGAACCTCGGCCACGATCCTGCCTGCCGTACGCATCCGCGCAAGCTGTTCCTTATTTTTCAGTTCGATCATTGTGCTACTCCAAAACGTCGAGAATATCGCGGAAGACTTGCTCTATTTCTTGATCGCCTTGAATTCTTTTCAGTAAACTTTGTTCTTGATAGCAGGCAATCAAGGGCTCAGTCTGATCGTTGTAGACTTTGAGGCGGTTTTGAGCGGTAGCGAGCGTATCATCACTGCGCTGGTAAAGTTCACCGCCGCATTTTTCACATACTCCCTGAACTTTCGGAGGATTAAATACTGTATGAAAGGTTGCCGCACATTGCCTGCACACCCTTCTCCCTGTAAGCCTTTCGAGGAGTATATTATTATCTAATTCGATATTAACTACCCCATCGAGGCCAATATTTAAGTCTTTAAGAATCTTGGCCAAAGCGTCCGCCTGGGCAGCCGTACGGGGAAACCCGTCCAGAAGAAAGCCGTTGGAACAGTCGGCCTGTGCCAATCTCTCAGCCACGATCCCAATTGTAACTTCATCTGGGACCAAGGCGCCGGAGTCCATGTATTCCTTAGCCTTTAACCCCAGAGATGTTTGTTCTTTTATCGCCGCTCTGAACATATCCCCTGTCGAAATGTGGGGAGTTCTAAAATGTTCAACGAGCAGTTCTGCCTGTGTCCCTTTACCTGCACCAGGGGGACCCATGAGTATAATTCTCATTAAATTCAAGTCCCTCCCTTATTTCAGGAATCCCTGATAATGACGTTGCATAAGTTGGGTCTCCATTTGTTTCATAGTATCAAGAGCCACGCTTACAACAATCAACAGTGATGTTCCACCCAAATAGATATTTTGTATACCGGTCAGCCCGATTATAAGGCTGGGCATCACAGCAATGATTGCCAGGAATATTCCGCCCGCAAGCGTAATTTTACCCAATATCTTGAAGAGGTAATCAGAAGTTGGACGCCCGGGACGGATTCCAGGGATAAAACCACCATACTTTTTGAGATTGTCAGCTACGTCTACTGGATTAAAAGTAATTCCAGTATAGAAGTAGGTAAAGAAAACGATCAATAACGCATAGACAATCAAATATGGCGTAGAGAAAATTGAGCCATTCATTGTCATCCACTTATTGGCAAACATCGCAAATGAAGAAGTCTGGGGCATCCAGGTAGCGATGGTAGCCGGAAAAGCCATGAGAGAAATACCGAAGATAATAGGAATGACACCCGCTTGGTTAACTTTTAAAGGTATATGCGAGCTTTGACCACCATATGTCTTCCTTCCTACTACCCTTTTGGCATACTGCACAGGAATCCTCCTCTGTCCTTCCTGAATGAAAACAACCCCTGCAATAATCGCTGCCGCAATAATTAACAGTCCAATAACGGACATCCAGCCAATTTCACCAACACTTAACAAATTGGCTAAATATTTTATACCGTCTGGTATCCCGGAAACTATACCTGCAAAAATAATAAGAGAAATACCATTACCTATACCTTTTTCCGTAATTTGTTCTCCAAGCCACATTAGAAAGACTGTTCCTGCCGTCAGTACCAAGGCTATCATCAAGTAAACCGGAATTGTAAGCGAAGGCTTAGGTATAATTAAAGCACCTTTTAATCCTATGGTCAGACCTAAACCATTAATAAACCCAAAGACCACGGTACAGTAACGGGTATACTGTACAATTTTCTTTCGTCCTTCATCTCCTTCTTTAGACAGTCTCTCTAAAAAAGGAACAACAACTGTAAGGAGTTGAATGATAATCGAGGCTGTGATATAGGGCATGATACTTAAGGCAAATACTGAAAACCGTCTTAAGGAACCGCCTGAAAAAGTATTGAAGAAATCATATAAGCCTCCAGAGCCCATCATATTCTGTAATACTTCGCGGTTCATGAACGGAATCGGTATATGTGAGCCGATCCTGAAGACCAGGAGCATAAGCAGGGTGAACCCTATTTTTTTTCTAATGCTTGGGACTCTCCACGCATCTTTCAGGGTCTCGAGTATCATTTATTCCACCTCAACTTTTCCACCGGCAGCAGTAATTTTTTCCGCGGCCGTTTTGCTAACCTTTTGAACTCTTACAGTAAGCGATTTGGTTAAATCTCCATCACCTAATACTTTTACGCCGTCCTTTACCTTATTGACCAGTCCGACAGCAAAAAGGGATTCGATGGAAACCTCAGCTCCACTCTCAAATCTCTCTTCCAAGTCGCAAACATTGACTATAGAATATTCTCTACCGAAGTTATTGGTAAAACCACGTTTGGGTATTCTGCGCATTATTGGCATCTGTCCGCCCTCAAATCCAGGACGGACACCACCGCCTGAACGGGCCTTCTGGCCTTTGTCGCCCCTGCCGGCTGTATTTCCCAATCCAGAGCCATTACCGCGTCCAACTCGTTTACGTGATTTCGTTGAACCTTCTGCAGGCTTAAGTTCATGGAGTTTCAATGCAGACACCTCCTTACTTTCTGACTCTTGCCGTCAACTAATTATTTCTTCCACTGTCTTGCCGCGCAGCTTAGCTACTTCGTTATCACGTTTAAGTGCTTGTAAGCCAGCCATAGTAGCATTAACTACATTATGAGCATTGGAAGATCCTAATGACTTAGTTAATATATCTTTAACTCCCGCCACTTCAAGTACGGCACGTACAGGTCCGCCGGCAATTACTCCGGTACCTTTGGCTGCCGGTTTTAACATAACCTGCCCTGCACCAAATTTCCCAATGATAGGGTGAGGAATAGTCGTACCTTTAAGAGGTATAGAAATGAGATTTTTCTTAGCGTCTTCCATTCCTTTGCGAATAGCCTCGGGAACTTCAGTAGCTTTACCAAGCCCTGCTCCGACAATACCATTGCCGTCTCCCACGACTACCAGCGCACTGAAGCTAAACCGTCTTCCGCCTTTGACAACCTTAGCTACGCGGGCAATATGAACAATTTTCTCGCTAAACTCCAATTTGCCAGGATCAATATTGGACAATGATTTTCCCTCCTTTTCAAATTTTTAAAAGTCAAGCCCTGCTTCTCTCGCTGAGTCAGCAAGCGCTGCAATCCTGCCATGATATAAACTTCCCCCGCGATCATAAACCACTTTTGTAATACCCTTATCCAGAGCTTTCTTGGCAACAAGTTTACCGACTTTTTTAGCACCTTCGATGTTTCCACCCGAAAGTCCAGCTGCTTTGAATTCGGAGTCAAGCGAGGAAGCAACAGTAAGCGTTGTTCCCAGTTCATCATTAATAACTTGAGCATAAATATTGTTCAGACTCCTAAAGACTGCGAGTCTCGGTCTTTCCGCAGTCCCATAGACCCTTTTACGAACACTTTTATGCTTTTCTTTTAAAGTTTTTCTGCGATCGGCTCTTTTTATCAAGCTTTTTCACCCTTTCTATGCGGCAAGAGATTTTGCCCTTACCTTACTTTTTCGCACCGGTTTTGCCTTCCTTGCGGCGGATAACTTCTTTTTCGTATTTAATCCCTTTGCCTTTATAGGGCTCCGGCGGACGCTGTTCACGAATATCGGCAGCAAAAGTACCTACTTTTTCCTTGTCAATCCCCTTGACGATAATCTTGTTCGGAGCAGGCACCTCAACTTCGATACCTTCCAAAGGCTCCATTTCCACCGGATGAGATTTCCCAACAGCCAGTACCAGTTTCTTGCCTTGGAGGGAAGCACGATAGCCTACTCCTACAAGATCCAGGTTTTTGCTAAATCCATTGGTTACTCCTTCTACCATGTTGAAGAGAAGGCTGCGGGTCAACCCGTGGAGGGAACGATGTAACGGCTGGTCACTGTGACGGGTGACATTGATGGTATTTCCTTCAATCTCAATATTTATTTCCGGCCTGAACTCTCTGCTCATAGTTCCTTTCGGCCCTTTTACAGTAATGCATTGACCTTCTTGCTTAATTTCCACCCCATTGGGTATGGTAACAGGTTTTCTACCAATACGGGACATATTCTACACCTCCATCCTTTACCAAATGTAGCAAACGACTTCTCCACCCAAACCTTCGCTGCGTGCCTGTCTGTCAGGCATAATGCCTTTGGAGGTAGATATTACAGCAATTCCAAGACCCCCAAGTACTTTAGGGATCTGGTCTTTTCTAGCATAAACACGTAATCCGGGGCGGCTAATCCTTTTCAAACCGGTAATAACTCTCTCCCGATTTGGACCATATTTGAGATAGAGTCTTAAGACCCCCTGTTTACTATCATCAATATATTCGTAATCCTTGATAAAGCCTTCCTGTTTCAAAAGCTCAGCCAACCCCTTCTTAATGTTCGACCCAGGAATTTCGACTTTATCGTGGTATACCATTCCGGCATTGCGGATCCTTGTCAAGAAATCAGCAATAGGATCAGATGTTGTTGACACTGAAGTTTCCCCCTTTCTCCAATAATGCTTACCAGCTAGCCTTGGTTATTCCAGGCAGTTCACCTTTATAAGCCAGTTCCCTAAAGCATATCCTACATATTCCGAATTTGCGCATATAAGCGTGCGGCCGACCGCATATCTTGCAGCGATTGTGCCAGCGAACAGAATATTTCGGTTTGCACGATTGACGAACTATCATTGATGTTTTGGCCATAATTTAAAGCCTCCTTAAAAATCTAGTCACGAAACGGCATTCCGAATCCCTTTAAAAGCTCTTTCGCTTCTTCATCAGTATTGGCAGTTGTCACAAAGACAATATCCATTCCTCTGATCTTGTCGATCTTATCATAGCTTATTTCCGGAAAGATCAACTGCTCTTTGATTCCAAGGGTATAATTTCCTCTGCCATCAAAAGCTTTTCCCGATACACCTTGAAAGTCCCTAACCCGGGGCAGAGCAATATTTAATAACCTGTCAACGAATTCATACATTCTTTCGCCTCTTAGGGTAACTTTAACCCCAATAGGCATCCCTGCGCGGAGTTTAAAAGCTGCTATTGACTTTTTGGCACGAGTCACAACTGGTTTTTGGCCGGCGATCGTCATTACATCTTCCAAAGCAGAATCAATTGATTTAGGATTTTGAATAGCTTCGCCCATACCTACATTGATTACAACTTTCTCCAAACGCGGGGTTTGCATGATATTTTTATAGCTGAACTTCTTCTGAAGAGCAGGGGTTATTTCATTTTTAAAATAATCTTTTAAGCGGGCCACCGGAGTACCTCCCTTCCAGAATTACTTCTTATTTTGATCAGGCAAGTTACTTCCACAATTTTTGCAGATTCTAACTTTTCCTTCTCCGGTCTCTTTAACACTTCTTCTGGTCACCGAGTCACACTCTGCACAGTAGAGCATAACATTCGAGATGTGGATAGACGCCTCTTTGTCCGTGATTCCACCTTGAGGCATATCTTTGGTAGGCTTTTGATGTTTTTTAACTATATTAGCCTTTTCCACTATTACTCTGTTTTTTTTGGGAAGAACCTCGAGTACTTTACCTTTTTTCCCGGCATCCTTCCCGGTAATAACCATAACCATGTCGCCTTTTTTAACGTTCATTTTTACTTTTTCGGCGGGCATATTTTTTTCACCTCCGTCCGACTGTTCCTATATTACTTCCGGTGCCAGCGAAACAATTTTCATATAATCTTTTTCCCTGAGCTCACGTGCAACCGGTCCAAAGATACGGGTACCTTTCGGACTCTTATCATCCTTGATGATAACAGCAGCATTTTCCGTAAACTTAATATAGGAACCGTCTGGTCTTTTGATCTCTTTGGTTGTGCGAACTACGACGGCTTTAACGACCTCACCCTTTTTAACCACGCCACCTGGTGTTGCTTCTTTAACCGCAGCAATAATAACATCGCCAACAGTTGCGTAACGGCGTTTAGATCCACCCAACACGCGGATGCATAATATTTTTTTTGCTCCGGTATTATCTCCTACTTTAAGAGTTGATTCAGCCTGAATCATTGGGCGGAACCTCCTTTCCTGATACTTAATATTTTCTCGGATTAGAGAGCAACTGCTTTTTCTACTACTTTAACCAGCCTCCAGCATTTTTCCTTACTTAAGGGTCTGGTTTCCATAATTAAAACGACATCCCCAATATTTGCTTCGTTGTTCTCATCATGCGCCTTATACTTTTTGGTAACTCTCATAGTCTTTTTATACAAAGGATGTCTTTTAGTAGTTTCTATCGCTACAACAATGGTTTTATCCATTTTATTGCTGACTACTTTACCTGATCTTGTTTTGCGCGATTTTCTTTCCAAGTTACTTCCTCCTTTCCCTGGCTTAAGCGCGATTAAGTTCGCGCTCACGGAGAATGGTCTTGCCCCTGGCAATTCCTTTGCGGACCTCTTTAATCCTCATCGGATTGTCGAGCTGTCCGGTAGCTATTTGGAAACGCAAATTGAATAATTCCGTTTTAAATCCATCAATTTGTTTAAGCAATTCTTCGTCTGTCATATCACGGAGATTCTTATCCTTCGCCATTTGCGCCACCTCCAGCCTGTTCGGCATCCTGATCCTCTTTACGGACAAACTTGCATCTTATCGGAAGCTTATGAGCTGCAAGTCTTAAGGCCTCGCGGGCTGTTTCCTCAGGAATCCCGGCAAGTTCAAACATTACTCTGTTAGGCTTCACAACAGCAACCCAGTATTCAGGAGTGCCTTTGCCGCTTCCCATCCGAGTTTCTGCCGGTTTGGCAGTTATCGGTCTGTCAGGGAAAATATTGATCCAAACATTACCGCCACGTTTAATGTAGCGGGTCATTGCAATACGAGCCGCCTCAATCTGGCGATTGGTAATCCAAGCATTCTCAAGAGCCATCAACCCATACTCACCATAAACAACCTTGTTGCCCCTCTGAGCATTCCCTTTTAATGAAGGACGGAACTGTTTACGATGCTTTACTCTGCTAGGTACAAGCATTTTATAATCCTCCTTCCTCCTGGATGGGCTTCTTAGTCGGAAGAACTTCACCGCGGTAAATCCAAACTTTTACACCGATTTTACCGTATGTTGTATTGGCTTCGGTAAATCCATAATCAATATCTGCACGGAGGGTATGAAGGGGTACTTTTCCTTCGTTATACCATTCTGTGCGTGCAATTTCCGCACCACCAAGCCGTCCACTGCATGAAATTTTTATTCCTTGGGCACCGGCCCGCATGGTACGTCCGACTGTTTGTTTCATAGCCCTACGGAAAGAAACACGTTTTTCCAACTGCTGAGCAACAGTTTCAGCTACGAGCTTAGAATCTAATTCAGGTTTTTTAATTTCTACAATATTGACCGCCGCCTGTTTACCGGTCATGGTTTCCAGCGCTTTACGCAGGTTTTCTACTTCTGCACCGCCGCGTCCAATAACAATTCCCGGTTTAGCAGCATGAATAGATATTTTGACTCTATTGGCTGCTCTTTCTATTTCAACTTTAGGAACTCCAGCTGCCTTAAGTTTATCCATAATATATTTACGGATTTTTAAGTCTTCGTGAAGGAGCTCTTGGTAGTTCCTATCAGCATACCAACGGCCTTCCCATGTACGGATGATACCGATACGAAGACCTTTGGGGTTTACTTTTTGACCCATGCTTTGCCTATTCCTCCTTCTTATCGCCGACAACCACGGTTATGTGACTTGACCGCTTGCGGATTCGGTCCGCCCTTCCCATGGCCCGGGGCATAATACGCTTCAAGGTAGGTCCTTGATCTACATAGACTTTGGTCACAAATAGATCATCAGAGCTTAATTCGAGATTGTGTTCTGCATTAGCAATGGCTGATTTCAGTACTTTGCCTACCGGTTCGGTAGAAATATTTGGCGTAAATTTTAAAATAGCCATAGCTTCTTCAACTTTTTTACCTCGGATCAAATCTACAACCTGACGCACCTTGCGAGGAGAAATACGAATGTATTTAGCAACTGCTTTTGTTTCCATTTTGATTACCTCCTCTCAATTAGCGTAAAGCGCTCGATTTTTCGCTTCCGGCATGTCCCTTAAAGGTTCTGGTCGGTGCAAACTCACCGAGCTTGTGTCCAACCATATCCTCGGTAAGATAAACCGGTACATGCTTGCGTCCATCATGAACCGCAATCGTATGTCCAATCATCTGCGGAAAAATCGTAGATCGCCTGGACCAAGTCTTTAACACTTTTTTTTCGCCGGCTTTATTCATATCCTCAACCCGTTGCAACAGGCGAGCACTAGCATATGGCCCTTTTTTAAGAGATCTGCCCATTGTGAGCTCTCCTTTCGGTTACTTCTTGTTTCGACGCTTGACTATGAATTTATTGCTCTGGTTCTTTTTCTTTCTGGTCTTAGCACCGAGAGCAGGTTTTCCCCACGGAGTAACGGGATTCCGTCCTATAGGATTACGCCCTTCTCCACCACCATGCGGATGGTCACAAGGATTCATAACAGATCCGCGTACGGTAGGACGAATACCAAGCCAACGGTTTCTACCGGCTTTGCCAATAGATACGTTTTCGTGATCGAGATTGCCAACCTGTCCGATAGTAGCCCTGCACTCGAGGTGAATCATCCTCATTTCACCGGAAGGAAGTCTTAAGGTTGCATAGTTTCCTTCCTTAGCCATAAGCTGAGCGGAACCTCCGGCCGAACGAACCATCTGTCCGCCCTTTCCAGGTTTCATCTCGATATTATGGATCAGTGTGCCTACAGGAATATTCTTAAGTTTTAAGGTATTACCTATTTTAATGTCCGCTTGGTCACCGTTGATTATTTCCTGGCCTAGCTGAAGACCATTAGGAGCAATTATATAAGTTTTATACCCGTCTGCATAATTGAGAAGTGCAATATTAGCAGAACGATTGGGATCGTATTCTATACTCGCTACTTTAGCTGCAATCCCATCCTTATTCTTTTTAAAATCTATCACACGGTAACGTCTTTTGTGTCCACCGCCTTGATGCCGAACAGTAAGACGGCCTTCACTATTTCTTCCAGCCTTGCTGCGCAGCGGAGCTAGAAGAGACCGTTCAGGTTCAGTCTTGGTAATTTCTTCAAAAGTAAGCACTGTCATCTGTCTGCGTCCCGGTGATGTCGGCTTGTATGATCTAATAGGCATTTTTCTCCCTCCTTTGCCTAAGGTCTTTTATAGTCCTGCAAATCCTTCGATTTTATTACCGGGTTTCAAAGTAACGATGGCTTTTTTTCTGTCCGGAGTCATCCCGACGTTATGTCCCACACGTTTCTCCTTACCCTTAACTTTTGTAGTCCGAACCTCATCAACTTTAACCTTAAACATTTTTTCCACAGCGTATTTGATCTCAATTTTATTCGCTACAGTACTAACCCAGAAGGTGTATTTATTTTCTTCTACCAGCGCTACCGATTTCTCGGAAATAACCGGACGAATAAGCACGTCACGCGCATCACGCATTGCTTAGCACCTCCTCCGTCTTAACAACAGCTGATTTGCTGAAGACAACAACATCATATTTCAAAAGATCAACAATATTCAAACTGTCTGCTCTGGCCGTCAGAACCCCTTCAATGTTACGAGCCGAGAGAAATACATTCTGATCCTTCCCGTCCATAACTACCAAAGTTTTTTTATTGATCTTTAAATTATCGAGAAGCTTGACCATATCTTTGGTCTTAGGTTGATCAAAACTTAGCTTTTCAATAACTATTAAGCTGTTTTCTTTAACCTTGCTGGAAAGTGCTGAACAAAGAGCTAATCTCTTTACTTTCCTCGGTAATTTTTTGCTATAGTCCCTCGGTTTCGGGCCAAAGACTATGCCGCCGCCTCTCCAGAGAGGAGAACGAATCGTCCCTGCTCTTGCCCGCCCAGTCCCTTTTTGTTTCCAGGGCTTGCGTCCGCCGCCCCTGACTTCGCTGCGTCCCAATGACGAAGAAGTACCCACACGAGCATTTGCCAACTGAGCAACTACGGCTGAGTGCATAACATGAACATTTGGTTCAATCCCAAAAATTTGTTCGTTTAATTCTATTTCTCCCACCGGAGCACCTTGCATATCGACTACCTGTACCTTAGGCATTGCGTATCCTCCTTTCCTCTCGGATTATTGAGCTTTTACCGCTTGATTAATTATCAGCAGACTTTTTTTGGCACCAGGTACACATCCTCTAATAAGGATAATGTTTCTATCCGAATCAACCCTGACAACATCCAGGTTTTGAACAGTTACCCTTTCTCCACCCTTACGTCCGGGTAAATTTCTTCCTTTGAAGACACGCGCAGGTCCTTTAGCGCCCATGGAACCTGTACGATGATGATACTTGGACCCATGACCCATAGGCCCGCGTCGTGAGCCATGTCGTTTATGCATACCGGTGAAACCTTTACCTTTGGAAGTCCCTACGACATCCACTTTATCCCCAACCGCAAAGATATCCGCTTTGATTTCCTGTCCAATTTCGTAAGCATCAACTTCTATTGTTTTGAACTCTCTAACATAGCGCAGAGCTTTAATTCCTGCCTTTTTAAAGTGTCCCAGCTTAGGTTTTGTAACAAGGCTTTCCCTGATCTCATCAAAACCCACCTGAATTGCGTTATAACCGTCCGAAGCTTCAGTCTTCTTCTGCAGAACAATACATGGTCCGGCTTGAACGACTGTTACAGGAACCACTTTTCCATCTTCTGCAAAGATTTGGGTCATACCGACTTTTCTTCCCAGAATTCCTCTAGACACGACGCCACCTCCTATACACTTTGAAGTGCGCCGGCTATGCCGGAGCACGAGAGTGTCTAATATTATTATATTTCCATGGGGCTATTCTCTGCCTGAAACTCAGGAGATGTACACACCTCCGGGTGTTTCGCATTGCAAACATAAATATTTTACCACATTAATACTTGAAACGCCAGCTTTTATCTTAGAGTTTTATTTCTATATCTACTCCTGACGGCAGATCCAATCTCATTAAGGCATCAACGGTCTTAGCTGTCGGATCAATAATATCAATCAGCCTTTTGTGTGTCCTCATTTCAAACTGCTCACGAGAATCTTTATTAACGTGAGGAGACCGTAAAATCGTGTAGATGCTTTTTTCTGTTGGCAGAGGAATAGGCCCGCTGACGCTGGCTCCAGTCCTTTTGGCTGTTTCGACAATTTTTTCTGCCGATTGATCCAGAATCTTATGGTCATAAGCTTTAAGCCTAATTCTGATTTTTTGATTCATTGTTTCTTACCTCCTAAATTATGTCTGTTTAACAGACCCTGCGCACAAAAATTACCTGTAGTCAGGCGGAGTCACCATGTCTGCAGCAACCTTTTGTGCTAAGTTGTTTGGGAAGCCGCATGAAACAGCTTCCCGAAAACATTTTGCTATAACTACTCAATAACTTTGGCAACGACACCTGCGCCAACTGTACGTCCACCTTCGCGGATTGCGAAACGTAAGCCTTCTTCCATAGCAATGGACGTAATAAGCTCACACTCGATTGTAATTCTATCTCCGGGCATAATCATTTCTACCCCTTCAGGAAGTTTGATCACGCCTGTAACATCGGTTGTGCGAAAATAAAACTGAGGACGATAGTTATTGAAGAATGGAGTATGGCGACCGCCTTCTTCTTTACTTAAAACATAGATTTCACCGGTAAATTTGGTATGCGGTTTGATACTTCCGGTTTTAGCCAAAACTTGTCCACGCTCAATATCTTTGCGCTCAACACCACGCAATAAAGCGCCAATGTTGTCACCTGCTTGAGCCTGATCTAAAAGTTTACGGAACATTTCAACACCGGTACATACAGTTTTACGAGGCTTCTCAGTCATGCCAACGATTTCAATCTCGTCTCCGACTTTAAGCACACCACGCTCGACACGGCCCGTAGCAACAGTACCACGACCGGT
This sequence comes from Peptococcaceae bacterium UBA6116, assembly GCA_002423425.1. Classification (GTDB taxonomy): domain Bacteria; phylum Bacillota; class Desulfitobacteriia; order Desulfitobacteriales; family Syntrophobotulaceae; genus UBA6116. Next base: position 50,221 of record DIWC01000051.1, read on the forward strand.
AATGGTGAAAACGTCCTCAACAGGCATAAGAAACGGTTTGTCGATTGCGCGCTCGGGTTGAGGAATATAGCTGTCTACAGCATCCATAAGATTCCAAATTCCGCCGCACCATTGGCATTCTCTTTTTCCGCAGCCACACTCTAAAGCTTTTAGGCCAGAGCCTGGAATAACAGGAATTTCATCCCCCGGGAATTCATATTCGCTTAACAGTTCGCGAACTTCCATTTCAACCAGTTCCAGAAGCTCTGGATCATCTACCATATCAACTTTATTAAGCCAGACAACGATGTAGGGTACACCTACCTGACGGGCAAGCAGGATATGCTCACGAGTCTGAGGCATTGGACCGTCAGCAGCAGAAACGACCACGATAGCACCGTCCATCTGGGCAGCACCGGTAATCATGTTTTTAACATAGTCGGCATGTCCGGGGCAGTCAACGTGCGCATAATGGCGGGTCGCTGTTTCATACTCAACGTGGGCTGTGGAAATCGTGATTCCGCGCGCTTTCTCTTCAGGCGCCTTGTCAATTTGGTCAAATGCTGTAGCAACAGCTCCGCCTACTTTTGATAATACATAAGTAATTGCGGCTGTCGTGGTGGTTTTACCATGGTCAACGTGGCCAATAGTACCTACGTTAACGTGTGGTTTAGTACGCTCATACTTTTGTTTACCCATTAAATTTCACTCCTTAAATAAATTCAAGATGTTTTTTAAAAATTAAGCCCCCTGCCTTTTGGCGATGATGCCTTCGGCAATATTTTTGGGCACTTCTTCATAGTGATCAAACTGCATAACATAGACTCCGCGGCCCTGAGTTCGGGAACGAACTTCTGTCGCATACCCAAACATATCAGACAAGGGCACGAATCCACGAATAATTTGGGCTCCGGAACGAGCTTCCATCCCCTCAATTCGTCCTCGGCGCGAATTGAGATCGCCGATGACATCCCCCATATATTCTTCAGGAACTGTAATTTCTACTTTCATCACCGGTTCCAGAATGACGGGGTTGGCTTTGGAGGCCGCGGCCTTAAATGCCATGGACCCCGCAATTTTAAAGGCCATCTCGGAAGAGTCAACATCATGAAAAGAACCGTCATAAACTGTAGCTTTTAGATCAAGCACCGGATAGCCTGCAAGAATACCATTTTGCAAAGCCTCCTGGATACCTGCCTGAATGGGGGAAATATATTCTTTAGGAATAGTTCCACCCACAATTTTACTTGCAAATACAAAACCTGACCCTGGTTCCAAAGGTTCGAACTCAACCCAGCAATGACCGTATTGACCCCGTCCGCCAGACTGACGTATAAACTTTCCTTCAGCCTTAACTGCTTTACGAATAGTCTCTTTATAGGCGACTTGCGGACGTCCTACATTACAATCGACTTTGAATTCTCTTTGCAATCTGTCAACAATAATTTCCAGATGGAGTTCACCCATCCCTGAAATAATGGTTTGACCAGTTTCTTCGTCTGTATGCATTTTAAAGGTCGGATCCTCTTCAGCTAGTTTAGCGAGAGACATCCCGAGTTTGTCCTGATCGGCCTTGGTTTTAGGTTCAATTGCAATGTGAATAACAGGTTCTGGAAATACCATTGATTCCAAGACGATCCTGACCTTTTCATCGCACAAGGTATCCCCTGTGCTGACATCTTTAATGCCGACTGCGGCAGCGATATCACCAGCCCGGACTTCATCAACATCTTCCCTATGATTGGCATGCATACGCAAAATTCTGCCAATTCTCTCTTTTTTCCCTTTAGTGGAATTAAAGATATAGGAGCCTGAAGTTAGTTTACCGGAATATACCCTAAAGAATGTCAGTTTGCCAACATATGGGTCAGACATGATTTTAAAAGCTAGAGCCGAGAATGGAGCTTCATCATCGGGAAGTCTGGTCTCTTCTTCATTGGTTTCCGGATTGATTCCAAGAATAGCCGGCACTTCAAGAGGCGAAGGCATATAGTCCACAACGGAATCAAGCAAAGGTTGAACACCTTTGTTCTTAAAGGATGATCCGCATAGCACCGGGATAAACTTCAAGCCAATCGTTCCTCTACGGATCGCACTTTTAATTTCCTGTTCAGAGATCTCCTCGGCTTCAAGATACTTCATCATCAGTTCATCATCGACTTCTGCAACTGCTTCCAGAAGCTTCAACCGGTATTCCTGAGCCAGAGAAAGCATATCTTCAGGAACCTCTCCAGTATCACTGGCTGTTCCCAAGTCATCCGTATAGATCGTTGCTCTCATTGTTATTAAGTCTACTATTCCGCAAAATTTCTCTTCTGTACCAATTGGAAGTTGAATGGGAACGGGATTGGCGCCTAAACGCTCAGTAATCATGGAGATACCACGAAAAAAGTCCGCCCCTACTCTGTCCATCTTATTGATATAAGCAATACGCGGAACACCGTATTTATCGGCCTGTCGCCACACTGTCTCTGATTGGGGCTCAACCCCTCCCACAGAACAGAACACCGCAACAGCACCATCTAAAACACGCAGGGAACGTTCCACCTCGACAGTGAAATCAACGTGCCCTGGTGTGTCAATGATGTTAATATTATGACCTTTCCACTGGCAGGTCGTCGCCGCAGAAGTAATCGTGATTCCACGTTCCTGCTCTTGGACCATCCAATCCATGGTAGCTGCGCCATCATGTACTTCACCGATTTTATGGACCCTACCGGTATAAAATAAGATGCGCTCTGTTGTAGTTGTCTTACCGGCATCAATGTGAGCCATAATACCGATATTTCTCGTTTTCTCCAAAGGAACTTGCCTTGCCACTTATTATCAGCCTTTCTCTCCAGAAAAATAAACCCCTAAAGTTAAACCCGGCAGTAATTCTGATGATTACCAGCGATAATGAGCAAATGCCCTATTAGCTTCGGCCATTTTATGGGTATCTTCCTTTTTCTTAAATGAACCACCGGTACTATTGGCAGCATCCATCAATTCCCCTGCCAGTTTTTCCTGTGTGGTCTTTTCTCCGCGTTTACGGGCATAATCTACGAGCCAGCGAAGTCCTAGTGTCTGGCGACGGTCGGCACGAACTTCGATAGGAACTTGATAGTTGGCACCACCAACTCTACGGGCTTTAACTTCAAGAACCGGCATCACGTTTTTTAGGGCAGTTTCAAAAACTTCAACAGGATCTTTTCCGGACTTTTCTTGAATAATTTTAAAAGCATTGTAACAGTTAGTTTCGGCAACACCTTTTTTACCATCAAGCATAATCTGGTTAATAAATTTAGTTACAACTTTATTTTTGTAAATTGGATCCGGAAGAATCTCTCTTTTTGCTATATATCCTTTTCTAGGCAATTTCGTTCCTCCTTTCATGCATTATTGAACCAAAATAATTATTATTATTTCTTATTTTTTCTTTTTAGGAACCTTTGTTCCATACTTAGAACGGGCCTGCATTCTACTTTGGACACCGGTTGTATCCAAAGCTCCACGTACAACGTGGTAACGGACACCCGGAAGATCCTTAATACGGCCTCCGCGAACAAGCACTACCGAGTGCTCTTGGAGATTATGACCGATTCCAGGAATGTAAGTAGTTATTTCAATGCCATTGGTAAGACGGACACGGGCTACTTTCCTCAAAGCAGAATTTGGTTTCTTTGGAGTTGTTGTATAAACCCTCGTGCATACTCCTCTTTTTTGCGGAGAACCGCCTGAAGGAAAATCTCTACGTTTAAGCGCATTATATCCCCACTGCAATGCAGGAGCAGTTGATTTTTGAATAACCTTTTCTCTTCCCTTGCGAATAAGTTGGTGAATAGTCGGCATAGCTGCACCTCCTTTCCATTAACAATATATGAGAAAATCACTCTTGAACAAAACTTAGAATTCCAACACAGCTACTACAGCAGCACCGACTTTAATGCCACAGGCTTTACCCAGTTCTACCATACTTGTTACTTCCTGTATCTCGATCTGTCTGGATCTGCACATTTCCATTATTGGTTTTAAAAGTCGGCTATCGGCATCCTGAGCACAATAAACACTTCTGACTTCACCCTTTTCCAAGGCTCGGCCAGTTTGTTTCAAACCTACCACGATCCGTGGCGCTTTTTTTAAAGATTCATCAAGCATTTAATAATGCTTTCCTCCTCCGTTCTAAAAATCAGACTATATCATTTTAGCAGTAGCCTTTTTTTATGTCAAGCATAGTCTAAGCTGTATAGCTTAGACTATGCGCCATAACGAAACTGTGAAACTGAAGTACTATGGTTTGGAGGCGCCACTAGGGTTTTGAAACCTCAGGAACATTATCTGCCACTTTAAGCGTACGATACCTCGACATTCCTGTTCCAGCCGGGATGAGTTTACCAATAATAACATTTTCCTTTAAGCCGATTAGCGGATCGATCTTGCCTTTGATAGCTGCCTCAGTTAGCACCCTGGTGGTTTCCTGGAACGATGCAGCCGAGAGGAAAGAATCTGTAGCCAGCGAAGCTTTCGTGATTCCGAGAAGAGTCGGGCGGGAAACAGCAGGTTCTCCACCTGCTTGTTGAACAGCTGCGTTTTCTTCTTCAAATTCGAAGATGTCTATCAATCCACCCGGCAGAAGATTAGTATCCCCTGCTTCCTCAATTTTGACCTTTCTCAGCATTTGCCTGACCATAACTTCAATATGCTTATCGTTAATATCCACGCCTTGCAGGCGATAAACCCGCTGAACCTCACCAAGAAGGTAAACCTGGACTCCGGTGACACCCTTTACCTTTAAGGTATCATGCGGATTAACGCTGCCTCCAGTCAACTCGTCACCGGGAGAAATAACCTGCCCCTCTTTTACCCTGAGGCGCGATCCGTACGGAATAGAATAAGCTTCACGTTCAGCGTTTTCTCCAATTACTTCGACTTCTCTGCGTCCTTTGATTTCCCTAATGGTGACTGTTCCGCCAATTTCCGAGATAATAGCCTGCCCTTTAGGCTTGCGCGCTTCAAATAGTTCTTCAACCCTCGGCAGGCCTTGCGTAATGTCATCTCCTGCCACGCCGCCGGTATGGAAGGTACGCATTGTTAACTGAGTCCCGGGCTCACCGATTGATTGAGCTGCAATAATCCCTACTGCCTCCCCAGTTTCAACCAGACGCCCGGTAGCAAGGTTGCGGCCATAACACTTTTTACATACACCGTATCGGGTTTTACAAGTCAACACGGATCTTATTTCCACTTTATCATAAACATCGGCAATCTCTTTTGCACGTTCTTCGCTAATTTCCCCATCAGGTGAGGCCAGAAGCTCGCCGGTTTCAGGATGGTGGATCTCTTTAGCAACAAAACGTCCAACCAAGCGTTCTTCCAGTTTCTCAATCATTTCGCTGCCTTCTTTAATATCTTCCACAAAGATCCCGTTTTCTGCTTTGCAATCGTCTTCCCGGACAATTACGTCCTGGGAAACATCAACCAACCTGCGGGTAAGATATCCCGAGTCTGCTGTTCTGAGGGCAGTATCGGCTAAACCTTTGCGTGCCCCGTGAGAGGAAATAAAGTATTCCAGAACGGTTAAGCCTTCTCGGAAGTTTGCTTTAATCGGCAGTTCAATTGTTCTACCGGACGGGTCAGCCATCAGCCCCCGCATTCCGGCTAATTGGCGGAGCTGCTGAATGTTACCGCGTGCTCCCGAATTAGCCATCATATATACCGGGTTGAATTTCTCAAGTGATTCCATCAGGGCTTTAGTAACTAAATCATTGGCTTTGGTCCAGATGTCTATGACCAACGCCTTGCGTTCTTCATCTGTAATTAGTCCACGCCGGTACTGCAGTTCAGTCTTGGTTACATTCAGATCCGCTTCAGCAAGAATACTTTTCTTTGCCTCCGGGACTTGAATATCACCGATACCTACAGTGACACCTGCTTGGGTAGAATATCTGAAACCAAGATTTTTTATCCCATCAAGAAGCTTGGAAGTTTTGTCGTAACCACACAGACGGTAAGTCTTAGCAACAATCTTATCAAGGATTTTTTTAGTCACCATTTCGTTAATAAAACCAACTTCTTCAGGAATTACCGTGTTGAAGATCAGTCTGCCGGCTGTGGTTTCAAGTAACTTTCCATCTTTTCTTACCTTAATTACAGCTTGAAGGTCAATCGCCTTCAATTCATAGGCTAAGGTTGTCTCATCGATATCTTTAAATATCTTGCCTTCCCCTTTGGCCTCTGGTTTCTCCATCGTCAGATAGTAACACCCAAGCACCATATCTTTCGTCGGGGAGGCAACCGGGCGGCCGTCTTTAGGATTCAGAATGTTATGAGAAGACAGCATTAACAAACGTGCTTCCGCCTGAGCTTCAGCCGAAAGGGGAACGTGCACCGCCATCTGGTCACCGTCAAAGTCCGCATTGTAAGCTGTACAGACCAAGGGATGGATCTGCAGGGCCTTACCCTCGACTAAAATAGGTTCGAAAGCCTGAATACCGAGCCGGTGAAGCGTCGGAGCCCGGTTCAAAAGAACCGGATGTTCGGAGATGACCTGCTCTAACACATCCCAAACTTCCGGACGTACCCTTTCCACCATTCTTTTAGCACTCTTGATATTGTGAGCATACCCTTCGTTAACTAAGTTTTTCATTACAAAAGGCTTAAACAATTCGAGTGCCATTTCTTTAGGAAGGCCACACTGAGATAGTTTAAGAGTCGGACCAACTACGATAACGGAACGGCCGGAATAATCTACCCTTTTTCCAAGCAGGTTCTGGCGGAACCTTCCTTGTTTACCTTTAAGCATATCACTCAAGGATTTAAGAGGTCTGTTTCCAGGCCCGGTAACCGGACGTCCACGGCGTCCATTATCAATTAAAGCATCAACAGCCTCCTGGAGCATCCTCTTTTCATTACGGACAATGATGTCAGGCGCCCCGAGATCCAATAGTTTTTTCAACCGGTTATTTCTGTTGATTACTCGGCGGTAAAGATCATTTAAATCCGAAGTAGCAAATCTGCCGCCGTCCAGCTGAACCATAGGACGCAGTTCAGGCGGAATAACCGGTACGGAATCAAGAATCATCCACTGCGGATTATTCCCGGATTTTTTAAAAGCTTCAACCACTTCAAGCCGTCTTATCGCTCTAATCTTACGCTGTCCGGAAACCTCCTTGAGCTCAATCCGAAGTTCGTCATTGAGCTTATCAAGATCTATTTCCTTGAGAAGTTCCTTAATGGCTTCGGCACCCATCTCAGCTCTAAAAGCGTTGCCGTACTTTTCCCTGGCTTCACGGTACTCGGTCTCTGTCAAGAGCTGCTTTTTCATTAGCGAAGTATCTTTGGGATCAATCACAATATATGCTACAAAGTAAAGAACTTTCTCCAAAGAACGCGGGGACATATCAAGCAAAAGTCCCATCCTGCTTGGAATCCCCTTAAAATACCAGATATGGGAAACAGGCGCCGCCAGTTCAATATGGCCCATTCTTTCTCTGCGGACTTTTGACCTTGTTACTTCTACTCCGCAACGGTCACAGACGATTCCTTTATAACGGACTCTCTTATATTTTCCGCAATGACACTCCCAGTCACGGGTAGGTCCAAATATTTTTTCACAGAACAGACCCTCTCTCTCAGGCTTCAAAGTGCGATAGTTGATGGTTTCAGGTTTTTTTACCTCTCCAAACGACCATTTTCTAATCATTTCCGGAGAAGCCAAACCGATTCGCATTCTTTCAAAATTATTTACATCAGGCACGGTATTCTCTCCTTTCGCCCGTCAACTTTTTACACTAATTATCTTTTATAACTGTCGAGACCGTCATAGCCTTCTTCCTCAACAATGTCGAGGGAAAGATCTTCGGCAAGATCTTCGGCAAGATCATCATCCAAATCATCAATGTCATCGGCCAAACTTTCCGAAAGGTCTGTCACAAGTTCTTCAACCAGATCTTCTTCCAAAACATCAAGCGCTGAAAAGCTTTCATTTACCCCGGTAGCTTCCTCATCAAGAAATTCTTCATCCTCATCATAAGCTATATTGACTTCTTCACCTGGTACATCAATTACTGATAATTGGTCATCCATGCCGATTTCGTGTGCAACTTCGGTAACATCTTCATCCAAATCCTTAATCTCGACCATCTGGTCTTCCTCAGAAAGCACCTGAACATCAAGCCCGAGACTTTGCAATTCCTTAATTAGGACTTTAAATGATTCCGGAACCCCGGGTTCAGGAATATTCTCGCCTTTGACAATAGCTTCATAGGTTTTTACCCTGCCCACAACGTCATCGGATTTTACCGTAAGGATTTCCTGTAAAGTATATGATGCGCCGTAGGCTTCGAGAGCCCACACTTCCATCTCCCCAAAACGTTGTCCTCCAAATTGGGCTTTTCCGCCCAAAGGCTGCTGGGTCACTAAAGAATATGGGCCGGTAGAACGCGCATGGATCTTATCATCAACCAGGTGGTGAAGTTTAAGCATATACATATAGCCAACTGTGATCTCATTATCAAATGGTTCACCGGTACGGCCGTCATAGAGAACCGACTTACCGCTTTTAGGTAATCCGGCTTTTTTTAATGTTTCAAAAATATCATCTTCCCTGGCACCGTCGAAAACCGGCGTAGCGATATACAAACCTAACGCCTTGGCTGCCCAGCCAAGGTGAGTCTCCAGAACCTGACCGATGTTCATACGGGAAGGTACCCCTAACGGATTAAGTACAATCTCGATTGGAGTCCCATCAGGCATGAAAGGCATATCCTCCTGTCTCATAATTCTGGATATAACCCCTTTGTTTCCATGTCTGCCTGCCATTTTGTCTCCTACTGAAATTTTGCGTTTTTGGGCAATATAGACGCGAACAAGCTGGTTCACTCCGGGTGCTAATTCATCACCGTTTTCCCTTTTAAATACTTTGACATCAACTACTTTTCCAGCCTCACCATGAGGGACCCTCAATGAAGTATCTCTAACCTCTCTCGCCTTTTCACCGAAGATAGCTCTTAGTAAGCGTTCTTCAGCAGTAAGCTCGGTCTCGCCTTTCGGAGTTACTTTTCCAACTAGGATATCTCCAGGCCGAACTTCGGCCCCAATCCTGATAATTCCACGTTCATCAAGATCCTTGAGTACATCTTCCCCAACGTTTGGAATATCCCTGGTGATTTCCTCGGGACCAAGTTTGGTGTCGCGGGCATCAGCTTCATATTCTTCAATATGAATTGAAGTGAAGTAGTCCTCTTTGACGAGTTTTTCGCTTATTAGAATAGCATCCTCGTAGTTATATCCCTCCCAAGGCATAAACGCTACTAGGACATTGCGTCCCAACGCAAGTTCGCCGTTATCGGTGGAAGGCCCATCGGCAATTACCTGTCCCTTATCAATGCGTTGTCCCTTCATAACGATAGGACGTTGATTAATACAGGTTCCCTGGTTGCTCCGCATATATTTAAGCATTTTATAATTCGAGGTTGTTTTATCGTCATTCTGCATAATAATATCGTCGGAAGTGACTCTCAAAACAGTTCCCGTTTTTTTGGCAACCAAGCAAACGCCGGAATCTACTGCAGCTTTGTATTCCATACCCGTACCAATATAGGGGGCATCGGTCTTTAGTAAAGGTACGGCCTGACGCTGCATATTGGAACCCATTAGAGCCCGGTTGGCATCGTCATGCTCCAAGAACGGGATTAAAGCTGTAGCTATGGAAACCATTTGTTTCGGAGAAACGTCCATATACTGTAAGCTATCAGGCGGAACCAATACAAAATTTTCCCCATGCCTTGATTCTATTTTATCACTTAAAAATTGACCGTCCTCACTGACAGCAGCATTAGCTTGAGCAATAATATATTCTTCTTCCTCATCAGCAGTAAGATAATGGATTTCATCCGAAAGCCTGCCGTTATGAACCTTGCGGTAAGGGACTTCAATAAATCCATATTCATTAATCCGTCCATAGGTGCTCAGAGAACCGATTAGACCGATATTCGGACCTTCAGGAGTCTCGATAGGACACATCCTGCCGTAGTGGGAATGATGAACATCACGGACTTCGAATCCTGCTCTCTCTCTGCTTAAACCCCCTGGACCCAAAGCGCTTAGACGTCTCTTATGCGTAAGTTCAGCTAACGGATTAGTTTGATCCATAAACTGAGATAATTGGCTGCTGCCAAAAAATTCCTTGATAGCGGCGACAACAGGACGGATGTTAATCAGTACCTGAGGAGTAATCCCCTCAATATCCTGAATTGTCATCCTTTCTCTGACCACTCTTTCCATACGGGAAAGACCAATTCTAAACTGGTTTTGGAGCAGCTCACCCACAGAACGCAGGCGCCTATTTCCCAAATGGTCTATGTCATCAGCATTGCCTTCGCCTTCAATTATATTTAGTAAACGAGATATCGAAGCGATAATATCTTCAGTCGTTAGATTTCTTACTGTAGTTGGAATATCTAAATCTAATTTTTTATTCAGCTTATACCTTCCGACTTTAGCTAAGTCATAACGTCTCGAATCAAAAAACAACGATTCCAGCAGCGATCGTGCACTTTCCACCGTAGGCGGTTCTCCCGGACGAAGACGTTTATAAATTTCGACTAAAGCTTCTTCCGTAGACTCGGTATTATCTCTTTCAAGCGTGATTCGAATATACTCGTTATCTGCAAAAGCTTCCATGATCCGCCCGTTGGTTGAATACCCAAGGGCTCTAACTAAGACAGTTGCGGGGAGTTTACGGGTTCTATCCACACGGACAAAGATATTATCATTAATATCAGTTTCAAACTCCAGCCAGGCACCACGGTTGGGAATAATGGTTGCTCCAAAAATCTTTTTGCCGCTGGCATCAATGGTCTCAGAATAGTAAACGCCGGGAGAACGAACAAGCTGACTAACAATAACACGTTCAGCTCCATTGATAATGAAAGTTCCTTTATCCGTCATTAACGGAAAGTCACCCATAAAAACTTCCTGTTCCTTGACCTCTCCCGTTTCTTTGTTAATAAGCCGGACTTTTACCCTAAGCGGAGCTGCGAAGGTGACATCGCGTTCTTTACATTCCTCAACTTCATATTTTGGTTCCCCAAGACTGTAATCAATAAATTCCAGAACCAGATTACCTGTAAAATCCTGAATAGGAGAAATGTCACGGAACATTTCACGTAACCCTTCATCCAAGAACCATCGGTAGGAATTTTGCTGAATCTCAATTAGATTTGGCATATCCAAAACTTCGCGGAGCCTGGCATAACTCCATCGTTTTCTAGTACCAACATTAATTGGATAAACCATAATGTTTCACCCTCTCAGTGTATTTTACTTTAAACCACTTTAAAAACCAGTAATAAGATAGCGTTTGAATCTATATAAGTATAATAAATGAGTAATAAAAGAAATAAGTGATGAAATATTTTTACAACAAGAACGTAAAGGCATAGTAAAAAAGACGAGAAAATGAACATAGGTATAAACAACCAAAAGCAAGGCTTTTTTTGCAAAAACCTCGCTCTTCGTTTATGGAGCTATCTCATATGTGATGTAATACATCCACACTATTATCTCCCAACATTATTGCTTTTTCGTTGGTTTAAGCCACAGTGACAGTTATTAATCTTAACAATGATTCAATGCATTGTCAAGAAAAATATAGTAAAAATAATTGAAAAGATTGGAAAAATACCCAAAAAAATAGTGCCGCTTAGAAATTAGCGACACTTTAAGTACTTTTTCTGACAAACATATACGTTCAATTTAATAAATTCTTATATTTACCTGGATATTTTACCTGGTTATTATTTAACTTCTACCGTAGCTCCTGCATCAACAAGTTTAGCTTTAATAGCTTCCGCCTCATCTTTGGCGACTTTTTCTTTAACAGCTTTCGGAGCACCATCTACGAGATCTTTGGCTTCTTTAAGTCCGAGACTCGTGATTTCACGTACGACTTTGATAACGTTGATTTTAGCAGCCCCGGCATTCATCAGGATTACGTCAAATTCAGTTTGTTCTTCCACTACAGGCGCGGCAGCAGCTGCGGGAGCAGCAGCTACAGCTACGGGAGCAGCAGCACTTACACCAAACTCTTCTTCGAAAGCTTTAACGAGCTCAGCAAGCTCTAGAACGGTTAGACCTTTAACGGCTTCTAATATTTCGGCAATTTTGGACATTTTGGGATCCTCCTTAAAATAATTCAAAATATTTTTTAAATTGAGTTGATTCCTAATTGTAACTAATAAGGCAAAATGCCTTATTCTCCCTCATCGTGCTTAGAACCCCGTACTCCGGACTTCGAGTTAGGCTTGCGCTTCTTTCAGCTTACGTACCTCTTCCAAAGCATAACCAAGTTTGCGAATAGATCCTTGCAGGACATTGACCATTCCTTGGAGTGGGGTCTGCATTCCTGCTAGCACCAGAAAAAGAAGAACTGCCCTTGAAGGGAGATTAGCTAGATCTTTAACCTTTTCAGGACCGATTACTTTACCTTCAACAACAGCAGCCTTAATGGTCAAAATCTTATTCTTTTTACTAAATTCAGAAAGTATTTTGGCTGGAGCAATGGAATCCGTTGAGAACGCTACAGCGGTAGGACCTTCTAAAAAAGGACTAAGCTCTTCCAACCCAATCTCATTAGCCGCTCTGCGAACCATAGTATTTTTTAATACTCTGTACTCTATACCGGCTTGACGCAATTCCACCCTTAAGCTGGTATCCTGGGAAACAGTTAAACCTCTATAGTCAGCGAGTACAACTCCGGTAGAACTTTGCAACTTCTTTTTGATATCATCGACTACCTTTTGCTTCTCTTCAAAATTTGGCATCGATACACCCCCTTCCGTACTAAATTCTAAAGAATTTAGTTTCGCTCTGTACTCACTACTGCTAGAAAAGAAACCTTTCTATGCAGTAGAATAAAATAAGCCCCCGCTGCATACGGAGGCAAGATATGTCCATGTATAGACAAAACTCTATCCTCCACCTCGGCAGGTTATTAAGCAAACCGGCTCCTGCTGTCTACAGCGGATATTATTTGTTAATTAAATTATCTCAACCTTTAAAATTCCTCATATTTATGAGAGCACTTTCAAAGGATTGATTTTCACTCCTGGTCCCATGGTCGAAGATACGGTTACGCTACGGACATACTGTCCTTTGGCGACTGCAGGTTTAGCTTTCATTATAGTTTCAGCAATCGTTCTATAATTTTCGTTAAGCTTATCCTGTTCAAAAGAAACCTTACCGATCGGCACATGGATAATACCAGCTTTGTCAGCCCTGTATTCGACTTTACCGGCTTTAATCTCTTTTATTGCCTTCTCCACATCGAAGGTAACCGTACCGGTCTTGGGGTTAGGCATTAAACCTTTAGGTCCAAGCAGCCTACCAAGCTTTCCTACAGTTCCCATCATATCGGGAGTGGCAACAGCTACATCAAAACCGAACCAACCCTGCTGGATTTTCTCAACCATTTCTTCGGCACCGACAAAGTCAGCACCTGCTTGTTCAGCCTCTTTAGCTTTATCCCCCTTGGCAAAAACCAATACACTTCGGGTTTTGCCTGTGCCATGGGGAAGAACAACCGCACCGCGGATCTGTTGATCTGCATGACGGGTATCAATACCTAGTTTAAATGCTAATTCCACCGTCTCATCAAACTTTGCTTTCGCTGAAGTCTTAACTATATTCAGTGCTTCAGTTGGCTCATAAAAAGCCTGCTGATCAAAAGCCTTAAGGGCTTCAAGGTAGTTTTTACCTTTTTTCGCCATAATAATTTTACCTCCTTGTGGTAGTCGGGTTCGAACCCTCCCACATAAATAACAGGAACTTAAAGAGCTTAGATAATATCAATTCCCATACTGCGCGCAGTTCCTTCGACCATCCGCATAGCGGCTTCGACACTAGCTGCATTCAAATCTTTCATCTTTGCTTCAGCAATTTCCCTCACTTGATCTTTGGAAACTTGAGCAACCTTTTGCTTATTTGGAACTGCCGAACCTGATGGGATATTGGCGGCTTTCTTTAATAAAACTGAGGCCGGCGGGGTCTTAAGCACAAAAGTGAAGGAACGATCTTCAT
>DIWC01000053.1 GCA_002423425.1 Peptococcaceae bacterium UBA6116
ATGCGGGTGCGTGGATTGAAACTCCGGTTGACTTCGTTGAGTAGTGCTTGACGAAGTCGCACCCCATGCGGGTGCGTGGATTGAAACCCCAGTATATCGGCTTTATACCACATGGAATCTTGTCGCACCCCATGCGGGTGCGTGGATTGAAACTTACTAAACTAGCCGACCCAGCTACATTACCCACGTCGCACCCCATGCGGGTGCGTGGATTGAAACCGGCACATCACCGACTCATTTACTAACGATCAAGTCGCACCCCATGCGGGTGCGTGGATTGAAACGCTATACCGACAATTGAGGGACTCATCCGTAGACGTCGCACCCCATGCGGGTGCGTGGATTGAAACAAGCACGATCTGTTCGCACACGGTCTCGCTAAGTCGCACCCCATGCGGGTGCGTGGATTGAAACTGTTGCTTTCTGATATAAAGCGCTATTGCTAATGTCGCACCCCATGCGGGTGCGTGGATTGAAACACTCCCTGATAGTATCTTTACCAATCCTTCGAGTCGCACCCCATGCGGGTGCGTGGATTGAAACAGGAGTTGATGAAAGCGGATAGCGTTGTTGTCCTAAGTCGCACCCCATGCGGGTGCGTGGATTGAAACATCAGCTTATAGAAATGTCCAGTTTTGATATTGTCGCACCCCATGCGGGTGCGTGGATTGAAACTTACAACAGGGCGAATACCTTATCTCAAACGAGGTCGCACCCCATGCGGGTGCGTGGATTGAAACTCTGATTTTAAGGATTGGTGCGCCCGCGGCGATAGTCGCACCCCATGCGGGTGCGTGGATTGAAACAGAGACGCCCAGTACAGGCGCTAAGGTCCTGGGAGTCGCACCCCATGCGGGTGCGTGGATTGAAACCCATGTAACGGTAGGCACTAACGTAGAGTACGCCGTCGCACCCCATGCGGGTGCGTGGATTGAAACAAGGCGGCGGTGACCGCACAACCTTTGAAACTGTCGCACCCCATGCGGGTGCGTGGATTGAAACAGATAGGCGTAAACCTGCTAAGCGCCAGCCGGGGTCGCACCCCATGCGGGTGCGTGGATTGAAACTATTGCGATAGCTGTGCCGGGGATCACAGCGGGTCGCACCCCATGCGGGTGCGTGGATTGAAACAAAAAAAAAGCGCTTAATCTCCTAGTAGTCCGGGTCGCACCCCATGCGGGTGCGTGGATTGAAACCGGGAAGACAACCAATGTATTCGTGACGACTAAGTCGCACCCCATGCGGGTGCGTGGATTGAAACGACTTTTACATAGTTGTCTACTTTACAAATATCGTCGCACCCCATGCGGGTGCGTGGATTGAAACTGGTCTGAGCTAACTGCTACCAATAAATTCGGTGTCGCACCCCATGCGGGTGCGTGGATTGAAACCAAATGCCGGGCTTATATATTGTAATGGAACCACGTCGCACCCCATGCGGGTGCGTGGATTGAAACCTACAAGTCCACAGGATAGTTTTCCAACCTAGTGGTCGCACCCCATGCGGGTGCGTGGATTGAAACGCTACAGACAGCGGTATTATTGGAGTGAGCGTTGTCGCACCCCATGCGGGTGCGTGGATTGAAACATTATGATTGTGTTCACTATCACAACCTGATCAGTCGCACCCCATGCGGGTGCGTGGATTGAAACCTCGGACGTTTAGTTATGGCACAGATTTCATTGTCGCACCCCATGCGGGTGCGTGGATTGAAACTCAATTGGTATACTGAACATCTGAGCGGCGCTGGTCAATCATTTCCTGATGCATTGGCCGGATCAGTAGTCGCTGCTTTAACACGCTCACCTCTCATCCTCGTTAATAGTTCCTTGGACCAGACGACCATTGATTTTGTCCAAGAAAAAAAGATGAATATGAATAATTAATAAGAATTCAATAGGAGAAGGTCCATATCTTCCGGAAGAGGCGCCTCTATATTTATATTCTCAGCAGTTAAGGGGTGGGTAAAATGATAAGCATGACAGTGTAAAGCTTGTCTCGGAATATAGGCTGTATTGCCTCCGTATAAATCATCTCCTAAAAGCGGATAGCCGCTGCTTTGGCAATGAACCCGGATTTGATGGGTTCTGCCGGTTACCAAAGTGAATTCAATTAATGTATAGTTTTCATATCTCACCAGAGTTCGATAAAGGGTCAGGGACGGCTGTCCGTCCGGATGAGTTTCCCGGATAATTCTGCTTCCGTTTCTGACACGGATCGGAGACGAAAATTCTCCGCTATCCCAAGGAAATTGTCCCTGAACGATTCCGAGGTATTTCTTATCTGCTTTATTTTTGGCAGATAACACAGCCAGCTGCTGCTGGGCATATCTCGATTTGGCAATGAGGATAATACCCGAGGTATTTCGGTCTATCCTGAAAATAGGGCGGAAAGGACGGGAAGCTCCTTTCTTTTCCCAGTAGCCTACCACCGCATTGGCCAGAGTACCGGATTGATACTTTCTGCCGGTAGGATGGATAACTTGACCGGGAGGTTTATTGACAGCGAGAAAAAGATTATCCTCATATAATATTTCAATTGGAATATCTTCTCCCTGTATTGTGGAAACTTCTTCTTCCTCAAAATTGACAACCAAGGTCTGGCCTGCTTTGCCCCGGGAAGTAAGATAAACAAACTTTCCGTCAACCCAAACGTTTTCACCGATTTTTAGTTTTTGAATTAACGTTCGTGAAAAACAAAAACGTTTGAAGAGAATTTCCTGATATTTTTTTCCTTCATCTTCCGCTCTTAAAATATAAGTAAAAAGTTTTTCTGTCGTCATCTAACCACCTGTTTATATATAGAGAGAGTGTATAAATTTTTTTAGTAATAAAGGAAAAAATAATTAATAAAAGAATTTAACTAAAGATGTGAGTAATATTAAAGAAAAAGGAGATAAAATCTTAAATGAATGACCATAGAATAGATCAACTGGCCCAAAATATTATCAACTATTCGCTGGAATTAAAGCAAAACGAAAAAATTCTGATTGAGGTTGCCGGACTGGAAACGCCTTTAGCCGGAGCGTTGATAAAAGAGGCTTATAAGGCCGGGGCCCAACCTTTTCTTTCTTTAACTAATCATACCCTGCAGAGGGAAATATTAAAAGAGTTGTCGGTGGAGCAGGCTCAAGCCATGGCCAATTGGGACCTGGCCAGAATGAAAGAGATGCAGGCCTATGTGGGAATCAGAGCGGGAGAGAACATTAATGAGTTTGCCGATGTCCCCAGTGAGAAAATGCAGACTTACATGACTCATTATTCTAAACCGGTCCACTCCGAACAGCGAGTCAAACATAGCCGCTGGTGTGTTCTGCGTTACCCCAATGCTTCTATGGCTCAATTAGCTGAGATGAGCACGGAGAGTTTTGAAGATTTTTATTTTGATGTCTGCAATCTTGATTACTCCAAAATGTCCAAGGCCATGGATCCGTTAAAAGAATTAATGGAAAAAGCGGAGATGGTCAGGATCAAAGGACCAGGCACCGACTTGCAGTTTACGATTAGTGGAAGGCCTGCCATAAAGTGCGACGGGAAAATGAATGTTCCTGACGGAGAGCTTTTTACGGCACCCGTGAGAGAATCGATTAACGGCAGGCTGGCATATAATACGCCGGCGGTTTACCAAGGATTTACTTACGAGAATATAGTCCTGGAATTTAAGAACGGGAAGATCATTAAGGCTACCGCTAATAATAGTGACAAGTTAAATAAAATATTGGATACGGATGAAGGAGCAAGATATATTGGCGAGTTTTCTTTCGGAGTTAATCCTTACATCCAAAAGCCAATGAAAGATACTTTATTTGACGAGAAAATTGACGGAAGCTTTCATTTCACGCCAGGCTCGGCTTACGATGAATGCGATAATGGCAACCGTTCAGCTATTCACTGGGATCTGGTCTGTATTCAAAGACCGGAATATGGTGGCGGGGAGATATATTTTGATGGGGAATTGATAAGGAAAGACGGACGATTCGTTCCATCGTTTTTACAATTGCTTAACCCGGAGAATTTAAAGTAATGGTTTTAAATGATTTTCAACGGAAAGTAATTAATATTTTAGCGAAGCATTCGCCTGTCTGGTTGGTAGGAGGGGCAGTACGAGACCGGCTTCTTGGGACAGATTCGAATGATCTGGATCTCGTCACTTTTCTAAACCCGGAAAGAGCAGACAATATTTTGCGCGCGAGCGGCCTTATTTCCCGGCAGATAGGTATGCGCTTCAAGACATTAAGCTTATTCGAAGCGGACAGCAGAATTGATCTGGTATGTGTTGATGATCTCGAAGGAGATGCCCGGCGCAGGGATTTTACGATCAATGCCATCTATATGAATCCCTTGAGCGAAGAAATATATGATCCTTTGGCCGGAACTATGGATTTAAATAATAAAAGACTGCGTGCCTGTGGAGATGCCGGGGAAAGATTCAGAGAAGACCCGGTACGAATCCTTAGAATGGTTAAATTTTCGGTCAGGTTCGGGTTGGAAATTGAAAAAGATACCTGGAAGGAAGCTAGGAATAATCTAGGCTTATTAGCGGATGCGGCCAAGGAAAGGGTAACGTCGGAACTGGCCGGGATATTAATTTTAGCTGATGCTGAGAAAGCCGTACGAATGCTCATGGAAATGGGTTATTGGGATGTTTTCATTCCGGAGTTGGCCAGGCTTGAAGGAATAGTCCAAAACCAATATCATTCTTTGGATGTTTGGGAACATACGTTGGCTGTATTCAGAAATACCCCCGAGGATCTCTTTCTTCGACTGGCCGGTCTGTTTCATGATATTGGAAAATGGGAGACGGCGAGCAGGGAGTGTTTTTTAGCAGGAAAATTAGAGTTTCATGACCAAGAATTCTGGGTTCAGGAATATAAAATCATTGGGACAAGAGGAAAAGGGGAGCTTGAATCTAAAATCAAGTTATTAGTAGGCAAGAATGTAAAGATCCTTGGGTCCAGACTTGATCATTACCCGCAGATAGTTCAATTTAAAAGAAACCTCCCGGGAGAAAAGGGAACGAAGGGATTAACCTTGGTAGAAAATGGCAAAAGACATTTTCTTAATCATGAGAAAGCAGGATCTAAACTCCTGGTAGAAATTTTAAAAAGATATTGCTTTTCGATGGTTTTTACCGGTTCAGGGCAAAGAAGGGAAAAAGACCTGCTGGAATTAATTGAAAACCATATGCAGGCTACATTGGCGTTTATGCCTGAATTTAATGCCAGAACTTCCAGAAGATCTTTTAAGGAGCGGGCAGCTGAACTTGTTTGGAAAATATGTTGGGACGGCAGGAATTTTAAATTGCAGAAAATCCATGATTTTGTACTCTTATGGAAAGCGGATTTTCAAGCCGGCAAAGTTCATAATGAAGCTCAAAATAACATATTTGAAAAGATTTTTAATGAGCTAATTAGAATTGCTTTGTGGCAGAATGAAAACCTTCCCTGTATAGACTGGAATCAAATTAATTCTTTTGTGTCTGCCCAAGGTATAAAAGGGGAAAAAATCGGTAAATTTAAAAATTATATGCGTCAAAAAGCGATGAAAGAAATGAATCTGGAAATAAATACAGTTTTTCTTAAAAAGGCTTATGCCGAAATTGATATTTCCAAAAAATAACTAAATGTCAATGAGTTCTTTCAAGCATAATAGAATTGCACAGATATTTCGCCCGCCCGTTGTTACTTGACGCTCGCTTTATATCTGTGCAATTCTATTATGCTTGAAAGAAAAGACGCCTCAATCTTGAGACATCAATAAAGAGAAAAAAGATAAAAAAAGATAAAGGAAAGGGACAGGTTTAGTATAACAGAGAAAAGGAAACCATTTTTTAAGCTATAGTTAAAACAATGTTAAGTTTTACGGCAGCTTTTTTATATTTAATCATGTTATATGATTTTCTTAACAAACCGTTTTATCCTGGAAAGGGCTTCTAATAATTGTTGGGTGGAATAAGCGTAGGAGCAACGGATATGTCCTTCTCCGCCAGGACCGAAGGCCGTCCCAGGGACGACGGCAACTTTTTCTTCTTTGAGAAGCTGCTCGGCAAATTCATCGGACCGAAGTCTGGTTGCGGTTATTTCAGGGAAAACATAAAATGCTCCTAAAGGTTCAAAACAGGTCAGACCAATCTCCCGGAAACCGTGTACCATTAAGCGGCGGCGACGGTCATATTCGAGAATCATTTCCTTTTTTGCTGAATCGCCGGATTTTAACCCTTCCAAAGCTGCAACTTGAGCCATAATAGGTGCACACATAATCGTATATTGATGAATCCTGGTCATGGCTTGAATAATATCGGGATGACCGGCAGCGTAACCGATCCTCCATCCGGTCATTGCATAAGCTTTGGAAAAACCGCTGACGTGAATAGTCCGGTTGTGCATAAAAGGCAACGTGGCAAAAGGAGTATGCTGTCCTGCATAAGTGAGATCGGAATAAATTTCATCGGAAATAATAATTAAATCATTTTCCGAAGCAAAGCGGGCAATAGGGAGGAGATCATCCCTGGTCATGATAGCTCCTGTCGGATTATTAGGGAAAGATAAAACCAGTATTTTACAGTTGGGGGTATATGCTAATTGCAGATCTTCAACCTTCAGGCGGAAATCATGTTCCGCTCTTAACGGAACATAATGAATATCGGCACCGGACATGGAGGCGCAACCGGCATAGGCAACATATGAAGGATCAGGAATTAGTATTCCGTCACCAGGAACAAGGATCGCCCTCATAGCAAGATCTACGGCTTCGCTGGCCCCAACCGTAATCAGAATCTCATTATCAGGGCTGTAGTTAAGTGCTTGGTGTTTTGCCATATACTTAGATAATTCACGCCGCAGTTCAATTAGACCGGCATTACTTGTGTACATAGTTTGGCCCTGTTCCAGAGAAAAAATTGCAGATTCAGTCATTACCCAGGGAGTAGTGAAGTCAGGTTCACCGACACCGAGAGAAATAACACCTTCCACAGTGGCCGCAAGGTCAAAAAATCTTCGTATTCCCGAGGGTTTTAGGTTTAAAGCCAGAGGCGATAGATATTGTTTCATGGTGTAATCACGAGACGCTGTGGCCTCTCTTCCTCTCCATGGAATTCTACGCCATCCTGTTTATAGCGGCGCAGGATAAAACGGGTTGAAGTTGTCTCGATAAGGTCAAGAGGGGATAGCTTATCTGAAACGAATTGAGCGATATCATGCATATTTTTGCCTTCGACAATCAGGCAAAGATCAAAGTCGCCGGACATAAGATAAACAGATTTGATTTCCGGGAACTTTTGAAAACGCTGGGCAATTTTATCATAACCCTGACCCCGTTGGGGCATGACTTTGAGGTCAATCAGAGCCGTGACACGATCTTCTTCCAGTTGGTCATAGTTAATTAATGTACTGTATCTAACAATGACCTTATCAGATTCCCATTGCTTTATTTTTTTATTTATATAGTCCGGCGTCAAACCGGTTTGGATGGATAGCTCCTCCGGGGTTAGACGACAGTCCTGAGATAGAACATGAAGGAGGCGTCTGTCCTCTTCAGTCAGCATCCTATGCCACCTCTTTCCAATAATTTATAATATAATAACATAATTTAAGAGCAGTTAACAACCAAAAAAAACCGGGGTAGATTATATATCCCGGTTTTTATCGGTTGTTTGCTGTAATTTAAAATTATCTGATACAAAAATTATTTGCTTAATTCTCTGGTAAGATTCAACAATCCACCGGCTAAAATGATTTTAGCCTGACGTTCGGTCAGGTCATGATGTAACTGAATAAAAGTATTACAGCCGGCTATTTCTACAGGCAAAGAATTGTTGGCAAATAAAGATTTGGTAAGATCTCGCAAAATAAGTTTGCTGTCGGGCGCAATGGTGTCGTAATCTTCTTCCCGCTTAAAGGTCAGCGGAAGGATGCCGAAATTAATCAGATTTGCTTTATGAATGCGTGCAAAGCTTTTGGCAACGACGGCTCGAACTCCAAGATACATTGGAACTAAAGCGGCATGTTCACGACTCGAACCTTGACCGTAATTCTGACCGGCGATGATAATACTTTGACCAAGAGACCTCGCCCGGGCTGAAAAACCTTGATCAATTTTACTGAAGACATATTCGGACATAGCAGGGATGTTGGAGCGCAAAGGCAGGATCTTGGCACCGGCCGGCATGATATCATCTGTTGTAATATTATTTCCGAGTTTTATGACTACCGGAAGCTCCAAGCAAGAGGTAAGTTTAGGAGCGATTGGCAATGCTTTGATATTTGGACCGCGGACAATTTCCGTATTTGGATCACCGGGGGAAAGGATTAAGGAGTCATCCACCCGGTAGTATTCAGGGGTTTCAATTGCCTGAAACTTACCCAAAGTGCGGGGATCGGTTATGACACCGGTCAAGGCACTGGCTGCCGCGACTTCGGGACTTACAAGATAGACACCTGCATCTGCAGTACCACTGCGTCCTTCGAAGTTACGGTTAAAGGTTCTTAGGGATATTGCTCCGGAAGAAGGAGATTGGCCCATACCGATGCATGGTCCACAAGCTGATTCAAGGATGCGGGCACCGGAGTCGAGCAAGTCGGTGAGAGCACCGTTATTAGCCAACATGGTCAGCACCTGGCGGGATCCGGGGGCAATGACCAAACTAACGCCGGGATGGACAACTTTGCCCTTGAGGATGGCAGCGGCAGTCATAAGGTCACGGTAGGAGGAGTTTGTGCAGCTTCCGATTGCAACCTGCTGTACTTTAGTGCCTAATAATTCTTGAATAGGGGCAACATTATCAGGCATATGAGGTTTAGCCGCCAGTGGTTCAAGAGAAGATAAATCCAGCAGTATTTCTTCATCATAGGTTGCATCCGCGTCGGCTTCCAGAGGAATCCAGTGATGTTCCCTGTTTTCAGCTTTAAGGAAGAGCCTCGTCTGCTCATCACTGGGGAAGACAGAAGTCGTTGCTCCGAGTTCCGCACCCATATTAGTGATGGTAGCCCGTTCGGGAACGCTTAAGGTTGCTGTCCCCGGACCTGAGTACTCAAATATTTTACCGACTCCGCCTTTAACGGATAGGCGTCGCAGTATTTCCAGAATCACATCTTTGGCTGAAACCCACGGGGATAATTGGCCTGTGAGCCAAACACGGACCACTTTAGGGTCACTTAAGTAAAACGCGCCTCCGCCCATGGCAACGGCAACATCGAGTCCGCCGGCACCCATAGCCAGCATGCCAAGTCCGCCGCCGGTAGGAGTATGGCTATCGGAGCCCAGCAGAGTTTTTCCCGGTTGACCGAAACGCTCGAGATGTACCTGGTGACAGATGCCGTTCCCGGGACGAGAAAAAAACACGCCGAAACGGGATGCACAGCTGCGTAGAAAGGAGTGATCGTCCGCATTTTCAAAACCGGTTTGTAAGGTGTTATGATCGATATAGCTTACGGATAAATCTGTTTTTACAGTTGGAATTGCTATTGCTTCAAACTGGAGGTAAGCCATGGTTCCAGTAGCGTCTTGAGTAAGTGTTTGATCAATTTTAATACCGAGTTCTCCGCCGGAACCAACTTTGCCGGACTGAAGATGGACAGTAAGTATTTTTTGGGTAAGATTAAGTCCCATAAATCTATTCCTCCCTTATTTGACCTAATCACTTTACCAAAAAAGCCAGCGTTCATCCAGTAAAATTAAATAAGTATACATAATATCTTTGATGTTAATGGAATTCCAGATATGACATTAATCGAATTCCAGATAGAAATATACTTTTAACTCTTTTCAGGGTATAATATATTGGAAAAATTGTACTTTGAAGAATGGTTGATGATGATACATAAGTTAAATATTGTACTGGTCGAACCGGAGATCCCGCCGAACACAGGAAATATAGCCAGGTTGTGTGCCAATCTGGGTGCAGATTTGCATTTGGTGAAGCCGCTTGGTTTTAGCATTGATGATAAGCATCTTAAAAGAGCGGGGCTTGATTATTGGCATCTGCTGAATGTTAATGTTTATGAAAATTTCTTGGATTTTGAAGAGAAAAATCCTGACGGAATACGTTTCTTGGCTACAACCAAGGCACGCCAATATTATACCGAGGTAGAATATAGCGAAGGTTGTTATCTGCTTTTTGGAAGAGAAACGAAAGGACTTAGTGCTGAAATTCGAAACAGTTATCCCGATAACCTTATTCGGCTGCCGATGAGAACCGATGCCCGGTCCTTAAACTTATCGAATTCGGTAGCGGTTATTGCCTATGAAGCTATGAGACAGTTGGGGTTTCCTGGTCTTTGCTAAAAGGGACCTGCTTGGAGGATATAATGATTTCCTATTTTATTACGTTTTTTATCGCTGTTATTTTTGCCTTGCTTTTTACGCCTATTGCTATAATGTTAGCAGAAAAGTGGGGAATACTTGATTATCCGGGGGAAAGAAGAGTACATAAAGTACCAATCCCGCGGCTTGGCGGAGCGGCCATTTATCTTTCTTTCTGGTTGGCCGTATTTTTGCGGGCTGATATTAATAATGTCATTATCGGGATCTTTTTAGGAAGTACGGTTATTTTCGTGGTTGGAATTGTAGATGATATGAAAGGGGTCCGTCCGCAATACAAACTGTTTTGGCAGTTGCTGGCGGCCTTGGTACCGATTGCTTTCGGACTTACTGTTCCCGATCTGGTCACATTGCCCTTGATTGGTCAAGTCCGTCTTGGGGGTTTGGGCTATGCCTTCGCCATATTTTGGATCGTCGGGCTGGTCAATACGGTCAATATTTCTGATGGATTGGATGGTTTAGCTGCTGGGATTTGTTTTATTGCTGCACTGATTCTTTTTTGGTCGGCGAGCAGAATTGGGCAGCCTGCAGCATTCTTAATGCTGGCCTTAGCCGGCGTTGCGCTTGGTTTTCTTTTCTTCAATTCCAACCCAGCAAAGATTTTTATGGGCGATTCGGGCAGCATGTTTCTAGGTTATATCATCGGGACGGTTTCGATTTGGGGACTTTTAAAAACTGCCACGATTGTCGGAGTTGTTTTTCCTTTGCTCGTTTTGGGCATGCCATTAACCGATGTGGTGTTTGCCATCATCAGAAGGAAATGGAAAGGTCTGTCGATTGTACGGGCGGACAGGGGACACCTGCACCATCGTTTGTTGGATGCCGGTTTAAACCAACGTCAAGCTGTTTTTATACTCTATATCATCAGTGCCTGTTTTGGTTTGGCGGCAATTTTATATGACTATGGATATTGGTACATTGCTTTGGCTTTAGTTATTGTCAATTTGGGTATTATATTAATAATCATTTTTCGTAAATTCAATTTAAATAAATACATTTGGAAGAAAAAGATTTATGTTAAAAACAGAGGGGAATAAACAATTTGAAATAGGGCAAGTTCTTGAAATTTGATAATATCCTGAAATTACAGGATATTTTTTTGTTTTAAGGGCAAAAATATATTCGGGTGATGAATCAAATGAGAAATAAAGAATGCATTAGAAATTGTCTTTATGCCGTGGACGGAGTTTGTCGTCTCGAACATACTCATGGCCTGAAGCAGCCGGAATGTCCTTTCCGAGAAGGATCACAGGCTGTAATTTCGGTTATTTAGGACAGTAGGCTGTTAATAAAGGAGGGTTAACTATCAATCAAGTCAATAAAAAAGTTTCGAAAGGCAAAAAAAATAATTTAATTGAAGAACTAAAAATGGAAATCGCATCTGAACTTGGGATTATTGATGAGATCCGGAGCAATGGCTGGCATTCTCTAAGTCCCAGAGTTTCCGGCAAAATTGGAGGAAAGTTAGTCCAACGGCTAAAAAAAATGGAGAAATAGCTCTTATTATATAACACATAGTTTACAGCCCCACCTTATGGTATAATTAGAAAAAAACAGGCGGGGCGTTATTTTTGAGTATAACAAAGCATCAACAAATATTAAGCTTTATTGATAATCTCGCCATTGGCAGCAAAGTTTCCGTCCGTTTCATAGCCAGGGAACTTGATGTTAGTGAAGGAACGGCATACCGTGCTATCAAAGAGGCTGAGAATAAGGGATTGGTTCGATCCATTCCTAAAGTCGGTACCTTGCGGATCGAAGGAGTTAAGGAAAGACAAATTGAAGACCTTACCCTGCACGAAGTTGCCCAAATAGTGGAGGGAATAATTGTTTGCGGTGAAAGCAGGCTGACGGAATGTCCCAATAAATTTATTATTGCGGCGATGGAACTTAAAGATCTTGAAAGATACCTTGAGGAAGACTCGCTTTGCATAGTAGGAAACCGGAAGGATGCCCAAGTTCTTGCGCTTAATAAAAATGTGCCGTTGTTAATAACCGGAGGACTGGAACCTTCGGCTGAAGTAATAGAGCTCGCCAGAAATTATAATTCGGTAATCATCAGTTCCCCTTATGATACTTTTGTTGTGACAACGATGATCAATCGGGCTCTATTTGACCGCTTAATTGATAAGGAGCTTTTACTGGTTGAAGATATAATGATCAGGGATGTAAAATATCTTGAACAGGATGCAACTGTCGGTGATTGGTATCGTCTTTCCCAACAAACCGGCCACAGCAGATTTCCGGTTGTCGATCAAAATAAAAATGTTGTCGGTATTGTTACAGCCGTAGACGTTGCAGGGGCGGATCAGGAAGAGATTATTTCCAAGGTTATAAACATACACCCGTTTACAATCGGCCGGGATGATTCTGTTACACATGTTTCGCGCAAGATGGTCTGGGAAGGCTGGGAAATTGCTGCGGTTGTCGATAATGGCAAACTGATCGGCATCGTTAGTTTACAAGATGTGTTGGAAGCGTTTCAACAAATCCAAAAACAGCCTCAGTTTGGAGAAACGGTAGATAATCTTGTCCTTAGTGGTTTCGGTTATGCGGATGAATCGGAAAACCTAACTATAAAAGGAGAAATTACTCAATTTATGGCTAATGAATTCGGGTCAGCCAGCTGCGGTAATCTTGTTACGCTGATGAATACTGCGGGATATATAGCCCTTCGTAAAAAATACCGGCTTGATGCTATTACCGAGAACTTTACCTTTTCTCAGATCTATCCTGTTCCCGTCGGTAGCGAAATTAGTATTTCGGCAAAACTGCTGCTTGTTACTAAGAAGCATTGTACGATTGAATTGGATGTGTTCAATGATCAGGGGTTATTGGTCAAAGGCTTGATGACTGCCCGGATGGGGGAAAATAAGTAGTACTATGTTTACACATTTGCATGTTCACACGGAATACAGCCTTTTAGACGGGGCAGCCAGGATAAGTGAACTGGCAAGACAGGCGGCGGAGCTGGAAATGCCGGCCTTAGCAATTACTGACCATGGGGTAATGTATGGCGTTATAGATTTTTATAAAGCCTGCCGGAAACAAGGGGTTAAGCCTGTAATCGGTTGTGAAATATATATGGCTCCGGGGAAAAGAACAGAGCGGGCACTCGGCAAAGATGATAGAAACAACCATCTGGTATTATTAGCGGAAACGGATGAAGGGTACAGGAACTTGGTAAAAATCGTTTCCCAGGCGAATATTGACGGCTTCTATTATAAGCCCCGTGCGGATAAAGAGCTTTTGCAAACTAACAGCAAAGGTTTAATTGCTTTGAGCGGATGCCTGGCCGGAGAAATTCCCGAATATCTGCTAAAGGATAATTATTCGCGGGCCAGGAATTCAGCATCCGAATTCCTAGAGATATTTGGCAAGAACAACTTTTATTTTGAGATTCAGGACCATGGGCTAAACGATCAAAGGAAAGTCAATGCCGGGCTGTGGAAACTCCATCATGATACAGGAATACCTTTAGTTGCGACGAATGATGTCCATTATGTGAAAAAAGAAGACGCCTTTATCCAGGACGTTTTACTCTGTATTCAAATGGGGAAAACTCTGGCCGATACTTCAAGAATGAGTTTTGAAGGCCAGGAGTATTTCCTTAAAAGCCAAGAAGAGATGAACCTTCTGTTCGGTGAATCACCCGAAGTATTAAATATAACTGCTGAAATAGCCCAAAGGTGTAATGTGAATTTTACATTTGGCCAGCATTTTCTGCCTGTGTATGAAGTTCCTGACGGTTATGGTTTGGATGAATACCTGTGTCAATTGTGCCGGCAAGCTTTTCCTTTATTCTATCCTGAGGCTTCGGAAAAAGAAAAACAAAGATTGGCTTATGAGTTGGATATTATTACTCAGACCGGGTTTTCCGGCTATTTTTTAATTGTATCCGACTTTTGCCGTTATGCGCGTGAGAATGGAGTTATCGTAGGGCCAGGGCGCGGTTCGGCTGCAGCCAGTATGGTTGCTTACCTGCTTGGGATTACGGCAGTCGAACCACTGCGCCATGATCTGCTGTTCGAGAGATTTCTCAATCCCGAAAGAATATCAATGCCGGATATCGATATTGATTTTGATCCGGATGGCAGGGAGAAAGTAATCAAATATGTGACGGAGAAATACGGGGAAGAAAAAGTTTGTCAAATTATAACTTTTGGAACCATGGGAGCTAAGGGCGTGATTCGCGACGTAGGCAGAGTGCTGGATATTCCGTTATGGAAAGTGGACAAGGTCGCCAAGGCGGTTCCCTCTGAACTTGGAATGACATTGGAGCGAGCTTTAGCGGTATCTCCGGAGTTAAGCAGGATGGTGCAGGAAGAAGAGGAGATCAAAAGGCTCTACGAGATAGCAAAATCTATGGAGGGGATGCCTAGGCATGCGTCAACTCATGCCGCGGGGGTGGTGATAGCCAAAGACTCGCTTACCAATTATTTGCCTTTACAGAAAACGGCAGAAGGCTTTTTAATGACGCAGTTTCCAATGAAAATAGTTGAAGAGATTGGTCTGCTAAAAATGGATTTTCTGGGTTTGAGGAACCTGACTATCATTACCAAAGCCTTGCANNAAAATTAAACAAACCAGGGGCATAGAACTTGATCTGAACAAATTGCCATTAGATGATACGGCTTCCTATAAAATGCTTGCCGAAGGAAACAGTACCGGAGTCTTTCAGCTCGAAAGCGGCGGGATGAGGGCGATTCTCAAGGACATAAAACCAAGCTGCTTTGAAGATATCGTTGCCGTCATCGCACTCTACCGGCCTGGACCAATGGAACAGATTCCGGAATTTGTCCGCAGAAAGCATGGCGGCAAAGTAAGTTATCTCCATCCCAAAATGGAAGAGATTTTAAAATCCACTTATGGGATTATCGTTTATCAGGAGCAGGTCATGCAGATTGCTCAAAATCTTGCCGGCTACTCCTTAGGGCGAGCCGATCTTTTGCGCCGGGCAATGGGCAAAAAAGACAGGAGGATTATGGATGAGGAGAGCCATAATTTTGTCCATGGCTTGCAGGACAAGAGTGGAGAATGGATTGTTCCGGGTGCGGTCCGCTTAGGGGTAAAGGAAAAAGAAGCGGCGGAAATTTTCGAATTGATGGCTAAGTTTGCCGAATATGGCTTTAATAAAGGGCATGCAACGGCTTATGCGTTGATCTCTTATCATACGGCATATTTAAAGGCAAATTATCCGTTGGAATTTACTGCGTCCTTATTAAGTTCGGTCATAGGTTCCCCGGATAAAATTTCTTTTTATATTCAAGAAGCCCGCAGCAGTGGAATCGAAATTCTTCCTCCCGATGTTCAGTACAGCTATAATGACTTTACAATCGAAAACAAGGCGATCCGTTTTGGTTTAGAAGCTATTCGCAATATCGGCGGCAACCTGGTTGAGGCGATCGTAACCGAACGAGAAAAAGGATCTTTTGCTTCTTTTTATGACTTTATTTTGCGTATTGATACCAGAGTGATTAACAAGAGGTCTATAGAAAGCCTGATCAAGGCGGGAGCTTTTGGATCCTTATGCAACCGCTGCCAAGCGATGAGAATACTTGACCAGGCCATCGAACTGGCTCAAAACAGGCAAAAAGATCAGCAAAGCGGCCAAATTTCGTTATTTGATATAGACACCGGGATTGATCAAGGGTTGGCAATGCCTGAGGTTCCGGAATTTGCAGAGAGTGAAATCCTTAAGATGGAAAAAGAATATATGGGCATTTATCTAACAGCCCATCCTCTTTTTGCTGTGCAGGAAATCCTTAAAAACAATACAAGTTCGGATATCCTATCTTGTTTAGAGAGCAGTGAGGAGAAAAAGGTTATTCTGGGCGGGATAATAAATTCCTTCAGGCAAACAATAACCAAAAGAGGCGAAATGATGGCAAGTTTTCAACTCGAAGATCTTTCGGGAACAATAGAGGTCTTGGTTTTCCCGAGAGTATTTTCCGAAGTGGTTAAACTGGACAATGATCAGATCGTTCTCATTCATGGGCGTTATAATGTCAATGAAGAGGAAAAAAAGATTTTTGCCGAGAAAGTAGTACTGGTTGAGGAGTATTTAAGTGGTAAAAATACAGCAAAAAGTCAGGTTTCGGCAACACTTGGGAAAAAAACGGAAGTAAATAAAGAAGAGCGAGGTAAGCTTTTCTTAAAACTTGAAAACAAGCAGAAAGAACAGATTATGAAAAAAGTATTGAAAGTGTTAAGCATGTATCACGGGGACAGCCCTGTATACTTCTTTTTTCAAGACTCTCAAAAAATATTTGAAGTCAGCAAAAAGTACTTTGTCAGCAATAATTTTGACCTGCAAAAAAAACTTATTTCCTTGATAGGTCAGGAGAATGTAAAATGGAAATAGGAGCTATCTACCATAATTGTTGTGAGGAGAGATTAGAATAGTGCGTATAGCAGTATATCCCGGATCTTTTGATCCGGTTACTAACGGACATTTAGATATTTTGAAAAGAGCCGAAACTATATTTGACCGGATAATCGTGGCAGTTGCCTCAGATAATAATAAGGATCCTCTTTTTTCTCAAAGGGAAAGGCTGGATCTTTTAAAGGACGCGATTAAGGATGATAAAAAGGCAGAGGTTTGCTCCTTTGCGGGATTAACCGTCAGTTTTGCCCGCGAATGCGGAGCGATAGCTATAATCAGAGGATTAAGGGCGCTGACTGATTTTGAATATGAGTTTCAACTGGCCTTAATGAATAAAAAACTTGATCCTGCTATAGAAACAGTTTTTCTAATGACCCAGAGTGAATATTCCTTTATCAGTTCCAGTACGATAAAATGGGCGGCAAGTTTAAATGCAAGTATTTCAGATTTTGTTCCTCCGAATGTAGAAAAAGCATTAATGCAGAAGTATAATAAGAGTGTTTAACGGATTGCTCGTGGAGGTATCGTGATGTGGACAGTAATTTATATTGCACCTACTCAAAATATTGCGGAGAGGTACCAGCATGCTCTTGCCGAAGAGGGAATCCTTGTTCAACTTAGAGCGGTAGGGTCTTATCAACTGCCAAACAATATTTCTACCGAAATTTTAGTTCCCGAGTCTGAAGCTGAAGAAGCCCACGAAATACTTACCTGTATCATTGGCAGTTAAGAGAACAAAACTTTTAGATTTTGATTTAAAAAAATATAGATATATTGACTATATAACCATTTATTTTTTTATTGTTTTTTTCAAAATGATTCATCTTTTTCTTCCTTGTAACTTGACTGAAACAACTGAAAATGATAGTATAGGAAAGCAGTTGCCGGTGTGATGGAATTGGTAGACGTGCAGCACTCAAAATGCTGTGTCTTCTGGACGTGTCGGTTCGAGTCCGACCACCGGCACCAGAGATCAATAGCTCTTGAAATCGCTGTAAAAGCGGGTTAAAGTCCTTAGGAGCAAATCATTTCCCTCCGATTCTCTCCAAAAGTTGCCGGATATTTTTAATGCTTACAGCACCATGTTGAAACATGCTTGTGATAAGAAGCTCGGCCTTGCCTCCTGTAAAGTCACGCTGACCGGATTCGCTTTCCTCCACAACCATTACCTTTTTGTTTTCCCGGCATAATGCATCAAAAACCTGCATTAAATTTGCATAATTTCCGTTACCAAAAGGCACGGGTAAGACGATAATTAAATCTGCATTATGGATAAGCTCTTGGTTGGCGGCGAGGGCTTCATCCGATATAGACGCAAAAGGTGCTTCTTCGGATATTGCAATATTGAGATCTTTGGCTTTTTTCCAGTCGGAATCGCCAATATTAAGGACGCCGCAGCTGATTGGATAACCGGACTGATACAGTTGTTCCATCAGATAGACACCGCTCCCCCCGCCGCAAATTAGGTGAATCTTTAAGTTTTGGGCCGTGTCGCTTCGGTCTTTTTGCTTGCTTAGGGGAATAATATTGAAGCGGTCGGTGATTTCATTCGTTGTAATCGCAACTTCAATATGATAGCTTTCCCGAATATTTTGGGCAGTTAATACCTGAACAGGAGGGCCATAGGCCATAATTTTCCCTTCGTTTAATAAAATGATCTTCTGACTGAATTGCGCAGCCAGGTTTAAATCATGTAAAACGGCAATAACGGTCACGCCTTTGGTTTGATTAAGATTTTCCAGCAACTCCAGCAATTCAAATTGGTGCTGAATATCCAAATGAGAGGTTGGTTCATCTAAGAGCAGGACAGTAGGCTCCTGGGTTAAGGCCCGCGCTACGATGACCCTTTGTTTTTCTCCCCCGCTCAACTCATGGACAGACCGGTCTTTGAGATGCCAAACATTGGTTAGTTCCATGGCCCAGCGGGCAATTTCCAAATCCTTCGCAGAATCAGTCTGAAATCTTTTTTGATGAGGCATTCTGCCCATCAATACCGTTTCTGAAACAGAGAAAGCAAAATCCCCCCCTGTATCCTGGGGGACAACGGCGATGTTTTGGGCTAAAACTTTTTTCTTAATTTTGAAAATATCTTTATTTTCCAGCAGAACAACTCCTTTTTGGGGAGTAAATTCTGCTGTAATATTTTTTAACAGGGTAGATTTGCCTGACCCGTTAGGCCCAATAATGGATACAAAGCTCCCTTTGCCAATTTCTAAGTTGAGTTCATCCAGAATATTGTTTTTGCCATAGCCAAAAGTAATTTTTTTTGCTGTAATAGAAGGATTCGCTTTCATTTCTAAAGGCCCGCTTTCTTTCTCTTAAGTAAATAAATAAAGAACGGTCCGCCAAACATAGCGGTGATGACACCAACGGGAATTTCAATTGGCGCCAAAAAGGTCCGGGCAAAAGTATCGGTAACCACCAAAAAAGTCCCTCCCAGCAAAAATGAAAGTGGAAGAAGGATTCGATGGTCCGGTCCAACCAATATTCTGACAACGTGAGGAATAATCAAGCCGACAAAACCAATTGAGCCGCAAACCGCTACAGCGCCGGCTGTTGTTAATGACGTAAAAATCAGGATAATAATTTGCGTTTTAGCCAGATCGATCCCAAGGTGTTGCGCTGTGCTGTCTCCGAAAACCAGGGCATTCATTTCTTTGGCAAAAAGCAGTAAACAGACGACTCCAATTAAGACGAACGGTGCGGAAATCTGGACATGCTCCCAATTTTTGTTGGCAAAACTTCCCATAAGCCATAAGTAGACCTTATCGATTTCTTCGGCATTAAAGACCATTAAGAAAGACATGATCGCTGACAAAAAAGCACTGAGAGCCACGCCTGACAGCAAAAGCGCAGAGACAACAACCTTTTGGCCAACTCTGGCTAAGGAGTAAACAATCCAGGTTGTCAAAAAAGCTCCAACAAAACTAAAAACAGGAATTCTCATCATCCCCAGAAAGCCAGCCGTTCCTGAGACAATTGCTATCGTAGCCCCTAAAGCCGCCCCGGATGAGACTCCCATCACATAAGGGTCGGCCATAGGATTTTTAAAAAAGCCTTGCAAGGTGCCTCCGACCACACCCAGGGCGCCGCCGACCAAAGCGGCGAGGACAATCCTGGGCATACGCAGAGACCAGATAATGGTCTGGTGCACATAGGAATAATCATCAGCAGGAAACCAATTCTGGAAGAAAGGCACTTTGCTTAAAATAATTCCAGCACTCTCTTTAAATGAAATATCTGCCGGGCCAAGTGTTGTACAAAAAATGCCGATAAGCACTAAGAGCAAAGTTTGAACAATCAATACGTATTTCCAATTTCTTTTGTTTTTCAAAACATCCATCTATACGCTCCGATTAATCGTTAAAAAGCTTCAGGGTGGAGAATCTTGGCCATTTGTTCCAGGCCTTCGATAACCCTTGGACCGGCTCTGCTAATCAAATTATCCTCAATCGCAAATACGTTATTGTTTTGAATCGCACGTAAAGCATCATACCCAGCCCTGGTTTTAATATCTTGAGGGGTATGGCTATGTGTATTAATAATGTAAAAATCGGGATTGAGCTCCAGCAGTTTCTCTGAACTAAACGTGTAATATCTTTCGCTGTTATCCGCAGCCACATTTATGCCGCCGGCTAGTTCAATGATATTATTGACAAAACTGGCGGAACCTGCCGACATCAAAGGGTCGTCCCAAATTTCCACAAATACTTTTGGTTTGGGTAAATCCTTGACTTTGCCTGTTATTGCTTTCATCCGGGCTTTCATATCGGAGGCGATCTCAAGTGCTTTATCATCTGTACCGGTTATTAAACCGGCCAATTCGATATCCGCAATTACCTGTTCAATGGTATCGGCATCTAAAACCACAACCTTAACATTCATTTCTTCAAGTTTCCGCATGACATCTTCTTGCACACCTGCTGACATAAAGACCATATCCGGTTGTTTGGAAAGAATCAATTCAACGTTGGGAGTCTTGAAACTGCCCATTTTCTCTTTGACCTTCGCTTGTTCAGGGTAATCGCAGTAATCCGAAACCCCAATAATTTTTTTGTCGAGGCCGAGGGCAAAGAGGATTTCGGTTATAGCAGGAGCAACTGAAATAATTTTTTCGGGGTATTGTTCAATCGCTATTTCTCTTCCCAGGCTATCCTTGATGGTATTTCCTTGCTGAACCTGTTGTTGTTGTGAAGAGCAGCCTGGGGTAAAAGTAAGAATGAGTGCCAAGCTCAGTAACAAAATAATTGGTTTCTTCATTTTCCTTCTCCTTAATATTACAACTTATATAGTAAAAAACATAAAGTCTCTTAGAAGTATGATTCTAAGAGACTTTCCCATTTTGAAGTCTGCTTATTTAGAAGAATGTTTTTTATCCCATGCATTCTCTTCTGAATCTAAGGCAGGTCTTCTGGCTTACGGGTCACCCTCCTCCCAGCCTTCCCGGAGTTTTGTTTGCTCCAGTGGCATTAGGGATTTGTCTCCGCATACAGTGGTGGGTCCGCGCCGGTTTTCCGGTCTTCCCTATTCTCTTCTAAATGAAGCACCTTAGATTATTTTATATATCTATTCCATTTAAAAGATACTATTCCACAAATAGATATTTTTGTCAACAAACTTCGGATAAAACGTCGGGGGATTATGATTGAAATTCATCCCCCCTAGGCGGATTGTGAAAAAGTGGTGGGAATAGGCGGGATGC
Source organism: Peptococcaceae bacterium UBA6116 (assembly GCA_002423425.1). GTDB lineage: Bacteria > Bacillota > Desulfitobacteriia > Desulfitobacteriales > Syntrophobotulaceae > UBA6116. The sequence continues at coordinate 21,405 of DIWC01000053.1, forward strand.
CTGCGGATAAGATAACCCCCGTTACAGCCTATGCTTATGCCACTAAAGACCTATGGGCAAACGTGCCCATCGTCGGTACGGATGCAGCCGGTGCGACCGATTATTATTCTGAACAAATCATCAGTGTTAAACCTGATGTTATATTATGCTCATACCCAAAGGAACTGGCGGATGAAGTCCAAACTAAAACAGGCATCCCGGTGGTTGCTGTGCCCATGGGTACTTTATTTGGGAAAAAAATCGCTCAGGAACACAATATCATCGGATGCACGTTCATATTATCGAATACATGGGAATCCCAGTTGTCGTTCCTTTTCCTGACGAGAAAGCAGTGCTGAATTCCACAGTGGGAAATTTTTACGCCGGGCGCATAACTGTTCCGTTGACATATGTTCAATATGAATTTATAATACTAATTGCAAATGCCAACCATTTGCAATTAGTGCAAGAGTGCAGGTGAAAAATGAAAAAAGCTATATGTACTATGTTGGGCTTAGTAGCGCTTATTCTTAGCCTTTTGGTTGTTACCGGCTGCAACAGTGAGAAAGCGGCAGACAAGTCTGCTGTTTCAAAACCGATCATTGCCGTCACCATTGTTCCGGAACAGACCTTTGTGGAAGCAGTCTGTGGAGATTCGGCCGAGGTCATTACCCTGGTTCCTCCTGGAAACAGTCCCGAAAACTACGAGCCTACGCCTCAAGAACGGGAAAAGTTCAGCAAAGCATCCCTTTATTTCTCGATCGGTGTACCGACTGAGGAGGCCAACATCCTGCCGAAGGTCGGGGATATTAAAGTAGTTTCCCTTCAGAAAGAAGTTGCTGCCGTTTATCCGGAAAGAACGTTCGAATCAGGTGAACGAGACCCGCATATCTGGCTTTCTCCCAAGAGAGCCAAAGTGATGGTAGAGACTATTGCCAGGGAAATGGGCGGGTTTGACGCAGCGAACAAGGAAACCTATGCTAAAAACGCCGCGGCGTACATAGCGCAGCTTGATGGCCTGGACCAAGAAATAACGTCGGCGCTTAAGGGTGTTCAAAGCAAAAAGTTTATTGTCTATCACCCCGCTTTCGGTTATCTTGCCGACGATTACGGACTTACCATGGTTGCCTTGGAACAGGAAGGAAAAGAAGCAACGCCTCAGCAGCTTGAGAAAATAATCGATCTGGCGAAGAAAGAAAACATCAAGGCCATTTTCTATCAGGAAGAAATTGACAGCAGCCAGTCCGAGGCATTTGCCGAGGAAATCGGCGGAAAGACCATCCAGCTTGCGCCCTTGGCCGCAGATTATATCGGAAATTTGAAAAATATGGCGGAGACGATGGCGGAGGTTATGCAGTGACAAATACAGCTGTTCATATCAATAATCTGTCGGTGTATTACGGACAAACACCGGCGCTTACAGGTGTTTGCCTTGATGTGGCCGATGGCGACTATCTGGGAATCATCGGACCAAACGGCGGCGGAAAGTCCACACTGCTCAAGGCCATTCTGGGACTAGTCCCCGTGTCCGAAGGAACCGTGCAAATCTATGGAAAAAGCCCTGGAAAAAGCAGAGCATTGGTGGGATATGTTCCGCAATTTGCCGCTATGGACAGAAGGTTTCCCATTACGCTGCTTGAGGTTGTTTTAACCGGACGCTTGAAGCAGGGCCTGACTCCTTTCAGATTTACCGCGAAAGATAAAGAGATTGCCCATGAACTTCTGGAAAGAGTCGGAATCGGGAGCTTGGCTAACCGTCAGATTGCGAAGCTTTCTGGCGGGGAATTCCAGAAAATGCTTATTGCCAGGGCGCTTGCCGTAAATCCCAGGCTTTTGCTTTTGGACGAACCGACCGCCAGCGTGGATGCTGTCTCCCGTGATCAGATCTATGGCTTACTTGCGGAACTAAACCAAAATATGACGATTATCCTTGTCACCCATGACCTGCTTGCTATTTCCTCGCAGGTTCACAGGCTTGCTTGTCTCAACGGCAGGCTTGTTTATCACGGAGAACCGGAGCTTACCGGGAATATTGTCAATAATCTCTACGGTTGCCCGGTTGATCTTATTGCTCACGGAGTGCCGCACAGGGTGCTTAAAGAGCACGGGGAGGGGAATCAAATTGATTAAGGCACTTTTTGAATACCAGTTTTTGCAGAATGCATTTTTCGCGGGAATTCTGGCCAGCGTAGTTTGCGGCATTATTGGAGTCATTATCGTTGAGAAAAAGCTGGTCATGATGAGCGGGGGTATTGCCCATACCTCGTATGGAGGAGTGGGGCTGGGATATCTGATGGGCTTCGAACCGATCATTGGCGCTTTCTTGTTTGCCATTTGCGCAGCCCTGGGAATAGGATATATCAAAAGAAAAGGCGGCGCACGTTCCGACGTTGTCATTGGCTTGTTTTGGTCGCTCGGAATGGCTTTAGGCATTCTTTTTATCGCCCTTATGCCCGGATATCCTCCCGACTTAAGTTCTTATCTTTTCGGCAGTATTCTTTCGGTGACAAAGTCCGATCTTTACCTAATGATCAGCATAACACTGATCGTGATACTTGTGATTGTTTCTTTATATAGCTATTGGAAAGCATATCTTTTTGATGAGGAATTTGCTCTCATCATCGGCCTCAAAACCGCTTTTATGGAATATTTGCTTTTGGTTCTCGTGGCAATGACCGTGGTCGTATTAATCCGGGTGGTTGGAATCATCCTTGTGCTGGCCTTACTTACAGCTCCGGCCGCAACGGCGGGGATGTTGACCTCCAACCTAAAAAACCGTATGCTGTATGCCATTTTGTTTGGCATTGTTTTTTGTTTGGCGGGACTGTGGATTTCCTATGCGCTGAATATTGCCTCAGGGGCGGCTATAGTATTTATAGCGGTAATGTGTTATTTTTTATTTTATATAGTGCACACTTTTTTCTTAAAATTAAACAGAAAAAGCATTGCTGCGGCAACCGGAAAATCTTAACAATTAGGCAGAGGGGATCATGACGAAAAATACGGAGTTTGGGGATGACTTAAAGCGAAGCGGGCTCAAGAACACCAAGCAGCGCACCGCTATTCTTGAGATTCTGGAACAAAACGATCAGCCTATGGCAGCCGAGCAGGTTTTTCTTGAATTGAAGAATAAGGACATGCCGGTGAATCTGTCTACGGTTTACAGGAACTTGGAGACTTTAACCGATAGAAACCTGGCAACAAAGCTGAACATCACAGGAGAAAACAGAATGCTGTTTGAATACAACCAAAAGGTGCACAGACATCACCTGGTTTGCCTCGGGTGCAAAAGAATTCTGACGATCAACTGTTGTCCGCTGAATGATTATGAGAAGTCCCTGGCTAAAGAAACAAATTATTCGATTGCCGGGCACAAATTGGATGTTTATGGCTACTGCCCTGAATGCCGTCAGAAGAGCAGGGGAGGAAAATGATGAAGGATTACGTTTTCCAATACGATGAGGAAAGTCTGGAAAAACGGAGTTGATAGAATGGTAAGACCAACTAAATGGAGAAAAATTGAGAATATCCCGGGCATTTCTTATTTTATCCCATCGGAAAAAACTTCCGGAGAGCTTACGGAGAATATATTGAAGCTTGAAGAGCTGGAGGCCATACGCCTGAAAGACCTTGAGGGACTTGAGCAGGAAGAATGTGCCGAAAAAATGGAGGTATCCCGTCCGACCTTTCAGCGCATCCTTTTATCGGCAAGAGAAAAAGTTGCCGACAGCCTGGTAAACGGGAAAATTATTCACATCGGGGGTGGTAATTTTACTCAAAATATCTGTCCGGTAAGATGTGTGGATTGCGGCAAGGAATGGTTGGAAAGCTACGAAAATCTGGAATCTATTAAGAATGGAGAATATTCATGCCCTGCCTGCGGTTCTGCGAAAGTTACCTGCGAACAGACCGGTAGAGGAAAGTTTTGCCGGAGAAACTGCCGGCGGCATGGTAGAAATAATGAGTGAAAAGTGAAAAAAATATGAAACAGAGTTAAAAGGAGTTTACTTTTGGCTCTGTTTTTTTATGCTTAAAAAAATGGTTATTGACATATGTTCTTAATAAATATACAATGGATATTGGGCGCAGGGATGCGGCAGCTTATCAAGCACGGAGAAAAGATGTCGGTAAGAGTTAAACGATAAAAAGAAGGTTGAACAGATGATCATAAAAGCATTGGTAGAAAACACATCGGGTTCTGAAGAGTTCAAGAGTGAACATGGACTCTGCTTGTACATTGAGACCCTAAATCATAAATTCCTGTTTGATTTGGGGGCAAGTTCTTTGTTTGCAGAAAATGCTAAAAAGTTGGGGGTTGATATTTCAGAGGTTGACTTGGTTGTAATATCCCACGGCCATGATGACCACGGGGGTGGGCTTAAAACTTTTCTGAATGTAAACTCCAAGGCAAAGATATATGTAAACCGGCAAGCATTTGCTAAGCACTATGCGAACAGACCGGGCGGGAAAAAAGCCAATATTGGTCTGGATGAAAGTCTGGTGCAGAGTGGTCGTTTCATTTTTGCCGGAGAACATCTCATTATCGATGAAGAACTCGAATTATTTTCCAATATTAAAGGCAAAAAGCTTATTCCTTCAGGCAATCAGGATCTATTAATGGAGTCGGGTGGTTTGCTGGTGCAGGACGATTTTAGTCACGAGCAGAACCTGATTATCAGCGAAGGTGGGAAAACATTGCTGATAGCAGGATGCGCTCATAACGGAATCGTAAATATTATTGATCATATGATCGAGATAAAACATAGTCCTCCGCACTATGTTATCGGAGGCTTTCATTTATACAACCGTTCGGCAGACAAGTATGAAGATCCGGTCTTAATCAATCTAATAGGGTTATACCTCAAGGATACAGGTTCATTTTGCTATACTTGCCATTGTACTGGTATTGAGCCCTATCAAAGATTAAAAGAAATCATGAAAGAAAAAATCAAATATTTATCTACAGGGAGCCGGTTAAAGATACTATCTTGAAAGATTGGTATGCGACCGGAATGATTGTGGATATCCTCCTTGCCCTAGATTAAATCATTTTAGGGAGTTCATTGAGAGTTATTAAATTGGTGAAGCCCGGATAAAACTAATTTACATAGGGAAAGAAGAATTAAAAGAACACGGCAGGAATTATATTGTCAGCAGAGAGGGGCGTTTTGGTAAAGTAGTCCGTGGCGGAAGAGTAAACAACGAAGACGATGTCCGGCTTGTGACAGAACAGTAGCGAAAGGAAAGAAAAATGACAAACAAAGTATTTACATCGGAATCGGTGACGGAAGGGCATCCGGACAAATTGTGTGATCAAATATCGGATGCCGTTCTAGACAACATTTTAGAACAGGATAAAAAGGCACGGGTGGCTTGCGAGTGTGTGGCGACAACAGGGATGGTACTTGTGACGGGCGAGATAACGGCTTCGTGCTATGTTGATATCCCATCCATTGTGCGCCAAACAGTGCAAAATATAGGTTATGACAACCCTGAATATGGTTTTGATTATAAGTCTTGTGCGGTACTTTCCGCTATTGATGAGCAAAGTTCCGACATTGCTATGGGGGTAGACCGTTCCTACGAATACAAGAAATTAGGCCAGGATGAGGCGGATTATATCGGGGCAGGCGATCAGGGCATGATGTTCGGTTTTGCCTGTGATGAAACGCCGGAGCTGATGCCCGCTCCGATTTCTTTGGCCCACAAGCTGGCGCAGCGATTGGCTTGGGTGCGCAAGAGCGGAGAGCTTGATTGGCTTCGGTCGGACGGCAAGACGCAGGTTACGGTTGGATACGGTGATAAAGGCGAGATTTTAGGGTGCACGGCGATTGTGGTATCAGCCCAGCATAACCCCGATGTTCCGGCAGCAACTCTGCGGGAAGCAATCATTGAAACAGTAATCAAGCCTGTCATACCGGAAAAGTATCTGGACAAGGATACCAAAATTTATGTCAATCCGACCGGACGTTTTGTAATCGGCGGGCCGGTGGGGGATTCGGGCCTTACAGGACGTAAAATAATCGTGGATACCTATGGCGGTTATGCCAGCCACGGCGGAGGAGCATTTTCAGGCAAAGACCCGACAAAAGTCGACCGTTCGGCTGCGTATATGGCGCGACATATTGCGAAGAATATTGTTGCCGCAGGGCTGGCCAAACGCTGTCAGATAGAGGTAGCCTATGCGATAGGCGTTGCCAATCCGGTTTCGATACACGTAGATACGCAGGAGACCGGTAAATTTTCCGACCAAAGATTGGCGGATATAGTCAAGGAATGCTTTGATCTGCGACCGGCAAGAATAATCTCGTATCTTGATCTTCGCAAGCCGATTTATACTCAGACCGCCGCCTACGGCCATTTCGGACGGTCGGAACTGAATTTGTCATGGGAGCGTACGAACATGGTAGAGATATTAGAGCAGTATAAGTGAAAAGACTGAATCTAAATTAAAAGACTTTCTGACATCAAATAAAGGTTGAGTTAATAAATAATGATGCATCATTATTGACATATGTCCAAAATTAAGTATAATTAAATACATAAAGGACATATGTCAATAATCGTTATTGCCGGGGGGAGGAAAAAATATGTCAAGACCAAAAAAATGGAGAAGAGTATGCTGCTTGCCGGAAAGCAACCTTTTTGGTCCGCTTAATGCTGTCATCGATCAGGAGGATTTGGTCTTGATGCAGGTTGATGAGTATGAAACCATACGTCTCATTGATTTACAGGGTTTTACGCAGGAAGAGTGTGCGGAACAAATGCACATTGCCCGTACTACTGTTCAACGTATTTATAACGATGCCCGGAAAAATCTTGCGGAATCTCTGGTCAACGGGAAAGTTCTGAGGATCGGAGGCGGAGATTACGAGCTTTGTGAAGGCCTGGAAAAAACCTGCCGTTGCGGGGGCTGCAACAGGCATCGCTGGGGAGGACTTTCGGAAGCCGACAATAAAGAAGACTAAACGGTTTTAACTTAAAACACAGGGAGGATTATTATGAAAATCGTTATACCAGTAGACAACAATTCGATGGAAACCAACGTTTGTATTTCCTTCGGACGGGCTCCATACTTTCTTATTTACGATACCAAAACAGAAGAAAACAGTTTTATGGATAACAGTGCCGCATCCAGTCAAGGGGGTGCAGGAATCAAAGCTGCACAAAGTATCGTAGACAGCAGAGCTGAAGCAATCCTTACCCCGCGCTGTGGGGACAATGCGGCGGAAGTAATTAAGGCGGCAGGGATAAAACTTTATAAAACGGTCAATGATTCGATCCAAGATAATATCAAAGCTTTTAAGGAAGGGAAATTGAATTTGCTGGATGACATTCATCCCGGCCTTCACCAGCATGGAGGGAAGTAATGAAAATCGCAGTATTAAGCGGCAAGGGAGGTACGGGAAAAACCCTTGTGTCTGTCAACCTGGCTGCAGCGGCACCGGCATCCGTTTATATCGATTGCGATGTAGAAGAGCCCAACGGCCATTTATTTTTTAAACCGCAGGACTTAAAAAATCAACGGGTAGTGGTAAAGATTCCGCAGGCTGACCAAAAGCTGTGCAATGGCTGCCGTACCTGTGTCGATTTCTGCAAATTTAACGCTTTGGCCTATATCAAAGATAAGCTGATTGTGTTCAATGAGGTCTGTCATTCCTGCGGAGGATGCCTGCTTTTCTGCCCGGAAAAGGCAATTTCGGAAAAAGAAAAGGAAATAGGCATAATCCAAAGCGGGATATCCGGAAATGTCCGGGTCGTGACCGGAATTTTAAATACAGGAGAAGCATCAGGTGTGCCAATTATTAAAAGGCTTTTGCAGGATATCCGCCAAGAAAGCGAAGCCGTTTTCATTGACTGTCCTCCTGGGAGTGCCTGTATTGTCATGGAGAGCATCAAAGATGCCGACTACTGTATTCTGGTGGCAGAACCGACAATTTTTGGGGTTCATAATTTAGATATGGTTTACGAACTGGTAAGACTTTTTCATAAACCGCATGGCGTTCTCCTCAATAAATGCCTGGAAGAAGAAAACCCTGCCGAAGAGTTTTGCCGGAAAAACCAGATTAAAATTCTGGGGAAAATTCCGTTTGACCTGGAATTGGGAACCATGAATTCCAATGGACAGATAGCCGTAAGACACCATCCTAAATATAAAGAGTTGTTCAGAAACTTATTGGATTTGGTGATAAAGGAGACCCGCCATGAAACAGCTTCTAATACTTAGCGGCAAGGGCGGTACCGGAAAAACAACGATTGCCGGTGCTTTTATTAAGATTGCCGAAGCTAAGGCTTATGCTGATTGTGATGTGGATGCGCCTAATCTTCATCTGATAAGACATCACGTTTCACCCCCCAGACGATCTGATTATTATGGAATGGGGAAAGCTGTCATAGACGCAGATTCCTGCGTAAATTGCGGTCTATGCAGGCAAAACTGCCGCTTCGACGCTATTAGCGGAAGTGATGGAAAATATGCAATTGACGCTTATGCCTGTGAAGGCTGTGGAGTTTGTGAAGCAATTTGTCCTGCCGGGGCAATTTCGCTCAAACCTGCTATCGCTGGAGAGTTGATGATTTACAAAGACGATACTGTTTTTTCTACAGCCAAGCTCAAAATGGGCAGTGGTACTTCAGGCAAGCTGGTGACTGAAGTTAAAAAGCTGTTGACGCTGGAAGCTGTTGACGCTGATCTGGCCATTATTGACGGCTCGCCTGGAATCGGCTGTCCGGTGATCGCTTCGCTCAGCGGGGTGGACATGGTTTTGATTGTAGCCGAACCATCCCTGTCAGGAATCAGTGATATGGAGAGAATTATCATAACTGCAGAAAAATTTCAGCTCAAGATTGGAGTTTGTATTAACAAGTATGATACCAACAAAGATCTTGCCCGGAAAATTGAAACATTTTGCCAAGAGCGGGAGCTGCCTTTTGTAGGCAAAATTCCGTTTGATACTGCAGCCGTAAAAGCCATAAACAAGGGTCAAAGTATTGTCGATGCTGATTGTAACGCAGGGCGTGCGGCAACCAAAGTATTTTACAAAACAATACTTATACTAAACAAGCAATAAAACAACAAGGAGAAGAAATCAAAATGAGTGAAAATTGTGATCAGACTTGTAATACCTGCAGCGATGAATGTGCTGACAGAAAAGAGCAAACAGATTTTTCTGAGAAACTGCATGAACTAAGCAGTGTTAAAAAGGTAATTGGTATTATAAGCGGCAAGGGCGGCGTCGGCAAGTCACTGGTAACTTCAATGCTGGCAGTGACCATGAATCGGAGGGGATACAAGACAGCCATACTTGATGCGGACATAACGGGCCCGTCCATTCCTAAAGCCTTTGGCATTACGCAGAAGCCTGATGCCAGCGAACTTGGCTTGTTTCCCTCCAAGAGCAAAACAGGTATACAAATTATGTCTATTAATTTGCTGCTCGAAAATGAAACAGATCCGGTTATTTGGCGAGGTCCAATTCTTTCCGGTGTAGTTAAACAGTTCTGGTCGGAAGTTATCTGGGGTGACGTTGACTTCATGTTTATTGATATGCCGCCTGGTACGGGTGATGTACCGCTTACCGTATTCCAATCCATCAAGATGGATGGCGTTATTATCGTGACGTCGCCTCAGGAACTGGTTTCTATGATTGTTTCCAAGGCTGTTAAAATGGCCAAAACGATGAAGATACCCATTTTGGGATTAGTAGAAAACATGTCCTATTTCAAATGTCCGGAATGCGACAAAGAATATAAAATATTCGGAGAAAGCTCTATCAAAAAAATAGCTGAACAGCATCAATTAAAAGTTCTTGCCACACTGCCGATCAATCCGAAAATAGCTGCAGCCTGTGATAAAGGGATGATTGAGCTCTATGATGGTAATTGGTTTGACGGCGCAGCGGAAATACTGGAAGATTTAGGCGTGGATACAGCTGATATAGCTTATAAATTGGATAATATAGGAGGAACACAAAAAATGAAAATTGCAGTAGCGAGCGAAGGAAATATGGTTACCGAGCATTTTGGACATTGTGAGGGTTTCATCATTTTTGAGACAGAAAACGAGCAAATCATCAAAAGCGAAACCATACCCAACCCCGGACACAGGCCCGGATTTTTACCGGACTTTTTAAACGATATGGGAGTAAAGGTGATAATTTCAGGCGGTATGGGTGGCGGAGCCATCGATATATTCAATGAAAAAGGCATCGAAGTAATAACAGGTTCCACAGGCGAAGCCAAAACAGCCGTAGAGCAATATCTGCAGGGTAAACTTAAATCTACAGGGTCTGTTTGCCATGACCACCAGCATCATGACGAGTGCGGCGGGCATGAATGATATGGGAATGGGTGGGGAATTGGTGTAAATTAAAGGATCTAACGACGATGCAGCTAAAAACAAATTATGAACGTGCTTGTGATGAACCAGGGAAAATATTCTTCCTATCCAAAAGCCTGTTGTTTATTTCGGTATAACAATGAAACTTGCATAATAAAAGAGTTGATTTTTGAAAAACACTTTGTTATTATACCCCTATGGGGTATAATTGTTTTACTCAGTAATTTTAAAGGAGTGTTTAATATGGCAATTGTTGTTGATAAAAAGCGGTGTCCGGAAAACCATCCCTGTCCGTCCGTAAGGGTATGTCCTGTGAATGCTTTGATCCAACAAGGATATAAAGCACCGAAAATAGATTCGGAAAGGTGTATTGAATGTGATAAGTGTGTGAATTATTGTCCGATGGGTGCAATTAAAAATGTGAAGAAATAGAGTTTTATTCACTTTGTTTGGGAAAGATGGGAAACTCTAAGGTAACTATAGTGCCATGGTCTAATTGGCTTTTCAAATACACCCGGCCATTGAGAAGCTCTACTAAATGCTTGGCAATGGCCAATCCAAGTCCTGTGCCACCGCTTTTTCGTGATTTGTCGGTTTTATAAAACCGGTCCCAGATAAAGCCGAATTCTTCCTCGGATATACCATAACCTTGGTCTTGGATGATTACTTTCAAAATATCCTTGGTCTGTAAACTTACGGAAACAACAGTTTTTTCCGGTGAATATTTTATGGCGTTATCGATAAAGATGACGAATAGTTGCCTGAGCCTGTCATAATCGCTGAGAACAGGCGGCACATCCTGAGAGATATCACGATGTATTTGTATTTCCTTGCTATCGGCGATTGTTTGCATACTCTTGACCACATCCAAAAGAAGGCTGGGAATGTGAACAGGCTCTAAACTGATTGTTATTTTCCCTGACTGAAGTTTGGAAAGTTCTAAAAGATCATGAACAAGCCGCTCCAAACTCCTAGTCTCTGCAAGCATACGCTGGTGGTAACGTTCGATATCTTCCGGGTTTTCAATTGTTCCGTCTGAAAGTGCCTCAAGCGAACCCCTGATCACGGTAAGCGGCGTCCTGAATTCGTGGGAGACATTGGCGACGAAATCCCTTCTCACCTGTTCCAGCTTATCGATTTTTTCTCCGGCTTCGGAAAGCTCCGAGGCTAAAAAATCGAGAGAATTTCCCAGCTGACCAATTTCATCCTGGCGTTTTATACCGGTCCGTGCGCTGTAATTGCCGCGGGCCATTTCCAGTGCCGTATTGTTCATCGCTTTCAGCGGATGGGTGAAAAGAAACGAATAAAAAATTCCCAATCCGATGGCAATGATAAGAGCAACCAAAAGACTGATCAGAAGGATACGTGTTGTCTTATTCAGCACATCCGTAATTCCGGTCACCGGAGTGTGTAAAAGAACGGAACCTATTACCTTATTGTCGGTGCCGACAATGGGGACACCAACGGTTAACGTTGCTTCGTCATACACGCTGCTGAAGCTTTTGCTTATAGATTCTTTACCAGACAGGACATCATTAATGACATCTTCCGCTTCTTGAGGCAGCGGACCTGAATAGAACGTATGGCTTTGGCTCATTCCCGCCCCCATCCCCATACCCTTGCTCACTCCGTTAAAAATCAGAGGATTGTCTTGCTTATCCATGATCCATACGTTGGCTTCAGCCATGGTATCCAAAAAACGCATAAACCCGCCAATACCCCGCATTTGACCGTTGCTTTCCAGGTTTGCGGAAACAACTTCGGAGATGCTTCGCGCTCTTTCCAACATGGTTTGTTGGCGGCTGTCCAATTCATATTGACGGAAAACCTGAATAAAAATCAGCCCCAGTGTGAGCATGGAGATTAGGACGATCAAAACAAACCCGGAAGTTAATTTGAAGGCGATATTTCTTTTAAACATGCTTCACCTCAAATTTATAGCCCACACCCCAGATGGCGGGGATATCAATAGATGGCGGGGATATCAATTTTGGCCCGGAGCCTTTTGATAGGGGTATCGGCCGTACGGGCAATTACTTCACCGTCATCAGCAATTAAAATATGCCTGTTCAAATCAGAATCCCTCCAGCCTAATCAATAAAAGAGGAATATTTTTTTTAATTATAGCATTTTAATATAGAAAATTTGTGACAAATCTATGACGAATCATTAAGTGATGCTGCAAAATCACTGCACTATTTATGGGAATTTAGTTTTTCCATAAAGTTCCCTATTATGCCAGGCTGTTCTTAATAGAGAAAACATTAATATTTCTGTTATAACCGGTTGGGTTGGATTCTCTAACCGGTTTTTTGATATTGACAGAAGCTTAAAAACCACCTACAATTTATTTAGTAATTTACTAGATTACTAGATTACTAAATTACTAAATTACTAAATTATTTGATCATTGGAGGATTATTCATGAAAATACCAACTGCTTTAAAACACAAACCCGTTATCGTTTGTGAGAACTACGAGAATGTTGACGGCAGGTATGCCTACAAGACAGATACTAAGGGCCTTTCTTTGGGATTGGCTCAATGGAATGACCGGGGTAAGGTAGATATTTCTGCAAAAGTATGGCGGTATACGGGAGAAAAGTGGTCAAGACAATCTGAAGAACTGCCTCTTCACCGCGTACTTGACCTCGCGATTCTTATCAGCAGAGCAAAGCTTCATTTCCGGGAGGCCTACCGCTATGAAAAGCTATACAATCCTGAAAACCCTGTTATAGATAGGGTTGGTCTTCAAGGCGACGCCATGACAGTGGCGGTATGTACAGATAATGATAAAATCAATGAAGATATTAAGTTATTCAGCCAAGTACTTATAAGTGACGACGAGCTTATTAGTGAACGGCTTCGTACCTTATCCGGAATTCTGAAGGAGATGGGGTATTAGATGACAGAATCATTGACGCCTGGCATACCTTCGGAGATTATTTTATATTAAGAAGGCTGCTGATTGATTATAAGCTGCTTGAACGGACACCAAATGGCGCTGAATATTGGGTTGTCAAGATGCTCCCATTTAATCAAAGCCAAGGGCAGCGGGGAAAAAACAATATAGGTTCTGAGAAGCCAACGCTGATTCTATTTTCTTCTGAGGAGAGAATAAGTTTTTACCAGAAACAACTCTCCAAAATAATATAAGAAAGATGCAATAAGTTATCTTTCATCTGGTTTTTGAAATATACTCGCTTATATTTTTGTTATTTTATGCCTTACTACTAATAAATAAACAATCATAGACAAAACAATTAAAACCGGAGAGAACAGATATAAATAGACAAATCCAATATTTTGGGAGATTAATCCCCATATAATAGTACCTAAAGCTAAACCGATATCGTTTGCTGCGAGAAACGTGGCGTTTGCTGCTCCTCTTCTTTCAGGAGGTGCAAAATCAATCACTAACGCATTTAAAACCGGATGAATACAACCATAACCAAAGCCATATAATGCTCCTGCTATTAAGAACATTTGCAGTGAAGCAGCCTCGGATAATATTAATAATGCTATTAATAAAAATACCAATCCCGTTAAAATAACTTTTGTAGGTCCAATGCGATCTGCTATTTGGCCTGCAGTTGGCCTGGTAAATAATAAAGCCAATGCATACATAACAAAAAAAAGGCCAATGTTTTTCAAACCTAAAGAGACTGCGTAGAGAGGAACAAAAGTAACAATTGAAGAGTAAGTAATTGCCACCAGGAAAAAAATAGATGAAGGTGGAATAGCTGTTTTTTCATAAATTAGAGGTTTGTTGTTAATTTTCTTTATTTTATCAGTGTTTGAAAATGCATTCATGTTTTTTTCCGGGCTTGCTTTATCATCATATTTTAGAAATAGTCCTAAAAAGAATGTCAAAATTATTAACAAAGCCGTTGCAGCATAGAGTATTGTATAATTGTAATATTCTACAATATATAATCCAAGTGCCGGACCTATGGCCATAGCAATAGAAAGTGATATGCCAAAATAACCGATTCCTTCAAATCTTCTGCTAGGCGGAATTAAATCTGAGGCTATCGTATTGGTAGCTGTACTAAGCGCGCTCCACCCTATACTTTGAAGTATTCTCAGTATAAAAAGAATCAAAATATAAGGAAATATGCTATAACCAATGATAACTAATAATAATACGATATTTCCAATATGCAGTATTGTTTTTCTCCCTTTATGATCGAGCAGGTTGCCAAACAACGGGCGTACAAGAAAACCTGTAAAACTGAATACTCCAGTAATAACTCCTGCCATAAATCTACTGCCGCCTACATGTAGTACAAATAACGGGATAGTAGCCATTATAATATAGGTTGAAGTATAAGCGAGAAAATTTATAATTACGGTTATAATAAAAGGTTTGGTCCATAATTCCTTGCGACCTAATAATTGATCTTTCAACATCATGCCTCCTATACTCTGTCTCATAATATTAAGCTCCTTTTTAACTAAAAATTCAAGGTTGGACGTTTGTTACACTTTAAATAAATATTGTTTTTCCTTTATTTTTTCTTTCAATTATTGACAAATTTCTCGTATAATTATATAATTCTTGAAACTACCTTACGTTAGGTAGGTTCGTTGGTAAGAAAGGTATGTCAATGGAAACGAAGAAGAAACTTATGGATTCCGCGTTTAGATTGTTTGCCGATAAAGGGAATGAATTTTCTTTATCTGAAGTGGCAAGTGAAGTTGGCATCCAAAAAGCCTCCATTTATGCCCATTTTATTAGTAAAGAAGAATTATTATATGAAGTTATTAATCAAGAAATCAATCAATATTTTTTAGAGATAAACGAAAATTGTCGGGATTTACAAAGTATGTTCTTTATGATTTTAGATTACTATGGTAGGTCTCAAACAAAATTATTCTTTTGGAAAAGGCTGCTGCTGTTTCCTCCCAAAATATTTGAAGAAACATTGAACGCTAAAATTCACATCCTATCCGGACAGCGGTATGAAATAGTGAAAGATATCATTATTTCTAATATGAAGGACGGAAAAATACGCCGGCAAGATCCTGATTCAGTTGCAATATCCTATTTTGCAATGATCCATGGGATCTTATCAAGCATTATTATTTATCAGCCGGAAAATGTAACCATCCATTTTGGAGAAATATGGGACGATTTTTGGAAGGGTATCAATTAAAATTTCTGGAGGTCTAGTAATTAATGGAGCTTTTTCTGCGCAATTTATTTCTAGCATCAGTTTTACTTTATTTGTTTGGTGCTGTAATATCTCTTATTTTAATGAAGAGACAAAAAGCTTGCAATATCATAGCAAATTTTATCTGCATTGCCGCCTCAGCGCTAGGAGCGGCGGCATCGGTTATTAAGATCCTTTGGGTTAACGGTCCAATCGGGATATTTGGATTTAAATCCGCTATCCCTTTTGTTTCGCTTGATATGAAAGTCGACAATCTTTCCGCCATCTTTTTACTGGCCCTATCGATTCTTGTCTTGTGCGTTTCCATCTACTCTATAGGATACATTTCTCATTACATCGGTAAACGAAATATCGGGCTTTTTAATTTCTTATATACAACTTTCATCCTCTCCATGATCTTTGTCTTGACCTCGGCTAATGCTGTGTTTTTCTATATTTCCTGGGAAGCAATGTCTTTGCTCTCCTACTTTCTGGTGGTTTTCGAGTCGGAAAAAGAGAAAAATCAAAGGGCCGGAAGGTTATATATCATTATGACGCATCTGGCCACTGCCTTTTTATTGATTGGGTTTATGATTATTTACAGCTATACAAAATCTTTTGATTTATTTGGAAGCTCTGCTGGGATACCTGAAGCCGCAAGAAATATAATATTTATTCTGCTTCTCATAGGTTTTGGAACGAAGGCCGGAGTAATTCCGCTTCACATTTGGCTGCCTTATGCCCATCCGGCCGCGCCAAGCAATGTATCGGCTCTGATGTCGGGAATTATGATTAAAACAGCAATTTATGGACTGATCCGTTTTTTGCTCTGTTATTTAGGAATCGAGCATACCTGGTGGGGGGTAGTAATATTAGTCCTTGGTATTGCCTCCGCAGTCCTTGGAGTCGCTTATGCCTTGATGGAACATAATATTAAAAGGCTTTTAGCCTTTCATAGTGTTGAAAATATAGGGATTATTCTAATTGGCTTAGGGGTGTGCTTTATAGCACTTGCCCAAAATAACGAATTAGTAGGCGGATTGGCTCTGACCGCAGCTCTTTTGCATACGTTTAACCATACTTTGTTCAAAGGCGGTTTGTTTCTCGGAGCAGGGTCTATTCAATACGCAGCGCATACCAAAGACATAGAAAAACTTGGCGGACTTATTAAAAAGATGCCGGTTACGGCCTTGTTTGTTTTATGTTTTTCCTTGGCCATCTCGGCAATCGTTCCTTTTAATGGATTTATCAGCGAATGGTTGACTTACCAATCTCTTTTTGCCAATATCATTCCCGGACAAGCAGGCCTTAATTTAATATCGATTCTGGCCGTGGCTGCTCTGGGGTTAACCGGTGCCTTGGCAGCAGCATGTTTCGTCAAGCTTTTCGGCATTTCTTTTTTAGGACTGCCGAGGAGCAATCAGGCCTTAAAGGCCAAGGAGGTTCCTGTCACTATGAACATTGGGATGGGAATACTCGCTGCGTTATGCCTTATTGTAGGGCTTTTCCCTTTTACCATCCTCAGGCTTATTGACCAGGTTGCAATTGATTTAGTCGGCAGCTCTATTCTCGGACAACTTCATGGCGGGTTCTTAATAGTCTATTATCCTTTGAAGGTATCGGCCAACAGTATATCCCCATTGGCCTTATTAATTGTTTTAATAGCCCTCATTCTTATTTCTCTTCTAGTTATTAGAATAATAGGCGGAAAATATATTGAACGGAAATACGGGACCTGGGACTGTGGTTTTGAGGCCCTTAATGCGAGAATGCAGTACAGCGCCACCGGATTTTCCAAACCCATTAAAATTGTTTTTAAGATCTTATTCCGGCCGACTAGAAAAACAACGTTTGAAGGAGACTGGTTATACCATCCGGAAACCATTGAGTATACAACATCTTTTACATCCGTTTTTGAAGAATATCTATATTATCCCATGATAAGAACCATAAAGCAGTTTTCGCAAAGAACAAAGTTCCGGATTCAAACAGGCAGTATTCATAATTACCTTTTATATATTTTCATCATGGTCCTGGCATTAATGTTGTATAACCGGTTTGTATAGAAGGATGGGGAGAAGAGGATATGAACAGCATGATTTACATCTTGGTTCAAATTTTGGTGATCATTATGGCTGCACCTTTGGTAAACGGAATTATAAAAAAAATAAAGGCACTGACCCAGAAAAGAAAAGGTGCGCCTGTATTCCAGATGTATTTTGATATATATAAGCTTCTGCAAAAAAACTCCGTGGTTTCGGAGGTGTCATCGTGGATCTTTAAGGTGACTCCCTATATCGTTTTCACCACGGCTATTGCCGCTGCTTTGCTTGTCCCTGTGTCGACAAAACTCATTACGCAGCAAATTCCGGGAGACTTTATCATGCTTGTTTCCATCTTGGCTCTGGGCAGATTCTTTATGATGGCTGCCGCTTTGGACACAGCGGGGACGTTCGGAGGAATGGGGAGCAGCAGAGAGGCCATGATTTCATCGCTCATCGAACCGTCAATCCTTGTTTCGCTATTTACCGTGGGGCTTATTTCCCAATCAACTTCGCTGCCCCAGATCATGAATGCTGTTCAAAACACAGGTGTCCCTTTGCTCCATCCTGTGTATATCATGGTTTTTCTGGCTTTGCTGATCGTCATCATAGCGGAGACGTCACGAATTCCGGTGGATGATCCGTCCACCCATCTGGAATTGACGATGGTGCATGAGGCTATGATCCTGGAGTATTCAGGAAGACATCTGGCCTTGATGGAGTACGGTGCCGCTATAAAACAGCTTACTTTTATCACGCTGCTCGTGAATATTTTAATACCATCTGATCAGTTGATAGGTTTTACGGGTATAGGTGCTTTAGCCCTGTCCCTGGTTATTTATTTGCTAAAAGTGGTTTTACTCTCTGTTATCATTGCCATAATCGAGGTCAATACGGTAAAGTTCAGACTTTTCAGCATACCAAATCTGGCGGCCTTGTCCTTTATCCTGGCTTTTCTTGGCATATTGCAGTATTTTATCCTGGGAGGTAGTCATGTCTGATTTCTTAGATACCTTGTCGGTGTTAATTTTATTGTCGTCCTTTGTCCTGATGGCTAATAAAAGGATCAAATCTTATATTGAAACGTTCAGAATTCAATCCCTGCTTATAGCGCTGGTGGCAGGAATCATGGGCGTAGACAGTCTGCTTACAGAGGGCCGTTTTGATATTCTGGTGGTTTGTCTGCTTATAATCATCCTCAAGGTTATCTACATTCCCGCTCTTTTGCATAGGACTTACGTTAATGTTAAATACAAAGTTGAAAAAGATTTTATTTTAAATATTCCCATCCTTATTATCGTCTGTTGCGGGCTTGTTGTGTTTTCTTATTTCACCTTAGCGACGGTTGACGGTTTAAACGAAAGCATTTTTAATATCCAGTTCGTGAATTCGGTCTCAGTAATCTGGATAGGCCTGTTTTTTATGATCAGCCGGAAAAAAGCGATAGGGCAGATCATCGGCTTTCTGGTTATCGAAAACGGTCTTTATATCACGGCGATGTTGTCAACTCAGGGTATGCCTTTTATTGTGGATTTGGGTATCTCCATAGACCTGCTCACAGCCGTCATGATCATGGGACTTATGGTTTTTCGAATAAATGAAAAATTTGATTCTATTGATACGGATCAACTTAATAACCTGAAAGGATAAGATAAGCAGATGGGATTGTTATTATTGGCTGTACCGGTTCTTGCTGTTTTACTGTTGTTTATTTTTAAGCAGAACCGCATATGGCATATCATAAGTTTATCAGCTTCAAGCTTCTTACTAATCATTGCGGCCCGCCTAACCCGAAATGTCATGCTTGGCGGCAAGGTGGAGTATTCGTATCTGGGCGGATTTTTTTATCTTGATGCTTTGAGCATGATTGTTCTGGACATTGTCCTTATTCTAGGCTTTATAGTAAGTATTTATTCGATTGGCTATCTGCAAGAAGAAATAAAGCAAGGCAAGGTCGCTGCCGGAAAATTGCGACATTATTATATGTTGATGTACTCTTTCATATTTACCATGGTTCTGGCCCTGACGGTTAAAAATATGGGCATTATGTGGATCGCCATTGAGGCCACTACGTTAGCCTCAGCGTTTCTTGTCGGTTTTTATAATGAAAAAAAGGCGATTGAAGCGGCCTGGAAATATGTGATCATCTGTTCTGTGGGCATTGCCATTGCCTTGCTGGGAATCATCCTGCTGCACCTTTCATCTTTCGGCGTTTTGGCAAGCGGCCGTTTTTTGGACTGGACAGCCTTATATGATAATGCCAAATCTCTGAATAGCTCCATTCTAAGATTGGCCTTTATTTTTATTCTTGTAGGCTTTGGCACCAAGGCAGGTCTTGCGCCGATGCATACCTGGCTTCCCGATGCCCATAGCCAGGCACCTTCTCCAATCAGCGCCCTGCTGTCCGGTGTGCTTCTCAACAGTGCTATGTACGGAATTATCCGGACCGCAGCCATTGTGAATCACAATCAGGGAAACAGTATCTATACCGGGAGGCTTTTAATCGGCATCGGGATTTTATCCATAGCCACGGCTGCCGTGTTTATTCTTACCCAAAAGGATTATAAAAGGCTCTTGGCTTATTCCAGTATAGAACATATGGGAATCATAGCTGTGGCTATCGGTATATTTACTCCGCTGTCTGTTTTCGGAGCACTGCTTCATATGATTAACCATTCCCTTACCAAGTCGATGTTGTTTTTATCTGCCGGCAATATCCTGCAAAAGTATAATACCAAACAGATTTCTCAAATAAAAGGTGTTCTTAAACTGCTTCCGTTTTCGGGAACAGCATTTCTGCTTGGCTTGTTTGCTATCGCCGGGACACCTCCTTTTAGTATATTTGCCAGCGAGTTAAGTATCACTGTCTCCATCTTTGATGGAAAAAGTATTTGGCTCGGGGTTATTTTTGTTTTGCTTCTGGCAATTGTCTTTGCCGGAATTGCAGTTACCCTGTTTAAAATGTTTTATGGCAATCATGACCAGAAAGACTTGAAAGCAGGTGAAACTAACATTGCAGGGACGGTTTGCATTCTGGTTTTGCTGACTGTCATAACCATAACCGGGCTGTTTATGCCCGACGGAATAATAGAACTTATTAATCAGGCGCAAAGCATCATTATAGGTGCATAATTAGAGTGGTGTATAATTGAGAGTGGCGTATAGAAAGGAAGCCGGAAACCATGATCGTTGATCAATTATTAATTAAGCTTACGGAAGTTTTTGCTCAAGATATATATACAGCCGGTGCCGAAAATGCCAATGAGCTTTATTTGGAGGTAAATCCGGAAAAAATATTGGAAATTAGCTCTTATATCCATCTGGAGCTTGGTTATCCTCTCATTTTAATGTTTGCCAACGATGAGCAAAGTCTCAAAACCGGCTATGCGATATACTATGTATTTGCGGACAGGACAGAGGGGCTGCTCCTGATTATTAAAACCTTGGTCGACTCTGGTAAAATGGAAATCCTGTCCCTCAGTAAAAATATTCCCAGCGCATCGTTGTATGAAAGGGAAATCAATGATTTATTCGGGATTGTACCGGTTGGACACCCTGAGGCCAAAAGACTTGTGTTTCACGGTAACTGGCCCGATGGAGAGTATCCTTTGCGGAAAGAATTTGATGTCAGACATAAGCCCGTTTTCGCCAAAAAAGAAACGGATTTTACAAAGGTCGGGGGCGAAGGAGTTTTTGAAGTCCCCGTGGGGCCTGTCCATGCCGGGATCATAGAACCGGGGCATTTCAGATTCAGCGTTGCGGGGGAACCCATCATTAATCTTGAAGCTCAACTGTATTATGTTCATAAAGGAATCGAAAAATTATGTGAAGGTCAGAGTATTGAAAGGTGTCTGTATGTTTCGGAGCGGATCTCCGGGGATGAAACGTTTGCCAATTCGTTAGCCTATTGTCAGGCCATTGAAAAGATCGCCCGGGTTAGGATCCCGGACAGGGCTCAACATACAAGGGTAGTTTTTGCGGAGCTGGAAAGGCTGACAAGCCATCTTGGCGACCTTGCCGGGATTTGCCTGGATGCCGCTTACGGGTTTGCCACCTTTCAGTTCAGGATGATGAGAGGCTGGGCTTATGGGGCCGCCGATGAGCTTTGCGGCATGAGGTTTTTGCGAAGTGTTAACAAGTTGGGCGGAGTCAGGAAGGATTTTGCTGCCGGCAAAGAAGCAAAGCTAAGAGAGCAACTGCAAAAAATCCGGTCCGAGCTTGAGGATACGGTCAATATCATCAAAGCAAACAGCCTGTTCATTGACAGGGTGGAAAACACAGGTATATTGGAAACGAAAATCGCGTCCGATTTGAATGCCGTTGGCCCAGGTGGACGCGCTTCTGGTCTGCGCTTTGATGTCAGAAAATCATTTCCTTATGAAGTTTATAACCAACTGGAATTCAATATACCGGAACATCATAACGGGGATATCAACTGCAGGATGAATACAAAAATTGAAGAATGTTTCGAATCAATCAGCCTCATGCTGCAGGCACTTGAAACGATGCCGGATGGTAATGTTTTGGAAGCAATAAATTCAGTGGAACCCTACCGTTTCGCCTTCGGCTTGACCGAAGCCCCAAGGGGTGAAAATATCCACTGGGTAATGACAGGGGAAAACAATACGATCTACAGGTATAAAATCAGAACTCCGTCTTTTTGCAACTGGCCCGCACTCTGCCATGCCGTAAAGGGAAATATTGTGCCTGATTTTCCGCTGATTAACAAGAGCTTCAATCTGTCGTATGCCGGAAATGACTTATAATAAGGAAGATGAAAATGTTTAACACGATTAAAAAAATCATCAAATATCCACGACTTACCCAGGATTACCCGTATAAATCCATTGATTCGAGTCTGTTTCTGGGCAGAACGGAAATTAATCCGGCTGAATGCAATATGTGCGGGGAATGTGTGTCACGCTGTCCATCCCAGGCCATTGTGATGGATAAAACCTCTAATAACATAGGAATCAATTACGACGAATGCGTCTTCTGTACTTTGTGCGAAGAGATCTGTCCTACCGGAGCCGCTAAAACCACCAACCGGTTCGAGCTTGCTGAAAAGGGTAAAAGTATGCTTAGAAGCAACACCTTAATTATTGATGAAAATAATATGACGGACGCATCTCATGAAATAATTTGCAGTCAATTAGAAGTAAATATCAAGAAAATATTTGGCAGAAGCCTTTACATCAGGGAGGTGGATTCCGGTTCCTGCAATGGCTGCGATTATGAAATCAATGGTCTTAACAATCCTTTTAACGATATTGAAAGGCTCGGAATCAGTTTCGTCGCTTCCCCAAGGCATGCCGATATGCTTTTGGTCACAGGTACAGCCACGAGAAATATGCAGCTTGCGCTGGCAAAGACTTATAACGCCACTCCCGATCCCAAGCTTGTTGTGGCTGTGGGGGCTTGTGCCTGCAGCGGAGGAATCTTCAGGGATACTTACGCGACAAGCAACGGTATTGATTCTATAGTACCTGTTGATGTATATATACCCGGATGCCCCCCTAGGCCGCAGGCAATTATTTATGGAATATTGAAGGCTTTAGACCGGACCAAGTAATCTAACATTCGATAAAAAACATGTAACCTTTACATTAAAAAAATAATTAATACAAGAGTCACTCTATGTGGCTCTTTATTTTTACGTCTATTGTTTTACTTATGAAGCAGCATGATTGCCTTCAGAAGTAAGAGTAGTACTCATCGATTCCAGGACTGGGAAAAATAAATTGGCCGGACATAGGGGAAATAGGGGGCGGTGTGGTAAAATATTAGATATAGTGTCCGCCGTTCGCTGCACCTGCCTATAGTTATTTCATTACGGATTCAGGGTAATTGGTTATTTGACAAAATAAGGATAAATTTTTTGGAGGAAGTAAAATAATGAAGCTTTTAAGACATATGAATGTCCAAAGCTATGTGAAAGGACATGGACAGGATGAGCAATATCAACGGTGTGAGTTCTGTAATGTGCCAATATTCCGTAACCCCTGTAGTGATGAAAGAAGTAGTGATGTTCTTAACGGTAAGGGAAAGATACTTTGTAACAAGTGTGCCGCAATAATTGATAAGATGCCTGCGGAACAAGCACTTCAAGCTTTAAATAACTCATACGAGACCTACCGTCAATAATATAAAAATAAAAAATGGCCCGGAAAGAGATGACTAAATGCTCCAAGGCAATTTTAACGAGTATCAATCCAAAGTTCAGCAACAGGTCATTTCCTTTGTCTTGGAGCAAAAGGATATCATCCGTAGAAAACCCGGATAGCTGCCTGATCTTTTGCAATACCAAACAAAAGGCAGATGAGGTTTACACTGAACTCGTCAAAAAGGATGGCAAAAACAAAAAGATACCGACCTGACGATCCAAGGAAAAATAGAAGCCGTTTTATTAAAAATGACGGAAGAAGAGATTATGGTAGTAGGCTGTGGCAGAACGGACGCCGGGGTCCATGCTGAAAATTACATTGCTAATTTTCATACAAATAGTACATTCAAGACTAAGAAGATCTTAGCTTATTTATATGAGTTTTTACCCGAAGATATCGTAGTGAAATCAATGGAAGAAGTATCGGAAAGATTCCATGCCAGATATAATGTAAAATCCAAAACCTATGTCTATACCATCAATAATAATAAATTCAGAAATGTGTTTAACCGCAAGTATTCTTACCACCTTTCGGATAAACTCGATTTAACCGTAATGAAAAATGCTGCTGAGTTTCTAACCGGAAGTCATGATTTTCAGAGTTTCACGAATGAAAAAAGTGATAAATCTACGATTAAAACGATTATTTTTATCAACATGATTGAAAAAAACGGTATCATTGAAATTGAAATTAACGGTAATAGTTTTTTATGGAATATGATTAGAATCATTGTCGGAACTCTGATCGAAGTAGGTAAAGGCAATCTTCAGCCGCCTGATGTCGAAAAGATATTAATAGAAAAGAAACGCTGGGAAGCAGGACCCTTAGCTCAGGCTAAGGGTTTATGTTTAAAAGATGTTCAGTACTAAACCAAAATAATCCTTTCTTATCAAAGGATTATTTTCTATTATAATTAACGAAACCTTCAACTTACAGATATCGAAAACATGGAGATGTCCAGTATTACAATTCTGTAATTTATTGTCAATATATATTTTTTTATGATATACTTTCTTAAGAATGACACTAATATGTAATGATATATGAAAAAGCAATAAAAGGAGAGTTATTTCTTTTGTTTTGTGAAAATTTTAAGAATATGTTCAGAGAATATGATATTAGAGGCAGGGTATCGGCAGAAGAATTAAACATTAGTAATGTAAGTTTGATTTCAAAGGCTTTTGTTGCCTTTCTATTGCGCCGAAAGATAAATCGTGTTGTCGTTGGCTTCGATAACCGCAGTTATTCGGCGGATTTTGCCGAAGCTGCGATTGAACAGTTTGTGGCTGGCGGCTTGGAGGTATTTGACATCGGTTTGACACTTAGCCCGGTTGCTTATTTTGCCCAGTACCATTTGCAAAGTCCCGGGATAATGATGATTACCGCGAGTCACAATCCCAACGGCTGGTCTGGCTTTAAATTAGGAGACGGATATTCCAAGACCATGGGACCGGAGGAGATTACTGAGGTCTTTGACATTATCCAAACCCAAGATTTTGTTACGCTCGAAAATGCAGGAAATCGCCATAGGGTAGCTATCCGCGACGCTTATATCGACGCGATTGTAAGCCGGATCAAAATGTCCGACTATAAACCAAAAGTAGTACTCGACGCCGGTAACGGCGGGGCAGGCTTATTTGCTTATGAAATATTCCAAAAATTAGGATGCCTTACTTTTCAATTGAATTGTGACCCGGATACAAGCTATCCGCATTATTTCCCCAATCCATCCGACCTTAAGGCCAGAGAACGATTGGCCGAAATGGTCGTCCATCCGTATATTCAAGCCGATTTAGGGCTTGCCTTTGACGGTGACGGCGACAGACTCGGAGTGATTGACCAGTTCGGGAAAAATGTTTGGAGTGACAGAATATTGATCATCTTAGCCCGTCAGCTTCTGGAAAATAAAAATGGCGCCAAGATTGTTTTTGACGTCAAGTGTACACAAGGGTTAAGTGAGGATATTTTGAGTCATGGAGGAAACCCGATTATGTGGAAGACCGGACACTCTCATATCAAGGCTAAGATGCATACCGAGAATGCCGAACTTGCCGGAGAACGAAGCGGACATATTTTCCTCGCCGATAACTACTATGGCTTTGATGATGCTCTATTTGCAGCTGCAAAGTTAGTTGAGTATTTATCCCATGTCAATAAGTCCTTAGCGGAAGTATTGGAAGATTTACCGCAATATATAACTTCACCGGAAATAAAGGCTCGCTGCAAGGACTCGGTTAAATATAAGGTTGTTGATGAATTAGTTGAAATCTTCAAAAATGAATACGGAGATAAAGTAATCGATATCAACGGCGCCCGGGTTGTATTTGATGATGGCTGGGGCTTAGTAAGAGCATCTTCGAATTTGCCCGAGTTGGTATTGATTTTTGAGGCAAAAACGAAAGAAAGATTATTGGAAATACGAAGTATATTTAAAGAAAAAATAGCCAAGTTTAAAGAAGTTAATCCTGATTGGGAAAATGATTTAGAGATATAACTTTGTCATAAATAGCAATATACTTCAATATATTTTAAAGTTTGTAATATATATAAATCCCTTCTTTAAAAAAAGCTTCTCATTCGCTATAATTAGCTTAGATTATGTAAATTATTGTTGGTTAATATTGTGCGGAAGCGGATTCAATATCTTAGTATTCGGAGTGTGAATTGATTGATAAAAAACGTATTAGTTACTGGTGGTGCCGGATATATTGGCAGCCATACGGTAAAAGTATTGCAGGACAAAGGTTTCCCGGTGGTTGTATTAGACAGTTTGATTACTGGAAATATGAGATCCATGGGTCAAGATGTAAAATATTACCATGGAGATATTGCAGACAGGAGCCTTGTATTAAATATCGTTAAAAATGAAAACATTGAAGCGGTGATTCATTTTGCAGCTTGTAGTATCGTAAGTGATTCCATTAAGCACCCGGATTATTATTTTACTGAAAATGTAGCCAAGACTAACCGATTCATTGCTTCACTAATAATGGGCGGCGTATATAATATTGTTTTTTCGTCGTCAGCGGCAACCTACGGTATACCGGAAAGTGTTCCCATCCCGGAGAATGCGTTGACCCAACCGGTTAATCCGTATGGTGTTTCTAAATTAATGATCGAGCAGATACTTTATTGGATGGAATTATCATATGGGTTCAAATGGATTTCCTTACGATATTTTAATGCGGCTGGGGCTATGCTTGACGGTTCGATAGGAGAAGATCATCAAATGGAAACACATCTGATTCCCATCATTTTGAAAACAGCATTAGGCCAGCGGAAAGTTGTCCAAGTCTTTGGCAATGATTATAACACCCCCGATGGTACTTGTATCCGTGATTATATTCACGTTTTAGATTTAGCTGAAGCACATGTTGCAGCTTTGAACGCACTGGACAAGAATCCTAAGAGTGTGATTTACAATGTTGGGACGGGATCAGGGTTCTCTGTTAGTGAGGTAATAGATATGGCGAAACAAGTGTCCGGCAGAGATTTTAAAGTTGAAATAGCAGAGCGGCGTCAAGGGGATCCTGATCAGTTAATTGCTAAAGTAGACAAAATTCAAAAAGATTTAGGTTGGATGCCGCGCTATAGTCAATTAGAAACCATCATCGGCAGTGCCTGGGAATGGCATAGCAAAAATCCGAAGGGCTATCGTAGTTCAATTGCTTTAGTCTAAAATGATAAGTTAAAAATAAACAATATTATCGTAAATTTGGAGAGGAGAAAAGTGGATAAAGCAAGCAGATTTGCCTATGCAAATATTGTACAGGTAATAATTGATATAATATTTTTGTTTCTAACTTATGTTATTGCATATTCTTTTGCTCAACAAATGACGAAGTTGTATGCAATAACGGAATATCTCTGGATCATCATAATTTTTATCCCAGTATGGATCTCTATTATGAATTTTCGCGGAATGTATGATAAGACAACTTTCTATTATTTAGATCGTGTCTTTCGTGATGTTTTTTTTGCCACATTTTTCTCAGGATTAATTATAGGTGCTATGTTTTTCTTTATTAAGGAAACGAACACAAGCCGGATATTCATTGGGATTTTTTTTATTTTATGTATGGTCATTATGTTTCTGGAACGATTGATTATCAGGCTTATTTTCTGTTATGGCAAGATAAATAATAGAACCAGAATAATTCTTGTTTGTTCACCTGAGACCTATCAATTGTTTAATAAATATCTTCTTAAAACCAATATTCGATACCATATAATTGGAGTCATCAAGATCGACGAAAGAGAAATAGATGAAAAAGAACTATTATTAGGTAAGTTGGATAAAGATACATTTGAAGGTATTCTCAAGAAACAAGTAGTTGATCAAGTGGTATTTGCTTTGCCGAGGGACTATTCTCTGGAAGTTGAACCCTACATGGTTTCCTGTATGCAAATGGGTATAATAGTTCAAAATGTCTTAAATTATAATCTGGATCTGGCCCGCGTACATAGTTCAATGCTGGGTCCTATGCCTGTACTGACATTTCATACCATAAGCCTTAATCCTGTTCCCAAAGCCATTAAGAGAGTAATGGATATTCTCGGAGCAACCGTAGGAATTCTCCTTACTCTAATTGCGGGTATTTTTATTGTTCCTGCTATCAAGTTTGATTCTCCGGGCCCGGTTATTTTCAAACAAAAACGCGTTGGCCGCTATGGCCGATTGTTCGATTGTTATAAGTTTAGAACAATGTGTGTGGATGCAGAGGATAAGAAAAAAGAACTTGAGGAAATGAATGAATACCAGAACGGATTATTTTTTAAGATTAAAGAAGATCCGAGAATTACGCGAGTTGGTGTCTTTTTGCGCAAAACCAGTTTGGATGAATTACCGCAATTTTTCAATGTTCTCAAAGGTGATATGAGTTTAGTCGGGACACGTCCGCCTACACTAGAGGAAGTAGCCCAATATGACCTCGAACATTGGCGACGTATTAGTATCAAGCCTGGTATTACGGGTAACTGGCAGGTTAGTGGAAGAAGCAGTATTACGGATTTTGATCAGATCGTTGCGTTGGACACTCAATATATTGATAAGTGGTCTATTGGGTTGGATATTTCGATACTTTTTAAGACGGTAGTGTCGGTTGTTAGAAAAGAGTCGGCGTATTAAGAAAAACTATAATAGCATACTTAAATTTATAATCATAAAAGATGATTTTAAATGAGGAGAACAAAATGAACATCTTAATTGTTACCGATGTTTATATACCGAATGCTAATTCATCTGCCGTTTTATTAAGAGACTTGGCATCGAGTTTTAGAAAGAAAAACATTAATGTTTATGTTTTAGCCTTGCAGGAATCTAACACATCTATGACAAATGCTGAACCTGAAACGGCAGAGAATGAAGTTAAGATATTAAGGGTCAAAAATCTTAAGAAAAAGAATGTTGGTATGATCCGTCGGGGGTTAAGTGAAGTACTGCTGCCTTATTTTTTATATAGAGGTTATCGTAAGCATTTAAGCAAGGTTAATCCCGATATAATTATATGTTATTCTCCACCGATCACACTGGAAAGAACAGTTAGAAGACTTAAAAATAAGTATAATTCAAAAGTTTATCTGGTTTTAAGGGATGTGTTCCCGCAATGTGCCCGAGACGTGGGAGCTTTAAAACAAGAATTTATATTCAAGTACTTTAAAAGAATTGAGAGGCAACTTTACAGAGCATCAGATTATATCGGGGTTCAGTCCTCAAGTGATTTGAAATCAGTTCAGAATAATGAAGGCATACTAAAAGAAAAAGTTCAACTTCTCTATAATTGGATTGATTTTTCCCCTTATCAGAAAAAGATTGAAAGAGATTTTCGCAGCGAGTTCGCTTTAGAAAATAAAATTGTATGTCTTTATGCCGGAAACATAGGTAAATATCAAGAATTGAGTTTTCTTTTTGAACTAATAAAGTTAAATAAGAACAAGGAGGATGTTGTTTTTCTGATAGTTGGTTCAGGCAGTGAAGGCAAAGAACTAAGAGATACATATAGTGATTATAAAAATGTTGTGTTCAAAGAATTCATTGATCCCAAACAGTATCCAGACCTTGTAAGACAGTGTGATATAGGGTTAATTAACTTAAACAGGAGTTTAACAGTACAGAATATACCTGGTAAACTTATGGGGTACTGGTGTTCAAAATTGCCGGTATTGGCCTCTATTAATCCGGGTAACGACCTCCTGGGAATTATGAAAGAGGCTGGTGGTGGACTTTGCTCGATTACTGGCGAGTTAGATCAATATAATGATAATTTCAATCGATTGTGCACTGATAAGGAACTTAGAGATGAAATGGGAATGTCAGGATATTTGTATGCTAAGGAGCATTTTGCAGTGGATAAAGCCAGGGATAAAATCTTAAAACATTTTATAGAGGTAGAAAACAATGTTTAAAGGAAAAAAGTTATTGATAACCGGAGGGACTGGATCGTTCGGCAATGCAGTACTAAAGAGGTTTTTAAATACTGATATTGGAGAGATACGTATATTTTCCCGTGATGAAAAAAAACAAGATGATATGCGGAAAGAATTAAAAAATGATAAAGTCAAGTTCTTTATCGGAGATGTACGTGACTATCAAAGTGTGACTAGCGCCATGCATGGGGTCGACTATATCTTTCATGCCGCGGCATTAAAGCAGGTTCCTTCGTGTGAGTTCTTTCCGATGGAGGCAGTAAAAACCAATATTATCGGAACAGAGAATGTGCTAAATGCAGCTATCTCGTTTGGAGTGAAGAAAGTCATCTGTCTATCGACAGACAAGGCAGTCTATCCAATTAATGCGATGGGTATTTCTAAAGCGATGATGGAAAAAGTCATGGTAGCAAAGTCCCGAGCTGTTGCCCCTTCAAAAACAACCATTTGCGGTACGCGTTACGGCAACGTTATGGCTTCCCGCGGCTCTGTCATTCCGCTCTTCGTGCAACAGATCAAATCCGGAAACCCATTGACGGTTACAGATCCCAATATGACCCGTTATTTGATGTCGATTGGTGATGCGGTGGAACTTGTGCTGTTTGCCTTTAAAAATGCCAGGCAGGGAGATTTATTTATACAGAAGGCGCCTGCTTCGACTATAGCGGACCTGGTTCAGGCGATGAAAGAAATCTTTCAGGTGAATAATGAAGTGAAAATTATTGGGACCCGTCACGGTGAAAAGGTATATGAAACCCTTCTTTCCCGCGAAGAGATGGCAAAGGTTGAAGACTTGGGAGACTATTACCGAGTTCCGGCTGATACAAGGAGTTTGAATTATGACCAATACTTTGAGACCGGAGATGAAAACCTTAGCAGAGAACAGGAGTATAATTCCCATAATACCAGAAGACTGAACATTTCAGCGATAAAAGAACTGTTATTAAGCCTTGACTATATCCAAGGGGAACTAAAGGAGTGAAATTATGAGAACCGTTCTGATTACAGGGGCAAACGGCTTCATCGGGAAGAATTTAATTGCAACCCTTAACAATAACGTTGAGATATTAAAATATGGTGTTAATAATACGTTAGAGGAGCTAAAGGAGTTTGCTCAAAAAGCAGACTTCGTATTCCATTTGGCCGGGATAAACAGACCCGTGGATGTCAGTGAATTTGAAAAAGGAAACAAGGGCTTTACCGAGCTATTGTTGGACATTTTAAAAGACAACCCAAGGAAAACCCCGGTGCTTATGACTTCATCCATTCAAGCGGAATTGAATAGCCCCTACGGTCAAAGCAAGAAAAGCGCGGAGAGTCTGGTCTTTGAATACGGCAAACAGACAGGAGCGGTAGTGTATATCTATCGCTTACCAAATGTTTTTGGTAAATGGTGTCGGCCCAATTATAATTCCGTGGTAGCAACCTGGTGCTATAATGTCTCTCATGGACTGCCTATTCAGATAAACAATCCGGAAACGGAGCTAAATCTTGTCTATGTTGACGACGTGATTCAGGAGTTTATCAACGCACTAAATGGCAGCGAGTCAAGGACGGAGAATGGCTTCTGTTTTGTTCCTAGAACATTTTTAGTAACATTAAATCAGATAGCCGATAATCTAAATGCGTTTAAGGAAAGCCGGGAAACGCTCATTCTACCGAGTCTGGAAGGAGACTTTGAACGATTTTTGTATGCTACTTACCTCTCATATCTGCCTGAAAAGGAATTTGGGTATGAACTGGAAATGAAGCATGATCAACGGGGCTGGCTTGCTGAGTTTATCAAGTCAAAAAGCATGGGACAAATCTTTATCTCCCGGACAAAGCCCGGCATAACCCGAGGCAATCACTGGCACCATACCAAGGTGGAAAAGTTTCTTGTTATCGAGGGTGAGGCGGTTATTAAGTTCAGACAGATCATTGGGAAAGATGTCATTGACTATAGAGTTACAGGGAATAAGCTTGAAGTACTCGATATTCCGACCGGTTATACGCATTCGATCACAAATGTTGGTAATACCGACGTAATCACTCTTTT
This sequence comes from Peptococcaceae bacterium UBA6116, assembly GCA_002423425.1. Taxonomy (GTDB): domain Bacteria; phylum Bacillota; class Desulfitobacteriia; order Desulfitobacteriales; family Syntrophobotulaceae; genus UBA6116. Next base: position 53,548 of record DIWC01000053.1, read on the forward strand.
CTGGGCTGATGAAATCTTTAACCAGGAAAAGCCGGATACCTATTATTTGGAGGTATAATGTGGAAAAGTTAAAAGTAATGACGATCCTCGGCACAAGGCCGGAGATTATCCGGTTATCTGAGGTCATCAAGGCTTGCGATCGTTATTTTAATCATATCCTTGTTCACACCGGGCAGAATTGGGATTATATGCTCAACCAGGTGTTTTTTGACGAATTGGGTTTGAGGAAACCGGATTATTATCTTGATAGCGTCGGCAAAGACTTGGGTGAGACCATGGGGAATATCATTGCCAAATCCTATGAAGTTTTGCAGAAGGAAACACCGGATGCCTTGCTGATACTAGGGGATACCAACTCGGCCCTTGCGGCCATTTCAGCTAAACGCCTCAAAGTGCCCATTTTCCATATGGAAGCAGGCAACCGCTGTTTCGATCAGAATGTCCCGGAAGAAATCAATCGTAAAATTGTTGACCATATTTCAGATATCAATCTAACCTACACCGAACATTCCCGCCGCTATCTATTATCTGAAGGCTTCAGGAAAGAGCATATATTTGTGACCGGTTCACCTATGCAGGAAGTATTGCAGAAGCATATGGAGAAGATTAATGCCAGTGATGTACTGGACAAGCTAAGTTTGGAAGCAGGCAAATACATTCTTGTTTCTGCCCACCGGGAAGAAAATATCGATCAGGAAGCAAACTTTCTGTCTTTAATGACGTCAATCAATAATATTGCTGAACGCTATGGTATGCCGGTTATTTATTCCACCCATCCCCGCAGTAAGAAGTTTATAGAACAACGCAAGTTTGCCTTTCATCCGTTAGTTCATAGTGTCAAGCCGTTCGGGTTTTTCGATTATAATAAACTGCAAAAGAAATCATTTTGCGTATTGTCCGACAGTGGAACATTATCAGAGGAAAGCGCCATGCTCGGTTTTGCAGGTATATTATTGAGAACATCTACTGAAAGGCCTGAGGTTTTAGATAAAGGCACAGTGATTATTGGCGGTATTACCGGTCATGATGTTGAGCAGGCTATAGAATTATCTAAATTGATGCAGGATAATAAAGAACCAACTGTCTTAGCTTCGGATTATATCGACCCTAATGTATCGGTGAAAGTGGTGAAGCTGATTCAAAGCTATACAAAGATTGTAAACCGGGTTGTGTGGGGAAAATGAAATTAGTGATCCAAGAAATCATTGATCAGGAAATTATTCATTATGCAGATAAGGATCAACTGATTTCAAGTAAATTTAATCGCATAAAAATAATTGACAAACATGGTGGGAAAACAATTAAAATGCCTATCGCAAGTCCCTACTTTCTTTTTGGCCAGTTCCGCCTCTTCCGCAGGTTCATGCGCTTGGATAAAATGTGTGTAATCCCCTCGGCCACCGGCTATGTGATTTTCTGGCAGGGGATAGTATATCATTTATCCAGGGATTGCAGCAAACTTATTGATGTTATGCATATGACGGGATGCAGGAACCCCTTGCATAATACGGTTGCCAATATTAATGGATATGAACTTTTTTTTGGCGAATACGGCAGGCCCAACCCTGCAGGGAAATCGATTTACCGCACTCTGGATGGTGGATTAAGTTGGGAAAAGGTATTTAATATCCCAAATGATAAAATCAGACATATCCACTCAGTCAATTGGGACCATTATGAAGAAAAAATCTGGGTCTTTACCGGCGATTTTGAAGGTCAGTCTTTTATACTTTCTGCCGATAAAGATTTTAAAAATATTGAGTGGATTGGTGACGGAACACAATGCTATAGGGCGATAAATCCTTTCTTCGAAAAAGATTCTATCCATTGGATTATGGACTCACCGCTAAAAGAAGTACACCATATTAAGCTTGATCGCCAAACAAGGGAGATTGAAATTAAAAAGACTTTTCCGGGACCTGTCTGGTATTCGAAAAAGCTGGATGATGGATATTATCTGGCAGCTACTGCACAGGAAAATGGTCCTTCTCATCAAGATAAGTATTTGCATTTTTTTGTGAGTAAGGATTTGGAGCAATGGGAAGACATTGCCCAGTTTAAGAGTGACAGGATGCCTAAAGGACTATTTAAATTCGGGGTCATTACATTTGCCGATGGAGAGCAGGACAGCAATGGTTTTTATATATTTTATGAAGCAGTAAAACAATTTGATGGAAAATCCTGCTTATGTCAACTGGCAAAATAGTTTTATTCACTTTTGTATATCAATTTGTCTATCAAGATGGAAATAAGTAGTATTTAAGGGAGTAAACATGTCACAAATGAAAGAACATATTTGTGTTATATCGATTGGTTATCCAACTGATGAAAATCCAGTATTTACTTTTGTCGATCAGCTCGTTTGTGCTTTGGCTGATGAAGGTGTTAAATGCACAGTTATCTCTCCTCAAAGCATTACGAAAAATATAATTCGGGGGATTAAGCTTAACCCTGTTAAATGGTCTAAAGTTACAAAGAACAACAATCGAATAGATGTATATCAGCCAAAGTATATCTCATTTTCCGAATTCAAAGTATTGGGATTTGAATTAGGACAGGCTTTATTCGATTTTTTCTTCGAAAGGGCAGTTAAAAGAGCATATAGAAAAATCAAGGAAAAGCCTACAATTATATATGGCCATTTTTGGAGCTGTGGGTTTGTAGCCGCAGCCATCGGATACCGGGAGAAACTGCCTTTATATGTTGCTTGTGGTGAGGGGGAGCTGATTATTCGTCAGAGCTTTCTCCGTAGGAAAAGAAGACTGTTAGATTGTATCAATGGCGTTATCAGTGTATCTACAGAGAATAAAGCAGAAAGTATTAAGTTAGGGCTTGCCAAAGAAGAAAAGATCATTGTTATTCCCAATGCCGTTGACCAAAGCAAGTTTTATAAAATGGATAAGAATAAAGCCAGAACATCTTTGGGGTTCTCTGAGGATGATTTTATTATTGCTTATACGGGGTGGTTTTCGGAACGCAAAGGATCAAGAAGGGTGTCCGAGGCAATAAAGAAGCTGGATAACGTAAAATCTATTTTCATTGGGAGCGAAGAGGACTCACCAACTCCAAAATACACGCCAGATTGTGAAGGGATCCTGTTTTGCGGGAGACTTCCTCATCAAGATATTGTGAAATATTTAAATTGTGCTGATGTTTTTGTACTGCCTACTTTAGCCGAGGGCTGCTGTAATTCGATTGTCGAGGCTATGGCTTGTGGACTGCCGATTATTTCTTCCGACTTACCTTGCAACGATGATATATTGGATGATAATAACTCGATAAGAGTGAATCCTCTGAGTGTTGATGAAATTGCTGATGCTATCAGGTATATCCGGGATAATCCCGAAGAAAGAACGAAAATGTCGGAGGCTTCATTATTTGTTGCTTCTGACTTATCAATAGAAAAACGCGCTAAAAAAATAATGAACTATATCAGGCAGACAAAGTCGATTATTGGTTAAAGACGGGGTGAGCAATTGAAATTGTTGCAAATGGGTATTATTTTAACAATTGTATATACTGTTTATATAGACCAGGCTTTTACCAATATACCGGGGTTTTCGATTGCGGTATTTTCAGCAATGTGTATTTTATTGCTGTTCTATCATTTTAAGCTGCGTTTGCAAGGTGGCTTGCTGAAAGAATTATCGTATGAGAGCAAAGCTTATTTAGTTTTTTATGCTATAATATTCATTCCGGGATTAATCATTTCCCCGGATTTAGGGTCATATTTGCACAGCTTCATTAAGGGAATACAATATGCTGTATTGTTCATTTCAGTTTATTATGTAGTAATAAATAAAAAGAACTTTGACTTTATATTCAAACTTTTAGGGATAACTATATTGGCCTATGCAATAACAGCATATTTTAATGGAACAATCGAATCCGGAACCGGACGGCTTCTGGTTTCTGAAAGAGGAAATCCAAATGATATGGCTGTTTTGATGTATTTCGGGTTTGTTATTATCGCGTATTTATGGAATAAAGGGCTTATATATAAAGTATTATCGATAGTGTATATCCCCCTAGCATTTTCAAATATTGCTTTATCAGGCTCAAGGAAGGGCTTTCTCGGGGTTGCTCTTTTTATTATATTGTTTTTTATCAGTTCTTATTTACCGTCACTTTCAAGGAAAAACTTAGCGAAGGTAGTGACAAGCCTAATAATTATTTTTTCTCTTGCGTTTGTGATATATAATTGGGTTGTACCAATGTACTCAGATTCAATTTTGTTTGAAAGATTATTTCAGTCATATAGTAATGATGAATCAGCCATAAACAGGCTGGAGATGTATCGACAAGCATTTGACTTGTTCAAAGAATATCCGCTATTTGGTGTTGGCTTTGATAACTATAAGTATTTTAGCACATTTGGTGTATTTTCTCATTCTACATATGCAGAGGTACTGTCGTGTACAGGGATAATAGGGACAGTAATATACTTTTCAATATACGTTTCAATAGTATGTAAACTATTAAAACTATATATTGCGAAGTTTAAACAGAAATTACCGATCAACGTCGAAGGAATATTACTAAGTTTCTTTATCGTCGATTTATTTCTTGCGGCTGTAAGAATCGATTTGTACGATCCGGTTATTTATGTTTTCTTAGCATGCATGGCTGGATATTATGATATCAATAAAGGCAAATTTTCATTAAAAAATAAAATGGTCATATAGAGAGGATAGACATACCATGCCTAAAGTAAAAACATTGATTAAGATGCTATGTGAAAATCCTGTTGGGATTATCGAAGATGTCGCCCACTATGGTTTTTTCAGATGGATTCCAGATAGGATGTATCTAAAAATGATGTACCGTTTAGAAACCGGGAAAAAGCTTAACTTAGATAAACCACAGACATATAATGAAAAACTTCAATGGATAAAATTATATGATAAAAAACCTTTGTATCCGAAGCTTGTGGATAAATATGAAGTGCGAAAATATATTACTGAGATGATAGGTGAAAAGTATTTGATCAGACTGATAGGTGTATACAATAATGCTGATGATATTGACTGGGATGCTTTGCCTAATGCTTTTGCATTAAAGTGTACGCATGGCTCCGGTTGTAATATTATATGCAAAGATAAAAATACTTTGGACATTAAGAATTCAAAGAGGCAGCTGAAAAAATGGATGAAGCGAAATTGGTTTTGGATGGGCAGAGAGTGGCCTTATCGTGATATTAAGCCAAGGATTATTTGTGAGGAATTACTCATAAATAATGGTAAGATTCCGGAAGATTACAAAGTTTTATGTTTTAATGGAATACCAAAAATGATACAGGTCCAATCAGACAGATTTATTGATCTTAAAATAGATTTTTACGATGTAGAATGGAATAGGACTGATATTTCAATCACATTTGGAAAGCTGCACGAGTCAACCTCAGGAGTCAATACATTAAAAAATTCTGAAAATACTTTTGATAAGCCGTTACTACTGGAAGAGATGTTGCATTGTTCCGAGGTATTATCGCAAAATACATATCACACAAGGGTTGATTGGTATATTGTAGATAATAAATTGTATTTTGGAGAAATAACTTTCTTTCAAGGATCCGGTTTTTTGTTATTTTCCAAGGATGAAGATGAGCTTATGTTTGGAAATTGGATTAAATTAAATTGAGGTATATGTATGCAATCAATATCTTTACTCTTTGCTGGTGATTTAGCTCCAACACAATCAAATTATGATTTATTTGCGAATGCTGATTTGAAAGCCCTCGTTGGTTCAGATTTGCTTAAAATATTTATTTCAACCGATTTTCTGTTGTTCAATCTTGAAGTTCCATTAACGGATACTCCAAATCCAATCAGCAAATGCGGACCTAATTTAATTGCACCGACCTCTACAATAGATGGAATAAAAGCAATAAATCCAACGCTAATCGGACTTGCCAACAACCATATCCTGGATCAGGATGAGCAAGGGTTGTATTCAACAATTAATATATTGAAAAGCAACAATATTGATAGTGTTGGCGCAGGAAAAAATCTGCAGCAGGCAGCTCAACCATATATTTTTGAAAGGGATGGCATCAAAATCGGTATCTATGCCTGTGCAGAATATGAATTTTCGATTGCAGACCGTAACAAAGCTGGTGCAAACTCGTTTGACCCATTGGAAAGTATTGATCACATAAATTGTCTAAAGGCCGAATGTGATTTTGTTGTTGTATTATATCATGGCGGCAAGGAGCATTACCGTTATCCGTCTCCAAATCTTCAGAAAGTGTGCAGAAAAATAGCGAAAAAAGGGGCTGATTTGGTAATCTGTCAACATAGTCATTGTATCGGCTGTTATGAGGAATATGAAGGTTCAACGATTATTTATGGGCAAGGGAATTTTATATTTGATTATTCAGAGAGTGAGTTCTGGCAGACAAGCTTGCTGGTAAAGGTAAATATTGGAGGGGAGAATAGTATAGAATATATACCAATTGTGAAAAAAGATAATGGTGTTTGCCTGGCTGAGTGTCAAGAAGGAATGGACATATTAGCAGGATTCAATGAACGTTCATTAGAAATATTGAAGGATGGTTTCGTTGAGGGGCAATATCGAAGATTTGCAGAAGAGAATATTCAATTATACTTGAGAAGCTTATCTGGTTTTGGTAAATGGTTATCCCGAATAGACCGAAAACTATTGAACGGTATGCTTTTAAGGAGAAAGTATAATAAAAATCAACTGCTTGAGATACAAAATTATATTGAATGCGAAGCACATAGAGAACTTTTATTGGCAGGTTTACTAGCTGAAAAGCGGTTATAAAATAGTAAAAATTTCAAAGTAGTATTTGAAGGATTATTAAAAATGCGTGAAAAAAGTAAAGTACTTATTAATTCAGCTTTATATACGTTTAACTCTATCTTAATTAAGGCGTTAGGCTTTTTACTTTTACCAGTATATACGTATTTCCTTACGCCTAAAGATTATGGTATTACAAATCTTATTGCTGGTTTTACTTCAGTAGCATCTTTTATTGTTGCTTTTTCCTTATATTCTGCAGTGACTCGGTTTTATGCTGATTATAAAAGTGATAGGGATAGATTAAAACGATTTTATGGTACAGTTTTGACTTTTGTCTCACTCTCTGGCAGTGTATTCGTAGTTCTTTCAATTGTTTTTCAACACATAATATTGAACTTATTTTTTAAGGGATTGGATTTTTATCCAGTTGTTTTAATTGGTATAGTTGGTGTTCTATTTGGTTGCATATATACTGTATATCAGAATATTTTACAGGGGATGCAAGATAGTAAAAAGTTCACAATTACAAGTATCATTTATTTCCTTTTTAATGTAACTTTAAATCTTATTCTTATAGGTATTTTTAAACTTGGAGCAACAGGTGTTCTATTAGCAGGATTGATCGCAAATATTACATTTTCATTATATGTCGTTTTTGATTTGAAAAAGAGTGACTTAGTAACCTTTGGTATAAATAAGCAACTACTTCAGGAGGCATTAAAATACTCCATTCCAATATTGCCGCATAATTTGTCAACTTCAATCGCGGATTTTATCTCGCGTATTTTGCTTAATAGTTATAAATCCCTAAGCTCTGTTGGATTATTTAGTATTGCTACACAATTTGGTTCGGTTGCAGATATGATCCAAGGCTCAGTTAATATGGCGTTTGCTCCTTGGTTTTATGAAACAATGAATAAGAATAATCCGGAAAGCAAAGAAGAGATAATCAGAATCAGTGATTTATTGATGCGTTTATATGGAGTAATTTTTCTTGGCATAGCGCTTTTTTGCCAAGAGGCAGTAATGCTAATGACAAATAGCGAATACGTATTGACTTGGACTGTTATTCCTATTTTGATATTTGCATTTTCTGTTAGAACTTTGTATTTTTTCTATGTTAATGTTTTATTTTACTATAAACACGCTTCAAAATATGTTTTTATTGTTTCACTTACTAGCAGTTTAGCAAATATATTTGTTAGCTTTCTTTTAATTCCAAAACTTGATATGTATGGTGCAGCTCTGGCATTTGTTGTTGCAAAAATTATTTCAGTAATTATTGTAATTAAATTAAGTTTACATTTTGATGATATAGGTTACAAATTAAGCAAAATGATTATGCTGGTTATGGTAAATGCAGCTTTTTGTGCAATTGGGTTGTATTTTAGTTATACAAAATATTTAACAGTATTTAATATTTATAATTTTCTTTATAAGATATTTATATTTGCTATCTACACAGTCATTATTTTATTTACATTCAGAAAACAAATAAAAGAGATGCTGCAAAACAAAAAAATAAGACAAATATTAAAAAAGTAAATCAATAATTAAGGGGAATAACACTATGATGGTTAAAAAAATAAGGGTTGGGATAATAACTTTAGTTACATCAATTAATTATGGTACGGCATTACAGGCATATGCAACTGAAAAAATATTTGAAAAAATGCTTGGAGAAAAGTTTGTTGTTGAAGTGTTAAATATTCAGATTTGGAATGGAAAATCGACTACTGAAATTGATAAGGATATTTCAGTAAAAAATAAATTGATGAATGCTTTGCGTAAATTATTGAGAATAAAATTCAACATAATGTACTCCAACAATAAAATGAAACGATTAATGCAAGAATTCGTAGAAAGCAACATAAAAACATCACCCCAGAGATATTGTCCTACTTACGAGGATAGCTTAGAATTTTTAGTCAGTAGGGACTATGATGTTTATATATCTGGGAGTGATGAAATATGGGCAAATAAACCAGGGAAGCCTTATCCCAACATTTATTTTATACCCCCCCAGCTTGAGGGGCTAAAAATCAGTTTTTCTTCTTCTGTTAATCGTGGCGATATAAATCACTTAACAGAGTTGCAAAAACAAGAATTAAGTAAATCTTTTAATAAATATGATTTAATAACTGTAAGGGATGAAAATACCGGGAATTTTGTGTCGAATTTTACTCAAAAATCTGTTAGTTTAATGTATGATCCAACCTTCTTATATGATTTCCCGTTGGTGGAATTTAATAATAGAAAAATAACTGAAGCAAAGAAACAACATAAGAGAATTATCTGTTTAATGGTTTCTGATCGGATAATTGTGAATGAAATTATGAATAAGTATGGTGAAGAATACTTGATTGTTTCTATATATGTGTTCCATCCTAATACAGTTCTTTTGGTACCATCACCTTTAGAATTTGCAGTTATATTTAAGCAGTTTGATTTAGTGATAACTAATTTTTTTCATGGGACTGTATTTAGTATTAAGAATGATACTCCATTTATTTCGATTGATAAGGAAGAAATATATAAGACATACGAAAGCAAAATAGCTGATTTATTACGGAGATTAAATCTTAAAGATCATTATTTAACGATGTGGAATAATAATGAAGAGGAAATTTGTATGTTACATAATAAAATTCAAGAAATGTTATGTTTGAAATCTATAAATTATTCAAACGCACGGCAACAAATAAAGAAAGAATGCGAATTTCTGCTTGAAGGAATATATAATTGTATTAATTCTGCTTATATTTAGAAATTTTACTATTGGAGGGTTATATGTATCTAAAAGATTTTTTATTAACTTTAAGACAAGAATATAAGCAAGTCCAACTTATTAGAGAAATTTGGATGAATAAGGCTTATAAAGAGCGGCGTATGACTTCTCAAATAATTCTAAGTTGTCATTCTATTGAGAAGGGGTTGTCTTTGAAAAAACCTCGTCCTGGGTTTGGAAAACAAAAAATCGATAAAATTTTATCTTTGATAGAGGAATATCAAAGGTGTGGATATGATATGAACCATATATCAATAAAAATGGCATTTAGTGTATTGAAGGAGTATATGGCATACCAACAAGGAGTAGGCGAAATTGATACATTTCAAAAATCAGAAATTAAAAAAATAATTCCACAAGAATACTTAAACAACAGTGTAAAAACCGGTGGTACACAGCAAATTAAAAAAAAGGATATAACACAAATTGACAAGAAAGAGTTCGAACGTTTAATAACAACGAGGTATAGTGTAAGAAACTTTATAGATGAAGAAATAAGCTTAGACGATATAAAAGAAGCAGTGAAATTTGCTCTTCAGGCGCCATCAGCATGCAATAGACAGCCATCGAGAGTCTATGTTATTGATAAATCGCAAAGAGATATAATAAGTCAATATTTAAATGGCGTAGGGGGATTTGAGGACTCGGCGCAAAAGTATTTGATTATAACTTCCGATATATCTGCTTATCCGTTATCTGAAAAGAATCAATGGATAGTTAGCACAGGGATTTTTGTAGGATTTCTTTCTTTAGCTCTTCACGCATGCGGTTTAGGTGCTTGTATTTTGCAACGTGAATTGTATACAACAAAAGAAAATCAATCTATTGCAAAATACTTTAATATTCCAAAAGAAGAACAAATTATTTGTGTTATATGTATTGGAAAGTATCCGGAAACTTTTAACGTTCCTATATCAATCAGGTACGACGTTGAAGATATAGTTAAAGTAGTGAAGTAATTAATTACCTATCTAAATAATGGATATGATAGTTTAAGAGGTGAACGTTGTGATTATTCGCTCAAAAGCCCCCCTTCGCTTAGGGCTAGCCGGCGGCGGTACAGATGTATCCCCGTATTGCGATGAATATGGCGGAGCGGTATTAAATGCTACAATAAATATGTATGCCTATTGTTCAATTGAACCGACGAAAGATAATAGGATAGAATTCATTGCCCCTGACAGGAATGAATCATTTACAGATATAAGCAGTACATGTATTGAGATCGACAATTCACTTCTTCTGCATAAGGGTATTTATAATCGGATTGTTAAGGACTTTAATAAGGGAAAGCCTTTGTCTTTTCGGATGACGACTTATGCCGATGCCCCGGCTGGATCCGGACTTGGTTCTTCATCAACGATGGTTGTCGCGATACTCAAAGCCTATATGGAATGGTTAAATCTGCCTCTTGGCGATTATGATCTGGCGTCCCTAGCTTATGAGATTGAGCGTAAGGATTTAAATCTATCCGGAGGAAAACAGGATCAATATGCGGCAACCTTTGGAGGCTTTAATTTTATTGAGTTTTTTAACGAAAACAGAGCAATTGTAAATCCGCTCCGCATCAAAAACTGGATAAAGAATGAGGTTGAAAATTCTTTGATCCTTCACTATACCGGTGTGTCCAGAGAATCAGCGACGATTATTGATGACCAGATTAAGAATACGCAAGCTAAGGCAGAAAAAAGTTTGGAAGGAATGCATGAACTAAAACTTTTGGCCACAGAAATGAAGAACGCATTCCTGAAGGGCGATTTTGACGAGTTGGCAGGATGCTTGAATAAAAGCTGGGAATCCAAAAAGAAAATGTCATTGTCAATTTCAAATCCTATGATCAATGACATATATGCATTTATCATGGACAACGGAGGAAAGGCTGCGAAAATTTCCGGTGCCGGGGGCGGTGGTTTTATGATGATTATCTGCGATCCTAAGGAGAGATACAGCTTAGTCGAGAAACTGAATAAAAGGAAGGGTAAAGTTATACTTCCACAGTTCACAGAAAGAGGAGCTCAGGCGTGGACTTTACGTTAAGAGTAAAGGATAAGTCTGCGTGCTTGAAGTCACACTTATTTGTGCTTGGAAAGGCAATCTACACATATAAAAATGCGGTTACTCCATCGTTGGAGCAACCCACTCACCTCCGCGTGGTTTGTAGTTTACTGCTACCCCTATGGCTATAAGATTAAACAAAAAAACGCTCAAAGCCAACGTATTTCATTACGTTTTGTGCCTTGAGCGAAGCGAANNAAGGAATGGATATAAAAATGAAAAATTCTACTGGTGAGATTATTGCCGATCTATTTCAACGCTATCCGCTCCTTAAGACATGTCCGGTGGCAGCAGCGGTCGAAGAAATCCTGGCTTGTTATGACCGTAAGAACAAACTGCTGATTTGCGGAAATGGGGGAAGTGCAGCTGATTCTCTTCATATTGTTGGAGAGCTGATGAAAGGCTTTCTTCTTCCACGTAAACTTCATGAGGACAAACAGATGAAGATTAAGTCATTATTTCCTGAGACAGCCGGATATTTCATAGATAATTTGCAGGAAACGATCCCCGCTATCTCCATGGTTAGTGAAACGGCCCTCTTAACTGCTTATGCTAACGATCAAGCAGCTGATCTCAATTTTGCTCAACACGTGATTGGACTTGGAAAGGCAGGGGATATTCTGATCGCTATCAGCACTTCCGGTAATTCCAAAAATGTAATTTATGCGGCTCAAATGGCAAAGGTACAAGAAATGAAAGTGATCGTGCTTACGGGCAGGACCGGAGGTAATTTGAAAGAACTATCTGATGTTTTGCTCAATGTTCCCGCTGATGAGACCTATATTATTCAGGAATATCACCTGCCTATATACCACACGATATGTATGGCAGTTGAAAACGAACTGTTCGGTGGTGTTGAATAAAATGGAAGCAATTATATTGGCGGGCGGGTTCGGTACGAGATTAAGCCATATCGTGTCGGATGTTCCAAAACCGATGGCACCTATAAACGGAGAACCTTTTTTAAAATACTTATTTGATTATCTTTTGAAAGACGGAGTGAGTCATGTCGTTTTTGCAGTAGGGTATAAGTATGGCGCTATTGAAAGTTATTTCGGACATAACTACCGAGGGATAAAAATAACCTATTCTATTGAGGATGTTCCTCTCGGAACAGGCGGGGCAATTAAAAAAGCCATAAATTGTTGCCAAGAAGAGGAGGTATTTGTACTCAATGGCGATACTTTCTTTGAAGTTAATCTAATGGCGATGAAAGCTTATCATGATAAGCGCCGAAGCCAACTTACCATTGCCGTAAAAGCTCTGAGCAATTTTGACAGATATGGGTCGGTTATTATCGAAAACAGTGTAATTACAGAATTTAAGGAGAAAAAACCTACCACATATGGAAAGATTAACGCCGGAACATATCTTTTAAAGAGAAGTCTGTTAGCTTCAATAGAGGAGGAATCATTCTCCTTTGAAAAAAAAATACTGGAAAGCGGGATAGTAAAAATATATGCCTATGAGAGCACAGGATATTTTATTGATATTGGGGTTCCGGATGATTACCAGAAAGCGCAAATTGATTTTGGACAATTTGAGTCAGGAGTAGGTAAGGTGGATGAATAAGGCTGTTTTCTTAGATAGAGATGGCACAGTAAATATTGAAAAGAATTATCTTTTTAAAGAGGATGAGTTTGTATTTATCAATGGTGCAGTTGAGGCAATTAAGATATTCCATGATATGGGTTATAAAGTAATTGTGATAACCAACCAAGCCGGTGTAGCAAGAGGATACTATTCTGAAAATGATGTTATAAAACTTCACCATTACATTGATGATGAGTTAAAAAAATATCATACATATATTGATACTTACTATTACTGCCCTCATCATCCTGAGGGGACAATAGCAGAATATTCATTAACCTGTCAATGCAGGAAACCAAAGACCGGGATGATTGAACAGGCTGTTGCGGATTTAAATATTAATCTTAAAGAGAGCATCATCGTTGGAGACAAAGAGATAGATATTCAGACAGGGAAGAATGCCGGTATCAAATATTCCATCCTGGTACGTTCCGGTCACTTGATTAATGAATCAGATACTGAAGCTGATGCGGTATATGATGATTTGTTGAGCTTTGCTCAAGTGGGCTTTCGAGACACTATACTATGGTCAGGAGAAGGTAAATGAGTAAAAGAATACTGTTTATCACACAACGTAAATTGCTGCCAATGCATGATGGGGCTTTACTAGGCTCAGTGGGATTTTTGAAATTCTTAAAACTACTGGATACGGAGGTCGACTGTATTTCGTTTTATGACACGGAAGATTATTCAGTGGAAGAAAGAAGCAGTCTTTCGACATTATGTAATTCATTAAATTCAGTTAGATTAATTTGGAAAAGTACGGCTTTAAATCTTTCGTTTAAATATCCAAACAGTATAAGAAAATATACGAGAAATTCCATGAGGAAACTAATTCGAAGAATGTTCGCGCAAAAATCGTATGATATAGTTATCATTGATCATCTGCAAATGGCAGAATACATTCAAGACGCAAAAGCACCTATCACGGTATTGAGCGAGCACAATGTAGAATCAGAAATCTGGGAGAACTATTCAACAATATGTAATAGGTTAATAAGGCCGATTGTGAAAATAAATGCTCGAAGGACGCAGAAATATGAAAGTGAAGCATTAGGGTGTTTTGATTATGTCCTGGCAACAACTGATAGGGATAAAGATAAATTATTAGCTTTAAATCCTGAGGCTAATATAAAGGTAATGCATCCATACAGTTGTTTTGATATCATTAAGGATGTGAATTCTATTAAAAAAGTTAATAAGAAAATCTTGTTTATTGGTAGTTATGGTTGGTTTCCAAATGAAAATGCCGCATTATTTCTAATTAACGAAGTAATGCCAATAATAAGGACTTTGATTAAGGACGTAGATTTGTACTTAGTTGGGCAAGGCCCTACGCAAGGGATGTATAATCATGCAAAGGGATATGAAGACATTATTATTACCGGACGAGTTGATTCTACAGATGAATACTATCTGAAGTGTGATCTTTTTATTAACCCGATTCATGATGGAAGTGGTGTTAATATAAAAATGCTTGAGGCCATGGGAAAAGGAATACCGATTGTTTCTTCAAGATTTGGATTAAGGGGATTTAATAATACTGAGAATGGATTTGTTAGTGTATTCACTGATGCTCGAGCATGTGCAAATATTGTCGTAGATTTACTAAATGATGAGAATGGAAGGCTCAATCAAAGTAAACTTGCACGAAATGCTTATCTAAAGTTTGTTGAGCCCAAGGACGATATTAAAAGTGTATTTTATTAATTGCGTATACAAATAAATAGGAATATAAGTGGCTATCATTCTTGTTAAGGAAAATTAAGGGTGCATATTTTATGACTTACGAATGTAAGGTGCTGTCTGGATCGAATAACCCTCATTTTCTGGTATTTGAATTGAAGTGTCTTCTAGTGTTAATTTATCACAGAGTATATATAATCCTGTGTACAGAGTTTTTCCGACCTTACTTCCCGGTCTGGTGGCGATAACAGTATTATTTGTTATGTTTGCACTGGTGACATTTAGATTGATCCCTAAAGGAGAACTTATGACCGCCTTGAGATCAGGCCATTCGATATAGTTATTCTCGAATATAATTTTAGCGGTTTTAACTTCATTTTTTTTGCCAACAGCCATAATAAGTGAGTTTTGCTGTTCAGAATACGGGGCTGGGGTTTCAATTACGATATTATTATCTCTTGCAATGTAGGTGTCGGTAGGAGAAGGGTTATCTAATCTATAAGCAGGAAGGATGCAATTATTAAACTTTTCATTGACCGTATAGGCGTGAATAGTATTATTTGAAAAGGTGTAATTGTGGATAGGCTGACCATATGGCATCGCCAGTTTATAGACATCAAAAGTATTATTATCCACAACGACTGTATCCATTTCATGCTGATAATAGCTTAAACTAACCCATAACTCGTCATATGGTCTTTTAAAGATATCGGCGTAAGATTTCTCTACGATATAGGTGTTATTTTTATATAATCGGTTAATTCCATTGTAACCTTTTTTTGTGGCTGATTTGGATTTCATTAATTCGGCATTGGATTTTGTAGCAGAAAAGGAAATGTTGTTTTTCCAATAATTATTTTCATAATCCAGATCCCAGCAACTTAGGTAAGCGTCATATACTACGGTAGCTCGATTGATTACATGCAAACCTTCAACATGATTATTGAGGTAGTCACATTTATTTCCCTCGAAAAATATAAAGCAATGATATAGCTCTGGCGATGGTGGCGCACCGTCCCAATCGTTGTCGCAGGTTACGGTATTATCTCTGACTTCCAGGTATTCCATTTTCTCAGATATTACACTGTTATAAGGATTTTCATTGGTAATTCCCTGGGTATAAAAAGCATAAACAAAATTCTTTATATCGTTGCCAATAAGTTCCGCGTGAGCAATCGGGACATCGTCAAGATAAATGAATCCTTTAAATTGCTCTTTGAGATTTCTGCAGGTGTTGTTATTAAAAACAAAATGTGTAATACCAAAGTCAGAGACTGTGGGATCAATAAACTGTACTTTAGAACCGGTATTTTGTCTCCAGGTTAATAGTCTTATATTCCCTTCAAAATAGCAGTGCTCTGTTATAAAGTTGTCAAGTTTTTGGGTATTTTGGATGTTAAATATAAAGACATATCCGTTATTTTTTTGAGTAAATCTTATATTTTGTACAATGACTTCTTTTGCTTGAACGTTGAACAAAAACTCTTCACCTGTTGTATTTGTAAAACAAAATTCAGCGTTATCAGTTGTACCATCCATAAGGATATTTTTACTAATTACTTTTGCATTAATCGAACCGGATATATAGTATTTATTATCTACTAGTATTTTTGTGCCTGAATTTAGTTCTTTACATAAAAGAGAATAGTTTAAGCTATCTTTTGAAGCGTCATTAGCAATCATTCCAATTTGCGTACACGTTTTCCCATTCATAGATTCAGAAGCAACAGCTTGAACTTTAAAGATAATTTCCCCATTTGCATAAGTATTCGGAATTAGCAAATTTATTATTATGATTAAAGATAACATAAGAGGTAAATACTTAATTTTTTTCATAATCCTTCTCCTTATTGCATCTACTAATATGCCAAATATTTGTTAATTGTAGTGGCAATATGGTTTAGTAATATCAGGCAAAAATAAATGCCGCTAAACCATTTTACGGATAGCGACAAGGTCATTAATAAAGGAAACAATAAAAGCCGCTACCATAATCATAGGGATAGCGACTAAATGTCATACTGTTCGGCAGCTTGGCGATCATCAGCATTATCTGGAAGACCCATAGCTTTGCGTCCTTAGCTTTCGCTAAGTTTGCCTTTATCGCTATCATATATAGTATTCAATTAACCTATATATATCATAATTATCATCCATATTCAATAGTTATTTATTAATTTTTATCCATACTTTGTATACCTTTTTATAAAAACATTATGGCTTTAAAAAATATATATTAATAAAGTTACATGTAGACTTTATACGTTTCCATAATAAATTAAATATTTTAATCAAATAGTATAATGGAAATAAAATGTCCGGAAGAACAATAAGTTCAAATTCATCCTTTGTAGGTTTAAAGAGGGAAGATATATAGATAAGCATATTTCTCCACCTTGAACTAAAGTTATAATAATTAACATTCTTCAAACGGGAAAATTTTAAGTTAGGTAAATTTTCCTTATTCGTATTCTCGCATAAATTTTCCATAACTGTATTAGAAAGTTGCCATGCTTTCTGATCATTAACTACAGATTCTTGCAATTGATCAGGAATAGAAACATCAAAAAGCACATTTAATAAAATTACTGTTTGATGTAATATTGATTTCAATTCTGAGTTATTAGCTATAAAAATGATTTTATCCCAATCTAAATTATTGTTCAAAAATTCTTTTATATCATATAACCAACGCAAACGGGTCCACATATGTTTATATCCATGAACCATAAGATACATAAGCCAATACTCATCATCCATAACAGGTACAAGGCATTCGGTGATATTTATTTTTTGAGTGCTTAAACTTGAGGCAGTAGGAAACAGTTTTACATCAAATGAGCGGATTCTCCAATGAAGTTCAACTAAAATTGCGTGTTTATTATGAAAATATTCAAAATGATGATCATTTTTATAATAAAATTTTCTCTTGCGTGGAGTAAGCAGAAAATCTGGCGATATTCTTGTATACTCCATTAGTTCCAAAATTTTTTCTGCTTTCTCGAATTCTAAAGGATCAACTAAAATATCGATATCGCTGGAAGGTCTTAGGGTAATGTCCTCATTAATTCTTACCGAGAGAGGGGGGCCCTTTAAGATAAGCGGCTGTATTCCATAATCTCTCATAAAATTAACAATTCTCACTATTTCATCAGCTATTCCAACAACTTTGATAGCACTTTTCATGTATTCTTGTTGTAAAAGTTTGATCACATTTTCCGGTACTTCAGAGCTGCCAAATTGCCTCATAGCATTGTAGACAAAAGGAAATAATCTGTGGGTCATAGCCATGTTAATAACGTTATCCCATTGCAGTAAAGGAAATAACTCTTTAATTTCTGCTGCTTTATTTATATCATGAGTGCATTCAAGAACAAATTTTAGTTCTTTAGATATTTTAGGGAATGAATTTTCCTGTGCCATTTATGAAAATCCTTTCAATGATTTTAATGTATTAATGTATATACCATAAATTCTGTGATGTTCTTATTTAATTATATTTTCAATTATATAATAAGGTTGTGACATATGGTATAATTTAGGAATAACAGTTAATTATCACATGCTGAGTAGGAATTTTCAAGGTAGAAAATTTTTTTAAAACCATATGGGCAATAAAATAAAGAGGTAAACAAAATGGACACAATCCTTGTAACTGGCGGAGCGGGGTTTATAGGTTCACATCTTTGCGAAAGACTGCTGGCGGATGAATGGAATGTAGTTAACGTTGATAGCTTTAATGATTTCTACAATCCTACTATAAAGTACAGGAATGTCACTGAAACCAAGGAATACTGTGCTGCTCTTGGCATATCTAAGGAAAACTATACTGTTGTCAAGGGAGATATTCGAGATATTGATTTTCTAAAAGGAGTATTTGAAAAGTATCATCCTATGGCTGTTATACATTTAGCAGCTTATGCTGGAGTGCGTCCTTCAATAAAGAAGCCTGAACTCTATGTAAGTGTAAATATCAATGGTACGACAAATATTCTTGAATGCCTAAAAGAATTTGGTGTTAAGTCCTATGTATTCGCATCTTCTTCTTCTGTTTACGGTAATAATGAAAAGGTGCCTTTTGCGGAAGATGATCCGGTTGATAACCCGATATCACCCTATGCTGCTACTAAAAAAGCATGTGAATTAATTTGCTACACATATCATCATCTATATGATATTAACACAGCTTGCTTAAGATTTTTTACTGTGTATGGACCAAGGCAGCGTCCGGATTTGGCTATACATAAATTCACACAATTGATTTTGGAAGGTAAACCAATCCCTTTTTATGGAGATGGAACAACACAAAGAGATTATACTTTTATTGAGGATATCATTGATGGTATCGTCAAATCATTAGACTGGGTCAATAATCGTGAAAAAAGATATGGTGTTTTCAACTTGGGTGAATCGAACACGATTTCATTGATTGAAATGGTTCAGACGCTGGAAATGGCAATTGGTCAAAAAGCTGAACTACAGCGTATGCCGCTTCAGCCTGGTGATGTTAAAAAAACCTATGCAGATATAACTAAGTCAAAAAAAATTCTAGGTTATGATCCGCATACTGACTTTTCAGAAGGTATTAGAAGATTTGTACAGTGGTATAAAATGATTTAGTACAAATATAAAGGTACAAATATAAAGGGTAGCATTATACTGATCAATGAGATATAATCACAGTATCTGTATTATTTTTAAAAATTTAGGAGAATTGTCTTACTCATGAGTAAAATTTCTGTTATAGGGACGGGTTATGTAGGACTAGTTACAGGTGCTTGTTTATCGGAATTTGGTCATCGTGTAACCTGCCTAGATATTGATGAAAAGAAAATAAACGATTTGAAAAATAGTATCATTCCAATATATGAACCGGGTCTTGAGGATATTGTTATCAAAAACTATAATGATGGTAGATTAGACTTTACCACTGATTATAACTTTGCAGTGGAAAATGCAAATATAATTTTTATCGCCGTCGGTACACCGCCGCAAGATGATGGATCAGCTGATTTGGAATATGTTCTTTCAGCGGCAGGAGCAATTGCTGAAAATATGAATGGCTATAAGGTAATTGTGGACAAGTCTACTGTACCGGTTGGTACAGGACAATTGGTAAAAAATACTATAAGGGAAGTATTGAAAAAACGTAATGTTTTATTTGGTTTTGACGTAGTATCAAATCCTGAGTTTTTAAGGGAGGGTGCTGCAGTTAATGATTTTATGCATCCCGAAAGGATTGTCATTGGAGCAGAAAGTCGCAAGGCCGAGGAGATCATGCAAGATGTTTATAAAGTTCTGTATCTAAATAATCATCCTTTTGTGTTTGCAAACATTGAAACGGCTGAAATTATCAAGTATGCTTCTAATGCTTTTCTTGCTACAAAAATCACTTTTATAAATGAAATTTCCCGTTTATGTGAAGCAGCAGGGGGAGATGTGCAACAGGTATCGAAAGCTATGGGTTTGGATAAGCGCATTGGGAAGTTTTTTTTGCACGCTGGACCGGGGTATGGAGGAAGCTGCTTTCCAAAAGATACGAAAGCGCTGGTGCATATCGGAAAACAGTTTGGGATTGATATTTCCATTGTTAATTCTGTAATTCAATCCAATCATGCCCAGAAATTAAGAATGGTGGATAAGATCATTGCAAAGATCGGTGAGATTGAGGGTAAAAAAATTGCTGTATTAGGACTGGCGTTTAAGCCTGGAACCGATGATATGAGGGAAGCACCGTCCATTACTATTATTCACGAATTATACAAAAGAGGCGCGGATATCACAGTATATGATCCGGTTGCCATGGAAAATGCCCGGAAATACGCTTTCTCTGATATTCGGGTTGATTATGCCGAGAATGAATACACAGCGATAAATGATGCACATGCAGTTGTTTTACTTACGGAATGGAACCAATTCAGGAGTCTCGATTTAAAAATGTTAAAAGAGAGAATGAAAGGGACTTATTTCTTCGATTTTAAAAATATTTACGACAGGAAAGAGCTTGAAGGGTTAGGATTTGTTTATGATGGGGTGGGAAAATAACAGTTCTTCAATGAAAGGAAGAGTAAAATGGAGATCAGACGGATTCTTTATTCGGTAGCCCGTAAGTGGTGGTTAATGGTAATCCTTGTGTTATTAAGTGGTGGTATAGGGTCTTATCTGAATATATTCTTACCTCAACCCATGTATAAAGCAGATACAACACTTTATGTTTTAAATCAAGATAAAGTATTGGCTGGGCAGGCGTTGACTACTTACGACTTAGCGATAAGCCAGCAATTGGTTACGCAATATTCAGGAATTTTTTATAGCCGGGCCGTAACTTCAGCAGCATCAAAGTCACTTGTTAACTATAACATTTCGCAAAAGATGCTCGCTTCGATGGCTAGTATATCTAGTGAAAAGGGATCCAATCTATTAACAATTAATGCTATTGCACCTGATCCTGAACTTGCTGCTGCGGCGGCAAATGCTATGGCAAATGAGTTTATCTCAAAGATCCATACACTTACAAAGAGCGATTATATTGGGATTTTAGATCAAGCGCAGGTACCGGTACGTTCAATTCCGAATAATGGTTTTCTGAAAACTTTGCTTTTTGTTTTCGGGGGATTGGTTATTGCTCTTGGTATTATCTACGTTATTGAGTACTTTGATAAAACTGTTCGTTCAGCAGAAGCTGTCGAAGATTACTTGAAATTGCGCGTAATAGGAATTATTCCTGAACACGGTATTCAATAAGGGGGAGAGGATATGCAGATAAAAAAATTCAATGTATATGATAATCCGAACAAAGCTGTCCAGGATGCCTATGAGATGCTTACTGCAAGTATACACATCATTAATGATAAGAAAAGATTGAAGACATTTGCTTTGACAAGCTGCAATCCGGAAGAGGGGAAAACCTCTTTGGCAATTAGTCTTGCAATTTCAATGGCGCATGCTGGATGGAAAGTGCTTTTAGTAGACGCGGATATGCGCAAGCCATCTGCGGCAAAAAGATTAAACGAAGGTTCACAAGTTGGGCTTTCTGACTATTTGGCCGGAGATGTAGAATTAAGTGATGCAATTAGTGAAACAAATGTTGCAAATCTTACCTACTTTTCTTGTGGTTCGGATAACAAGAATCCGATTGAGCTATTATGCTCAAACCGGTTTGAACAATTAATGGATAAAGTTCAAGGGAAGTATGATTTTGTGCTTTTTGACACTCCGGCCCTTGGGACTGTCGTGGATGGAGCAATTATTGCTTCCAAAGTAAATGCAACTTTATTAATTGTAAAGTCGGGTTATACTACATTAACAAGTTTAAAGCGTGTGAAAGAACAACTGGAAAGCTTTAATGCAAACATTTTAGGCGTAGTGTTGAATAAAGTAAAAAAACGTGATTATAAAATGTATCACCGTTCCTATAATTATTTCTTTAACACTAACCGGTTTCTCAATAAAAAAACAGAGAAAGGTTATTTACCACTAGATGACGGGACTTCAAAAAATTATGTTCAACTATAATTTCTCGCCAAAAATTACAAGAAATAACAAGCAAAAAAAATGTTGACACTGATCTAAGAAAATGCTAGTATTTGATAAAGAGATTTTAGATTCTGATAAACTTCTTACTGTTAAGAGCAAACTTGGTGAAAAGCAAGGACGCAAAGCTATAGGGCCTGTAAAATGGCAGCCAGCTACCAAAATCAAGTTTTTTATTTTTATTTAGACAGTAAGGGCGGATACAGATAATGAAACGATATGTTAAACCATATAGTTCTGTTATAAAACTTAAGTCGGAAGAAAGTTTAGCAAGCACTGCTTCAACTAATTTTGGTAAAACCAGTAGTAGTGTTTCTGGTATATTTTCAATAAGTTGGCTGGGTTTATTAGGGCGTCTTTGGGGGGATGATAAATTTACTAAATAGAAATTAAAAAGTTTAAAAATAATAATCAAGATATAGGTAAAACTTATTACTGATAATAGCAAACTTGTTGAAAAACAAGGACGNNGTAAAATGGCAGCCAGCTACCAAAACTGAGTTTTTTTTATTTCTCTTAAAAGATTAATAATCTGAGAAAGGTGTGAATATATATGAAAAAAACATATGTTAAACCATACTTCGAGTATATTGTGCTGAGAACGGAAGAAAGCTTGGCTTGTATTGCATCTTCTCCTATTATCCCGGTTCCGGTCGATAGTGATCCGGGTAAAGGAAAAGATAAGCACAAACACAAATAGGAATAGAATATAATTGTAAAGTATGGTATGATTTTTATAGACTTGTCATTATATGGCAGGTCTATTTTCTCGGTGAAATGAGGAGATAATTATTTTAAACAATTTTTATAATATTGCCGGTTTATCGATAAAAATAATCTCCAGCCGGTTATGTGCTTTTCGTTCGCTTCAATCCTTTTTGATAGATAATACTTCAGATATAGACCTGGAAATAGTAACAAAGTCCAGCTGCAAAATTTCTAAACCCGAAGGGGAACTGTTGATAGATAACGAAGCCAAATGGGTCTGTATGCCAGGATGTTATTATGATACTTCAATATATTTATGTGAGGAAAATACAGATAAGGTTTTATGCAGGGCTGATGCCAACCACGACTGGAGCAGGGCAGAGGTAACCTTTTTGGAGAATAACCAATTTGCTGAACTTGGAGTTACGGGTTTTTTGTGCGAAATAATATTTAGAAACCGTATCCTGTTTAAGAATGGCATTGTCTTACATGCCTCGGCATTATCCTGGGAAGGGAAAGGGTTAGCTTTTACTGCTCCTTCGGGTACAGGAAAATCTACACAAGCAAAACTTTGGGCCAAGCATATGGGGGCTCTAGTTCTAAATGATGACCGGCCGGTCCTCAAATTAGAGAACGGGAAGACTTATGTCTATGGGACTCCCTGGAGCGGAACAAAAAGACTCTATCATAACGGGTCAGCTCCTTTAACAGCTATAATATTATTGGAGCAGGCAGCAGAGAATCATATTTTTAACCTGACGGCAGCAACAGCAGTATCTAAAATAATGCCCAGATGTTTTTTACCTTATTATGATAAAGATATCATGGTAATGTGTCTTAACACTCTGGCAGAGATGCTTTCGCGCATCTCAATATACCAACTCCAATGCCGTCCGGACAGGGAAGCTGTACAACTATTGTATGAATGCTTAAAAACTATGTAAACTCATAAATAGTTCAAGGAAGTAAATAATAATTATGTATTCAAAAAAGCGTATATTCTTAACGGGTATTTTATTTCTATTATTAGTAGCTCTTATCGCTATCTCATGGAAGTTTAGCAGTGAAAACTCAACGCAGTCTAACAATGTCAGTATGCATATTGCTGAGCAAATAGAAAACCACCTTAATAAATACTTTGATATCAATCGGGGAGATACTTTTTGGAAAATAACCTTTAACGAGTTACTGCGTAAAGCTGCTCACTTTTGTGAATATGCTGTAATTGGTACGGTAATGTGTGCGATGTTAAACGTTGCTATCAGAAGGGTTTGGCCATCTGCCTTAATATCGGTTCTGGTTTCTCCGATTTTTGGATTAGTAGATGAATACCATCAGAGGTTTTCACCTATGCGTACTCCCAGGTTATTGGATGTTTGTATTGATTCAGCAGGTATTTGGACCGGTATAATAATAGTAACAATATTTTTCCTTGTATTTAACTATATCAAGAAGCTTAAGAGGCGTATTGAAGAACTAGAGAAAGTAAGATAATGTCAAAATAAAGTATAATTTTCACTGCATTATATTCCCAGTTATGGTAAAATCCATTCTAGGAGGCGTTTTTTTTGAAGATAAAAGAAGGATTTATGTTGCGTGAAGTTGCCGGACAATGGTTAGTAGTACCATTAGGAGAACGGGTGGTTGAGTTTAGCGGCATTATGACGCTTAGTGAGAGCGGTGCAGTATTATGGAGGAAAATGGAACAAGATGTTTCGTCAGAAGAAATGATCGCAACGATCCTTGCGGAATATAATGTGGATGAAGAGACCGCTAAAACGGATGTTTTAGAGTTTATTGATAAGCTTAGAGAGAAGAGTTTAATTGAAGAGTAACAGATATAAGGAGTATCAGGGATGGCTAAAACATGGAGTGAGTTATACTCACAACTGGCTATGGGAGCAAAAGAAAAGAAAGAATTTATAGCTGGATCCTTTGAATTAACGTCAAGGTGTAACTTGCGGTGTAAAATGTGTTATGTAAGCCATTCTGCCTATGATAAGCACGCAAAGGACAAGGAGTTAACAACTGCACAGTGGATTCGTCTAGCGGAAGAAGCGCGGGATACAGGGCTGTTATTTCTTACATTAACCGGAGGGGAAGTGTTCCTTCGGGAAGATTTTAAAACACTCTACGAGAAGTTTATGAACTTAGGCTTTCTAATAAATATTTACACTAACGGGACTTTGATTACTCCGGATATTGTAAACTGGCTTGCCGCAATGCCTCCATCTATTGTGAGTGTCACATTATATGGAGCATCGAGAGAAACTTATCAGAAAGTAACCGGGTTGGCCGGGGGATATGATAAAACGATATCGGCGATAGATAATTTGCTTGCCAAAGGGATACCAACTGAAATTAAAACTACAGTCATTCAAGGAAACAAGAAAGATTTTGATCAGTTATATGATTTTGTACAGCAAAGAAATAAGGCCTTAGGGGTCGTAAATTATGTTTCTCCTAGTAGGGAAGGTTCCAGCGATCCTTGTGGCAATCGTCTTTCTCCGGATGAATTGCTTCAGTATGAAATACATATGACAAAACGTGATCAAGAAGCTGCCAAAAAAACTGGCAGAAAGAGTATTAGTAAAATTGAAGATGCTGTATCAGAAGTTAATCCAATAAAGAATAACTTTGAAAATCATATGAAAGGGAGTAACTTTGCTTTCGAATGTATGTCTGGATCATGTGCGGGATGGGTTACTTGGGACGGACGTTTAATCCCTTGCGGAATTTTGGATAAACCGGAATCAAATCCTCTCGAAATAGGTTTTCGAAGGGCATGGGAAGATATTAAGCAAAAATGCTTGCTTATTCCTGTTTGTAAAGTATGTAGGGAATGTCAATATAAATCATTATGTGAAAAGTGTCCTGCTAGATTATACAGAGAAACAGGACATTATGATCAACCTGCTCCTTACCTTTGTGAATTAGCTCAAAAAAGAATAGAATATAACAAAAAATCAACACTATAGCCTATCAAAAATAATATACCAGTAAATAGTTATAAAAAATATACAATTATATGGGTCTTGAAAATATTTACAATTAGGTCTAAAATTAAACTTAGTTAGGGGACTATATTAATTTAACTGGATATAATGAGGAGTTGGAAATATGAAATATTATATAAAGCCGGAATTTGATTATGTGGCATTAACCGCCGAAGAAAGGTTTGCCAGTGGTTCCAGTGATTGTACAACATATGGATCTTGTCCAACATCAAAAACAATATGTTCGTTTACTTTTGACAGTACTACTTATACTGCTACCACGTGGACATCGGCAGATCTATATTAGTAAATAACTTGGAATTATAATCTGATAGGATGTGGTATAATGAAAAATTATATTAAACCTCAATTTGAATTTGTCACGCTCACAGCGGAAGAACAATTTGCACAAGGTTCAAAGTGTGTGCCTTCAGGATATTGTCACTTTGTAATAGATGGAAAGACTGTAGTACCATATAATTTTTAATGAATAATTGACTTTGTTAAAAAAAGTAAAAGTTATTATATGCGAAGCATGTCCATTTTGTTATTGGATATGCTTTTATGCATTATTTTAGATTGATAGGAGATATGAAATTTTGTCTCAATATCAAGTAGCAAAATTGATATTAAATGTTGAAAGTGATGCTTGCGGAGCTTTTAAACGTATGAAGGACTATATGCTAACGCAAAAGTATGATGCCGGCTTAAATTTTAGTTTTGAGACTAAAGATATTATAGACATACCAAAGGGAAAAATTATTTCTGACGAAGAAATAAATATCAAATGGGTAAAAAAGGACCCTAATCAAGATGGGTATTATCTTTATACTCGAAACCATGGCTCTGTTGGTGATATAATCGCATTAATGGATGTTTCTGCAGATTGGCGCAGCGCTGCCATAACTTGGAGTAATATTTCTGACCACGATCCCAGGGAACAATCATATAACCAAAGTCAAAGATGGTTAGCAACGCATATATTAATGGGTATCGTTTTCAGGTATTATCTTTTGCATTATCAGGGATTGGTTAGTCACGCCTCAGCATTGAAATGGCAAGGCAAATGCTTGCTATTTTCTGCTTCTTCAGGAACTGGTAAATCAACTCATGTCAAACTTTGGCAGGAATATATTAATGATGTAACCGTACTTAATGACGATACACCGGCTGTCAGGATCTTTAACAATAAACCATATGTTTTTGGTACCCCATGGAGTGGAACAGCCTTCATAAATAGTAATGACTCGGCTCCCCTGGCAGCAATAATTTTGTTGGAGCAGTCCAAGGAAAATGTGATACGTAAGCTTTCGGTTCCAGAAGCAATATTAAGCTTTATGCCGCGGGTTTTTCTCCCTTATTTTGATGAAAGTTTTATGAAGCAAGCCATGAGTATTTTTGAGAAAATTGTTGTATCAGTGCCCGTTTATTTATTAAAATGCCGACCTGATAAGGAAGCTGTGGAGTTGGTATACCAATGCATGAAGTAAAAAAAATTAAAGCTGCCGGTTTATTTTCTTTAGTTACTGAACTCCTCGACCAAGGCCAAAGTGCTAGGATCATTGTATCGGGTAATAGTATGTATCCATTCCTGCGTGATGGTATCGATAGTGCGGAGTTTACGAAAAGCAGCTTTGAGCAGGTAAGGAGGGGAGATATTGTTTTAATCCGCCGAACTGATGGTTATTATGTTATGCATAGAATATTCCGCAAGAAAAAAAACAGCTTTTTCATAGTCGGAGATGCGCAGCAATGGATTGAAGGGCCGTTGACACCAAACCAACTGATTGCTGTCGTCCCGGTCATCTGGCGTAAAGAAAAACGCATTCTCTGCTCCAACCGATGGTGGTGCTTACTTGTGAGATTATGGCTTATTCTTCGGCCCTTTCGGTATTTTATTTTAAAAGTATATAGGAAAATACGAAAACTATATAAAAAGAGCTCCAAGTCTTGAGCTTGAAGCTTTTTTACATTGTATTCATTTGATACGGATATTAAGCTCAACCAACCTTTAGGCAGGAGTTTACATAATGAAATTTACCAATGAAATCGTGCAGCTTTTTAGATTTATTAATTGGATCAAACCTGATGTTAAATCATTCTTACCCGGACTTATTGGTATTTTAATTATTAATGGTATAATGGCCCTTACCGGGGTAGGGTTAGCGATTGCTTCCAAGAACATGATTGATTATGCCACAGCAGGGAAACTGAATTATGCGGTTATTGCCGGTGTAATATTTGGCGGAATTATTATCATGGGTCTTATCTTAAAAATCGGGGAATCTCTTCTCTCAATACGTGTAAATGAGTCATTTTCCAATGCTATGCGGCAGCGTTTTTTCCAAAGATTATTGGCAACGGAATGGCTTCCTCTTTCGGGTTATCACAGCGGCGATCTCTTAACGCGTTTAACCAGTGATGTCAATAATGTTACAAACTGTATTGTCAATGTTATTCCCAGCATTTTCGCTTTGGGAGTACAATTAGTGGCTTCTTTTGTAACCTTGCTGTACTATGAACCAAGACTGGCTTTTATTGCCTTTATTCTGGGGCCTTCAACTGTCTTATTTAGTCGGATATGGGGGCGTAGGCTGAAACGCTTAAATATCAAAGTGCAGGAGTCGGAAAGTTTATATCGTTCCTATATTCAAGAAGCAATTCAGAATTTTATTATTATCAAATGTTTTGGCCTCGAGAAAAATAGTCAAGACACCTTACAGGGATTGCATCTAAACCGGATGAAATGGATTCTTAAAAAGAACAAGACAACGCTCTCGGCCGATATGGTCATTTCTATGGGGTTTTGGGCAGGCTATTTTTTAGCTTTTAGCTGGGGTATCGTCAGACTTGCTCAGAAAGCGATTTCTTTCGGAACTTTAACGGCTTTTCTGACCTTGGTACAGCAGATCCAGGCGCCGTTTGTCGGCTTGGCCAGAACATTCCCTCAGATTATTGCTTTGGTGGCTTCCACTGAACGGCTAATGGAACTGGAGAAAATGCAAATGGAAAAGAGCGCAAGCCGGGTACCGAAACTTGAAAAGGTGGGCATCGATTTCCAGAGAGTAAGCTTTTATTATAATGACGAGAAACCGGTGCTGGATAATATAACCGTGAACATAGCCCCCGGGCAAATGGTGGCATTGATAGGTCCTTCCGGTGTGGGTAAAACCACCATGATCCGGCTATTGTTGGCCCTGCTTCAGCCTTCAGAAGGAGAAGTATTCTATACCGATACTGCGGGTCGCCATTATGAAGTAACGGCGGCCACCCGCGACTGGGTAACGTATGTGCCGCAGGGAAATACGCTTTTTAGCGGTACCATTGCCGATAATCTGCGCAGTGGGAAGTTGGATGCGACTGCTGAAGAGATGGAAAAGGCAGCCCGGGCAGCTTGTGCTTGGGGTTTTATTCAAGAACTTCCTCAAGGGCTGGATACTAAAATTGGTGAAAGCGGCCAGGGCCTTTCCGAGGGACAAGCCCAAAGAATTGCCATAGCCAGGGCTTTCTTGCGAAAAGCTCCGGTGATGATCCTCGACGAGGCTACCTCGGCTTTGGATATGGAAACAGAAATGAATGTCTTAAAGTCAATTAAGGACTTAAGTGATAATTTTACCTGTTTGATTATTACGCACCGGCAGACTGCTTTAAAAATGTGTTCACGGGTGTTAAAAATTCAAGATGGAGCATTGAGTGAGAGAAACATTTTTATGGGAAAATAAATGGAATAGTTGTAAAATCTGAATTAGCTAGAAAATTCCAAGAATGAAGATTGGGGGTATTTTTCAATGAAAGTAACGAAAGCCGTAATTCCTGCTGCCGGATTTGGTACAAGGTTTTTGCCGGCTACCAAGGCTATGCCTAAAGAAATGCTGCCTATTGTGGATAAACCTACAATCCAATACATAGTAGACGAGGCGATTGCCTCTGGAATAGAAGATATCCTGATTATTATCGGCAGAGGCAAGGAACCGATCGTCGATTACTATGACCGTTCCCCCGAATTAGAGGCTCATCTGAAAAAGAAAGGGCAACTTGATATTTTGGAAAAAATTAAGAACCTTTCTTATCTTGCCAATATTCATTATATCCGACAGAATGAACCCCTGGGCCTCGGTCATGCGATCTATTGTGCCAAATCATTTGTCGGTCAAGAACCGTTTGCTGTACTTCTGGGTGATGATATTATTAAATCAAAAGTTCCGGCGATCCGCCAGCTTATGGATATTGCGGCTCAGACTTCTTCCAGTGTGATCGGGATTCAGGAAGTTCCCGAGAGTGAAGTTAACAAATATGGGATTATTGATCCTATGGATAACAAAGGCAATGTCTGGAGGGTAAAAGACGTCGTCGAAAAACCAACAGCCGCCGAAGCTCCTTCAAGGTTGGCGATCATAGGCAGATATGTGATAAATCCTTCAATATTTCATTATCTGGAAGGAATAACAGCAGGGGCCGGAGGGGAAATTCAGCTGACCGATGCGCTCAGTGCACAGTGCAGGATGGAACCTCTTTACGCCTGCCAGTTTGAAGGTAAACGTTATGATGCAGGTGACAAACTAGGCTTTCTTAAGGCAACCGTCGAATTTGCCTTGGAATCACCAAAGATTGGGGAAAAGTTTGCCAAGTATCTCGATCAACTTTATCTTCAAAGGAATAAAGACATTTCCTAAAATTTTTTTTCAATAGTGTATCATTATAAAATATCCGTTAAGGCACGTATTTTACAGGCTAAGATGTTCTATAATAAATATTAGTATTTTAATATCCGCCTAAAAGGAGGAGTAAAACATGTTGGTAGTTACTACCGAAAATATCAAAGGGTACAAAGTTACGGATGGTAAAGAATGCCCAAGCCATGGGAGCTAACGCCGTTGTCATGATGAGATTTGACTCCAGCGAAATTGGGCAGACGATGAGTGAAATTGTGGGTTATGGGACTGCTGTAGTTGTAGAGAAAGAAATTTAAGTATGGAGATAGCGGTGTTATTTCAAATCTTAATTTTTGCTGGCTTGCTAATCATAGCATTACTGTCTTGGTTTATTTGGGACAAACGTTACCACAGGAACCATGGGGCAAACATTCCTCAAGGATATGTGGCTACAGATGAGATTTTCATTGACCCTATTAGCGGTAAAAAACTTAGAGTCTATTATAATTCTCAAACCGGCGAACGATTTTATCATGAAGTTAAAGATTGAGGTTGCCATGCCAAAAGTTGTTCTGGTTAACTGTGAAAGCTACGATTATGATCAAGTAAAGGGTTCTGTACAAAAAGGAATTAATCTTTTGGGAGGACCTTCAGCTTTTGCGAAACCGGGTGAAAAAATCCTCCTGAAACCAAACTGGGTTGTAGCTGTCCCTCCCGAAAAATGCGTTACCACTCATCCGGCAGTATTTAGGGCAGTTTGTGAAGTATTCAATGACACCGGTGTC
Source organism: Peptococcaceae bacterium UBA6116 (assembly GCA_002423425.1). Lineage (GTDB taxonomy): Bacteria > Bacillota > Desulfitobacteriia > Desulfitobacteriales > Syntrophobotulaceae > UBA6116. Next base: position 85,109 of record DIWC01000053.1, read on the forward strand.
AACCTTACTTACGGTGATTCTCCTTCGTATCAGTCTCCGGAGGTTGCCGCTCAAAAAACCGGTTTTGCTGAGGTAGCTGCCAAATTGGGAATACCTATGGCAGATTTTCGTAATGGGAAAGAAATATTTTTTCAGGAAGCATTACAAAATAAGAAATTTACTATTGCCAATGGCGTACTGGAATGTGACGGACTGATCAGCCTTCCAAAATTGAAGACTCATGGTTTTTTGAAACTTACCGGTTCGGTTAAAAACCAGTTCGGCTGTGTTCCGGGATTATTAAAAGGCGAGTTTCATGCCAAGCTGCCTAATCCGGCTGATTTTGCCAAAATGCTCGTGGACTTAAACAGTTTTATCAAACCGCGGCTCTACATCATGGACGGTATTATAGCTATGGAAGGGAACGGTCCGATGAGCGGCGATCCCAGAAAAATGAATGTTCTTCTTTTTTCAGCAGATCCGATCGCCCTGGATGCGACCGTATGCCGGATAATCAATGTCAACCCCGAGTTTTCCTATACAATAACATATGGTAAGGAAGCCGGGCTTGGTACGTATCAGGAAAATGAAATTGAGCTGCTGGGAGAATCAATAAAAACTTTTCAAGCACCGGACTTTAAGGTAAATCGGGATTTGCAAAAGAATTTCAGTGGGCGGGGAAAGGTAGCACGATTAATAAACAATGCAATCGTTTCCAAACCCAATATTTCAAAGAACAAATGTTTAAAATGCGGGGTCTGCGTAAACATGTGCCCCGTAAATCCAAAGGCTGTCGACTGGCATAATAAAAGTGATAAAAGCAACCCGCCTTCCTATAAGTATAATCTCTGCATACGATGTTACTGCTGCCAGGAAGTTTGTCCTGAAGGGGCTATAGAATTAAAGAAACCATTTATTAGGAAATTATTTAGTAAACATAAATGGAATGGATAGTCTTTTTGCGGCAGCGATCCGCTTACAGGTTTTTCAAATCATAATTCAATGAATTTGTTGGCAATATCCTTGTATATCTCTGTTTCTACTATATTGTCATAGCGAAAAGTTAAATAATAGTTTTAAGTTATTATGGAGATTATCTATTCAGCTGGCAGGACAAACCTTTAATAAAGTCGAAAATAGAGTGTACCTTCTTTGGGTAAATTAATAACTCAATCATACAAGGAGATTATTATGGAACAGGTAAGAGTACGCTTTGCACCCAGCCCTACCGGCTATTTGCACATTGGTGGAGCGAGAACAGCTTTATATAATTGGCTTTTTGTTAGACAAAATAATGGCCGATTAGTTCTTCGCATCGAAGATACAGATAGTGAAAGACTTAAAGAAGATTCGGTTGAACAAATCCTGGGTAGCCTCAAATGGTTAGGTATTGATTGGGATGAAGGGCCAACCTTTCAATCGCAAAGACAAGATCTCTATGCGGCTGCTGCTGAAACCTTAATCCAAAGTGGAAAAGCTTATTATTGCTTTTGTACAGAGGAAGAACTTGAAATGGAGCGTGAGAAACAGCGCCAAGAAGGGATAACCGTTGGCTATAGTGGGAAGTGCCGCAATTTACCGGCCGATGAAGTTCGGAAGCGACTGCAGCAAGGTTTAAAACCGGTTATGCGCCTAATGTTGCCAGATTCCGGTCAAATTATCGTCAAGGATATCATACGGGGGACTGTCAGCTTTAAATTTGACCAGTTTGATGATTTGATCATCATGAAATCAAATGGGTTGCCGGCTTACAATTTTGCTTGTGTGGTTGATGATCATGCGATGCAGATTAGCCATGTTATCAGGGCTGAAGAACACTTGTCGAATACACCTAAACAGCAGTTTATTTATGAGGCATTGGGATATGAAGTCCCAAAATTTGCCCACCTGTCTATGATTCTGGCCCCGGATCGCAGTAAACTGAGCAAACGGCACGGGGCAACATCTATTAGTGAATTTCAAGATCTGGGCTGCCTTCCGGAAGCAATCATTAATTATTTAACACTTCTTGGCTGGTCTCCTCCGGAAGAACAAAGCGAGATCATGTCACCGGAGCAGACAATATGCTCTTTTTCTCTGGAGAAAGTTTCGAAAACGGCGGCGGTATACGATATTCAAAAACTTATTTGGCTTAATGGTCAATACATAACGAAGTATGACTTGGAGAAGCTTACTTCTTGTGCTATACCGTTTCTTATCCGGGAGGGTATTATATCCAGTCTCGAAGCTGAACAAAACCATTATTATATCTTGCCGGTTATTAATCTAGTTAGGGAAAGAGTACGCACCTTACAAGAACTTGGCGAAGCTTGCCGTTATTTTTTCCGAGATATAACCGACTATGAGGAAAAGGGCAAAGAAAAATATTTTAGGCAAAAAGATGCGGAGACTTTGCTCTCTAAAGGCAAAGAGTGCTTGGCTAAGGTTGAGAACTTCAGTGTGGAAAACACGGAGCTGGCCTATCGCGATTTAATGGAAGAATTAAAGATTAAAGGCGGTCTGATTATTCATCCAACCAGGCTGGCGCTAACGGGACGTACTTCCAGCCCTGGTTTATTTGATGTTATGGCCTTATTGGGCAAGGAAAAATGCCTGGAACGCCTGGAAAAGGCAATTAAGTTCATTAAAGCTGAGCAAGACATGTTATAATTAATAAGCGATTTAATAAGCGATTTAAAACCTCATTCAATAAGCGATTTAACAATAAGCGATTTAAGACTTGTATTTTTGAAACCATTTCTATATAATTATTTGTTGTGGCCCCATGGTCAAGAGGCCTAAGACGCCGCCCTCTCACGGCGGAAACAGGGGTCCGAATCCCCTTGGGGCTACCATAAAATCACTCAGTAATTGATACAATAATAAAATTCAGCATCGTTCAAAGACGGTGCTTTTTTCGTTTTCTGCTCCCTATCGTTAATAGATGCATTCCCCTCGGGTGAAATTTCTACCTTTCGTTATACATGCGTATAATATAACATATTGACTATCTTCGATATGTTATATAAACTATAGATAATATCTATATCATCCCAGTAATATAGAGGAGTAGAAGTGAAAGAGATTCTTAATCTGAATGTAAAAGGGACAATATTAATAGCCTCCATTGCGCCATCTTTTCCGGCTTATTTTGACTGCCATCCTTTTCAGCTTGTCACGGCATTAAAACGGGTGGGATTCGATTACGTAGAAGAAACTGCTGTGGTACTACCCGATATCGTTAAAAAAAGAAAAGAAATATGTTTGAAATATAAACGTCCGATGCTTGGGGAATCTTGCCCCAAAGTTATTGAGTTGATCAAAACTGATTATCCGCATTTGATAGAAAACATAGCCCCCATCCCATCTCCTATGGAGTTACACGGAAAATTATTGCATGAAAAGTATGGGGTAAATTCAGAGACGGTATTCATATCTCCATGTCTCCATAAAAAAGTAGAAAATGCAATTAAGAATGTTTTCGATCATGTATTTACTTTTTTAGAAATTGAAGAATTAATCCTCCAAAGAATAAGAAAACCCCTTAATGAACTGGAATTGACGGAATTTGACCAATCCGCCTCTTATCTGGACAGACATGCGGTATTAATTACTCCTTATCACGGTATCGGCGATTGCAGGAATTTTTTAAATCATTTTAACGCCAATGGGGAACCCGGATTTACTGAATTGTTATTTTGTGAAGGAGGCTGTGCCAGAACCGCTTTAAAGAGTAGTAGTATAGACAATACGATAAGCGCAAGTGAAAAAATATATATGGCCTGGGAAGAGAAAAATCCATAGAGTCAACTCATAAATATCAGAAAGTACCAATTTATTACACTGGAGGAATTAAATCTAAAAAGAATCAATATAGAAGGAGTGGTCTTCGTGGGATTTTCAATTATTTTATATGACCGTATACAGAAACCGCCTAGAGTAGAATTAGACATTATACCGGAAAACTTTTCTGAGTTATTTAAAAAACTGAATTTATTATTCCCTACTCGCGCCTATTGTGAAGCAATGACCAGTGGCAAATATATAGTTTTTCATAATGGGAAAATAGCTTCCTTGACAAACAAAATTAAACTTGATGACAAAATAATGATCTTGGAGGTTATAGGGGGAGGCTAATATTTTTTTTATCTGACGTACGGTCAAGGATGAAGGCAATGAGTATGAAGAAAAGGATAAAGATTAATCGGGGGGGCTAGAGTCCTCCGTTTTTTATAAAATGTGGTTTGGGATAAAATCAATCTAACCCCAAGATAAAGGAACAATATGCATTAGTTTGGTTATTTTAATACGAAAAAAGACATTGACAGTATTTTAACTGCTTTGGCATGTATAGCAGGAGAAAAAATGTTGTGAGTTTTGATGGGTGGGTGGATGCAAATGGCTTTTTCAGAGAGATATTCCCGACAAATTGTCTTTAAAGAAATAGGAGAAGAAGGACAGGAAAAGTTAAGGAATTCCAAAGTTGTTGTGATTGGCATGGGAGCTTTGGGAACCGTGATAGCCAATAACCTCTGCAGAGCAGGAGTTGGGCACCTGCGTCTGGTTGACCGGGATCTTGTGGAAATAAGCAACTTGCAGAGACAGACTATTTATAACGAGCGGGACGTCCGGCATAATTTGCCTAAAGCTGTTGCTGCCGTCCAACATCTGCAAAAAGTTAACTCCGAAATAACGCTAGAACCCGTCGTTAACGACGTCAATTCAGGGAACATGGAAAAGTTAATGGAGGGTATGGATCTGGTTTTGGACGGAACAGATAATCTGGAAACCCGTTTTCTAATCAATGATGCCTGCCATAAGCATAATCTTCCCTGGATTTACGGCGGAGCGCTTATGAGCAGCGGGATGACGATGAATATTATTCCTGGAGAAACGCCTTGTATACGCTGCATTAGTCCTGACCTCCCCGGGCCGGGATCCTATCCGACCTGCAGTACGGCGGGGGTCCTCGGGATGATCACCGGGATTATAGCTTCGCTGGAGTCGGCTGAAGCAATGAAAATATTAATAGGCAGCCCAAAAGTCAGCAAGAGTCTTTGTATGGTTGATGTTTGGGAAAACAATATTTACTATCTGGAAGTTAAAAAGTCGCCGGAATGTCCTACATGTGGTCAGGGTCATTATGACTTTTTAAATAAGAACAAGGGATCCTAGCAGTAAACAATTTGGAAATTACTTTATTTAAGGACGGCAGGGCTCTTATCAAAAATGTTAAAGACGAGAACGCAGCCAAATCAGTTTATTCCAAATACATTGGCTTGTAGTATTTTATTGCTGGATATTGACAAAACCGATAAGTAGTACATAATATAACATATCGATGTAAATAGATATGAGGTGAAATAATTGGAAAACATATATGAGAAAAATGCAAAGGTATTTAAAGCATTTTGCGATCCAAATCGATTAATGATCATTGAAATGCTGCAAAGTGGTGAGAAATGTGCTTGCAAAATATTGGAGGATCTTAATATCGTGCAATCAACCTTGTCACATCATATGAAAATATTATGTGAATCAGGGCTTGTTGGTAGTCATCACGCCGGAAAATGGACGCACTACTCACTAAATAAAGAAGGCTGTGAAAAAGCAAAGAATCTATTAACTGAAATTACAACACTAAATAAAAAGTGTGAGAATAAAAAAGGCTGGGTTACACCTGATGAAAATGGGAATGCATGAGATTTTTTAGAATCTAACAAATTTCTCATAGAGGCATCATTATGGTGAAATAATAAACTTACAAGGGGGAAGATTGATGCCTGAAGAAAAAACATATGCAAAGTCAAAACTAATTTTGTACACCATTATGATCGGCGCTTTCATGTCCATGTTTGACAGCGGAGTTGTAAATGTCGGTCTGCCTGTGATAGCTTCCCAGTTTAAAGTGAATATAAACTCAGTACAATGGATTACTTCCATCTATCTCCTGGTAATGTCCGCACTGCTGCCCATACTGGGAACAGTGGCCGATAATTTCGGAAGGAGAAAAATTTACAACCTGGGCTTCTTTGTGATATCCGTTTTCACCTTGCTCTGCGGCTTTTCCGTAAACCTTCCCATGCTTATTGTCATGAGGATACTGCAGGCAATAGGCGGAGCAATGGTTATGGCTAACGGGATGGCTATCGCTACCGAGAATTATCCGCCCAATCAAAGGGGCAGAAATATAGGACTTCTGGCAACCACCATGGCAATCGGCAGTATTGCCGGTCCTCCTGCCGGCGGTCTGGCCATCGGATTATGGGGATGGAGGACAGTCGACGATGCTCGGTTGTGTCAGAGCAGCCAATGAAGTGGGATATGAAAAGGCTTCCTTACTCTGCCTAGCAAGTATTTCGGCAGGTCTTGCCAATATAACCAATGCAGCGAAAAGTGCCAAAGGTATTGTTGCCGTGGATGGCTGCCCGATGAACTGTGCTTTGAAAACCTTAAATAAAGCCGGGTTTGAGGTTGACAAGCACATTATTTTATCCAAAGATCTGCAGATATCGTAAAACTTTGATTTGAATTCTGAAACGGATATCACCAAAATATTCAATGCAGTAGAAAAAATATCATGAAAGTCTATAACAAATAGTTACGAGAGGGGTCTTATTATCGATTTCAAGGAATTGATGGAAAACATCATCCTAGACCGCTTGACAATCGGTAAGAAAGTTAAAAGTAATTCGTGTTGCTGTAATTTTGAACAGGGGGGATTATAAATGTCAAATACATGGTATCCGGTATTAAATTATGAGGAATGTACGGAATGCGGCTCTTGTTTCAATAAAAGTACGCACGGGGTTTACAAATTGGATGGGAACAGGCTGGTGGTTGTCTATCCCGAAGGCTGCGTACATGGTTGTCATGGCTGCGGAGAACTTTGCCCTGCATGTGCAATCGAATATGTTGGTGATACTAAACTTACAATCGGAATCGGCAAACCGCCCTCCTGTGATGGCAATTCAGGCTGCTGCGACAGTTCAAGCGGCTGTTGTTAGAAAACGAGGCATTATAACGCTTTGCGTCTTTATATATGAAAAGTCTAAAGACTATAAAATATAGGGAGTGGTAAGTATGATGAACAAAACGAATAATCCCGGCTGTTGTTCTTGTGAACCGGGGTGCTGCGGCAGTAACCCGGAAGACGCTCTGAAAAATACTCAGGGAAACCCAACCGAAAATACTCCGGACAATACCGGTGATCAGCGGCTGATTGTTATTGACTTTTTATACCTGGATTTGAGTGTTTGCACGCGCTGCCAGGGGACGGATTCAAGGCTTGACGAAGCTTTGGCGGAAGTCGCCCATGTCCTAGAAGCGACAGGGGTTAAAGTAGTCTTGAATAAAATCAATGTTGACAGTGAGGAATTAGCCGTAAAGCATAAATTTATCAGTTCGCCCACCATTCGCATCAACAGACAGGATATTCAATTGGAGGTTAAAGAAAACCTTTGCGAGTCCTGTGGGGATTTATGCGGCGATCAGGTGGATTGCCGTGTTTGGGTCTATCAGGGAAAGGAATATTCCGTACCGCCGAAAGCGATGATCATTGAAGCAATCCTCAAAGAAGTATATGGAGGAAATCAGGGAAGCGATGTCACCGAACAGGAGTATGTCCTGCCTGAAAATCTGAAACAGTTTTATGCAGCCATGAAAAGCAAGGACCAGGCTGGACCTGAAAAAACTATCTTGTCACTTAAATAAGGAGAAACATGCTTTGCTGCGTATCCATTGATACAGGTAAGGAGAGAAATGCCATTCATTGTATTAGCAAGCGGGGAGATTTGTCATGTCTGAGTTAAACCTTAAGGTGTTGGAATCCCATAGCACGGATCCGTGGCAAAACCTGGCGATGGAAGAGTGTTTGCTGAACACCATGACTTCGCATCAAATCCTTCGCCTGCAGCCCATATACAACGAAGACTTGCAAAAACGAACAAATCATCAACAATCCGGGAGATGTCGTTCGCATTGCGATACCGCTTTTAATTTATTTTGCGGTTATGTTTTTCTTCAGCTTTTTTATGTCCTATCGGGGGGGCTTTCGCTACGATCAAACTGTAACTTTGGCTTTTACGGCGGCGAGCAACAACTTTGAATTGGCGATTGCCGTGGCTGTCGCGGTATTTGGGATTGCTTCCGATTAACGACAAAGACTGTTTAATTGTGATATACTTTATTTTGATTGCAATAAAAAGGACGGTAAAGAAATGATCAGTACGGCAGGAATATCTCTCAGGTACGGTGGACGCGTTTTATTTGAAAATGTAAATATCAAATTTACACCCGGAAACTGTTATGGTTTGATTGGGGCTAATGGTTCGGGTAAATCAACTTTTTTAAATATTCTCTCGGGTGAGATTGACGCCAATAAAGGAGAGGTTATCATCGACCCCGGCGAAAGATTAGCGGTTTTAAAGCAAAACCACTTTGAATTCGATGAATATGAGGTCCTCAAGACGGTAATTATAGGTCATAAAAGGCTTTGTGAGGTTATGGATGAGAAAGAGATCCTTTATGCCAAAGCCGATTTTTCCGAGGCGGATGGCATGAAAATTGCCGAACTGGAAGCTGAGTTTGCCGAAATGAACGGTTGGGAGGCTGAGTCGGAGGCCGCGACCTTGCTCAATGGACTCGGAATCGGCGAAGAATATCACACTAAGAAGATGAAGGATATTGATGGCAATGAGAAGATCAGGGTACTTCTGGCCCAGGCCCTTTTCGGAAATCCCGACATTCTTCTGCTGGATGAACCTACCAACCATTTGGATATAGCCTCGATTACCTGGCTGGAAAACTTTTTATTCAACTTTGACAACACAGTTATCGTCGTCTCTCACGACAGGCACTTTTTAAATAAAGTATGCACTCATATTGCGGATATTGATTTTGGCAAAATACAGCTTTATGTGGGCAACTACGATTTCTGGTACGAGTCCAGCCAGCTGGCGCTGAAACAGATGAGGGACGCTAATGAGAAGACCGAGGCCAAAAAAAAGGAGCTTCAGGAATTCATCCAGCGCTTCAGCGCCAACGCGTCCAAATCCAAGCAGGCAACCTCCCGTAAAAAACTCTTGGAGAAGCTTACCTTGGAAGATATCAGGCCCTCCTCCCGCAAATACCCGTTCGTTGATTTCAAGCCTGATAGAGAGGCTGGAAATGACCTTTTGATGGTCAACGGCATCAGCAAGGAAATTGAAGGGGAAAAAGTACTGCCGGCCGTCAGCTTTATTGTCAATAAAGGTGATAAGATTGCCTTAGTTGGTCCCGATGGCCTGGCCAAAACTACTTTGTTTAGGATATTGGTGGAAGAATTGCAGGCAGACAGCGGCGATTTCAAATGGGGTGTAACCACGTCCCAGTCTTATTTCCCCAGGGAAAATTCCCAGTACTTTGAGGGAGTTCACTTAAGTCTTGTGGATTGGCTCAGGCAATATTCCAGTGATCAGACTGAAACCTTCCTTAGGGGCTGGCTCGGCAGAATGCTCTTCTCGGGTGAAGAAGCTCTCAAGGAGGCTTGTGTTCTTTCCGGAGGTGAAAAGGTACGCTGCCTGCTTGCGAAAATGATGCTCTCGGGCGCTAATGTGCTGCTGTTTGACGAGCCTACCAACCACCTTGATCTGGAGTCTATTACGGCCTTAAATAATGGGCTGATTAATTATAAAGGGACGATTTTGTTTGTGTCCCATGACCGCCAGTTTGTGCAAACAGTGGCCAACAGAATTATTGAAATCACGCCCAACGGACTCATTGACAGGCAGATGACGTATGATGAATATCTGGAAAGCGAAGATATCCAGGCCCTGCGTAATGAGATGTATCGTTAAAAAGGATTAGAGTGTATGAATATTTTAGCAGCAGAGAAAATATCTAAAAGCTACAGTGAAAAAATATTGTTCAATGAAATATCGATCGGTATCCATGAGGGAGAAAAGATTGGTCTGATCGGCATCAACGGAACAGGGAAATCTACCTTACTTAATGTGATTGCGGGACTGGAAACCCCGGATACCGGAAAGGTCATCTGCGGAAGCAGCGTAAAAATAGAATATCTACCGCAAAATCCTCACTTTGAGAATGGAACCACTATTCTGGAGCAGGTCTATAAGGGAAGCTCGCCTGTTATGAAAATTCTCAGGGAATATGAAGATTCGCTGCAAAAGGTAAGTGATAATCCGGGAGACAGCCGGTTGGAACAAGAGCTGATTTCTTTAACTCAAAGAATGGATAGCCTGGAGGTCTGGTCACTTGAAATCGAAGCCAAAAGCATTCTGACCAGGCTTGGAATATCCGATTTTCAGGCAGACGTGGCTAAATTATCCGGAGGGCAGAGAAAAAGGGTCGCCCTGGCCGGCGTCTTGATAACCCCAGCCGATCTATTGATCCTTGATGAGCCTACCAACCACATTGACAACGATACGGTTGACTGGCTGGAGAATTACCTTAATAAGAGAAAAGGCGCCTTGCTGATGGTAACACATGACAGGTACTTTTTAGACAGAGTGGCCAACAGGATGATAGAACTCGATGGGGGAAAACTCTACAGCTATCAGTCCAACTATTCGAAGTATCTGGAAATGAAGGCGGAAAGAGAGGATATTGCTGAAGCTTCCGAAAGAAAACGTCAGGGACTTATACGCAGTGAACTGGAGTGGATCCGCAAAGGAGCAAAGGCCCGTACTACCAAACAGAAGGCAAGGATAGAAAGGTTTGAAAAGCTTACCCAACAGCAGATGCCCGCGAATAATGAAAACATGGAAATACAGGTGAGTTTCTCCCGTCTGGGCAGAAAGATAATTGAGCTGGAAAATGTCAGCAAAAGATTCCCTTGTGGCGAAGTCATCAAGAATTTCAGTTATACCCTGCTGCGGGATGACAGGCTTGGAATCATCGGACTCAACGGCAGCGGAAAATCAACTTTGCTGAAAATTGCGGCGGGATTATTAAAACCGGATGCCGGTAATGTTACAATTGGAGAAACAGTAAAAATAGGCTTCTTTTCTCAGGAAAACGACGACTTGAATGAGAGTTTGAGGGTGATAGAGTATATCAGGGGGAAAGCGGAATTTTTAACCACCGGGGATGGAACCATAAGCGCTTCTCAGATGCTGGAAAGATTTCTTTTTCCCCCAAGAGTGCAGTGGATCCCGGTCTCCAAGCTGTCGGGAGGAGAAAAAAGACGGTTGTATCTTCTGGGCATATTAATGGGAGCCCCCAATGTATTAATGCTGGATGAGCCTACCAATGATCTTGATATTCAAACGCTGACTATTCTGGAGAGCTATCTGGACGAATTTCCCGGAGCGGTTATTGTCGTATCTCATGACCGGTTTTTTCTGGACAGAGTGGCCGAAGGGATATTTTCCTTAGACGGAAGGGGCTCAATCCGGAAATACGCGGGTAACTATAGCGATTACAGTCAATTTGTTCAGCAGTCTGTGCACTTGCCGGAAAGCGGCGTTTTGAAAGCGACAGAAAATAATAAGGACAGACCCCTTAAGTTTACATATAAAGAGGAAAAAGAATTCGAGCAGATTGATGGTATCATTGCCTGTCTGGAAAAGGATATTCAGCAAGCAGCTGTTCAGATGAATGAAGCCGCGAGCGATTATCAAAAACTTCAGCCGCTTACAGCAGAAAAGCAAAGGCTTGAAAAACTGCTGGATGGCGCTATTGAGCGCTGGAGCTATTTGAATGAACTGGCGGAAGAAATTGAAGCAGCTAAAAATAGAGAGTAAAATACTGATTTAGGGAGAGTGCTTATGGAATTGGCAGAGTTAATAATTCATATTGCTGAACTTATCGGGACGATAGCTTTTGCTGTTTCAGGAGTAATCGTTGCCATTGAAAAACAGCTTGACTTTTTCGGAGCAATGGTATTGGGCGTAACCACAGCAGTTGGCGGCGGAGCTTTGCGGGATGTTCTGCTTGGAATTACTCCGCCAACGATGTTTCAAAATTATGTGGTAGTTGCAGTGGCCGTTGCCACATCAGGCCTTGTATTTATGATTGAATATTCCAGCAGAGGGTTGCTTAATAAACAAAAAAATAATTATTTGCAAGTTATTAATATTTTTGATGCTGTTGGATTGGGCGTCTTTACAGTTATAGGCGTAAATACAGCCATAATGAATAGTTATAGCGATAATTGGTTTTTAGCAATTTTTATAGGTACGATAACAGGTATCGGCGGCGGTGTGTTAAGAGATGTGTTGGCCGGACGAATTCCTCTGGTGCTGTACAAAGAAGTTTATGCCTTAGCGGCAATTTCAGGTGCTGCTCTTTTTTACATTCTGCATCAAACCGGGTTAAATTTAACTTTGGCCATGTTATTTGGGGCATCAGCGGTTATGCTTATTCGTTTGCTTGCAATTTACTTTAAATGGAGCCTTCCGAAGGTTCCTCAATAGATGTTCTCCGTTCCTGTATTGTAATATTCTGGCAATCATATTATACTGATATTTATTAGTTTGTAGATCATTTTATTGTTTATGAGTATAAAAGAAGGGGATACCTTATGGAAAATGATAAGAAGATAGCGGTTTTAATTGACGCTGATAATGTATCAGATAAATATATCAAATATATATTTGATGAGATTTCCAACCACGGTACACCCACCTATAAGAGAATTTACGGAGATTGGACAAAGCCGTACCTGGCATCATGGAAAGCGGTGCTGCTTAATTACTCTATTACTCCGATTCAACAATATAGTTATACTACTGGTAAGAACGCAACAGATGCCGCATTGATCATTGATGCGATGGATATCCTCTATTCGAAAAGTGTAGATGGCTTTTGTATTGTTTCGAGCGATAGCGATTTTACTAAGCTTGCGGCCCGTTTAAGAGAAGCCGGAATGTNNCGGCATGGGCGAAAAGAAAACGCCTAAACCTTTCATCGCGGCCTGTGAAAAGTTCAAATATCTTGAAGTTCTAGCAGTAATACCTGTAAATTCCAATGAAATTAATGAAAGCAAAAGGATAGAAAAGCAAGAGACGCCAAAAGAGGGCATGACAAGTATAAAAGATCTTATCGGCTCGATAAAAATTATAGTTTCGGAGAGTTCAGACGAGGATGGCTGGGCATTTTTAGGTGAAGTCGGCAAGAAACTAAATATGCGATACCCGGATTTTGACACAAGAAACTATGGCCATTTAAAGCTAACCCCGCTGATTTCGTCCTTAAAGCAATTTGAGATTCAGTCCAGAAAAACGAGCAATCCAAATATTAGCCATAAATATATTAGAAATATGGCTGATTTTACCGCAGAAGGCCAGAAACCGCTATTCCCTAAGGAGTATGGTAAGCCAAGCTTGCGTAAGCGAACGAAGACGATAAATCGTTAAATGCTTCAAATTTTGGCAAGAAAAAAGGAAGAATTCCTTTTTTGATATTCTCTAGCCGGAGCAGAAGTTTAGCTCCGGCTTTTTTTGTCTAAACCTAATCAAATTGTATTTTCCGACCATACTAAACACATAAACTGTTTAATATCTTTGGAGGCCACTAGTAATGAAAACAAAAAGAAAATCAAAGGTTCGGAAATGGATTATTTTTAGTGTAATTATCATTGCTGTCGCTGCGGCAGCGGCTGCTTATCTCCTGCGTCCCAAACCTATAGCCTATGATAATGTGGTTGCCCAAAAGGGAGATATCACAACCAACTACACATTTTCCGGCAATATTGAAACCAAAAACCGCCAAACCGTTATGTCTGAGAAAATCATGCAGGTTTCTAAACTCAATTTTCAAGAAGGAGCTACAGTTAAAGAAGGAGATATATTAATCAAAACAACAACCGGGGATGAAATAAAAGCAAAAATCAATGGCGAAATTACAAACCTGGCGGCGGAAGAAGGCGCCCAGGTTATGGCTGGAACAACGCTCATGGAGATAGTGGATTATGATAATCTTCAAATTAGTATCAAAGTGGATGAATATGATCTTCCATCTGTAAAAACAGGCAGGGAAGCCACTGTAAAAATTGGGGCCATCCAAAAATATCTGACGGGGAAAATCAGCAGAATTTCCAGGGAAGGGACTGTTGCGGGCGGTGTAACCTTCTTTACTGCAGACATTGACCTTGCGAAGAATGCAAGTCTTCTGATCGGCATGACAGCAGATGTAACCATCCAAAACCAAAAAGCAACCGGAGTTGTTACCCTGCCCATGACCGCAATCCAGTTTGACGCCAACAATGCTCCATTTGTTTTAAAAAAGGGAGAAAATAACACCGTAGTGCAAACGGAGATAACAACCGGCATTAATGACGGACAAACCGTAGAAATCAAAAAAGGCGTAGCAGAAGGAGAAACCATCTATTATTCCAAAACAAAAGCGGCGAACAACTTGGACCTTGGCGGCAGAATGCAAGGAGGCCAGACCAGTGACGGAAATACTTAAGATGGAAAACATTTGTAAAAGCTACTTCATGGGGGAAGAAGAATTTGAAGTTTTGCATAATGTAAGCCTTTCCATCCGTTCAGGAGAATTTTTATCGCTTCTAGGTCCATCCGGTTCGGGAAAATCGACGATGATGAATATCACCGGTTGTCTGGATGTCCCGTCCTCAGGAAAATATTATCTTTCCGGGAATGATATCGACGGTTTGAATGAGGTAGAACTAGCCAAAATACGAAATAAAGAGATTGGCTTCGTTTTTCAAAGTTTTCAACTCCTGCCGCGCATGACCGCGCTGCAAAATGTCGAGCTCCCACTCATTTATACCGGTCTTTCTCCTTCGGAACGCAAAAAACGCACTAAAGCCATTCTGGAACGAGTCGGACTTGCCGATAAATTGAATAGTCTCCCCAATCAGCTCTCAGGCGGACAGCAACAGAGGGTGGCCATAGCCAGGGCTATCGTTACCGAGCCGACCATCCTGCTGGCAGATGAACCTACCGGAGCCTTGGATCAGAAAACAGGAATACAAGTCATGGAACTTTTCGAAGAATTGAATCGGGATAACAGAACCATCATTATGATCACCCATGATCAAAATATTGCCCGTCATGCCAACCGCATTGTCCGTATTTTAGATGGATATTTGACGGAAAGGGAGGAACCTTAAAATGCTGTGGGAAAGTATCCGGATGTCCTGGGAAAATATCATTACCAACAAACTCCGCTCGTTCCTGACAATGCTTGGTATTGTCATTGGCGTGGCCTCAATTATTGCCCTGATTACTATCGTTCAGGGCGCAACCAACAGTATCAGCCAACAAGTAACTACCCTGGGAGCCAATAAAATTACAGTCAATGCTATGGGCACTCCTCTGAAGCAAGGGCTAAACGAGGAAGATATGAAGAACATATCTAAAATCGAAAATATCAAAGGCTTATCACCCACGGTATCAACAAAAACCAATATTGTTTACCAGGATGAAATTAAAGAAGACGTCACTGTTCAGGGTAAAAACGAAGTTTACTTCCAATCTAACACCAGCATGCTCCAATCCGGCAGATCCATCAATATCCTTGATATTCAAAGTAAAAACCAGGTTGCTGTCATCGGACAGGACATAGTAACAGCGCTTTTTTATGGCGTGAACCCCCTTGGCAAAAACCTGATCATTAACGGAACGGCCTATAAAATTATTGGTACCCTGGCCCCATCCAGCGGTTTTAGTGCCACCTCCAATAACGAAACGGTGGTGATTCCGTATACGACCGCCCTGCGCAGTCTGGGTGTAAAAAGTATTACTGCCCTTGATATCTATTTAGTGGATACGACCATGGCTGATGATACTGTGCTCGACATTAAAGGGATATTAAATGCCGCCTTCAATTATAAGGATAATGCCTACTCCGTATTTAATATGGGAGATATTATCGCATCTTTTCAATCCATGATGTCGATGATGTCTTTGCTGCTTGGAGGAATCGCCGCTATTTCCCTCGTAGTAGGCGGTATCGGCATCATGAATATGATGCTGGTATCGATCACCGAACGCACCACGGAAATAGGTTTGCGCAAAGCCCTGGGTGCAACTCCGAATAGAATTCAGGCCCAGTTTCTAATCGAATCTATTTTCCTCTCTATTTTTGGCGGGCTAATTGGGTTAATTCTCGGTAGTCTTATTGCTTATATCGCCTCAACCCTAATTGGCGTTGCTTACTCTATGCAAATATCCACAATCTTTCTGGCTGTGGGATTTTCAGCAGTCGTCGGCATTATCTTTGGCTACATGCCGGCAAGAAGAGCCAGTAGATTGAATCCGATTGACGCTTTGAGAAGTTTATAGCTGCGTTTAATCAATAACAAATGTTGTTAAAGCAGAAGTGCAAAGAGGAAATATAACTATGCTGTCGAATAAATAAAGTTTGGAGATTATTTATCTCCAACTTAGCAAAAATGGAGTTAGTGTCATGAAAAAAGGATATTTCTATATTTTTATAACCACGCTCTTGTTCAGTTCCATGGAAATTGCTATGAAAATAGTTGCAAACCAGTATAATCCTATTCAGCTAACTTTTATCAGGTTTTTTATTGGAGCTTTAATTCTAGTTCCTCTGATTAGAAAAGAATTAAAAGTTCGGGGAATTTCCCTTTATAAAAAGGATTTGGCATTTTTCAGCTTAACTGGCTTTATTTGTATTGTCGTCAGTATGTCCTTATATCAATTATCCCTTTTATATTGCCAGGCATCAATTGTAGCAGTATTATTCAGCTGTAATCCTGTATTTATCACGACCCTTGCTTACTTTATTCTTAAGGAGAAAGTAACAAAACTCACAATTATATCCATAGTTATAAGCATCATCGGTATGATATTTATTTTAAATCCATGGCATATATCCGGTGGCAATAAAATATCAGGAATGATTTTTGTAGTTTTATCTGCTGCCACATTTGCTTTCTATGCTGTAATCGGGAAGTCTAAAAGTGATAAATATGGGGGAATTGTCACGACCGGTTGCACTTTTATCGTTGGCAGTATTGAAATGCTTATTCTGATACTCTTAACTCATATAAGCTTTATATCGGGTTTACTTACAAGTTGTGGTCTAAATATTTTTGCCGATATACCGGTTATCAGAGGAATCACACTCCAGAGTATACCTAGTTTGGTTTACATCGGAGTATTAGTAACAGGATTAGGGTATACTCTTTACTTTTTGGCCATGGAAAAGACCTCGGCGATCACAGCTTCGGTAGTATTTTTTATCAAGCCTGCCCTGGCACCTGTTTTAGCTTTTCTCATTATTCATGAATCAATAACCCTTAATACCATAGTAGGTATTATTCTAATTATTGCAGGTTCAAGTATAACTTTTATCTCAAACAGCGGGAGTACAAATAGCAGGAGTACAAAACCATCTCTTAAGTCTTAATCTGCTTTCTGCCGTGAGTAAAGGCAGTGCGGAGTTAATAAATAGGAGAAGAATCACTAAAATGCTGGTTAATGACGATGAACTTAATCCGATTCTGGTAAAAATATGGCTTGGCTGTTACATAAAATCAATTATCAATGATATGAATAAGAATGAAATCATAAAAAAATATGCCCGTGAGAATGAAGAAAAACTCTTTTTGGGGGAGGCTATGAAGGCGCGATGCGCACCGTATTAATCTTTTTACCGGAATACATGGAACCGGAGCAGATTACTGCAGGTGACATCTGTCAGCTTGCCTATATCCGGGCAGAGCCTTATTATTTTGCAAAAGATGAAGAATGTAAGGAGAAGGATCCATGGAATTACAGGGAGTTTATAACCAGCTTGGGATATTATTTTTAACAATCTTAATCGGCTATTTCTTAGGTAAAATAAAGTTGATTACGCCAACCGCTACCCAAATCTTCTCCAAATATGTGTTAATGGTGGCCCTACCTGCACTTTTGATTACAGGAATGAGAATTCCTTTTACTGCAGAAAAGTTACATACCGCTCTTTTCATCCTGATATTTTCAGTACCATGTTATGGACTTACTTACCTTGTCGGGATGCTTACAGCTAAGGCACTGACCAAAGATACCTGCAAGCAGGCTGTTTTCAATTTTGGGATTGTTTTTTCCAATTGTGCTTTTTTAGGGTTTCCGGTGTTACAGGCCTTATATGGAAAGGAAGCAATATTTTATGCTGCAATTTACAATATAACGTTTAATATTTTGTTATATACCTTGGGCATCAAAATAATGGCCACGAAGGACTTAAAAAAGAAATTCAATTTGAAAATGGTGTTTAATCCGGGAGTGATTGCTGGTATCGTAGGCTTTATTTTATTTATTACCGCGGTCCAACTTCCTCAATTTTTAATTGGGACAATTGATTCTATTGGGAATACGTGTGTTCCGCTATCGGTGTTAACTATCGGGGCAATGTTAAGCCAACTGCCCCTTCAAAGAATGTTTAATAATCTCAGTATTTATTTTCTCTCCGCTGTAAGACTAATTATCATGCCGTTATTGATATTGGTTTTAATCAAATATGTCTTGGGGATCGAGAATATGTGGTTAATTGCAATTCCGGTGGTTACGGCCGGAATGCCTATTGCAACCAATACCGCATTGATGGCCATGGAATACGGAAATGATGCACCCCTTGCTTCCCAAACCATCCTGATTTCAACCTTATTTAGTTGTATTACCATACCCTTATTGGCATACGTGCTTCAATATTTCTTTTAATCCTCTGTCGGAATAGATTAATCAAGATGTGGGACGGTGGTAAAATGTACAAAAATCTCACCAAACAGGAACTGGACGACAGGCTTGCCAGGTTTCGTGCCGTTATGGAAAATACAGATCCCGATTGGGACACGGCGATTATTATAGGCAAAGTCAACCAGTACTACTTTACTGGTACAATGCAGGACGGAATAATGATTATTAAAAAGAACGGCAAAGCCTCTTATTATGTACGCAGAAGTTTTGAGCGCGCCAAAAATGAATCGGCCTTTGCAGATATTTATTTCATGGAAAGTTATCGTGAGGCAGCAGCATCTGCAGGCACAGACTGCGGAAATACTTATCTGGAAACGGACATCGTATCCATCAGCTTGCTCGAGAGGCTGAAGAAGTATTTTAACATGAGAAAAATAAATGCCCTCGATAAGGTATTATTTTCTGTTAGAGCAATAAAAACACCTTATGAGCTAAATTGGATAGAATATTCAGGAAAACAACACCAGGATATTTTGCAGAACACAGTCCCAGCCCTCCTGAAGGAGGGAATGAGTGAAGCTGATTTTGGGGCAGAACTTTTTGAAAAGATGGTTAAACAAGGCTATCAGGGTATAAGCCGCTTTGCCATGTTTCAGACTGAAATAGTTATAGGCCAGATTGGCTTTGGCGAAAGTTCAATATATCCTACCAGCTTCGACGGTCCTGGCGGTGCTTACGGAATGTGCCCCGCGGTTCCGCTTGTAGGCAGCCGGGAAAGAAAGCTCAAAAGAGGCGATTTGGTCTTTGTGGATATCGGATTTGGCACCAATGGCTATCACAGCGACAAAACTCAAGTATATTTTTTTGGCGGCAAGCCGTCAGATGAAATGATCAAAGCCCACAGAGCTTGTATTGAAGTGCAAAAACATGCGGCAGAGCTTTTAAGACCGGGGGCAATACCTGCTGAAATCTATAATTCCATAATAAATGGGTTGAGCGGGGATTTTAAACAAAACTTTATGGGTTTTGGCAACCGGCAGGTAAAATTCTTAGGTCATGGAGTAGGGCTTCATATCGATGAACTGCCCGTAATAGCCAATGGTTTTTATGAGCCGCTTGCTGAGAATATGGTGATTGCGCTGGAACCAAAAAAGGGCATCACAAATATAGGTATGGTCGGTGTGGAAGATACCTATATTGTTGCCCCTGACGGCGGAAGATGTATAACAGGCGGAGGAAGCGATATTATGGTGGTTTAGGGGGAGAACCTCCAAGGGAATCCGGTGCTAGCCCTTGATGTGGGAAGGGGTAATTATTTCGGTTTTTTAACTTGCTTTGGTTTTTTTGTTTCTTTCTTAGGACTCTTATCGCCCATTGTATTTCACTCCTTTCGTCCATGCTAAATATATAATCTATAAAAATATTCTGCAAAACAAGCAAAATTCCTTCACAAATAGGGATGTACAATGGTAAATTTGAATACTGAAAAGACAAAAATAATGAGACAACGCCCGTATCCCCTCAGACAGTTAGGTAGAAGGGGAGATATTTTTTGACGTCAGATTCTTCCAGTAATTGGATTTGTATTCTGTTAGTTTTCCCCAATATAATCAATTGTAGTAGTAACAGTATGAAATTTTAATATTAAAAAGAAAAAAACAACAAATTCAGAAAAGAGATCATTAAATGAAATTATTACAACCGAAAATCTGGATAGCGAGCTTACTTATAGTCAGTTTCTTTTTTATTATTAAATTTCCAAGTCCGGTTTATGCCGCTGACAACAATATCGATAGGCTGGCAGGGACAGGAAGGTATGAAACGGCAGCGGCGATATCCCGGGAAGGCTGGGAGACCTCTGACTACGCAATCCTAGCCAGAGGAGATGACTTCGCTGACGCTCTTTGTGCAGGTCCTTTAGCTGCTGAATATAAAGCGCCTGTCCTTATGACTCAGCCCAATGAATTAAACATAACGACACTGTCGGAACTAAAAAGGCTCGGGGTTAAACACCTCTTGATCACCGGAGGAACAGAAGCGGTTTCAGACAAAGTTGTGACTGCTCTGCAGACAGCCGGGATTACTGATATTCGGAGGTTTGCTGGCAATGACAGATATGAAACATCGGTCAAAATAGCCCAGGAATTATTGAGTCAAAGTGCTGTCCTGGCTACAGGAGAAGATTTCCCGGATGCACTTTCTATTTCGGTACCTGCCGCTCAGTTTGGTATGCCAATTCTGCTTACACGCCAAGATGTTTTGCCGCAAAAAATTAAAGAATACCTACAGACGGCATCGGTTACGAAGACTTACCTCATTGGAGGGGAAGAAGTGATCAGTGCTGGAATTGAATATTCGGTTTCCAACCCGTCCAGGCTTAGCGGCACCGACCGTTTTCAGACCAATATTGCCGTCATTAAAAATTTTGCCAGCGAATTTAACTTTAGTCACATCTATGTTGCTGTGGGAGAGGGCCCAAACGGGGATGAATTTGCCGATGCCCTGGCTGGTGCTGCTCTAGCAGCCAAGACGGCTTCGCCGCTTATTCTGGTCAACAAGACTTTACCTAAAGCGACAGGGACTTATTTATTGCCAAAAATTACTTCCACTACCCAGGTTACCGGACTGGGGGGTGAATTAGCTGTACCTACGTCCGTTTTACAAAGCATCCCCAATTTGCTGGTTACGGCGGTGGGGAATCTGGATATCACTCCGGCCAGATCAGTAGTGGGGAAGACCGCTACCATTGCTTTAACCTATACTTTAGAGGAAGATTTTTCCAACGGTACCATTGAGTTTACGTTTCCGGATATGTTACCGGCCGTACAGGGACAGTACCTGGTCAACACGGAAACCACTGCTTTGGCTTTTGCCAACGGGCAAGCAACAGACTCCGGCCGCAAAGTAACGATCTCGGGAGTTACTGGCAAGGCAGGGGGAAAGATTACGCTGACCCTTATTGATAAATTAGTTCCGCAGGTAGGAAATTACACGTTTAAGGTCGTTGCTGACGGCGATGGCCAAACGTCTGTCAGATTGCCCAGTTCCGGGTCGGGTAATGCTGCTAAATTTCTTGCAGTCAATTCACCACAGCTGGAACAGGTGCATCAGCAGTTAATTACGAAGAACCGTCCTTATCAATCCCTGACACCCCGGGGGTTTGTGATTCATTCTACGGCTACTCCCGGAGGGACCGCTCAGCTTGAATACAATTATTTCAATACGAGTGGCCATCAGTCTTCTGTGCATTATGTTGCGGACTGGAATGAGATTATTCAATTGATTCCGGAAAATGAAGTCGCCTGGCATGCCGGTCCGACGGCGAACCATCGCTACCTGTCTATCGAAATGTGTGAACCGGATGGTGTAAATCCAGAGCAGTTCCAGAAAGTATGGAACCGTACCGTGATATTGGCAGCCGATGCCTGCGTGCGCTATGGATGGAATGTCAAGGACAATATTTTTAGTCACTATGATATTTCGACTACCTATAGAGAAACCAACCACACCGATCCAATTGGCTTCCTAGCTAAATACAGCCGAACTTGGGCTCAGCTGCTTCAAGCTATTGACACCAAAATTAAAGAAATTAAGTATCAATAAACAAAATAGCAAGAATTTCGTTCCGCCAGTATTTCTATATTATGGTATTATGTTGGAGGAGGACGGATTAGAGAGTAATGATGATCACTGAAAAAGATTTAAAGAATATACAATTGAATCATGAGCCTGTTTAAAAGAGGTTCAAATTAAAAATAAAGGTGTGGCTTTGTTGAAAAAAAAATTTCTATTAATAATTGTTTGTTTTGCTTTTCTCTTGAATATGCCTTCTTTAGCCTCAGCCAGCCCGTTAGTTTATTCAACCGGGCGGATATCTGGCCAGGACAGGATTGAAACCGCTCTTAGCATATCGCAAAAAGGATGGACCTCGGCCCAAACGGTTATTTTGTGTGAAAGCTCCGATTATCCTGATTCCATTGCAGCAGCATCTTTTGCGGTCAGCCTGGATGCACCAATCCTGCTTACCGGTGGAAATACGCTTGATCAGCGTGTAATCGGCGAAATACAACGGTTAAAACCGCAAAAGGTTATTCTTTTAGGCGGCAAGGGCTGTTTGACATCTGCGGTAGAAACAAAACTGGAAAGTATAGTATTGAGTTGGGAACGGATCGGTGGGGATAATCGTTATGAAACGTCTGTCCTGCTTGCCGGTAAATTAAGCAGCGATTCACTTATCATGGCCAACGGAGATAATTTTCCCGATGCTTTATCGGCGGCAAGCTATGCCGGGATTCAGCAGATTCCGATCGTGCTTACCTCCAAAACCCTGCCGTCTTCCGTGGCTGAATACTGTAAAAGAACACAACCCAAGCACATCATTGTTATCGGTGGCGAAGGGGCTGTTCCTACCGAATCTTTAAGCCAATGTAATCTAACCATTGAGACCCGTTTAGGCGGGCAGGACAGATATGAAACGAATGCCAAAGTCGTTTCATATATGAAAAACGCTGTTCAATTGAATGATTTGTTTTTAGCATCCGGGATGAATTTTCCTGATGCTATAGCCGGGGCGGTTCTTGCGTCCAAACTCAAAGCTCCTCTTTTACTTACGGAAAAAGAAGATATTCCACCTGCGGTTTACAGTATAATGCGGGAACATATGAAAGTTGAACCTTCAACCGTTATTACGAAAAGCGGACAGGGGAAAATAACAGCTTCCGGCGGGCTGACTCTCCGGGATACTTCTTCGACAGCGGGGAAAGCGCTGCTAACCATACCGGAAGGATCAACGGTAGAGATTACGGCCCAACAAGGCCAATGGTACCAAACAACGTATCAGAGCAAGACCGGATGGATATCCGCTGATTATGTAAATATTGTATTGACCTATAAACAAGGGAAGATCACGGCTTCGGGAACATTAAATCTCAGGGAAAGCCCCTCAACAACGGCAAAAATTCTGATGACAATTCCGCAAGAGGCCACGGTAACAATTACCGGTGACCAGAATGAATGGTACAAGACAACCTATCAAGGAACGGTCGGATGGGTTTCTAAAAATTTCGTAACCATTTTGCCAGCCGAAAGTACCGGCTCAGGTTCAGAAACCATTGATCTGAGTCCCAATGGTAAAGTATATATTTTAGGCGGATCCGGCGTAATTAGTGAGAATACCAAAAATATCATTGCGGGCCAAGCTTCTTCTAAATATCGGGATAATCTAAAAGATTTTCCATCTTTACCATCGTCGATTGCCAAATCTGCTCCTCAATTAACCTATGATCCCGCAAAAGAAGTACTTATTGATGCCTTCCAGGGAATTTCGTCCAATATCCTGCAAGGAAAGAAGATCTTGATCGATCCGGGACATGGCGGCCCGGACAAAGGAGCGATCGGTCCGAGTAAAACGTATGAGAAAGACGACAACTTAGCCATTGCTTTATATTTAAACGATATCCTGACCAAAGCCGGAGCAACGGTTAGCATGACAAGAACAACGGATGTTTCGGTCGCTCCAGATTACACCGAAATCGCTGATTTACAGGCCCGGGTAGACCTGGCCAATAATACTAATCCGGACTTATTTATCTCTATTCATAATAATGCGAGTTCCAATTCGGAAACCAATGGGACATCAACGTACTATTCAGATGAAAGCCCAAAAGAAGCTGAAAGTGCTAAGCTGGCCGGCATTATCCAAAATACAATTACGGCGACCGTAAATACGAATAATGAAGGCGTCAAAGAAGCAGATTATTATGTCCTGTGCAATACAAAGATGCCGTCCGTTTTAATTGAGGCAGCTTATATTTCCAACTCATATGAGGAAGCGCGGCTGCAAAATCCGGTATTCCAGAAAAATGTGGCAGCGGCAATCTTCCATGGGATTTATGAGTATTATAACTCCGGTAGTTAGCAGGACGGTTGAATCTCTATCTATTTTCTGGACGTTCGCGCGGGTTATTGATCCCTGTATTCATCTCAGCAATGGATAAATTTTGGCATTATTATTCCGATCCTGTTGATACTGACCGGCTTATTCATTATGTTTCGAAAATCAGGATAAAGCCGGAGTAGAAGTAAGCTGTTTAATAACTTTGAGTTCTGGAAGGAAAAGGAGCAGTTCCCGTTAATTAATCTCGAATAGTTCTTTAAGTTCTTGCTCAGATAACTTGGAGATCATGGTTTCGCCCGGCTGGATCACCGAGTCAATCAGTTTTTTCTTTTTAGCCTGCAACGCGTTCACTTTCTCTTCGATTGTTCCCTGCGTAAGGAGTTTAATTACCTGTACAGGATTATTCTGACCAATGCGGTGAGCGCGGTCTGTCGCCTGGTCCTCTACCGCCGGGTTCCACCAAGGGTCGAAATGAATGACGGTATCGGCACCCGTAAGGTTTAGACCTGTCCCGCCGGCTTTTAAGGAGATGAGGAAAACTTGGCCTTGGCCGTTATTGAAGGAATGGGCCATTTGCGACCGGTCTAATGCTTTGGTCGAACCGCGAAGATAAAAGTGTTCAATTTTCTCCGTGGTTAAATAGTCTTGGATAATATCCAGCATGGAAGTAAACTGGGAGAAGACCAGAAGGCGATGGCCGCCGGCCAAAGCGTCAGCCAAAATTTCCTGAAAAAGGAGCATTTTCCCGCTCTCGCCTGTATAATTGCCGATAAACATCGCCGGGTGGGAGCAGATTTGTCTGAGCCTAGTCAGGGCGGCCAGAATTATCATATGGCTTTTGGCAAAACCTGAAGTGGCCAGTTCCTGGGCAATTTGACTTTTCGTCTGCTGCAGATAGGCTAAATATATTTTCCGTTGTTCTTCAGTTAAAGAAGCGGTCATTTGGGTCTCAATCTTGGGAGGAAGTTCTTTTAAGACGTCTTTTTTCAGCCGGCGGAGAATAAAAGGCTTGATATGACGGCTCAATTCCTGGAGCGCTTGGGGATTACCTTCTTTATAAATGGGTAGGGCGTAATTTTTATGGAATTCTTGGTGGGAGAGCAGATAACCGGGCATAAAAAAGTTAAATAACGACCACAGTTCAGCGAGGGAGTTTTCGATCGGCGTTCCCGTTAAAGCAAAATAACCCTTGCCTTTAATCCGCTGGACTGATTTGGCATTTAGAGTTTGATGATTCTTGATGTTTTGAGCCTCATCCAGGAAACAGTAAGAAAACTCAAGCAAAGCAAAGTTCTCAATGTCCCGTCGGAGTACTGAATAGGAGGTAACAACCAGGTCATATTGGGCGAAAGCGGATAATTGCTCCTGACGTTCTTGGGGAGTACCTTCCACGACTAGGATGTTCAAGTCAGGCGTAAATTTTCTTCCTTCCGTTTGCCAGTTATAGACGAGCGAAGTAGGAGCAATAACGAGAGCGGGGGCGGCGGCAGGTTTTTCCGCCAGGATAAAGGCAAGAACCTCCAACGTTTTCCCCAGTCCCATATCATCGGCGAGAATACCCCCCAGGCCGTACGCAGCCAGTGTTTTCAGCCACTTAAAACCTGTTTTTTGATAATCCCGCAGCACATTTTGTAAGGCTGCCGGAGGCTCAAACTCTCCGTCCTGGGGTTCCAGGATGCTTTGGACTAATTGCTTAAAAGCCTTATTGCGCTGCATCCCAGGCAGGTTAGCCTGACGCAAAAAGCTATCGATATACATGGCTCTGAACTTGGGAAGATAAAGAATCTGGTTGTTCAGATCATCGCTCTTAAAATTTAAGTTATCCAAGAGTTGGGCCATGGATTCCAGCTCCGGTTGGTTCAAATCAAGAAACGAACCATCTCGCAGTCTGTAATATTTTTTCTTCATCTGCAGAGAATGAAAGATATCCGCAAGTTCAGCCTGATCAATGTCGCTGTATTGAAAGGAAATTTCCAGCATATCCAAGGATTCATCCAAGCGGATGCGTCCGGAAAAACTGGTGGAGGTCCGTATTTTCAGTTTAAAATCATCGGAATAGAAGGTTTCGGCCAACTCTTGGAGCTGGGAAAGCCAATTTACCGTAAAATCAAGGATTCTCTCATCGTCATCCAGACTGATTATACCTTGAGAAACAATGAACTCTGCTTGTTCAAAGATGTTGAATATCTTTCTTTCCTTATCGATGTCCCGGACAAGAATATAATCATTTTCCATAGAAGTGCCCGGTATTTCTTTCTTGGCTGAAAAAGGATTAATCATGATATCCCCGTAGTGGAATTCCAGCCGTGCCGTGATACCGCCTTCACCCAACCTATCAAAGAAAATCTTGGTTTGTAAGTCTTCCCTGATAAATTTATCGGCCAGTTGAGGTTCGATGGAAACAGAACCCAGTTTTTCGATAAAGGGTAGAGCTTCCGAGGCAAAAACATCTTTCTGGTTCTCTGGAAACATAATAGCCGGACGGGGTTTCCCGGACAGAGCTTTGATGAGATTAGGAAGGAATTCTTTTTGTTCCGAAGAAACCTGGTAGATTTCCTTCTCGTAAACATAATAACGTCCGTCGGCAGTAAGCTGCAAAGGAAGAGTACTCTGCAAAGCCAGAGCCAGATCTTGATCTTTGGCCTTTACGGAAAATTCCAAAGGTAAATCTCCCCGAATAATCCGGGTGGGGCGGGGACTGCTGGAACTTATTACTTTGGCTGAACCTATAGTTAAGGAGAAAACTTTATCGCCTAAGGCATCTAATAACTTGCTCAGATAATACCTATTTAAGATAAAGGGTTTTTGACTGAAGAGGGATGAATAATACGAGCTTTTTATTTCATTGATAGCTTTATATTGTTCCAGCATTTCCTGAAGCATGGCAATAACCCGGCTGTCCTCTTCTTTAAAAGTGTGCCGTGTTGGGTCATAAGTGAATTTCATGCCGAATTCCAGAGACCGGCCGGCTTTGATAGAAGACAGGAATTCTTCCAGATCCTTAATGATATATAGACGGTTTTGACCTACCTTGAGCTGCAATTGAGTGGTAATTTGCCGGCCGGTATTGATTTGGAACTCCAATTGCAGGGTAAGCTCTTCCTGAGGACCTTCTTGTTTATGGTTCGTAAAAAAATCCATGAAATCAGAGACTGCCCGTTTGGAATCAGCAAGTTCGGGCTGAGGAGCGGACAGTTTTCGTTGGGCAGTTTTTAAGACGGCAATAATATGCTTGCAGGCCCCGGGGTATTCTGCAAAAGCCGGGCAGGAACAATGATAAGAGTGCACAGAACCGTTTTTGTGAAGCATTATTTGTACATCGTAATGCCAATTACCGGTAACATCGGCGGTAATCAGACCTTCTTCCGGGGTAAAGGTAAAATTGCTTACCTTTTTGCCTAAGGCATAGGCTATACCTAGGTCGTAAACCTTTTTATTACAAGCAAGCGCTCTAATCTCTTGTTCGGAAATATTAATAAAAGACATGGTTTGTGCTCCTCCGACGACATTTTAAAAATGAACGAATACTTCTAGAATAGCATATTTCAGAGAAGTTTTCATCGAGAACATACATATCCCGAGGGAGGGGGGCATCACCTTTGAGTGTTATTTACAGACATTATATTCTAGTATATGATTTAGGAAAACAATGATACAATGTGATTAAATATAAATTACTGTAAATTACTGAAAGTTCTTTATATTTGAATAAAGAAAGTTTGGAAGGGGAGAATGAAAATGCCTTATTTCTATATAATTATCGCAATAATTGTCATTATTCTATTTTTTGCAGGTGTTAGAATAGTCAGACCTACAAGCCGTGGACTTATCGAGACAATGGGTAAATATACAAAGTATGCAGAACCAGGATTCCACTGGGTTATTCCTGGAATACAGAGACTATATTTGGTGAATATTACAGAACAAATGTTTAATGCCGAACCACAGGTGATTATTACCAATGATAACCTGAACGCAACCGTTGATGCCCAAGTTTACTTTAAAATCCAGGCGGACGAGGAAAGTGTAAAAAATTCCGTATACAACGTCAACAATTATAAATACCAGATTGTTAATCTTGCCAGGACAACACTTCGTAATATAATTGGAACTCTGACCTTAAAATCCGCAAACAGTGAAAGAAGCAGAATCAATACCGATTTACTGCGAACCCTAAAGGAAGAGACGAGTAAATGGGGTATTGATATCGTGAGAACAGAGTTAAGGGAGATTGATCCCCCGAAGGATGTTCAGGAAACCATGAACAAGGTTGTTAAAGCGGAAAATGAGAAAGTGGCAGCTATTGACTTTGCTACAGCAGCAGAAACAACCGCAGATGGTGTTAAGAGAGCAGAAATTAAGAAAGCTGAAGGTATCAGACAGGCAAGAATTCTTGAAGCCGAAGGTGAAGCGCAGGCCATAAAGCTTGTAAATGAGGCTGCTGAATTATACTTCAAAGGTAATGCTCAACTCTTAAGAAAATTGCAAGCAACAGAAACAGCACTAAAAAGCAATGCAAAAATAGTGGTTCCTTCAAATTCAGAATTGATTAATGTAATAGGCGAAATGTCAGGCGTTCTACCTGTTAAAATCTAATCGGAGACTATTTTCCAACTAAAAAGGATATAGCACCAGCAAATTAGTATAAAAACAAAGGGGCTGTAACTAAACTCAGCCCGGACGTCTCATAATGAGGCGTCTTTTCTCTTTCTCTAGGGTAGCAGCATTGCTCAGAATATTCCGCCAGCCCGTTTACGCAGCTATGAACAAGAACTCAGTTCACTTTAAGCTGCTGCCACTTAAAGGCTGGCTCCATATTCTGAGCAAGGCTGCAATATTTAGAGAATTCGGAAGAAATATGGATAATTATGGAGATATTTATGGTATAATTTAACTAGATCTTTACTGCGGTTAACAGGGGGGATTTACATGTCAAATCGAATGAAAGATATTATCCCGGAGGTATTTGCTGAAGTTATCGATTTGCTAGTTAAAGAGGACTACATAAAATTGGAGAATTACTTCTTGGATGGAACAAAAACCTGTTGTCCTCATCGGGATAGATGTGTTAAGCCGGCATGCCTAATTTCTACCGTGAATAAACGAGATATTTTGAGGAGGAGCCTGGAGGACGATGGCAGAACTGTTTTTTATTCCTATTGGTATTGTTGTTGGGATAATGTCTGGGTTTTTGGGTATTGGCGGCGGCATTATTATTATGCCCATTTTGCTGCTGTTTGGATTAAGCGCTGATCAGGCAGTTTCAACTTCGCTGATGTTTACCCTTGGCACAAGCTTATCAGGGGCGGCGACCCATACGAAAATGAAAAATGTAAACTGGAAAGTTGCGGCTAACATCGGGATTGTCGGAGCTTTAGTTGCCCAGGCTTCCAAGTTTATTGTTATTTATATTTCAGGGCGCTATGATTGGCTGCTTAATATCTGTCTCATAGTGTTGTTATCTTATTTTGCCTGGGGAATGCACAAAAGAAAAAATTTACAGGAGAAAGTCCCCAGAGTAATTAATCCCTATGTGGCTTTGGCTGTAATTGGCGTAGCTACCGGATTTTTATCATCATTACTAGGGATTGGCGGAGGTTTCATCGCATTGTCGTTTCTGATGCTATGGCAGGGATTCGATTCGCGGAAAGCTATAGGCACGAGTCTGGCAATAATCATTTTTGTTTCCGCCGGAGGGGTAATTGGGTACGGTATGCAGTTCCATTTAAATTATTTACTAGGGTTATATTTAATCATAGGCGCATTTATGGGCACACCCGTAGGAGCTAAGTTAACGGCAAAATTTACTTCTGAAGAGATAAAAAAAATAATGGGCAGGTTATATGTTTTTGTAATAGCGTCTCTGGCGGTTGATTTAGTGTCCGAATTTTATCTGCCTGTTTTAAAATGGCTCAGCTTGTCCATTATTTTGGCTTTTTTGGTTTATTTATTGATTACTATTTCCGTCACTATTATTCGGTCAAAAAGGGCAAAGCCAGCTAATTAGTTCCGGATTATTGCTGCAGACGTGATGGCTGTGAAGTGGCCATAACAAAACTATAATATTGCTATAATGGAAAAGGGGGACGCATCGAAAACTAAAGTTTCGTTACGTCCCCTTTGATGTTTGTTCATTAAAAATACCTTCGGGCTCCGAGATAATGGGAAGAATAATAGCTATTACTAAGGCTTGTTACAGTGACACCAACATGGGGATTATCAGCGTGAACAAAACGTCCTCCGCCTACATAAATGCCCACATGAGATGCACCTTTAGCATATGTGGTAAAAAATACCAAATCACCTGGCAGAAGATTATTTTTACTGACTGCAACTCCTGAAGCGAATTGCACGTAGGATGTTCGAGGAATGGATATATCTGATTCCGCGAAAACATACTGGCTAAATCCTGAGCAATCGAAGCCTTTTTTAGTTGTTCCCCCAAAAACGTACGGTGCACCTACAAAACTAAGAGCATGTTCCACGATGGTTGAAGCTGTGCTGCCTTCGCGAGAGACCTGTTTTATCACTGGCTGATTTGTACGTGATATAGCCACTTGGGCAAGTTTTATAAGTTGAGTATGTTTTGTTTCCACAGAAGTTGTCATGACAGTGCTTAGTAATGGGAAAATGTTTGGAGCTACATAACCGGCACCTAATATTGCCGGATTTGTTATAGGATGGATAATCATTGCTTGAGAAGCTGCCGGCGTTAAAACGCTACCCGCCAAAAATATTCCGGATAGTGCTACTCCAGCTAACCACGGCCGTTTCGTAAACTGGTACATATTGTTTTCACCTTTCTTTGCTTACGAGGTTAGTTGTCGGATTCGGACTAGAAGGTGTAAGCCCTACGCGCATAAAACGCGATTCACCCCATTAAAAAAATCCCCCGTTCTAGGGATACCTAGATTCAGCTTATATTTTCTTCTGTATATCGTAAATTTCTACTTAATATTGTAAATTTCCTCTAAAAAAGTTTATGTAATATATGGCAATTTAGTTTTCAAAATGGCACTTTATGTTATTCCCTGAATTCATAGCCTAAAAAAAAACAAAATTTAGAAAAAAAGCCTAATTATAATCTTATAAAAGGACAATAATCTAGGACAATATTGCAGAAAATCATTATATAAGAAATTATTTTTATTTTCAAAGGATTGACATAGAAGGGGAGATGAGAGAGATTGAAAAAACATTGGTACTGCAACACTTTTTTCTTTGTATTATTGTTTATCGCTATATCCTCAGTTGGTTGTTCCTCAACTTCCGTTATTCAGTCAGGAACCATGGTAGAAGATTTAGATTTAAGCGGTGTCCACTATGCCGACTCAGAAATGCAAATTGAAAAATGGCAGCAAGAAAAGTTAACCCAAAATATTACATTGGTGTGCAATAAGAAGGAGATCCCTGTTTCCCTGCAAGATCTTGGGGCCTCTATCGATAAAGCAAAGATATTGTCTGACATTAATAATAAGCCCGGTCAAACTATTAGGGTAACTGTTGATTTGAATAGTACAAAAGCAACACAATTTTTGGCAAAGAAACTAGCGCAATTTGTTGAACCAGCTAAAGATGCGGCCTACAAAATTGAAAACGACAAATTTATCATTACTGATTCCACTGCTGGAAAGATCCCTGCCTTTGATAAAATCATTGAAGAAATTGATGGCCAAACTTTAAACAATCTAGCGAAACCAATAAATGTAACTTTCTCGGCCAAACCTGCGAACCTTAGCACTGAGACTTTAGAAACATTGGCTTTTGATGGAGTAATCGGAGAATTTAGCACTAATTTTGTTGTTCATGAAAAGAACCGTTCTTTCAATTTGAACATTGCAGCCAAAGCACTTGATCAAAAAATAATCCGCCCAGGGGATGTTTTTTCTTTCAATGATACTGTTGGCCCGCGCACATCGGAAAGAGGATATAAAGAAGCCCGTATAATTATTAACAACCAATATGTACTTGGAACCGGCGGAGGGGTCTGTCAGGTTTCTTCTACGCTATATAATGCTTTATTATTGGCAGATCTGCCGGTTGAGGAACGAACTCCTCACCAAGTGCCTGTAGTTTATGTACCATTGGGACAGGATGCAACTGTATATTATCCAAATGTGGATTTGAAATTTAAAAATAATACAGAAAGCCTGATATATATTCGTACAAGTGTTCAGGCTGGTATATTAGATGTGAAAATTTACGGTAAGAAAACTGTCAAAACCGTACAAATTGAGCACCAAACCGAGAAAGTAATTAAAGGTCAAGGAGGCCGTAAAGGATATATAGTAAAAACATGGAAAATTGTAAAGGATTCTCAAGCACACGAGAATAGGACATTACTTAGTAGAGATGTATACGCTCCTGTGCAAAATGACAACTAAAAGCCTCTTTAGCTGGCAGTTCAATAATTTGCTCGGGCTTTATGTTTTTCTTGGATTCTTTCTGTTTTTTGGGGAGGAAATGCAGGACAAATGTTGAAGTAATAAGGAACGGATTATATGATGGACTTCGGTTATGTTCAGCGCCTTTGATAACAAAAACATTTAATGGGGGATAATAATGGGAGATAATGGGAAAATTTTGATTGCCCAAAGCGGAGGACCGACTGCAGTAATAAATCAGACCTTGGCCGGGATAGTTCTGGAAGCCAGAAAGTTTACCGAAGTATCCAGAGTATATGGAGCCTTAAGAGGGGTGGAGGGGATAGTCAATGAGGATTTCCTCGACCTAACCCAGGAAACCACCCATAATTTGGAACAGGTTGCTTTAACACCGTCCTCAGCTTTATTGTCTACCAGAATAAAACCGGACAACAAATATTGTCACGATATTTTTAAAGTCTTAAAAGTCCATGACATCCGATATTTTTTTTATATTGGCGGCAATGATTCCGCGGATACAGCCCGTATTGTCAATGAAGAAGCCAAGCTGGCTAAATATGATTTGAGGGTAATCCATGTACCTAAAACTATAGACAATGATTTAATGTTAAATGACCATACTCCCGGCTTTGGTTCGGCAGCCAGATTTGTAACCCAGGCTTTTATGGGTATTAACCTGGATGTGAGGGCTTTAAACGGGGTATATATTGGCGTGGTAATGGGCCGGCATGCAGGATTTTTAACCGCATCTTCGGCTATTGCCCGAAAATATGAAGCAGATGGGCCTCACCTTATATATCTGCCGGAAAGAGTCTTCGACATGAACCAATTCCTCTTGGATGTGAAAGAGGTTTATGATAAGTATGGGATCTGTATAATTGCCATTTCCGAAGGGATCAAAGATGCTTCCGGGATACCCATTATCACCACGTTGTGCAAGGAAATCGAGAAGGATGGTCACGGAAATGTGCAGCTTTCCGGAACCGGCGCCCTGGGAGATTTGTTAGCGGATCAGATCAGAGAAAAACTGAACATTTCCCGGGTACGCAGCGATACCTTTGGCTACTTGCAGCGTTCTTTCTTCGGTTGTGTATCCGACATTGATCAGCATGAAGCCCGGGAAGTAGGAGAACGGGCTGTCCAGCTGGCTATGTGGAATGATATGGATGGCTCGGTCACCATCAGCCGGACCGGCAATTATTCCGTCGATTATCTACTGGACCGTTTTGAGGATATTGCAGGTCAGACTAGACATATGCCCGATGAATTCATCAACCAGGCAGGAAATAATGTCACGGATGCCTTTAAGTTCTACGTCAGACCGCTATTAGGATCCGGTTTGCCCCAGCCTTCTTGGGTACGGGCTCCCCGAGTGTCTAAACTAATAAATAATGATTAAAGGCAAGTAGATTAAAATTGGTTAATTTTGAAGAGCTGCTAACAAGACTCCTTTTATAGAAAACCTTAAAATGGCTGTAAATGGAGTTACCAAAATATTTTGCAAGAGGTGATAGAAATATTTTTAGTTTTAGGACACAATTATTCGTATACGGATGTTGACTCTATCCTATCATCTGTTATTTTTGCGGAAATATGGACTGTTTTAGGACACCCATCGAAGGCGGTCATGATTAATCATAAAGGAATAAAAGAATCCACGATTAAGATTTTAGAGAAAATCAGAAACATTGAAATACCCCAAGTCGTTACAAAGACTGAGCTGGAAAACTCAGACATTATTATGGTAGATCATAATGATCCAGAGGAGTCTTACGGAAAATTAGGAATAACACAAACACCATATATGATAATTGACCATCATATAGATATAGGACTAAGAGCCGAGTATAAAATTATTGAGCAAGTTGGATCTACCTGCACCTTGGTAGCTGAAATAAGTAAAGCAGAAGGGGTCAGCCTTACGGAGCGACAAGCAAGGATCCTAGCTTTTGGGATTATTAGTGATACAAGAGGCTTAAAGGGGCAAAAGACAAGCGAACGTGATATAAAAATGATTGATTATCTATATAAGGAAAGCTCAATTTGCGAGTCTGTGGAAACCATTGCGAAAATGGTTATTAAACCAGTTAATATTAAAAAAATGTCTATTGATGATATCCTCAGATCATCGTTAAAGGAATATAAAAAGGGCACTATTGCTATAGCGGCCATAGAGGTATCAGATGACGGCTATAAAGATCTTCTTGAAGAAATAGGCAATAATGGATACAAAATGGGATATGGGTTATATGTTCTTATGATTATTAAACATCATGCTCAAGAAACGGAAATTTTGTATTTTGATCGGGATTACGGAATATTTCCGAAAATAGAACAAAGGAAGGGTTTGGTTTCAAGGGGGAAATCCCTTGTACCTGAAATTTTAGAGATATGCTCATAATGGAAGATATAAAAGAAACAAGTTCAGAAGAATAGACCTATTTTTCTGAACTTGGTTTCTCATTATATTTCCAAAAAAAGTATCACCAAAAGATATTCAGAAGGGTAGACTATGGATATTTTTTTAAACTAAATGAACTATTTAAATCTAAAAGGAGTATGAGAACCCCTTTAAGGTGTAGTGTAAGCAGTACAAACGCCCCTTCAGGGGCGGCAAAAGTGGCAAGGGCATGGTAGCTTGAACGAAGTGAAAGCCAGCGTCTTTAGGCGCTGGCCGGTAACAGCGGCTTATAGACTCAGAGCAAACCACCCGTTTGACGGGTGGTTGTGATTTTTCATAAATGCCGTTCTATAAATATTGTCTAAACTAAAATACTACATCCGCCTCTTCGTATATTCAGAAATGGGAAGAATGAAGTCGCCGGGATAGTTGTTGCCGTTCTCGGCATACAGGACCATCAGTCTCCCTATGTCCCAGGCCTGATTCATGGCGTATTTATCTTGGACTATATCGCCGGGTTTAGTCCCATAATGGCAGATACATTCCACACAGTGCATATGGCCCCATATGAAAAAACGGCGGAGAACTCCGGCTACAGTATCTACTGCAGACCTTGACGCAACGGCAATCCCTGCCGCCACCTTATTGGCCAGCCTGCCGTCATACCCATAAGGTAAAACCCGGTCCAAAAAATTTGCGCCCATTCCTGCAACAGTCCAATAAGTAGGCACGCCGATAAGTATCCCATCAGAAGCTACCAGTTTCTCACCAATTTCCTGCATATCATCTTGCAAGTGGCAGATTCCGTTTTTGCAGCCCAGACAGCCATCACATGGCAGGATGTGTTTATCCCGGATAAAAATAATTTCTACTTCCGCTCCGGCGTCGGCAGCACCGGCTAATGCCTGCCGCACCATAATTTCCGTGTTTCCTCCCGCCCTGGGAGAACATACTACCCCTGTAATTCTCATAACTAAACACCTCCCATTAAATTTATCCATACCGGCAAGCAGATCCGTTTTGCTAGTCCTATCACCGGTTTAACTTATGTATTTTAGCGCAAGAATTATGCCAGATATTAAAGCTAAAGAGAACGTGAAGATTGCTCAACTATCAAAGCAATTTGAGCAAGTTCTTGCATAGATGCGCCTATTTCCTCTGTAGCTGCAGCTTGCCGCTCACTTAATTCAGCAGTAGTATCTATCTTATTCATCATATTCTGTGTTTGTTGGGCAATTCCGGATATGATTTGCTTAATATCTTTTACCGAACTGGAACTATTAACTGCCATTTTCCGGATTTCTTCGGCAACGACTGCAAATCCTCTACCGTGTTCCCCTGCCCTAGCGGCTTCGATTGCTGCGTTTAGGCCTAAAAGATTGGATTTGGCAGCAATTTCATTGATGAATTTTAATATTTCATCAGATTTGTTTACTTGGTTCATAACCTGGCTGCCGGATTCCTTTACAATTTTAAGTTCCACTGATAACTGGCTCGCTGCTGCCGCCAGTTCTTCCGAAGTAGCCGATACTTCCTGGCTTGCGGCGGTGATCAGGTGCGCTGATTCCAGTAAATTCGTTAGACTGTTAAGGTTCAAACCTATGCCAATACCACCCACAACATTCCCATTACGATCTTTTATGGCTATACCATCCGACTTAAAAGGTACTCCAAAGACTTCTTTAGGAATAACGTCAGAAACTATTTCTCCAGTTCTCATAGCTCTGGCAATAGGATCATTTTCCGGTACAAGATCTCCAACTTTTATTGTGAGCTTAATGCTGGTATCCTTGGCAGGAAAATATCCAATAAAACGTTCCCGATCTGTAATATCAACCATGAAATCATACGGAAGAAGAGCCTGAAAAACCGGGGCTAATATAATTGCAGCTGCTAAAAGATCAATTTCCTTTTCATCATTCAAAACCGTGGAAACATAATCCATATTATCAAACCTCCTCGTATATGTATTTTGATAACACTAGAATTGTAACGATTAAATTAAGAAATGTAAATACGTAGTTCAAATTTTTATTAATGAATATAAAACAGCCAGGGCGTTTTTGCCCTGGCATTTTCATGTTTTAATATAAATTCATTCACCGGTTAAGACATGTTAACCTTTTATTTCTCCCAGTGTCACACTAACCACGTGAGTAGAACCATTACGGTAATAGGTTATTTTTACAGTATCTCCTGGCTTATACTTAAATAATTCATGGGTTAATTTGGCATAACTAGAGATTGTATTATCATTAATTTTGGTAATGATATCTCCTTGACTTAAACCTGCTTTAGCGGCTGCTCCTCCGGAAGTAACCTGATAGATATAAGCTCCTTCCGGTGAACCTTGCTGCTGAGCATATTCTGCAGAATACTGGTTGGAAATCTGTACACCCAGGGCGGCATGGGTAGCATAGCCCTTTTGAATTAATTGCTGGATTACAGGTGTGGCATCACTAATCGGTATGGAGAACCCCATCCCTTCAAAACCTGTTTCCTGGAATTTTGCAGAATTTATACCAACAACCTGACCAGAATAATTCACAAGAGGACCCCCACTGTTTCCCGGGTTAATTGTTGCATCAGTCTGAATTAAATCGAAACTGGATTCCCCTTGAAGATCCAATACCCGGTTTGTAGCTGAAACCACGCCGGCAGTAACTGACCCTGCAAATTCTTCGCCTCCAGGATTACCGATTGCAACTACAGGCTCTCCTACTTGTAATTTTGTAGAGTCACCAAGAACTACGGCAGTTAAATTGCTAGTGTCTTTTATTTGGATAACTGCTAAATCCGTACGGGAATCTGCCCCTACTAAAGTGGCATTCAAGGTTCTGCCATCCGCTAAGCCTACCGAGATTTTTTTAGCTCCCTCAATGACATGGTTATTGGTGACAATATACCCCTTAGCGGCATCAACAATAAATCCGGACCCGCTGCCTACTTCTGCCAAGGTACTGCCGCTGTTAAAATTGCTGCCCCCGAAAGAAAATGGATTGCTGCCAACAGTTTGAAAATTAGAAATAGTTACTACAGCCGGACCAACATTTTTAGCTATGTCCACTACAGGATAAGATGATGTGCTTTTATAATCGACTTGGTTTAACTTTGCAGATTGCTGCACCAGTGCGGCCTGTTCAGCAGGTTGGTTACTGTAGACGAAGGAAACTGCGGAGGCGGAGACCAAACCGCCAATAATAGCACCAGTTAAACAAAGAGCAACCGACTTAAAAATGGAAGAATTGTGAAGCATTCTAATGACCTCCAATCAAATTCGTTTTTCTTTCTTTCTTTCTTTCTTTCTTGTATTTTATAATAACTTGTTTAGTTTAAAAAAAGATTAGAGAGGAGGACATTTCCATTTTTCGTCGAATAAATTATGGTACTATAGAAAAAAATACAAGCTTAATCTAGGTTTGCCTAGAACGGGGGACTAATTTTTCTGGGGTGAATCGCGTACCGTACGCGTAGGGCTTGCACCTTCTTGCCCAAACCCGGCAACTAACCTCGTAAGCTATGAAAGGTGAAAGAAATATGCATCTGTCTTCAGTGATGTCAAAACTAACAAGCTTTTTCCGCTACAGTTTTAAACATTTTAATCAAGTTGTTAAGAAATTTCCAGATAAAATATCTTGGAAGTCACCGCCGGTTATAGGTGGTTTATTCATTTTTATTGTGCTGATTGGCACATTTGCTTTTTATCAGGCCGTTCCTAACCATCAATCGATTCCTAACCAGCAAAAGGGTTTAGAAGCCAATGAAAGTCCATCCTTGGATTCTTACGAGTTAAAAGTAAACGATTCTGTTGTTGCCGTTTTGCCGACGAAGGAAGATATTGATAAAGTTCTTCAAGAATATCAAGATTATTATGCGAAACCTGCTGAAAATAAAACGGTTAGCTCTGTTAGTTTTGCTGAAAAAGTTACTTCGGAAAAAGCAGAAGCCGGGCTATTACAAGTCCAGACACCGGATCAAGTTTTAAAAATGTTAATAGACGGTAAAACGATTACCCAGGATTATACTGTTCAGCCCAATGATTCGTGGTGGCTAATTGCCAGAAAATCGGACATGTTAACAAAAGAAGTTCTGGCAGGCAATTCAGGAGCAACTGAAAATACAAAGATAGTTCCGGGTCAAATTATTAAACTGGTAAGTGTCGCACCTTACCTTACTGTTATCAGTAAGGGGACATGTACGGATACGGAAACAATTCAGTGTGATACCGTAACAAAAGTTGATCAAAGCTTAGGAAACGGTCAGACAAAAGTATTAACTCAAGGGAGTAATGGTTCGAAATTAGTAACCTATTCCTATGAACAAAATAATGGCAATTATATAAAAACAGAGGTTTTAAACGAAGAAATTATTAAATCTCCGGAGAGTAAGGTTGTTGCCCAAGGTCCAGCCAGTAGGGCTGTCAATTTTGTGGCAGTTTCGCGCGGCAGCGGAGATTATTCGTCCATTAAGGAGAATGCAATTAGTTTAGTAGGAGCAAGATACGTTTTTGGCGGATCAAGCCAAAATGGCTTTGACTGCTCAGGATTTACCAAGTATGTCTATTCTTTGTCCGGTATATCCCTGCCCCGTACATCCTTTGATCAGTTTGCTTCAGGAACCGCTATCAGCAGAGATGAGCTCCAGCCGGGAGATTTGGTCTTCTTT
>DIWC01000058.1 GCA_002423425.1 Peptococcaceae bacterium UBA6116
ATAAAAAAACTCCTGGATTTTTCCAGGAGTTTTTTTTGAGAATCATTAAAAAGATTATCAGTTCAGGGGACTTATATTAACTTTGGTACTACCGTCCTGATGTGTTAACTGGATGAGCACAGCACCGTCGTTGGAAATGTAATTTTCTTCGCCGCTGATAGTTTCGGTCTTTTCTTTACCTCCGCTGATAATATAGGCACAATGGTTTTCATAAAGAACAACTTTTCCTTCTGAATCTATACCCACTTGACCATTACTAAAAGGGATGTCCCCTTGCCAGGTTGGCGAAAGCGTAAACTGGTTGTTTTTTTTAGAACTGTCGTTGACTGTGAAAATTTGTACTAAACGGGCATTCTTTACTTCACCGATATATAATTTACCTGCACAATCGCCCAAGATACAATAACTATTGTTTTTCTCTACTACCCTGCGCTGTGAACCATCAAGAGCTAAAATTTGTTTGACATTGCCTGTTTTACTTTCAATATATAAAGTACCGTACCGGTCGGAAGCGGTAATATCAAGAAGGGTTTCGCCTGCCTGCTGTAACATGCGGGTATTTTTATTGACGTCAATTTCCATAAGTTTGACGGAAGACCCTGTTTTTATCGTCAAATAAATCAAGTTGGTATAAGTGGAAGAAGCTATATGCTCAATTTTCCCTCCTGCGGGAAAGTCCGCTAGGGTCATAGTTTGACGGTCATCCGGCGGTGTACTATCAGAACTGTTCGGGAGATCCAACGTATAAATTTCGGTTAATTGCGGCTGGTATACTTTTACTTCTTTGGTTTGTTCCTTGACAATTTGTGATTCTTCATTAAGCAAGCTGGGATTCTCTTGATTCTGTGTACTTGGCTTTGTATTAGGATCAGAGACCAAAACAGTTGTATACGGGCTAGGGTTTTTCTTAGCAAAAAAATAGATCAGAGTATTACGGTCACGCAGCCATTGATAGTTTATAATTCCCATTTCCTTATCGCTTCCGGTATCAGGCTTTTTGACAAAGACTACTTTATTCTGCTTTAAGTTAAATACTTTAAATAAACCGTCCGACATATAAGCTATATAATCTTTGGCGTAAGAAATTTGAAGGTTCTCCGGGTGATCATCCGGTAAAACAGCTTCCAGTGTTGCTGTAATGGTCTTCAGGTTTGCGGAAGGTAACATCATCATCTTGGCAATCGCACGATTAACGGTAAAATAAAAGCCGGATTGCAGCAGCAAAGAAACCAGTGTCCAAACGGCAATAATACGTAAAAAATGCAACTTTTTTTGGCTTTTAATTTCAGTTCCTGTTTTGATTTCGGTACGCACTGTAGTCTCCTTTACTGTGGTTATTTACTTTTCTTTGGCATTACGACAAATGCTGTTGGAATGTAACGCTCGCCAAAAATGTCACAAACTTTATTAATAACCTTGCCTTGAAAAACAAGAGTAGTTGAAGAACCACCATCAAGATTGACGGCTGTAACCGCATGATAGGCCACGAAGACATCCATCAATTGACTGAGGGTTGCTCCGATGCTCCAGGTTGGCTGACGACCGTCAATTGTTACCAAAATAATAGTTCCATCGGCTGTTTGACCTATTCCGCTGCGCGGGCTGATTCCCCACCCGCCGTTCCCTTCTACAACCGGTTTGCCATCTTTAACAAGATCGGGATAGAAAGAGACAGCTTCCATAATTCCTTTTTTCAAAATTTGATCCGCAGTAAGGTCTTCAACAATCAGTTTTCCTTGGCTGTCTAAACCGATGATATGCGTTTCGGCATTTCCAATATTATTATGAATGATTTGACCGTTGTGGACTGTGATGCCATCCGGAAAAGCTCCATTTCCTTTACCGTTAGGATCGTAGAATCCGCCGGCATTGATCCCGGCAATAGCACCGGAATCCTTGACCAATTCACTAACCCGCTCGCCGACAACACCAATTTGCTTGGTAACTGCCAGTTTTACTTGTTTGGGGTCCTTAATCAACATCACTTTACCCCTAAAACCTAGTCCCTGGATATCTTCAATGGTTATGCCGTCGGCAGCATCGGAGACCGCATTTCCAGAATCAATTTGTCCTCCGCTGCTAACGCCCTGGTCATTATAATAATTCATAATCTGGTCTATCTCAGCCTGAGAGAGAAAAGCCTGGACAACTTGGGGATGACGTGAGGTCGCAATTGAACCGACAGCCAGTGCTTTAATATCCTGAAAAGGCCCCCAGAAAACGATTAAGGGAGCTAAAATAGCAGCTAAAAGAAAATTATAGACTAAGAAAGCTACAACTTTTTTGATTTTTACTTTATGCTTCATAAAAAAATCTCTTTCTCCTATTAATATTATTTATTTTTTGCTTTGCAATCAGTTTGACGAATATAATAATTATACACTTTAAAATTAGAAAATTATAAGAGGAAATACATTAATTAAACTTGATTTTAACACAAATAATTGGAATTACGATAAAATATTGGGTATTTGGAGATATAAGACGCAATTTCAGAATGATTTTCTGTTCAGCACGTATTAATGTTAACCTAGTTAAT
The DNA here is from genome assembly GCA_002423425.1 of Peptococcaceae bacterium UBA6116. Lineage (GTDB taxonomy): Bacteria > Bacillota > Desulfitobacteriia > Desulfitobacteriales > Syntrophobotulaceae > UBA6116. The sequence continues at coordinate 2,540 of DIWC01000058.1, forward strand.
ATTATTTGTAATAAAGCTTTTAGTCAATATACTTTCTACCCATAAAAAAATGAGTTTTCATAGAACTTCTATTGATAAAATTGCCTAATATTTATCTAAAGAAAGCGAGATAATAAAAGGAAGGTCTCTGCTAAATTAATTAAATTTTCTTTTTAAAACAAAATTTGACATTATTGTTAAATTTAATATAATGAATGTTAGCAAGGAGGGGCAAAAATGGCAACTGAGAATGGGACAAGAAAAGCCAATATTATTATGCGGTTATCCGAATTTGAGATGCCTCCAATGCAGGATGTACTTATTGTAGGCAAGAGGGCGCCAATTGGTCCGGATGCAGCAAAAAGAATGGTAGATGTCGTATCACCTGAGCAATATAAAATAATTAAGATTGACCATCCTATGATAGAGGCTGTCGTGATCAGAAAAATACTTTTAAACATACTTGAAGAGGAAAAACTTCTTGAAGTAATTATGGAAGAGGGAGGCAAGATTGCTAACGATTATTCGATTATTAAAGCTCAGATTAATATTACTTTAGAAGTTAGCAAATCATTGAGTTATGATTAGGCAAGTTTCCGATATCATGGATAAAAATTTCTTAACAATCCAAGCCCTTGATTGTGTATCAGTAATAAGAAATTTAGCAACGGAAAACAAATTAGAATATTTTCCGGTCTACGAAGATAATTCTATTATCGGAGTTGTCACCTATAAAGAATTGATAATTGCTCATCCTAATAGGATTGCCGCCGACGCCATGACAACCGATTTTGTTTGCATAAAAGCTTATATGCCGGTCTGGGAGGTGAAGGATCTCTTTGAACAGCAAAAAGTTAATTGTTGTGTTGTTGTAGATAATAATCTGGTTGTTGGTATTGTAACACCCTTGGTTCTGAAAATAGAATTAGGGAAGCATATTGACTTGCTGACAGGACTCTATAAAAATGATTATTTGTTTTTTAATGCCGGAGAGCTATTGAAAAGTCAAAATGATATTTCCGTTGTTTTTATTGATATTGATAATTTTGGTATTATTGATAAAGAATATGGTCATATTTTTGGAGACAAAGTCTTGAAAGAGATCGCTTTAACCTTGAACGCTGCAATACCAAAAAAAACTTTTCTCTGCAGGTTCGGTGGCGATGAATTCGTGCTGCTTGTTCCTTTTAAGGCTGAGGTTGCGAAAAAAGTCACAGAAAATTTATTAAGTGTTATTGCGGCCAAGGCGTTCAGTAATGGGTTGAAGATCACCGTTTCTGCGGGTATTTCCGGAGGAAAAAGAAGTAATAGGAGAATAACCGACATCTATTCAACCGTATCAAATCTGATTAATATTGCCAGTCTTGCTTGTACAGAGGCTAAAAAAAGTGACAATAGCTTATGTATCAAATTAGGAGAAGAGAGCGATATTGCCTAGAAAAGTATTTATGGTCAATACTTACTTTTGAATTTTAAAAGTGTTATAACTAAGGTATTACAATCTATTCTGGAAGGTAATACCTTTTTTTGTCTATTTTAAATAAGGGGCAGACAAGTGAGTTTAAGATTTATTTACGGCCGGTCGGGCAGCGGCAAAACCTATTTCTGCCTGAATGAAATTAAAGAAATTCTCAAAAAGAATCCTGAACATTCTTTAGTACTGCTTGTTCCCGAGCAATATACTTTTCAAGCGGAAAGGGATCTTATTAAAGTTTTAAAAACAGGCGGAATTTTAAAGACCGAAGTCTTGAGTTTCCGGCGTTTAGCTTTTAGGATTTTTAATGAAGCAGGGGGGATTACCTATCCTCATCTCCATTCGGCAGGCAAATGCATGATAATATATCAAGCTTTAAGTAGAATCAAGGATAGTTTAAAGATTTTTGCTAAAGCTGCAGAACGTCGGGGGTTCGTCAACACAATATCGGCTTTAATAACGGAATTTAAGCGGTACAACATTATTCCAGCCGAACTTGAAGCTGCCCGGGATGAATTAAAGGATGATGCTTTGCTTAAGGACAAGCTAGCGGAACTTATTGCCATCTACAGCGAATATCAAAGGCTTGTGTCCAGCAGTTATCGCGATGCTGATGACGATTTAACTATGGCGGCACGCAAAATCGGAGATACCGATCTCTATAAAGGTTCGGAAATATGGATTGACGGTTTCGCAGGATTCACGCCGCAGGAGTACAGCTTGATCTCGCGGTTACTTCTCAAAGCTAAGAGGGTAAATATCAGTTTATGCACCGATTCTTTGGGAGAGCAGGAATCTGTGAAAGAAACGGATGTTTTTGCTGCAGTTAAAGAAGGATACCGCAAACTATCCAGGATAGCGGCAAAAACAGGTTTGGAGATTGAAGCCCCTGTCTGCCTGGGCACCGGGGCACAGCCTTTGCCGAGATTTAAGGGGAGTCCGGAAATTGCGCATTTGGAAAGTAATTATTTTGCGTATCCCTATCGAATTTATACCCAAAGGACTACAGATCTGGCTCTGCTTTCTTCCGTAAACATCTTTGCTGAAATAGAGGCAGCGGCGAGAGATATAATCAGGCTTTGCCGGGATAAAGAAATACGCTATCGCGATATTGCGGTTATGATGGGGGATCTTGAGAGTTACGCCAGGTTAGTGGAAGTGATTTTCACCGAATATGAGATTCCTTATTTTTTAGACCGGAAAGCAGATATCATCAGGCATCCTCTGATCAGGCTAGTCCTGTCGATGTTAGATATTTTTATTGATAACTGGTCTTATGAAGCTGTTTTCCGCTACTTGAAAACAGGTTTGACAGGACTCGGGCGCGAGAGTATTGATCAAATTGAAAACTATGTTCTGGCCTGTGGAATTCGCGGGAATCGCTGGATTAAGGAAGAAGAATGGAATATGGTTCCGGAACTGCTCCCCCAGGAAAAAGACTGGGAAAAGAAACGGACAGAACTTTTGGCAATTAATCAGATAAGGCTCGAGATAATTACCCCTCTCATGGAGTTCCGGCGGACAACCAAGGGAAAGAATAAGGCTTCGGAAATGTGCGGGGCGCTATATGACTTCCTTGGGACGATAGGGGTTCCGTTAAGAATGGAACAACAAATCGATTCTTTCCGGCGAAGCGGACAGCTCCATCTGGCAGATGAGTATGCTCAAATCTGGAATATTTTAATGGATGTATTTGATCAAATTGTCCAAGCGATGGATGAGGAAGAGATTGGAGTCGAGAGATTTGCTTCTATTCTTAAGATCGGTCTAGGTGAGTATAAAGTTGGGTTTATTCCGGCCTCAGTTGACCAGGTGTTGGTAGGCAGTGCGGACAGGTCGCGAAGCCACGAGGTCAAGGCACTCTATATTCTGGGGGTCAATGATGGGGTATTTCCTTCTGCCGCTTTTGAGGAAGGCGTACTTTCCGATTTAGATAGGGCTGCCCTTCATAAGGTTGGAGTTGAGCTTGCCAGTGATACTAGGACAAAAACCTTTGACGAGCAGTATCTGATCTATAGAGCGTTAACCATTCCTACCGGTTATCTTCGCTTAAGCTGGCCGATTGCCGACCAGGAAGGCAGAAGTATGCGGCCGTCGATGATTATATCAAGGCTTAGAAAATTATTTCCAAATATTACAGAAACCAGTAATATTCTTGGCCCGGCCTCAGACGGCGAAGAGGTCGAATTAGTAGCAGGCAAATTGCCGACCTTCAAACAAATGGCAGCCAACATCCAAAAGGCGGAAAGGGAAGAAAGCAGCGCGCTGTGGCACGAAGTGTACCGCTGGTATGCGGCCCAAGTAGCCTGGCAATCACAATGTCAAGCTTTGAAGTCGGCTTTTGAGTACGAGAACATTGCTCAGCCGGTAAGCCGTGAAAAAATACAGTCGCTTTACGGTAATCCCATGCAGGCCAGCGTATCGAGGCTGGAAAAATACACTTCCTGTTCTTTTGCTTTTTATCTTCAGTACGGGCTCAAGGTCAGAGAACGAAAAATTTTCCGTTTAACTCCGCCGGATGTAGGGACCTTTATTCACAATGTCCTGGAAAAGTTTTCGCTTGAGGTTACTGAACAAAATATCTCCTGGAGAGAATTTGACCGGCAGTGGTGTGAGGAAAGAGTTTCCTTAATTGTTGACGCCATGCTGGAAAAAATGCAAGGATCGGGGTTATCTGCTTCCAAAAGAATGACGGCGCTTACGTTAAGACTCAAGAGGGTTATTAACCGGGCGGTTTGGCTGATCGCCGAACATATCCGCCGCGGCAGCTTTGATCCTCTCGGTTACGAGATAGGTTTCGGCGAAGGAGAAAAATTACCGCCGATCGTTATTGAACTGGACTCAGGTGAAAAAGTTTACTTGAACGGCAGGATTGACCGGGTCGATGCCTTGAAAACGGAAGAGGGTACGTACCTGAGAATTATTGATTATAAATCGGGAAACAAGGATTTCAAGTTGGCCGATGTTTATTACGGACTTCAAGTCCAGCTTGTTACTTACCTTGATGCTTTAGGTGAAAACAACAGATTGGGGATTGAAGCACCTGTCCTGCCGGGGGGTATTCTTTACTTCCACATTGATGATCCGCTTATTAAGGCGAAAAGTAAAAGCAGCGGGGAAGAAATAGAGCTGGCTATTATGAAACAACTGCGAATGAAAGGCTTAGTCCTGGCTGATGTAAAACTTATTAAAGAAATGGATAAAGAAATTGACGGTTCTTCATTAATTATTCCTGCCAGGATTAATAAAGGGGATGTTCTCGGCCAATCGTCGGCAGCTACGCTTCAGCAATTTGACATTCTTAAAATGTATGTCAACAGACTGCTTAAGCAATTATGCAGCGAGATTATGAACGGCACGGTCTCTATTCAACCCCTCAAGAATAAAAATTATAATTCCTGTCAATACTGCCATTTCGCTGCCGTTTGTCAATTTGACCTTAGGCTCAAGGAAAATAAATTCAAACTCCTTGCTGAACAAAAAGAGGAAGATATCTGGCAGTTTATGAATAAAGACCAAGGTGGGATTTTTAATGCTTGATAATAGGTGGACCAAGGAACAGGCAGAAGCTATTACGGCCGGGGACTGTAATCTTTTGGTGGCCGCTGCTGCCGGAGCCGGCAAAACTGCTGTCCTTGTCGAAAGAATCATTCAAAAGATAACTGCGGCGGAAAATCCTATCGACATAGACAGGCTGCTGGTTATGACGTTTACTAAAGCCGCGGCGACAGAGATGAGGGAGAGAATTGCGCAAGCTATCGCCGACGAGCTGGAAAGAGATCCGCAGAACCGGAATATCAGAAGACAACTGACCTTATTAAATAAGGCCGGGATTACTACGGTTCATTCTTTCTGTCTCGAGGTGATCCGCAGCAATTTTCAAATCATCGATCTCGACCCCGGTTTTCGAATCAGTGATGAAACCGAAGCCTCGCTGCTCAAACTTGAGGTTCTCAATGAATTATTTGAAGAAATATATGAACAGGAAAAAGATAATCAGGCATTTTACGAACTCCTCGAATGCTATGGTAACAACCGGGATGACCAGGTCTTACAAGGAATGGTCTTAAATCTATATGACTTTGTGCAAAGCAGCCCAAGGCCTGAAGCTTGGCTGAAAAAAATGACCGGGAACTTCCAGGTTGAAGAAAGCATGGATTTCGGACAGACGCCATGGGGTAAAGTGCTGTTGGCAAGTATAGGAATAGAATTCGAGGGCCTCAGAAAAAAGATGAATAAAGCTGTTTCCATGCTGGACAAGGCTGACGGTCTAGAAAAATATCTGCCGGTCTTCGAAGAAGACCTTAATTTTATTAAGCATGTAAACGGGCTTTATCTGAACGGGTGTATTCCGGGCTGGGATCAGCTTTACGGAATAATAAAGGGTTTTGAGTTCGGCAAACTGCCGCCTGCCGGTCAAGAGGCGGACAAGGACGTTCAGGAGAAGGTCAAAGAGATTAGGGATGATGTTAAAAAATGCCTTAACAGAATAAAAGACGGTATTTTCTCAGCCGCTTCCGAGGAAATCGCGGCGGATTTACTGTCTTTATATCCGTCTATGAAATGTCTGGTTGGTTTGGCCTTAGAATTTAAGGAAAGATATGGCATTAAAAAAAAGGAAAAATCAATTGTTGATTTTAACGATCTTGAACATTTTTGTTTGCAGATCCTTACAGAACAAAGCAGTGATTTGGAAGCTGTTTCTTCGGAGTTTACCCCTTCGAAGGTTGCTTTGGTGTACAAGCAGCGTTTTGCCGAAATTCTGGTTGATGAATATCAGGACAGTAATCTGGTTCAGGAGATCATCATCCGAATGATTTCCAGGGAAGACTTGCAAGAGCCTAACGTTTTCATGGTAGGAGATGTCAAACAGAGTATCTATAAATTCAGGCAGGCCAGGCCGGAACTGTTTCTGGAAAAGTACAACAGCTACTCATTTCAAACAGAGGCTTCCAAACGCAAAATAATATTGGCAAAAAATTTTCGCAGCCGCGAAGAAGTAATTGAGGCCGTCAATTTTATCTTTAAGCAAATTATGTCGGCAAGAGTGGGGGAACTCGACTATACAGATCAAGAAGTTCTTTATCCGGGGGCAGCTTATCCTGAAATTGACGAGACGGAACTATTTGCCGGAGGAGAAGTGGAATTTCACCTTATCCAGACAAAAGAAAATATCGGTAATGCTGGGAACACTGCTGACAATACGGAAAACGATCAGGATATCAACGAAAACTATATTGACAATGAAGGAGAACATTCTCCTCAAGGTGAGATGCTTGATAACCTTCAGCTCGAAGCCCGCCTTGCGGCCCGCAGGATTCAGGAACTCATGAAGCCTGATGACCGGGGAAGGCGGTTTGCGGTTTTTGACAAAGACAGGAAATCTTACCGCTCTATTGAATACAAAGACATCGTTATCTTACTCCGGACAACAAAAAATTGGGCGGATATCTTTGCCGAAGAATTGGCATTGCAAGGGATTCCGGCTTTTGCGGATACAGGGACGGGATTTTTCAAAACTTCCGAGGTTCAGGTAATTTTAGCCTTATTGCAGATCATAGATAACCCGCTGCAGGACATTCCTTTGCTGGCAGTCCTAAGGTCACCGTTATTTTCTTTCAGTACGGAGGAACTGGCTGAGCTGCGCCTGTTAAAAAGTCATGGCCTTTTCTATGAGTCTTTGCAAGCGGCAACTAATCCCAAAGCCATTCTTTTTATGGCAAAACTCAAAAAATGGCGGGATGAATCTTTTTATCTGTCGACTGATCAGCTTTTATGGCAAATCTATAGCGAGACCGGCTACTATGGGATTGCCGGTGCTTTGCCCGGGGGCGAACAAAGACAGGCTAACTTGCGTGTTTTATTTGAACGGGCTAGGCAATATGAAGAAACAAGCTTCAAAGGACTGTTCAATTTCATTAATTTTATCGACAAGCTTAAAAGCAGCAAAGGGGATATGGGGAGTGCCAAGATTCTTGGCGAGAATGACAATGTCGTACGCCTTATGAGCATTCACAAGAGTAAAGGTCTGGAGTTTCCGGTAGTGATTCTCGCAGGCAACGGCAAAAAAATTAATTTTCAGGATATGAACAAAAGCGTTTTGTTTCATCAGGAACTGGGGTTAGGGCCGGATGTTGTTGACTATAAATTAAGACTTGCTTATCCTTCCCTAGCCAAGCTGGCAATCAGGGAAAAAATCAAAATTGAAACGTTGTCCGAAGAGATGAGAATCCTGTATGTTGCTCTAACCAGGGCCAAGGAGAAACTAATAATTACCGGTGCGGTAAAGGATGTTGCCAAAGCCATAGAAAAATGGAACAAACTAAGCGAAAATGGTGAAGAAGACCGTCTATCCGTCTATGATATCTTCCGGGGAGAAAGATATCTCGATTGGCTTGGCCCTGCTTTGGCCAGACATCAAAATTGGAGCGGCCTTTGCCGGATTTGGGATAGGAAACTGGTAACGGATGCGTCGCCTGTAAAGGTAATTCAGGACGAGCTGCACGCTGAGTGCAACCTTAAAACTGAGTTCAAAGAAGAAATTGAGAGAAGACTCAATTGGGAATATCCGTATGCCAAAGTATCCGGGATACCGGCTAAAGTATCGGTAACCGAACTGAAAAGGCGTTTTGAAAAGGAAGTTCATTACAGTAGCAAACGACCATTATTTCTGGAAGGGAAAAAAGGCTTTTCGGCAGCCGAGACAGGAACAATTATGCATTTTGTCATGCAGCACCTGGAATTTGTTGGAGATGATCAAAATCAAGATAATCTTCGTCAACAAGTAGAAAAGATGGTAGACAAAGAGTTATTGACCGCGGAGCAAGCGGAAACCGTTGATTTAAACAAGATCCATCGTTTTTTGGTTTCCGGTTTAGGCAGGAGGATGACAGCCTCAGGGAATGTTCAACGGGAAGTCCCTTTTAATATTGAGATATCCTGTCAAGAAGTGTTTAAGGAACTTGCCGAGGAATGTTATCAGGATGAAACGGTACTCCTGCAGGGGGTTATCGATTGTTACTTTGAAGAGCCGGACGGCATAGTGCTTATTGATTACAAAACCGATTATGTAAGGGCCGGGGAGCTTGATAATATTAGGGAAAAATATAGACGGCAAATATTTTATTATGCACACGCTTTGGAAAAACTGACTGGGAAAATGGTCAAAGAAAAGTATATTTATCTTTTCTCTGTTGGGGAAGTGCTTGAGTATTAATAATTCTATTAGTGAATTTTTTACTATAAATTGTGACAAAAATATGCATAAGAGTTATCATCCTGACTTTTAAACCAAACCCACAAAAAAATGGCCGCAATCCCTTGATATAAGCTGGATAGCGGTTTTTCTGTTTTGTTATAAATATGTGGTGCAAAACCTCATATTTTGGCTTGTACCAAAATATTTTTTATAGTGCGCGGCATGGGCGCAATCTAACGGGTGAAAGTCCCGAGTGCNNGGAATCTGAAGGAAGCCGGAGGCAAACTTCTGGTCTGACGAACAGAAATTACATCAGGCATATGTAGGCTGGGTAAGGTTGCTATACAAACCGAAGCCCTAAACTATCTGGAAGCCTACTGTGTAAATGTGGCAGATAGATGGAAGGAAAGATTGCGCTCTTACCCGGGGAGGTCTCACGGACGTATGGAAACGAAATGTATGAAATACGGTTGAAATAAGATTTATCGTGAGAAGTCAGCAGAAGCCATACGACCGCAGGCAGTCGACGGCCAGTGGGAAGGGCTGAACCACAGGAGGTGAAAGTGAATGAATGTTACCAAGCCAGAAACGAAGTGCAGCCAGCTTCCGGTAGATGAAAGTCCAAAGGAAGGCTCACCGCAAAAGGAGTCCACAAACAGAAAGCATGGGAATACGCAAACACAAGAAAAGGCTATTGGAGAACATCCCATAGCCCAATCCTGACCAAATCTCTAAACAATGAAGTGATAAGAGGATTTGGATTTCTATTCTTTTCAGAATATTATCGACAAGTCACAGCGTAAACTGAGGAAGCGCCGTGTACCGAACGGTATGCATGATGCCGTGAGAGGCCGGCTACTCAAATAATATGAGTGTCTGGACTGCTCCGATTGTCCTCATCGGGATAGATGTGTTAAGTCGGCTAAGCCTGAGGCCAACAGGCGGATATATATCAAGCTCAAACTAAACAAGTACAAAGAACAGGCACGAAGGAATCTGTGTTCAGAAGAAGGACTGAAGATGAGAAGCCTGAGACCAATTGAGGTCGGATTAGAGAAAGTCAAACTAGAGTGGGGATTGCACTGTATTGCTCATAATATGAGGAAGATGGCAGCATTAAATAAAGTAGCAGCCTTTTGATGAGTAATTCACAAAAATTTTTACCTCAAATAAGTGAGGGGGCATAACGAAAACTAAAGTTTCGTTACGCCCCCTTTTACCCAGACATTCAACAATCTTTTATATATTTATATATTTTTTTTATATATTTTTTCTTGACATGAACGTTGGTACTTGAGTATAATATAAAAATCATAAGAAAGAACTGGGAGAATTACAATGAATACCTTTCAGGGCAAGAGATCTGTAGAACAAATAAATAACTTCAGCTTTAGAAGCTTTAGCCAGTGCTATTATTATTTTTATTTTAGCAGCGGCTATTTTTCGTTGTTCTACAAAAGAATATGTGATCTTTTATCTAATGGGTACAGGGGAAGGATTTACCAGACAGAGTCATAAAGAAGTCCTTACCTAAGGCAAAACACAAATATTATTAAAAAAAGCGGTGTAAAAGGCTCATTAGAAAAAATGGGTCTTTTTTATTTGTCTATCAGAAAGTATAGCCGCTTTCTGATAGATCTAAGTGCAGCTAAGGCTGCCGCCAAAGGCGTCAGCCAAGCTTACTAAAATTTTTAGGAGGATATTTTTATGATTATTGTTATGAAACCAAAAACTGAGCAAGCAGAAATTGACAAAATCAAGAGGAGGATCTCGGAATTGGGATGTGAGATTCATGAATCAAGGGGTGTGAATTATCTTATCTTTGGTCTGGTCGGGAACACAAATGTTATTGATCCCGATACATTTCTGGCGAATGAAGGCGTAGAAAAAGTGATTCATGTGCAGGAACCGTATAAGATGGCTAACCGACTGTTTCATCCTGAGGATACCATAGTCAAAATAGGAGACCGGCAGATTGGCGGGGAAAAATTTGCTGTAATTGCCGGGCCTTGTTCTGTGGAGAGCGAGGAACAGATTACCGTGATTGCTGAAAGTATCAAATTATCGGGTGCCGGATTCCTCCGGGGAGGCGCTTATAAGCCGAGGTCTTCACCGTATAGTTTCCAGGGTCTGGGGGAAGACGGTCTGGAGCTGTTGAAAATAGCCAGAGAGAAAACAGGATTGCCGATCGTGTCGGAATTGATGTCAACCGAACATTTAGAACGCTTCGTTGAAGATGTGGATGTTATTCAAATCGGGGCCCGTAATATGCAAAACTTTGAATTGCTTAAAGAGATTGGCAAGGTAAACAAACCAATTATTTTAAAAAGGGGATTGTCTTCAACGATTGAAGAACTGCTTTTAGCTGCGGAATATATTTTGGCTCAAGGCAATACTCAAGTAGTTCTTTGTGAGAGAGGAATTAGGACCTTTGAGAATTACACCCGTAATACTCTTGATTTAAGCGCTATACCGGTGATAAAGAGATTAAGCCATCTGCCGGTAATAGTTGATCCCAGCCATGCGGGGGGATTATGGTGGCTGGTGGAACCAATGGCCAAGGCTGCTATGGTGGTAGGCGCCGACGGGGTTATGATTGAAGTTCACAACGATCCGGCTAAGGCCAAATGTGACGGGCAGCAATCGATAAAACCGGAAAAATTCAGTAATCTCATGAATTCCTTGCGAGAATTGGCGAAAATCGAGAAAAGAACTATTTGAAATTAACCAATAATGGGGGTGAGATTTTGGAAGAACCGGATTTTAGAAAAATGGAAATTACGGTCGTTGGGCTGGGATTGGTGGGCGGATCAATTGCTATGGGATTAAAAAAACTTAATCCTAAAAAAATATGGGCAGTGGATATAGATGAAAATGTGTTGGAAGCAGCGAAACAGATAAAAGTAATAGACGGAGGTTTTACCACGGGGCTCTGTCCTCTTGCCAATTCGGATTTAGTAATCATTTGTGTCCACCCCGGAAAGGTTCTTGGTTTTATCCGGGAAAACATGCATAATTTTAAACAAGGTGCGGTAATCACCGATATTTCAGGGCTTAAAAAGAGAGTAGTTGCAGAAATTAAATTACTTTTAAGGGAAGATCTGGACTTTGTCGGCGGACACCCCCTTGCCGGCCGGGAAGGGAGCGGGTTTTCCCAGGCTTCAGACCGAATTTTTGAGGGAGCCAATTATATCTTAACTCCAGTTGAAGGTAACGGCAGAAAAAGCATTGAGCTGGTGGAGAGAATGATCAGAGGCTTAGGGTGCAAGACGGCGATATACATGGATCCCGATGAGCATGATCAGGTTATTGCCCTTACGAGCCATTTGCCGCATGTGATTGCGGCTGCTTTGATGAATAGTACGGCCTTGACCAACGCGGGTAATTTGATCGGGGGTAGTTTCCGGGATGCAACCAGAGTTGCCGAGATGAATGTTGACCTCTGGAACGAGCTTCTTCTGGCAAACAAAGAAAATGTTTTGACACAGATCGATATTTTTGCAGATAATATAAGTAAAATAAAATTAGCGTTGCAGACTGAAAATAGTGCTGCACTCCGGGAAATGCTGCAGAAAGCCAGTGAGAAAAGAGAAAGGTTTTAGGTGATTATTTTGAAAAGTGTTTGGATTGAACCTTCAGGTTTACAAGGCCGTATCAGAATACCACCTTCCAAAAGCATCAGCCATCGGGCTATTATATGTGCCGGTCTGGCTCAGGGTACGAGCAGCATCGGAAATATAATTCTGTCCGAGGATATTGAGGCTACGCTTGAAGCAATTTCCGCTCTTGGCGCGTGCGTTGAAAAGGATCCGGAGAATTATACTTTAGAGATTACCGGGACCTCTTTTCCGCGACGGGTTAAGCAATCCATAGATTGCCGTGAGTCCGGATCCACTTTGCGCTTTCTTATACCCTTGGCGGCCCTGACCGGGACAGCAATTACGCTGACTGGAAAGGGAAGGCTTAAGGAACGCCCGTTGGACGAGTACTACAAGATTTTTGACCAACAAGGTATTAAATATAAGACTGATCGAGGATTCCTGCCCCTAACGCTTGAAGGTAATCTAAACCCGGGTATTTATAGTATCAGGGGAGATGTCAGTTCCCAGTTCATATCCGGTTTATTGTTTGCGCTTCCCTTATTATCCGGAAACTCGAAAATAGTGGTAACAACGGAAATGGAATCGCGTGGCTATATCGACCTGACTATCGATATATTGGAAAAGTACGGAATCAAGGTTGAGAATAATCATTACCGTGAGTTTCTGATTGAAGGGAATCAAAAATATAATAAAACAAACTATAACATTGAAGGCGATTACTCTCAGGCCGCTTTCTGGATTGTTGCAGCTAGCTTGAGAGGAAGTATAGATTGTCTTGGTTTAAATCCTGAATCCGTCCAGGGTGACAGGATGATTATTGATATTACGGGAAAAATGGGTGCTCATATTGAGCAAACGCAGGAGGGATTGTCGATTAAGACGGCAGTAACAAGAGGTACGGTTATCGATGCTGCCCAATGTCCTGATTTAGTGCCGGTACTTGCCGTTCTGGGTGCTTTTAGTCAAGGAATAACCACGATAGTTAATGCGGGAAGACTCAGAATTAAAGAGTCTGACAGGCTCAAAGCCATAGCAACGGAGTTAAATAAACTTGGGGCTAAAGTACAGGAATTTGACGAAGGCCTAAAGATTGAAGGAGTGGAAATCCTCGAAGGGGGAACAGTTGTTGACAGCTGGAACGATCATAGAATTGCTATGGCTTTGGCTGTTGCAGCTCTCAAGTGCAAAAAACCTGTGGAAATAACGGGTTTTGAAGCTGTAAAGAAATCATATCCCCATTTTTGGGATGATTTTTACAAACTTGGAGGTAAGATAAAATGAGCGGTGTTTGGGGTGAATATCTAAAAATATCTTTGTTTGGAGAGTCCCATGGACAAGGCATCGGTATAGTAATCAACGGGCTGCCGGCTGGGATAGAACTTGATCTCGACTACATAAGAAGGGAATTAGACAGAAGGGCGCCGGGAAAATCGTCTCTAGCGTCAGCCCGGCAAGAAAAAGACAAATTTGAAATCATCAGCGGTATTTTTCATAACCGGACTACAGGAGCGCCGTTTTGCTGCCTGATCCGCAATGAAGACCAGCATTCGGGCGATTATGAAGAAATAAAAGATATCATGCGCCCCGGACATGCCGACTATACGGCGAGAATTAAATATTCCGAGTTTAACGATTATCGCGGCAGCGGCCATTTCTCAGGCAGGCTGACTGCACCTCTGGTTCTGGCAGGAGCAATTGCCAAGAAGATTTTATTATCAAGAGAAGTTGTCATTGGCAGCCATATAGCGGGAATTGCGGAAGTTAACGAGCTGCTTTTCGACGCGGTGGCTATTGGCCGCGATATTCTGCAGGAACTTGTGATAAAAGAATTTCCGGTGTTAACTCCGGAAAAGGGAATTTTAATGAAGGATAGAATTTTGCAGGCCCATGCTGAACATGATTCAGTTGGTGGGGTGGTCGAGACGGCTGTGACCGGACTGCCGGTAGGGTTAGGGTCTCCCTTTTTTGATTCCGTGGAAAGTAAGCTTGCTCATCTGCTTTTTTCCATACCGGCAGTCAAAGGGGTCGAGTTTGGCGAGGGATTCAGACTAAGCCAAATGCAGGGTTCCCAAGCAAACGATTCCTTTTCCTGGCGGGATGGGCAGGTCAAAACGGCAACAAATAACTGCGGCGGTATCCAAGGAGGTATTACCAATGGTATGCCGGTAATATTCAGGACAGCCTTTAAACCGACTCCATCGATCGGTCTGGCGCAAAAGACTGTAGATATGGTTAAAAAAGAAGATGTGGAGATTAATATTAAGGGCAGACACGATCCCTGTATTGTTGTCAGGGCTGTTCCTGTGGTAGAAGCTATGGCTGCGCTGGCCTTATTGGATCTAATGATAGAAAAGGATGGAATATCATGGATAAGATAAACAATGAGCTGGAAATCAACCGCGCGGAAATCGACCGGATTGATAAAGAAATACTGACTCTTTTCGCATCCAGAATGGAGAAGGTTATGGCCATAGCTAAATATAAATTGGCAAATAATCTGGACATTACGGATCAACAACGGGAGGAAAAAGTACTCGCACAAACGGAAGTCATCACGGACCCTGAGATTAAAGCACATGCCATGACACTCCTTAAAACCATCATGGATTTAAGTAAGAAGTTTCAGACTGAACGTTTTAGGAAGAGCAATCCTGACCAAGAAGATTTTAATGTCTTGAAGTATCAGGACGAAATAGGGATTACTGTTGGATTTCAGGGATTGCCGGGCTCTTTCAGCGAGCAGGCATTAATTGAGTATTACGGTGAAGGGGTTAGAGAACAAAGCTACGCTAGTTTTGAAGGTGTTTTTAAGGCTTTGCAGACTGAAGAAATTGACTATGGCGTGTTACCTTTAGAAAACTCCTTTACCGGAGGGATTAGCGAAGTATACGATTTACTATCGAGTTACGGTTTCTATATAGTCGGTGAAAAAATCATTAAGGTCGATCATAATTTGCTTGCTGGAAAAGGAGTGGGTATGGAATCTGTCACAGAGATAATATCCCATCCCCAGGCATTTTTGCAATGCAGCGACTTTTTGCAAGGCCATCCCGAGTGGAACCTGGTTCCGGGCAGCAATACTGCTGTTAGCGCCAAGATGGTCGGAGAGTCTGCTGCCGGTCATCAAGCAGCGATTGCCAGTAAAAGAGCAGCCGAGATATATGATATGTCTGTACTTGCTGAAGGAATACACAATTCAACAGACAATAGTACACGTTTTATTATTATTGGCCGCAAACCCAAGTGCGTTCCGGAAAATAACAAAGTTAGCCTTCTTGTCGCAATCGCTCATGAACCGGGCTCTCTTTATAAAATTCTCAGCTATTTTGCCGAGTACGGATTGAATATGCTTAAAATTGAATCGCGCCCTCGCCAAGGCAGGAATTGGGAATCTCTTTTTTATATCGATTTTGAAGGCAACCTGGAAAAACAGGAGGTTAAGAATACTGTAGAAGGTATTGCCAAAGAAAGCATTTCTTTCAAAATGTTAGGCAATTATCGTTCCGATCTTAGTTAGAAAAAAGAAGGGGGACGGGGGGGACGGGGGGACGGTTCTCCTGTCCCGCAAATTAGCAATATAAAAATCTTAGTGGATGTTGGGCAACATCCTTTTTTTTATTGGTAGACTGTTTTAAGATTTTACGGCAAAGGATATGATGAGTATATTATAAAAAATATTTATTCAGTTTGATGAAGTGTTCCGATGATCTATATTCGTCCATAAGTATGAAAAAGGAGGGGAAGAAGATAGACCATGAGACAATTGTCCGCAGGGTCTTAGCCGGAGATTCCGACGCCTTCCGCTCCTTAGTTGAAGAGTATAAAAATTTGGTTTATATGGTTTGTTTCAATGTAGTCCGCGATTCATTTGAAGCCGAGAATCTTACCCAAGAGACTTTTTCGCAGGTCTATAGATCCCTCTCTAAGTATGAATTCCGGGGCTTTAAAACCAGGATCGGCAGAATAGCCCTGAATAAAGCTATTGATTATAAGAGAAGTACTGCGCACCGGCTTACGGAGAGAGATATTTCTTTGATAGGGATAGATGGCATAACCGACCAAGGGATAGAGGTTCAGGATATACTGCTTCAGGCTGAGGAAAAAGAATTGATCGCCGAATGTCTGCGAAGAATCCCCGAACATTATGAAACTGTCATAAGAAAAAGTTATCAAGAAAACAAGAGCAGCAAGCAGATTGCATTGGAAGAGAACATCAGTGTCAGAACAGTAGAAACCAGGTTGTACCGCGGAAAGAAGATTTTCAGACAATGCTATGAGGAGTTGAGCAAAGTATGAAAGACCAAAATACAAATAATAAAAATATAAATAAGAATATAAATAAGAATATAAATAAGAATATAAATAAGAATAGTCTTGCTCAGTGTTATGATCCTCAAGTATGGCAATCTTACCAAGCGGGGGTCTTGCCTGAAACCGACTGTATAGCAATGGAAAGGCATCTCTTAACTTGTGAGAACTGTTTGCGGATCTATCTGGGGATTGTTGAGAACAGTTTGAGTAAGGGAGAAGAATCAGATCTAAACGAGGATTTTACCATCGGACTTATGTCTATAATTGAAAAGGAAAAACAATGGCAAAAAGCATCTGTCCCGGACCGAAACATTATTGGCAGTAAAGTTAACCTGTTAATCGGCTATTGTGCAGCAGCCTGTATTGCTATGTTCTTCTGGGTAGGAGGGTATTTCGACGGAATATCCGGTAGCTTCTCCAAGGGTATTAATATTCTGCATACCTTCCAGGTAATAGAAAAAGAAATTGAACCTCAGAAAAAAGGATTAATTCAGCCAGGGTGGACTGAAAAGGCTTTCGAAGAACGCCCGTTTCTTTTGGAGAATTTTAAACTTAAGAAGGAGTAGATGAAAACTTATGAGAAAAAAAACAAATTTTTAACTTTTATATTGTCCTTCATATTTACCTTATGCTTTTCTTTCTGCCCGTTATCTGGCTGTCGGCATTGGTTGATTCCTTAATTCTGACCGACAGGGTGAATCATGGGGCTGATGCAGCAAGAGCGGCTGGAATTGACAGTACTAACGCTTCAATAGGTCTTGAAGAGGAATTGAAAGTGCAAAATAGCAAAATATTCGCGGTCGCTTTATCCATGATTCCCGGGGCCGGGCACATGTTTATGGGTCAGATGGGAAAAGGAATTCAATTGATGGCTGCTTTCTTTTTAACTTTATATTTCAGTGATTTCTTAAATGTTTCTTTATTGCTAATGATTGCTCCGATATTATGGTTTTACAGTGTATTTGATGTTTTCCATAAAATATCTCATCCGGAGAAATATCAAGATCCAGCTTGGATCGAAGGTTTCTTCAAGGGAGATCAGTTCTCAGGTAAGGCAGGAAAGTATTTAGGAATTGGCCTGGTGCTAGTTGGCTGTATTATGATTCTGCAGAGAATTATTATGCCCCAGCTGGCAATTTTGCTAAACGCCCAAATTGTCGATTACTTACGGACCGGAGTTATTGCCATTCTTTTTATAGCCGGGGGAATTAAATTAATGATGGGAAGCAAAGAAAAAGGAGATAAAAAGGCATGAGAAAATGGAGAGTCGGTACTGTCTCAATGGGGGTATTACTGGTAGCTGTCGGGTTTCTGCTTCTGGCAGGTAATCCTGATTGTCTTAGGAATTGAAATTCTTCTTTATATTGGGTTCTCCAGAGAAAAACAACCAAAGATTAAGTTTGACGGCTTAAGTATTTTCTTAGTAATTTTTGTAATTCAAGTAAGAAATATCCAAGGTGATGTACAAATTGAAAATTCTTTCGGCGAGACAAGTGTCAAAGATGTCACCGGCAAAGTTGAAATAGATAATGAACAAGGTGAAATATTATACAGCAGTAAGCAAACTGCTAATAAGGATATAAATTTAAACTGTAAAATGGGCAGTATTACAGCATTAACATTTCAGGAAAGTAAGTCTAGGGTGAGCTGTCACACAAATTTCTAAATTTTACACATAACGTAGTAACCATAGTAAGCGGAACATGGATGTGGAGCGCGGCTCTTACGACGGTCACGGATGACCTAGTGCAGCGGTGCCATGGATGGCAAGGAGCTGCTCGCCATCCATGGCGTTAGAGCCGGAGAATGGCTACTATGTTATGTGTATATCAGGCAGAATGTGGGCCGGCTCACCCGTTCTCATTCCTTGGCTAATTCGC
The DNA here is from genome assembly GCA_002423425.1 of Peptococcaceae bacterium UBA6116. Classification (GTDB taxonomy): domain Bacteria; phylum Bacillota; class Desulfitobacteriia; order Desulfitobacteriales; family Syntrophobotulaceae; genus UBA6116. The sequence goes on from DIWC01000058.1 coordinate 20,984, forward strand.
TGATCGCCAGGGCGTAAATTTCAGTACATCGCATAAGATGATCAATTTCCATATATTCATCCGGCTGGTGTTCTACTTTGGCCATGCCGGGAAAAGTGGGGCCAAAAGCCACTGCCCGTTTAAAGGCTTTAGAAAAAGTGGTTCCTCCCATGCCCAAAGGTTTAGCTTCCCGGTCTCCCGTGTATTCCCTGTAGACATGCAATAGCTTTTGAATATTAGGATCATTCTCCGGAAAACTCAAGGACTCCAAAGAGTCAAGAATATTTTGCTCTGCTTTAAAACACTGAAAAGCAGAGCTTACTTTTGCTTTCATGGAATCGAGATTCTCACTGGCCGGGAAGCGAATGTCCAATCTTAAAGTGACAGACTGATTGTCCATTGCTAAATAACCGGGGCTGACTGTAAGCTTGCCTGTCAATTGATCTTCTACCGCTAAGCCAAGGGATTCCCCGTAATGTTCCATGCCGATTTTGGCGGCAAAAGTTGAGATGAATTTATTCTGCTCATCCCTTATATTTGATGCGTCCTTAAAATCTAATTGGCCAAGGAATAAAATTAATTGAGAAATAGCGTTTTGTCCGTCCCCGCAGCTAAAGGCGTGGGCCGGTTTACCGTGGGAGACTAGTTTTATCTCAGCGCCTTCTGCTAAATCTATCTTATATTTAGTATCAGCCAGGAAAGCTTTTAATTTCTCTTTAATTTTGGGGATTTGGTCTTGCCCGGTCTCAAGTGTAGCTTCACAATAATCCGGAACGATATTGAGGGAATTACCGCCGGCGATTTTAGTAATGGTGATATTTGATGCTTTATTATTTGAGCTTTTATTACCTGTCTCTAGGGAGAAATCCTTTTTTATCTCCAGCCAGATCAGGCCTTTTTCGGCTATGATAATTGGGAATTTGGAATCAGGAACAAAAGAAAAATCCGGTTCCTTGATAGTCCCTAAAAGCTTAGGAGTTTTATTCCAAATTGTTTCTTCATCAAGACCAACAATAATCTGGATTTTACAGGTGAGTTCGACCCCTGAATCTTTGATAGCTTTTAAAGCGTAGAGAGCTGAGACAGCAGGTCCTTTATCATCAATTGCTCCCCGTCCATAGATTTTACCATCTTCAATCTGCCCGTCATAAGCAGGATATTTCCAACCCGAACCTTCCGGAACAACGTCAAGATGTACAATTATTCCTATGGTTTTTTCCCCTTCTCCGTATTCAATTATTCCCCCCAAGCCGTTGACGTTGCTTACTTTAAAGCCCATACCTTGGCCAAGATTAAGGAAATATTCCAAAGATCGGAGTGTTTCTTCTTCCTGACCGGAGATGCTTTTTATTTTAATACACTCCTGCAGGGAATTAACCATCTCTTCTTGGGAAGTTCGTATTAAATCATTAAGTTTATTCATATAACCTCCATGTGGATAATGAAAACAATCTTTTTTGCCTAATTATTTTATCCAATTATAAAAGAAATTAAATCTTATGTACATTATATTTCCCTATAATTGATTTGACAGGACCATTGTCTTAGTGTACTATATAAATAGTGCACTAAGACAATGGTCCGGAAGGGGTGAATTCATGGATTTTGATAATACTGTACCTATCTATGTGCAAATAATGAATTTGATAAAAAAAGAAATTATCCTTGGCAAACTGCAATTAGGAGAGAAAGTCCTTTCTACCCGGGAGTATGCGCAAAACTTAAAGGTAAACCCCAATACCATGGTCAGGGTCTTTAATGAACTGGAAAGAGAAGGGGTGACTTTTACAAAACGGGGAATCGGAACATTTATCACAGAATCTAAAGATAGGGTGGAAAGTATGAAAAGGGAAATGGCGGAGGATATTGTTAGAAATTTTATCGATGGGATGCTGGAATTAGGATTCACTTTTAATGACATGATCGATTTGATCAAGTACAGGTTGGAGGGGGAGGCTATTCAATGATAAAGACAGAGAATCTTACCAAAGGTTTTTTCCGCACCAAGGCCTTGGATAACTTAAACTGGAAATCGAACAAGGCAAAGTCTATGGTCTTTTTGGACCGAATGGAAGAGGTAAAACTACTCTGTTCAAAATCTTAAGATATTGATTGAGATAGTACTAGGAATACTATTGTTTCTTCTCTCTGCTTAGCTACTTGATAAGAAGATGGATTTCTAAGCTTAGCAATTAAAAAATAATTTAAGATTACAAATAAAATCCAAGAGCTTATTTTTGACAAAGATTCTTGGATTTTTATCTTTTAATAAAAAAAATCTGTGCAATTTTACCAAAATGATTTAAAATATAATGGGTTATCAATAACTGTTATAAAAAAATGAATTTATATAAGCAATTTAGATTAAATAGCGGGTTATTTATATTTACGGAGTAAAAAATATTATGAGACTTGTAAATATCAAATACGTCGAAGAGGGTTCGGTATTAGCCAGGCCCATCAGGAATTCCAGTGGAAATGTCTTGTTAGGGGAAGGCGTGGCTCTAAACAGAAACTATCTGTCCAAATTGGGATTATTAGGGTACGATATTCTTTTTGTTAAGGATGAACGGTTTGCTGATATTGAATTTAATCCCGTTATTTCCGACAAAACGAGAGAAGCGGCTTATAATATAGTTCGCTCAGTGACAACATCAATTGAGGAGAACGATGGTTTCCAAATTGATGTTGATTCCGTAAAGAATACGGTTTTAAATATCATCAATGATTTACTCTTTAGTTTTGACGTTCTGAGTAACTTGTCGGATATTATGGGATATGATGAGTATACTTTTCATCACTCGGTTAATACTACGGTTTTAGCTTTAGTGCTTGGAATGGGAAAGGGATTTACTCAATCTAGACTCCTGGAATTGGGGATGGGGGTTCTCATGCATGATATCGGCAAGACAAGCGTCTGTAAAGAGATCCTTAACAAAAAAAGCAGTCTTAGCAGTGAAGAATTTAATAAAATTAAACAACATACAACATTTGGCTATGAGGTAATAAGGAGGAATCGTGATTTCAGCGTCAATTCTGCTCACGTTGCCCTTCAGCATCATGAGAAATGGATGGGAGGAGGTTATCCGCGTGGGCTGAAGGGGAAAGACATTCATGAGTTGGGAAGAATAGCCGCAGTTGCCGATGTTTATGATGCATTGACCAGCAAGCGGCCATATCGGGAAGCGATGGAACCCTATCAGGCCTATGAATTTGTTTATTCACAATCCGGTTATCACTTTGACCCTGATATTGTTAACATTTTTATAAAACATGTCGCTGTTTATCCTACCGGAACCGGAGTCGAACTCAGCAACGGTTTCCGCGGCAACGTCATTAGACAGAATAAGGGGTTGGCGGACAGGCCAGTTGTAAGGGTTATCTACCAAGGCGAAGAGCCTCTTGCTGAATGCATCGATTTCGACTTAGCCAAGACTTTAAATATCATGATTGTCAAAGTAGAAAATCGATAAAGGCCTTATGTCTGGTAGTTGTAGACTTGTCCGGCGTGTTACACCGTAACACGCCGGACAAGTCTACAATATTTGAAGCAATAAAAGCCTGATCCGGATATATGATTCACAAAAGTCGAACAATAATTTAATTTTTTAGAAAAATGTTCGGATTTTATCGTTGACCATACTTTCATTGTCAGGTAAAATATTTTTAGAACCTAGTTGGCTAAGGAGGAATCAGAATGGTTTCGGTCGGAGTAGTCATGGGCAGTGATTCCGATTATACCGTCATGGAAGATGCCGTTAAAATCTTGAAACAATTTGGAGTATCTTTTGAGTTGAAAGTGTCCTCTGCTCACCGGACATTGAAACGGACGGTCGAATGGGTTGAATCTTTCGAGAAACAAGGAGGAAGAGTTATCATTGCCGGAGCAGGTCTGGCTGCTCATCTCCCTGGAGTTATTGCCGGGGCAACAGCTTTGCCGGTAATTGGAGTCCCGATCAGAAGTGGCGCCTTGGAAGGAGTAGATGCTCTTTTGGCTATCGTTCAAATGCCATCAGGAATACCAGTTGCTACGGTAGGAATTAATGGAGCGCGTAATGCCGGCTTATTGGCTGTCGAAATGCTGGCGATCAGTGAAAGCAGCCTAAAGGATGCTATAAAAGAATTCAGGCAAAAAATGGCCCAGGAAGTAGAAATTAAAGACCGTTTACTGCAAGAAAAATTAAATTCTTGATAAAAAATCTTGATAAAGTTTAAGGAGAATGCTTGTGATAGAAAGATATACCCTCCCGGCGATGGGAAAAATATGGCAGGATGACTATCGTTTGGGATTATGGTTAAAGATTGAAATTGCTGCCTGTGAAGGATGGGCTAAAATTGGTAAAATTCCACCCGCAGCAGTGGAAGTTATTAAGGAGAAAGCTTCTTTTTCCTGGGATAGGGTCAAAGAAATTGAAGAAATTACCCATCATGATGTTCTGGCCTTTTTGACCAATGTAGCCGAAAACGTGGGGGATGAAGCCAAATATATTCATTTAGGTCTCACCTCCTCGGATATTCTGGATACGGCCCTTTCCATGCAGCTTGTTGAAGCTGCAAATATTCTGCTGGCAAAAATGGATAAGCTGATTGAGGTCTTGGCAACTAATGCCATTAAATATAAAGATACGCTTCAAATGGGCCGGTCCCATGGAATTCATGCCGAACCTATAACCTTTGGTTTAAAATTTGCTCTCTGGTATGAGGAAATGAAACGGCAAAAGGTAAGGCTCTTAGCAGCGAAAGAGGATATCCGGGTAGGTCAGATTTCCGGGGTGGTCGGCACTTTTGCGAATGTCGATCCCCAAGTTGAAGAGTGGGTCTGTCAGACCCTCGGACTTAATTTTGCACCGGTATCTACCCAGATTATTCAACGCGACAGGCACGCTTTTTTCGTAACAGTTTTGGCTGGGATTGCTTCTTCACTCGATAAAATAGCGACAGAGATTCGTAATCTTCAACGCACCGATGTTCATGAAGTGGAAGAGCCTTTCGCCAAAGGCCAGAAAGGTTCTTCAGCAATGCCTCATAAGAAAAATCCAATAATTACTGAAAGAATCTGTGGGATGGCTCGTTTAATAAGAGGAAATGCTCAGGTTGCGCTGGAAAACGTAGCCCTCTGGCATGAACGGGATATCTCTCATTCTTCGGCTGAACGGGTTATTCTGCCCGACAGTACGATTGCTTTAGACTATATGCTGCAGAAGATGATCCAAACCATCGAGGGATTAAGGGTATTCCCGGAGCAGATGATGGAGAATATAGATAAGGTTCATGGACTTATTTTTTCGCAAAGAGTTCTGCTTTCTCTGATAGAAAAGGGACTTAGCAGGGAAGTCGCTTATGCCTGGGTGCAAAGAAACGCTATGAAGGCCTGGGATACTAAACTGCCGTTTAAGGATCTAATTCTTCAAGATCAGGAGATAATGAAGGTCTTGGGTGCTAAAGAAGTCGATGAATTGTTTGACTACGAATACCATACGAAAAACATTGACTATATTTTTAAACGAGTCGGACTATTGTAAATCAATACTAATATGGAGGGATTATTATGGAAAAGCTGGCTATGCGGTACGAAGGCAAAGCAAAAAAAGTTTATGATACCGATGATAAAAATTTCCTTTGGATTGAGTACAAAGACGATGCCACGGCTTTTAACGGAATTAAGAAAGGTACTATTGTCGATAAGGGAATTGTCAACAACAAAATGTCGGCTATGATTTTTTCTTATCTGGAAAGAAATGGTATAGATACGCATTTTGTTGAACTTCTCAATGACCGGGAACAGATTGTCCATCGCTTGCAGATGATTCCGCTGGAAATAGTGGTTAGAAATATTGTCGCCGGAAGTCTTGCTAAGCGCGTTGGGAAAGAAGAAGGGTATCCTTTAGCTTCCCCGGTCTTTGAACTGTATTATAAAGATGATGAACTCGGTGATCCCATGGTCAATGAAACCCATGCCCTGGCTTTAGGCTGGGCAACAATGGAACAAATCAATACCATGAAAGAGATTGCTTTAAAGGTCAATGAGCTAATGCTTAAAATTGTTAACAAAGCAGGAATTGACCTTGTCGATTATAAATTGGAGTTTGGACTTAAGGATGGCAAGGTTATGCTTGGAGACGAGATTTCTCCGGATACTTGCCGTTTTTGGGATAAAGATACTCAGGAAAAGTTAGATAAAGATCGCTTCCGCAGGGATCTTGGCAAAGTCGAAGAAGCTTATGCCGAGGTATATAGCCGTTTGAAGGAGGCAATTGAGAATGCTTAAAGCTAATGTGACGGTAACGCTTAAAAAGAGTATTCTTGATCCTCAGGGCAGTGCTGTGGAAAGAGCATTAAAAAGTATGAAATACCCGGTAGAATCGGTTCGGATCGGCAAATTTATGGAAGTTGTTTTGTCCGAGAATGATAGAAGCAAAGCCGAGGAAATTATGCATGAGATTTGCCGCAAGCTGCTATCGAACCCTGTAATTGAAGACTATTCTTTTGAACTGGAGGGTTGAACTTGAAAATCGGCATCGTGCGTTTTCCAGGATCGAATTGTGAGGTTGACTGCTTGGAGGCCTGGCGCGTGATCGGACAGGATCCTGTAATGATCTGGCACCAGGAAACTTCGGTTAAAGGGCTTGACCTTATTGTTCTCCCGGGTGGTTTTTCTTATGGAGACTATCTTAGAACAGGAGCAATTGCGCGTTTTTCACCCATTATGAATGACGTTATCCGCTTTGCCAAAGACGGAGGGTTGGTCTGGGGTATTTGCAACGGTTTTCAGATATTAACGGAGTGTGGGCTTTTGCCGGGAGCGTTACTGCGTAACGCCGGACTGCATTTTGTCTGCAGTCCTCAATATTTAAGGGTAGAAAGTAATGGAACAGTTTTCACTAATGAGTATAAGCAAGGCCAGATCATACAAATCCCTGTTAATCATGGGGAAGGAAACTATACCATCGATGATGAGGGGTTAAAAAGTTTGCAAGAGAACAACCAGATAGTTTTCAGGTATGCTACTTCTAATGGGCAGGTCCATAGAAACGGGAATCCTAACGGCTCCCGTGAAAATATAGCCGGAATTGTCAACAAAGAAGGGAATATACTTGGTATGATGCCCCATCCCGAGAGGGTCGTTGAGGATATCATTGGCGGTGTTGATGGCAGGGGAATGTTTCTTTCCGTCCTGAAACACTTCGAGAGGAGGGGACAGCGTGGAGCCTAAAGTATGGCGGGAGATGGGTCTAAACGATGAGGAATATGAGAAAATTAAAAGACTAATGGCCAGGGAACCAAATTTTCTGGAAGTAGGTATTTTCTCCGTCATGTGGTCGGAACATTGTTCCTACAAAACCTCAAAGCCTATTCTTAAGAAATTTCCGATAGAGGGGCCCCAGGTGCTTCAGGGGCCTGGGGAAGGTGCAGGGATCGTTGATATCGGCGATGATTTGGCTGTAGTCTTTAAAATGGAATCCCATAATCATCCTTCAGCAATAGAACCTTACCAGGGAGCAGCAACCGGTGTGGGTGGAATCCTTAGAGATGTATTTAGCATGGGTGCCCGTCCGGTAGCGGTTCTCGATGCTTTGCGATTCGGACCGTTGGAAGAGGGAAATAATAAACTCCTTTTAAGTGGTGTAGTCGGCGGAATTGGTGGGTACGGAAATTCTATAGGCATTCCGACGGTAGGCGGAGATGTCTATTTTCATAGCAGTTACAGCGGCAATCCTTTAGTTAATGCTATGGCGGTCGGGATCTTGGAGCATAAGCATATAGCCAAGGCGGTAGCCACTGGAGTAGGGAACCCGGTCATGGTGGTTGGTGCAAAAACCGGCAGAGATGGCATTCATGGGGCAACATTTGCTTCAGTCGAACTCACTGAAGAATCCGAGTCTAAACGTTCGGCCGTCCAGGTAGGAGACCCTTTCATGGAGAAATTGTTAATGGAAGCCTGTTTGGAACTGATTCAAGCCGATATCATAGTAGGGATACAGGATATGGGGGCGGCTGGTCTAACCTGTTCTTCTTCCGAAATGGCTGATCACGGCGATAGCGGTATTGAGATGGATTTAAGCCTTGTGCCTCGCCGGGAAACGGGGATGACCCCTTATGAAATAATGCTTTCGGAGTCCCAGGAACGGATGCTGGTGGTACCCAAGGCCGGCAAAGAAAGGGAAGTAGAAGAAGTGTTTATCCGCTGGGGTTTAGAGGCAACTGTCGTGGGAAGAGTGACCGACGATGGCAGGCTGCGCCTGATTGAGGACGGTAAAATTGTTGCCGATATGCCGGTTAAGGCGTTAACCGACGAAGCACCCGTTTATCATAGGCCGACAAGAGAACCTTCCTATTATCAAGAATTAAAACAAGTTAACCTAGAAAATGTTGAGCTTAAAGAATCGGCGGAGAATGTACTGCTGGCTTTGCTCACTAATCCAACCATAGCCAATAAGGAATGGGTTTACAGACAATACGACCACCAGGTCGGCACGAATACCGTCGTTGTTCCGGGAGGCGATGCCGCTGTTTTACGGGTACGTGGTACACGTAAAGGTATTGCGATGACGACAGACTGTAATTCGCGTTTTGTATATTTGGATCCCTATATCGGCGGAGCCTTGGCAGTAATCGAAGCAGCCCAAAACATAGTTTGTGTCGGAGCCAAACCGTTGGCTATTACTGACTGTTTGAATTTTGGCAATCCGGAAAAACCGGAGATTTTTTGGCAGTTTGAACAGGCCTGTGCCGGAATATCTGAAGCGTGCAGGATTCTTGAAACTCCGGTAACGGGCGGGAATGTAAGTTTATATAATGAGACTCCGGGAAGAGCAATTTTTCCGACACCAATGATTGGGATGGTTGGACTGCTTGAAGATATTGGGCAGGTTCTCGGCAATCAAATAGGGACTGAAGGGGAACAAATATATATCGTGGGTGAATTAGAAGGCGAAATTTCTGGTTCGGAGTACCTCGCTGTGTTTGAAAATCTGGAAGCCGGATTATTGCCTGAACTCAATCTGCAAGCTATCAAAGAAAGGCTAAAGTTTATTTTGAAGCTAAATAAACCGGGATTACTGCAAGCGGCTCACGATGTTACCGAGGGCGGTCTTGCTGTAGCTTTAGCTGAGATGACGGCAGCTTGCGGTGCGGACATTAGTATAAATAGCAGCTCAGAGCTTAAAACACTATTTGGCGAACGTCTCGGACGAATCATTATTTCTGTTCCTAAGAAGCATGCTGATGCCGTTGAATCCTTGGCCAAGGCTGACGGGATTCCCCTGTGCTATCTTGGCGAAAGCAAAGGAATTAATTTGAGAATTAAAGTCAACGGAAGAGAGTGTTTAAATATTCCTTTAGGCAAATATCGTCCGTTGTATGAGCAAACGATACGCAACATTATGGATTCTGAAAATGAGGAATAGGTTTTAATTTAAGATGGACTATTGAACTTATATAGAAAAAGAAAGGGGGTATTTCTGGCGTGGATATACTCTGGGATGATAAGCCCAAAGAAGAGTGCGGCTTGTTTGGAATCTACGCTCCCGAACAGGAAGTAGCACGTTTGACCTACTATGGTTTGTATGCACTCCAGCACAGAGGGCAGGAAAGTGCGGGTATTGCTGTTTCCGACGGACGTAAAATTCAGCATTATAAAGGAATGGGACTGGTATCCGAAGTTTTTTCTTCCGAAGCGTTAAACAGTTTACAAGGTAAAATGGCTATTGGACACGTGCGCTACTCTACAACAGGATCAAGCCTGTTGTCCAATGCTCAGCCTTTAGTTGTTTATTTTCAAAAAGGGATGATCGCACTGGCTCATAACGGTAACCTTACCAATGCCGTTGATCTTAAGGAAGAGCTCAGCAGCCAGGGAACTGTTTTTCAGACCACGGTTGATAGCGAAGTTATTTTAAATATGATTGCCCGCTACCGCCGGCACAGTTTGGAAGATGCCATTATCAAGACCATGATTGACCTTAAAGGGGCGTACAGCCTCTTAATTATGGCAGAAGATAAAATTATCGGGGTTCGTGATCCTAACGGATTAAGACCACTATGTATAGGCCGTTTAGATGAAAGATACTGCTTTGCTTCCGAAAGCAGTGCGCTGGACACCATTGGTGCGGAGTTTGTCAGGGATGTGAAACCGGGAGAGGTTGTTACCATAGATGAGAAGGGACTTCACTCCCGCCAAGGGCTGCCCAAAGAGAAAACTGCTTTTTGTTCTTTTGAATATATTTATTTTGCCCGGCCGGATAGTACGATGGACAGTCTCAATGTCTGGGAAAGCCGGAGAAAAATGGGCGTGGAACTGGCAAAGGAATGCCCGATTGATGCCGACGTAGTCGTTGCAGTCCCCGATTCGGGAACTCCCGCAGCTATTGGTTATGCCCAAACTTTAGGTATTCCATTCGAGGAAGGACTGCTTAAAAACAGGTATGTTGGCCGAACCTTTATTCAACCCACCCAGGAGATGCGCGAGGTGGCGGTTCGAATTAAACTTAATGCCAACTCGGGAGTACTTCGTGGCCGCAAAGTCGTAATGATTGATGATTCCATAGTTAGAGGAACTACAAGTTCCAAACTGGTAGAAATGGTCAAAGGGTGTGGAGCCAGAGAAGTGCACTTATTGATAAGCTCCCCGCCGGTTTGTTATTCTTGTTATTATGGAATAGATACTGCCGAACGTGAAAAACTGATAGCCAATATGTTGAGTACCGAAGGCATCAGAAAATTTGTAGGAGCCGATACGCTCTATTATTTGTCTGAAGAAGGTCTGAAGAAAGCATTAGGGGAAAATTCCGTTTGCCTGGCTTGTTTTAATGGGGATTATCCGATAACGGTACCCGCGAAATTTTCTAAAAACGATTTGGAATGCTAAGCCGCTCCGTGAAGACCGTCTAAGGTCTTCACGCATCCATGGCATCGCGGCATTAGCCCATCCGTGGGCGTCAGGAGGGAAAATGAAATGGGATATACGTATAAAGATGCCGGAGTAGATATTGAAGCCGGAAACGAGGCGGTTGAGCGGATTAAACCTGCGGTGGCCCGGACCTGGAGGTCTGGGGTGCTTGGAGGATTAGGCGGTTTTGGCGGATTATTTGCTGTGGATACCCAGAAGTATCCTGAACCGGTCCTGGTTTCAGGGACGGATGGGGTAGGAACAAAACTAAGATTGGCCTTTGATTTGAATATTCACGATACAATTGGGCAGGATGCCGTCGCTATGTGTGTGAACGATGTCCTTGTTCAGGGAGCCGAGCCGTTGTTCTTTCTCGATTATCTAGCGGTCGGAAAACTTGTGCCTGAAAAAGTTGCTTCGATTGTTGAGGGTGTTGCCGAAGGCTGCCGGCTGGCCGGTTGTGCCCTTATTGGTGGAGAGACTGCCGAGATGCCGGGTTTTTACGGCGAAGAGGAATATGATATAGCAGGTTTTTGTGTCGGAGTGGTAAATAAGGATAAACTGATCGACGGATCGGGTATTCGCGCCGGAGATGTTCTTCTGGGTCTGAAATCGGCCGGGTTACATAGTAACGGTTTTTCTCTGGTTCGAAAGGTATTCGGCGGATATTCTCTAGATAAAATATTTCCGGAACTCGGACAGCCGTTAGGAACCGCATTGCTCACTCCCACCAAGATTTACGTTAAACAGGTACTGCCGGTTCTGGAAAGAATGACGATTCCCGGAATGGTTCATATTACAGGGGGAGGTCTCACTGAGAATATTCCCCGTGTACTTCCGCCCGGGTTGGGAGTGGAAATAACAATTTCCAATTGGAAAGTTCCTGGGGTATTTAACCTTTTGCAAGAGATAGGTCAAATAGAAAAAGCTGAAATGCTAAGAACTTTTAACATGGGGATAGGATTTATTATGATCGTCCATCCGCAAGATGAACCGATGATTTCTCAAGTTCTGACTGCAAATGGAGAGGGGCCTGTAAGAATCGGCACGGTTATCCCCGGAAAAGGAGTGAGATATGTATGAAAGTAGCTGTACTGGCTTCGGGACGGGGGAGTAACCTCCAATCCTTGATAGATCAATGGCGGCGAGGTTCTCTGCCGGTTGTATTTGTAGGTGTCGGTTCGGATAATATCAATGCCCAGGCTTTAGAGAGAGCTGAAAATGCCAAAATTCCGACGAGGGTGTTCCTTATCGAGAGTTATGAGGATAAACAATCACAAGAAAATGACATTCTAAACTGGTTTGAGGAGCTTGAGGTTGAACTTCTAGTTTTAGCAGGATATATGCGGGTATTAAGCAAAAAATTTATCCGCCAGGCTAATTATCCAATCGTTAATATCCATCCGTCACTTCTTCCGTCTTTTCCGGGTCTAAATGCACAGAAACAAGCATTAGACTATGGGGTAAAGATAAGCGGGTGCACTGTGCATTTTGTCGATGAAGGAATGGACACAGGTCCAATTATTTTGCAGCAGGCTGTCCAGCTTTACGAAGAGGATGATGTTGCTGCGCTTGTCGATCGGATACTTAAAGTTGAACACCAAATTTATCCGGAAGCAATAAGGTTGATTGCTACGGGCAAAGTTAAACGTCAAGGTAGAAAGGTTATCATTCAAAGACACTCGTGAAGACCATTTAAAGCCTTCACGCATCCTGTGCCGTCGTAACGGTTTGCTAAGTAATTGCACAAATACGATGTAACTAATTAATATTTAGAAGTCAAAAATTTGGAGGTTGATACAATGGCGAAAAAAAGAGCAGTGATCAGTGTTTCTGATAAAACAGGGGTTGTTGAGTTTGCCGCAGGGCTGGTTAGCCGGGGGTTTCAACTAATTTCGACCGGTGGTACTTATAAGGCTTTGCAGGAGGCTGGCGTAGATGTAACTTATGTTAGCGAAATAACCGGTTTTCCTGAGATTCTCGATGGCAGAGTCAAAACCTTGCATCCCAAAATTCATGGCGGAATACTGGCCATGGATACTGATGAACACAGGGCGCAGTGCAAAGAAGCCGGAATAGACTTGATTGATATAGTATGTGTGAATCTCTATCCTTTCCGGGAAACAATTGCCAAGGAACACGTAACTTTTGAGGAAGCCATAGAGAATATTGATATTGGCGGCCCGACAATGGTCCGTTCCGCAGCAAAAAACCACAGCAGAGTTACTATTGTTGTGAATCCGGCTAATTACGGGGAGATTCTCGAAAGTCTTAAGGAAAACGGTTCAGTGCCGTTGGTTCTGCGCAAAAGGCTGGCTGCAGAAGCTTTTGCCCATACAGCCGAATATGATAGGCTGATTGCAGGTTATTTGGAGAAACAGATTGATGCAGAAACCTTTTTCCCTAACAATCTCAGAATGTTTGCCGGCAAGATTCAAGATCTGCGTTATGGCGAAAACCCCGGACAAAAAGGAGCTTTTTATGCAGATCCTGAAGCAGGTAAAGGTACGCTCGCTTATGGGCAACAGCTGCAGGGTAAGGAGCTTTCTTATAATAACTGGATGGATATGGATGCTGCTTGGGAAATAGTTTGCGAGTATGAGGATACGGCATGTGTAATTATTAAGCATACCAATCCTTGCGGCGCAGCACTTGGACGGACAGTTCTCGAAGCCTATGAGAGGGCTCTGGATGCCGATCCGATTTCCGCTTATGGTGGGATAATCGCTGTTAATAGGGTAATTGATAAGGATACTGCTAATGCGCTGAAAGGGAAGTTTTATGAAGTTATTGTTGCTCCCGGTTTTAGTCCCGCAGCTAAGGAAATTTTGGCGGTTAAAGTAAATCTTCGTCTCTTTGCAGTTGGCAGGGAGGAAGGCACTAAGACCCGGGGCTGGAAAATCCGTACGGTAAATGGCGGATTCCTGGTCCAAGAAGAGGACAAGGGGACAACTCCGGTGTCCGAATGGAAGATAGTATCTGTAAAGAAACCTACGGAAGATGATCTAAGTCAATTGGAATTTGTTTGGAAAACATGCAAGCACGTTAAGTCTAATGCGATTGTGGTTGCTAAAAACAATCAGATCCTCGGGGTTGGGGCAGGTCAAATGAACAGGGTCGGTTCGGCTAAGATAGCCCTTGAACAGGCAGGGGAAAAAATAAAAGATGGCTATATGGCGTCGGATGCCTTTTTCCCATTTCCTGACTCGGTTGAGCTGGCCCATGAGTTTGGAATAAAGGCTATTGTCCAGCCGGGTGGATCGATCCGGGACAAGGAAGTTATTGAGGCTGCAGATAGACTGGGAATCATCCTTGTTGCTACCGGCAGAAGGCATTTTAAACATTAAGGAGAAGTCTTTAACTTCCGACGCCACACCGAAACAAGGCGGAACAGAAGTAAATCCGGGTTGGAGGTCATAACAAATAGAAATGTATTTTAGAAATTAAGGTGGCGGGTAAAATGAAGGGTAAAAAGGTCTTAATCGTAGGTTCAGGAGGAAGGGAGCATGCTCTGGCTTGGAAAATAGCAAAAAGTCCTCTTTGTGATCAATTATTTATAGCTCCTGGCAATGCGGGTACTCAAAACTGGAATGTACCTATCAAGGCCAACGACATTCAAGGATTGTTGAAGTTTGCCAAGAAAAAAGCAATTGATCTGACGGTAGTGGGCCCGGAAGAGCCTTTAAGCTTAGGGATTGTGGATGTCTTTCAGGCCGCAGGGCTAAAAATATTCGGTCCAACTCTGGAGGCTGCTAAATTAGAAAGCAGTAAGGCTTTTGCTAAAATCATTATGGACGAAGCTAAAATACCGACTGCTGAATACCGTACTTTTACTGTCTTAGAAGAAGCGCGACAGTATTTGGCTAAGAAAGGTGCCCCAATTGTGATCAAAGCTGACGGTTTGGCTGCAGGCAAAGGCGTTATTGTTGCTACTATTAGGGAAGAAGCGATTGAGGGGATCAATAAGGTTATGGGAGGGGCTTTTGGTTCTGCCGGTAATAAGGTTGTTATCGAAGAATACCTTGAAGGCCCGGAGGTTAGTCTTCTTTGTTTTTGCGACGGCAGTACTGCACTTCCTATGGCAGCTGTCCAGGATCACAAAAGAGCATTGGATGGGGACTTGGGGCCCAATACCGGTGGAATGGGGACATATAGTCCGCCGTCTTTCTGGACGGACGAACTTGAGAAAGAAGTAATGAACAAAATTACTTTGCCAACTTTGGCCGTGATGAGTCAAAGAGGAACACCTTTCAAAGGAGTGTTGTTCTTAGGACTGATGATAACTGCTCAAGGACCGAAATTACTGGAATATAATGCGCGCTTTGGAGATCCGGAAACCCAGGTTATTATGCAATTACTTCAATCCGACTTACTTCCAGTTTTGGAAGCCTGTACAGAAGGCAGAATCGCAGAGATGAAAAACGAATGGCATAGTGGTATAGCAGTTTGTGTAGTAATAGCAGCACCGGGTTATCCTGAAAACTATAGTAAAGGGATAAATATTGCTCTTCCCGAGCTTAATTCAGAAAATGAAATGATCTTTCATGCGGGAACCGATCTGGTAGACGGCAAGTTAGTAAGTTCAGGCGGAAGAGTATTAGGGGTAACGGTCAGAGGGGATTCGCTGACAGCAGCCAGGGACAGTGCCTATAACCTGATTCGGAAAATCGATTTTCCGGGTGCTCATTTCAGGAACGATATAGGCCTCAAAGGATTAAAATCATAGAGATATAGCAGAAGATTCCTTAAAATGCTAAAATGATATAAAAAAAAGAAATAGCAGAGAGGGGTACAGGGTAATGTTTTTAACGGAATTATTTGCTCAGAAAAAGGCGGTAATGTCTTTTGAAATTTTTCCTCCCAAGCCGACTTCTTCTATAGATGTTATCTATGATACCATTGATGCCCTAGCGCCTTTAAGGCCCGACTATATTAGCGTGACTTACGGTGCGGGAGGAAGTGCCAGTAATGCTACAGCTGAAATAGCCTCAATAATTAAGAAAAAGTATAATATTAATTCTTTGGCTCACCTAACTTGTTTAACTTCATCAAAAAAGGAGATTGATAAAACCCTTACCATACTTAAGGAAAACGGTGTTGCCAATATTCTGGCTCTAAGGGGTGATAAGCCTAAAGATCATGTTGAAGAAGTAACAGCTGGGGATTTTAAGCATGCTTCGGATTTAGCTGAATATATCAATAATAATCATCACTTCTGTCTTGGTGGCGCTTGTTATCCCGAAGGCCATCCGCAGGCAGCGAATCTCGATATGGACATCGAAAATCTCAAAAGGAAAGTTGATTCGGGGGTAGCATTTTTAATTACCCAGCTCTTTTTTGATAATGATTCATTCTATAGGTTTAAGGAAAAGGTGGATAAACTAGGAATAAAAGTTCCAATTGAAGCGGGAATAATGCCGATAACCAACCGCCAGCAGATTGAGAGAATTATTGAAATGACAAACGCTAAAATCCCGCCTAAACTTTATCGTATCCTGGATAAATTCGAACATAATAAAGAAGCGGTAAAAGATGCCGGCGTTGCTTTTGCTACTGAACAGATTATTGAACTTCTGGCTAACGATATTGATGGGATCCATATCTATACCATGAATAGGCCTCAAGTCGCCAAAGACTTGGTACGGAATTTGGACTCGCTTTTTTACGCTATAAACAAATAATTTATCTTAAGGATTTCACAATCTAAACAATTCGATTTAGAAAATAAAACTGTAAGAGCAAATGAAAATAAATAAGATGATCTCCATCAATATTACTTGTAGGAGTGACTTAAGATAATCGGCTTGAAAATATTCCAAGGAGACGACTTGACAGAGATGGGCCGGCGAAGCCATGGCGCCAAAAGCTCCGGCTGCGAAGCTTATGGCAATAACATCAAGATTGCTTTGGACCAGCGGCAGAATCAGAGGAAAGGCTACAGCGACATATCCCTAGGGGTTTCCTACCAAGTGGAACTCCTGTGAGTTGGCTCGCAAGCAATACGGAAGGAACAATCGGGTTGCAATATTCCCAAATGTGGCGAAACCAATAATTAATAACGGTTAGCCTTTCGGCGGAGAGGCGGTAACGTTCTCCTGACTCTTTAACAAGAGGGGCGGAGAAGAGAGCCCCTCCTAAAGACGGGAGAAAACCAAGAAAGGCAGGCATAAGTGCCAGAAGGATCCGATCGCTTCCAAACAGCTTCCGGGCGGAGGCCGTAAAATCTTTGAGGATGCCGCTTGTACGAAGGATATGTTCCAGACACATTACCAAATAAAGCGTAATAAACATAGCCCAAGTATCAAAATTCGTAATCGTTTGATTGATTGCTTGAAAAAGCAGTACCGGATTAGGGTTGGTGATTAGAAACAAGAGTAAGGTTGAGGCTAACATGGCATTTCCGAACGGTGTTTTGCGTTTTAGCAGAAATACCATAACAACCAGGACAGCCAACATTTTAAGTAAAGTCATCATGATGGGTGCCTTTCAATTAGCAGCCAGTAAATGGTTGTAACGTTAACGTTCTCTATTAAAATAATACCACAATACAAAATTTCCGAATAGACACGTAGTGCCAACGTCTTAAATGCAAGAAAATTAACGGAGTTTTGGAGGTGCCAAATGAAAAAGAAAATTCGAAGTATTGCTGTTACTTTTCTTTGTTTGTTGATAGCAGGATTACTCATCGGGTGTTCGTCCAATAAAAACACGGCAGTATCGCCAGCGGGAAACAGTCAGAATCAGGAGAATAGTCCTTCTACAGGAACCCAGCCGGACCAAACAGGTAACAATATTAGTCCAAATGACTTAAAACAGTGGGATGGGGTTAAAGGAAAGATTATGACTTCTAATTATCCCTCCGAAATTGCTGAATATCTGGAGGATAAACAGCAGAATGAAAGGCAGCAAGCTTTTAATATCAACAATAGAACATATATTGTTATGACCATGGGACGTCAATCATCAAGCGGGTATCAAATAGAGTTAAAAGATATTGTTCTTAAGGATGGAACACTTACCGTAGAGGTTAAATATGAAAAACCGGGCAAGGATGATAATGCACTTACAGTAATCACTTATCCAAGCCTCGTGATCGAAACGGATGATATTTATGAAGGACATTATTTAATTAAATACGATATCGAAAAATAATAGAATTAGCTCTTTTCAGTATCTTTTAGAGTTTTTTTAAGGGTTTTCTATGTTGCCATGGCATAAGTAAATTTGCAAGTCGATAAGCCGGTCCAAATATTGGGTCGGCTTGCTTGAAGTATTAAGGCTAGAGAATGTTGAAGAAAGGTGGAAGGGAATAAAAGTTTTCGATTATTTTTTTATAATATAATAAATAGTAGAGAAAATTGCATAATTTTAGGGTAATATACAATAAGGGAGTACACTAGAAGGTGGTAATAAAATGCTGGAATTAATTAATGTCAGTCTTAATTTAGATGGCGATAAGGGACAAGTAGAAATATTAAAGGAAATTAATTTAACATTAAAAGAGAAAAAAATATATGTAATGACCGGTCCCAACGGAGGCGGAAAATCTTCTGTAGCCAAAACCATTATGGGAATATACCGACCCACTGATGGTAAAATCCTTTTAGATGGTATGGACATTACCCAGTTAGGAATTACAGATAGAGCTCGTTTGGGTATTGGTTATGCTTTTCAACAGCCTCCGCGTTTTAAAGGGATGAAGGTCGGAGATATTCTTAATATTGCTGCCAGTCCCGAGAGGGAGACCAATGTATGTGACCTTCTTTATGATGTTGGGTTATGTGCTCAGGATTACTTGAACCGGGAAATTAATGCCAGCTTTTCCGGCGGTGAATTAAAGAGGGTAGAGATTGCCAGTATTCTGGCCCGTAATTTACGAGTTGCTGTTTTTGACGAACCCGAAGCCGGAATTGATTTGTGGAGTTTTCAAAAGCTGACCGAGACTTTTGAAAACTTGAATAAAAAGTATGATACAACGATTGTGATAATTTCACACCAAGAAAGGATTCTGAGACTTGCTGATGAGGTTATTTTAGTGTCTAACGGAACAATCAGCGAAATAACCAGTCAGGAAAAAATTCTTGGTGAGATTGAACGTTTAGATTCTCGATGTGACTGCCGTAACAACTGTAGCTTAGGAGGAAATATAAATGTTGAGTGCGATAGATAAGAAAATCTTAGCCGAAGTTGCCGATCTGCATGAAATTCCGCATGGAGCCTATAATATTCGTAAAAATGGTGAAGGTGCCGGCCGAAATACCACGGCTAACATTGATATTGTAACTAAAAAGGACAAACCTGGCATTAACGTAATCATTAAGCCTGGTACCAAGGGAGAGAGTGTACATATTCCGGTTATTCTTACTGAGGGTTTAGAAGATCTGGTTTACAATACCTTCGAAATAGGGGCAGAGTCCGATGTGATTATCGTAGCCGGCTGTGGAATCCATAATTCAGGCAGTAAAAAGGCTAAGCATGATGGCGTCCATGAATTTTTTGTCCGCAAAGGTGCCCGCATGAAGTATGTCGAAAAACACTATGGGGAAGGACCGGGCAGCGGTCAGCGGATTCTTAATCCCAAAACCATTATCGAAGTAGAAGAGGGAGGCGTAGCCGAACTCGAAATGATCCAGATTAAGGGTGTGGACCATACCATAAGGGATACAGAAGTACGGTTACATAAAAAGGCCCGCTTGATTGTGACGGAAAGATTGCTTACAACTTCGCAACAAAGTGCCGAATCTAATATTACGGTAGAGCTGACCGGAGAAGATTCAACCGCACAAGTACTTTCCCGTTCTGTAGCTCAGGACGATTCGCAACAGGTTTTTCATTTGAATATGCGTGGCTATGCTAAAGGCAGGGGGCATATTCAATGCGACTCGATTATTATGGATAAGGCGAGAGTATCTTCGATTCCGGAGATTACTGCTTTTCATTCGGATGCGCAATTGATTCATGAAGCAGCTATCGGCCGAATTGCCTCGGATCAATTGATAAAGCTAATGACTTTAGGACTAACGGAAAAAGAAGCTGAGGACACTATTCTACAGGGATTTTTGAAATAAACAACGACTAATTCCATTGGTAAAATTGAAATTAGATAAGAAAGAACAGGCTGTCAATCGTAAGTTTGGCAGCTTTCACTTATACTATTATGATGAGCAAAGACTGGTGGAATTTTTGTCGCTCTTTCGGGGGAAAACTAAAAGAAAAAAGGAGTGACAGTATGAGCGAGACCAAAATTCCGCAGCCGGTTTTCCCAGCCCAGCATCAGGATAAGCAACCCGGCCTGGAATCATTTATGAACCCGGTACCTGTTTTTGAAAATCCAAACTATAAGCCCAGCGGCAAATTACAGGGAAAGGTCGCCCTCATCAGCGGCGGGGACAGCGGGATCGGGAGAGCCGTAGCCGTTCTCTATGCTAAAGAGGGTGCCGATATCGCTATTCTTTATTTGGATGAGCATGAAGATGCCCAATTTACCAAAGACAGAATCGAACAGCTCGGACGGCGATGTCTACCGATTTCAGGGGATATCGGAGAGGAATTGTTCTGCCGGCAGGCTGTGCAACAAATGTCCGACATGTTCGGCCGTTTAGATATTTTGGTGAACAACGCAGGAGAACAGCATCCTCAAAATGCTATTTTAGATATTACATCGGAGCAGTTGGAACGGACTTTCCGTACTAATATCTTCGCTATGTTCTACCTGACCAAGGCTGCGCTTCCGCATCTGAAGACGGGTGCTGCCATTATTAATACAGCATCAATCACAGCTTATGAGGGAGAAGTGCGGCTCATCGATTATTCCGCTTCCAAAGGGGCGGTTGTATCCTTCACCCGTTCGCTTTCGGAATCGCTTTCTAAGCAGGGGATCAGAGTAAACGGAGTTGCTCCAGGTCCTATCTGGACCCCGCTTATACCTGCCTCCTTTAGGGCTGAGGAAGTAGCCACTTTCGGCAGCACGACCCCGATGCAAAGGGCAGGCCAACCGGTAGAGTTAGCTCCGGTGTATCTCTATCTGGCCAGCGAAGATTCCTTTTATATGTCCGGACAGATTCTGCATGTTAATGGGGGAACGATTGTTAACAGCTAACTCAGAACAGAGCTGAAGCACCAAATTAGA
>DIWC01000028.1 GCA_002423425.1 Peptococcaceae bacterium UBA6116
GGAACGTTTCCCATCAGGCAAATTTGCTGCCAATGAACTTATCCTGCACTTAGGACTACTGGCATACAATTTGCTTCGTATCCTTGGGCAAGAAAGCTTAGAGACATCGGATGCTCCGCCTAAGAAAAAAGTATTCCGCCGCCGGATAAAAACAGTCATTCAAAAGATCATTACCCTGGCCGCAAAATTAGTTCATCATGCACGACGATACCGATTACGATTTGGAAAGCACAGCCTTTCATTCATACAGAAAGACAATATCTTACTACATAGATTACACCAGCAATCCTGCAACCAGTCTGTGGGGCACAGTACCACGGCGAGCGAAGCACGGATTGCGAAGCGCGGCTTTTTGCGCCAAGGAGGGCGCAATTGCCGAAGAGTGGTATTGTGCCCCACAGACATTCCCGGATGAATTGCATTTAAAGCCTGCAAAGAGCAGGATTATTTCTTAAGATTATATACTTATCACGGATTCAGGATTTTGGCTTTATCAGTCTTACGTTCTGTTGTGAATATTTCTGAAAAGAGTAAGCAGAAAGCGGAAGAGACCTTATTCTCAGTTGAACAGATTTCGGGCGCGATAGATGAAATAGCCAAAGGGGCCTCCCAGCAAGCTGTTGAAGTAAGGCAAGAGGTCCAAAAAATAGAAAGCCTCTCCGCTGAAATCGGGTTATTATCTGAAAACTTTAATGGGGTTATTAATGATACGCAGGAAATAAACGAACTTAACACGATTGGGCTTCAATCGGTCAGTCTGCTTCAAGTCAAGCCGGAGGAAACGAATGATGCCCTAGACCATATTTATCAAACCATTGAAAGTCTGACCAATTCGACGGGAAATATAGAACTGCTTTTAGAATCTGTGGAAAGTATTGCCAGACAAACCAATTTACTCGCTCTGAATGCAGCGATTGAAGCGGCGGCTTCGAGCGGGGAGATAGCGGCAACAGCGGAAAATCAAGTTTTAGTATTGGAAGAGATGAAGAACATTACCTATGAGTTAGATGGGATTACACATAAACTTGATAAAAAGTTAGAAAAATTTCAGTTGTAAGCATACTTTTATTTTAAAAACCTTGTCAATAACGGTGTGAAAATTTAACATACTCATTTTAGTGTGACGGTTGCAGCCAAGAAGTTTGACTAAGAGAAGAAGGTTATGTTAATATAGATCAAACGTCCGAACTGGACATAATAAATTTAATGTAATTAAATGGGGAGGTCTATTTATGACAAATTTATTTGAGAAATCAATTGATTTAGGCTTGGGACTTCTTTTATATTCAAGAGAAAAAATAGAAGAAATGGTAGAAGAACTTGTTAACAAAGGTGAAATTGCCAAAAAAGATGCGCGGCAATTTGCCAATGGGATGGTAAAAAAAGGAGAGGAACAGAGAGAGGAGTTAAAAAAGTTAATTCAAGATGAAGTTTCGGAAACGTTGAATAATATGGGCGTGGCAAAGAAGCAAGATATTGTTACGAAAGATGAAATTAGCCAAATAGTAAGAGAGCAAATTAAGCAAATATTTAGTGAGCAAGGGATTATAAAAGCCTGAATCAAAAAAATCGCCGCAGCAGGCATCTAAGCTTTTGTAAAACAGTATGGGGATGATCGGGTGGTTAACGGACGGACTAAAGCCAGAAGATATAATGAAATTATAAGTGTTTTTGCCAAGCATGGTTTTGGCTACCTGATGGAACAGCTTGGAATTCTTAATTTTTTTAAAATAAAATTAAGAAGGTTAAATCGGGATGATGAGGCTAATAATTCCAGGCTTTCAACAGGTGAAAGACTGAGACTAGCCTGTGAAAAATTAGGACCGACCTTTGTCAAGCTAGGGCAGATATTGAGTACAAGAGGAGATATTTTTTCTCCGGATGTTGTTAAAGAATTAATGAAGCTCCAGGATTCCGTTCAGCCATTTTCCTTTGCTGAAGTGAGAACAGTAATTGAAAGCGAACTTGAAGATAAGCTTGAGAATGTCTATAAAGAATTTGAAGAGAAGCCGCTTGCTTCCGCCTCTGTATCTCAGGTTCATTACGCAAGGCTAAATTCCGGAAAACCGGTTGCCGTAAAGGTTCAGCGGCCTGGAATAGAGAAAAACATCCATCTTGATTTGGATATTCTGAAGGACATTGCCCATTTTATTGACAATCACACCAAGTATGGAAAAATGTATGATTTCAGTAATATGGTGCTTGAATTCGAAAACACCTTAAAAAATGAATTGGATTTCACAAAAGAAGCGGAAAACGCTGAGAAATTCCAACAGAATTTTAGAAGGGATGAAGGCATCACCGTTCCTCAAATAAAATGGATTTATACAACAAGGCGTATTCTGACCATGGAGTATATTGAAGGACTTAGTGTGAATGACCATAAGGCGCTGGAACAAGCAGGCATTGATAGAAAAAAATTGGCGAAGAAGCTTTTTGCATCGGTTTGCAATCAAATATTACGGGACGGTTTTTTTCATGCAGATCCTCATCCGGGAAATATTAAAGTTATGCCTGATGGGACAATCGTATTTCTGGATTTTGGAATGGTCGGGAGTTTCAATGAGACACAAAAAAGAACCATCTCCAATTTTTTCATAGGCATTGTGGCTAAAGACAGCAAAATGGTTGTCTGGTCAATTCTCGATTTGAATTCAATGTCCAAAAGAAACAATCTGAAGAAATTCGAAAAAGACGTAGACAAAATAATAGAAAAATACTTGACTTTGCCTTGGAATGAGATAAAGATTGGAGATTTATTTTATGAGATTTTCAATATTGCTTATTTAAACCATTTTAAATTTCCTCATGAATTCACGTTGCTGGCCAAAGCTTTGGCAACTTCGCAGGGCTTGGCGGAAAAATTGGCGCCTGATCTCAACGCACTTGTCGTAGCAAAACCGATTGCCAAAAAATTACTTTACCAATCATTTTCGCCCCGAAACCTTAGCAAGGATATGATAAAAAGTATATTCAATTATAAAAGTTTATGGAACGAATTTCCATCCGCTATGCTCAATTTCTTAGGAAAAATGGAAGATGGAAATTTTGTTATACAGTTTGAAATTAAAGACATAGGCAACATCCAAAAGCGGGTTGACAGGACCTTCAACAGAATATCCTTTAGTGTTGTATTGCTTGCGGTAAGCATCATTATTGCCGGGATTATTATCGGTTCAGGCTTGAGTGCAAGCACAGGAAGCGAAATGGCACTCTTAAATATTACTGTTCTTAAAATTGGACTGGCTATTGCGGCGGTAATTCTTGTGGGTTTGGTCATTTCAATGTTCAGGTCCAACCGCTTATAACTTTATGGTTAAATAGAAAGAGGCAGGAATCATGAGAAGTTATTGGGATTTACTCTTGTTCTTTACCTGCTATTCCTTTTTGGGATGGATGATGGAAACAATTTTTGCCAGTATAAACGAAAGGAAGTTCATCAACAGAGGTTTTTTAACCGGATTTTTTTGCCCTCTATATGGTTTTGGCGCTGTTTTAGCTGTACTATCCTCAAAATGGGCCAGTACAGTTTTCGAAAACAACAATATTACCTCACTCGTCATAAGCATATTATTGGCGATCATTCTGGTTACTGTTTTAGAATATTTGACGGGGTTCATATTGGAGAAAATATTTAACTGCAAGTGGTGGGATTACAACAGTAATTTCGCGAATATTCATGGCTATATTTGTCTAAAATATTCGCTTCTTTGGGGTTTGCTGGCCTTGCTGCTGCTGCAGGTTGTACATCCTGTAATTTCAGAACTGGTTTTCGCTATGCCGGGTTCAATAAAAGGTTATATAGCAGCATTGCTATGCTTATATTTTTTGGTAGATACGGCAAAATCGATAATTGACGCTTTGGATTTAAGAAAAGTTATTCTAAACTATACAAATCTTCCGGTAAATAAATATTATGAAAAAATTCTTCGGTATAAGCGGTTTTTTCTTGCCTTTCCACGCTTGTTGATCTTAAATGCCGGTATTATTAACCGTGATGTAAGGAGTATCCTGGATGATAGATTTGATAAAATCAAGGTTAAAGTTAAAAGCAAATTCCAGTAATTTTGATGAATTTAGAGAATGTATCAGGGATCTAATCAAAAATGAAAATATAGGTCTGATGGAAAATTTTAGACAGCATGGCAGGATAACGTGCCTCGAACACAGTCTATACGTGTCATACACCAGTTATCTAATCTGCAGGCATTTAGAATTTGACTACCGTTCAGCCGCCAGAGGGGGACTGCTTCATGATTTCTTCCTGTACGACTGGCACATAACAAAACAGGATAAGGGCTTGCACGGATTTACTCATCCCTGTTCGGCCTTAAAAAATGCTAATAAGTTCTTTTCTTTGAATGATTTGGAAAAGGATATTATCGTCAAGCATATGTGGCCTTTAACGGTAAAATTGCCTAAATATAAAGAAGCTTTCATCGTAGCATTTGCAGATAAATACTGTGCCTTTATGGAAATTATCCAATTTGACAGCAGAGCAAGCATTTGCAGACTGATGAGTGAGTTTTATGCAAAGATTACATAAAAGATACAATATTAATACATACGTCCGTTCGAGGTGAATTTATAATGAATGAAAAACCAAATGAAGCTAGTCAGTCCCAAAGGATACTTTACGCTGCCTTTAAATGCATATCCACAAAGGGTTATGCGAATGTTTCCTTGAGGGATATTGCAGATGAAGCCGGTGTCGTGTTAAGTCAGTTAAATTATTACTACAAAAATAAAGAAGGATTATTTACAGAAGTGGTAAAAATGCTGGCTCAACAATATTTAAGGGAAATTGAGGATATCTTGAAAAACGGTGAATCAAAAAATGAAAAGATAGCCTGCTTAATAAAGTATTTTCAAGAAATGTTAAGAAATAACCCTGAATTGTTTAAGCTTCTTTTCGATTTGAGCAGTATGGCTCTTTGGTCTGATTCCTTACGAAAGCTTCTCGGCAATCTTTTTAATGATGTAACAAAACTTATTGAAAGATACATTCTACACAGTTTTTCTGAAGAAGAAAAACTCATAGGCCATTCATCAGCAGCATTGTCCAGGGTAATATTAGGCGCTATATTTGGAACTTCGATCCAGGTAATGCTGGCTAGAGATCAGGAAGACATGATGGATTCGTTATCGGCTATACAAGTATTATTTGAGTAATATAGTGGGGGCGTAACGAAACTTTAGTTTTCGTTATGCCCCCTCACTTATTTGAGGTAAAAATTTTTGTAAATTACTCATCTTCAGTCCTTCTTCTGAACACAGATTCTTTCGTGCCTGTTCCTTTTCACATAGCTAAAATAAGTAAAATAGGGACTTAGATCTCAAAAAAAGCAATAGGAAAAAAGACTCCTGTCTTTGTAATGAGGGCAACGCCACTTGATCCGGCACCTATCGTTGTTGAATCCCCAATTGAGCATGGGCAAGTCAGACCAAGCTTGGAAGATGGAATAACGGCACACTCTTTTAATATGGTCTGTAAGTTGTTGATGAGACCAAAGAGAACACGAAGCAGGCAGTAAATTATCTAAAAAATAAAACAAAATAATCATTTTTAAAACTAAAAGATAAGAGTTAGCTAAATAAATTTTTTAATTAGCAAAACAGAAAAAAAGAGGTGTTATCCCTCTTTTTTAATTTCTAGATCATCAGGATTCTTATCCTTGGTGGGAATACTATTAGCGGAGGTAGTTTTTTCAGTATTTTTAGCGTTTGCTTTCAATTCTTTTGTATAACTGCGACTAGAAGCGGGAAATCGCGGAAATAAATCAAATTCGAATGGCATTTTATCAACCCTCCTTTGGCTTATTTAACCTAAAATTACAATATATCTATTATGTCAATTTTTTAAAAAAATATTCAGAGTTAATTTGATGAATATTTTTACAAACCGATTGTTTAATTTTGGAAAAATAAGGGAAAAATACCCTTAAATTAGAATTGGTTTTTATGAAATAGGCGGATTAGCAAAGTAACCCGCCCCTTCCCGAACCGTACGAGCGACTTTCACCGCATACGGCTCTCCATATTCCAAATGAGTTATCGTCGTTTCATCAATGGTCGGCATTGTTCCGACGGCGATAACCTTCCAGTCTTTCGATGAGTTTTGATTGCTTCATTCAAAGCACTCCTTTCGAGATTGGAACTTGGAATACTGCCCCCCTTCACCATGTGCCTTCCATTACAGAAGGCCGTTGGGCTACTGTTAGGGCTCTCTGCCATATGCCGACATGCTATTTATTGTCCCCCAGAGGCTTTCGCATGAGGTTAGTCGGTTGTCTTACATCGCATCGCAGGAGCGATGATTTCTGGGAAATGTTTATGAAGCGCACAGCGTGCACACAGAAGGAGGAAATTAAAATGTTCCCGCTAAGGGAAAAAAAATATAAGAATCAACTAATCTTAATTATATTAATTCTTATAGAAATTTCAATTATAAGTGTGACTTTTTTAGCAAATCATAGACCTATTGTGAAGATGGAAAACCAGCAAAACACAAATGAGCAAAAGACAAATACTATATATCTCGAAGGTTTAAAGGATAATGGGGAGCCAATTACAGTTAGAGCTACTTCAACAGATATAACTCTTTTAACAGAAAAACTTGATAAACTTGCGGCGGAGTATAATGCCGACCCGGAATATCTGAATTATATAGTACAGGTAGAAAAAACTTTTGACTTAGAACCTTGTGAACTTCTAGCTCTAATAGCTCAAGAATCCGGGTTTATACCCCAAACGCGTATGGACGGAGGATCTCTGTCTTATAGTACAACCCAAATGAAACTGCCTACGGCTAAGACCGCCTATATGGCTATCACTGAATACTATAAAATGGATATACCTTATCCGACGCATGAGTTGTTACAGGACAATAAATACTACGCTGCTTTTTTAGCCGGAGGATATTTGCGTTACCTAAACAATACTTATAAAGATAAATATGAATCCTATACTGCATATAACTGGGGAATAGGGGGAAGGATGATCTTTTTTAATAACAATGGAAACTTTAAATCCCCATATGCTATAAAAGTGGCAAGCCTCGGAAAATCATTTGTTGAATATGTTGGCAAAGAATATGCTTATTCAAGCAGTATCAACCCGGAAGGAATTGATTTTCGGATTTAGTTAAGCATATTCCAAGCCGAACCGGATGTCATTCCTTCCACATCGGGATAGGCGCTTTCTCCATGCTGTGTAATATCAAGGCCGGATTCTTGCTCATTAACTGTAGCGGCTAAGGGAGTGATCAAGTCAACCACCTTGAGGATCAGGAAAGTAACGATACCCGAATAGGCAAAGGTTGCAAGAATAGCGATAAGTTGAATCCCAACTTGAGTAAGACCGCCGCCATAGAAAAGACCGTTAGCTCCATTGGGATTCAATGAGGTGGTGCAAAAAAGACCTGCCGCAAATGTTCCCCATGTTCCTCCAATACCGTGGATGCCAAAAGCGTCAAGCGCATCGTCATAACCAAGTTTTTCTTTCAAATAGGAAACTGCAAAGTAGCAAAGACCTGAAGAGATCAAACCGATTGCTATGGCAGCCAATGGTGAGACGAAAGCACAGGCGGGAGTTATTGCACCAAGTCCGGCAAGCATACCGGAGACAGCACCAAGCATGGTAGGTTTTCCGCGGTGTAGTTTCTCAACCAATAGCCAGCCAAGAAATCCGGCGCAGGCGGATACATGAGTGGTTGTTAAGGCTAAAACTGCGATACCGTCCGCTGCTAATTCACTGCCGGCATTAAAACCGAACCAACCGAACCAAAGAAGTCCGGCACCCAGAATAACATAAGGCAGATTATGGGGGATTGTTTTCTCCGTATCTTTATTAATACGCTTGCCTATTACCAAAGCGGCAATTAAACCGGAAAAACCGGAACTGATATGAACTACTGTACCACCCGCAAAGTCCAGGACTCCCAAATCCTGCAGCCATCCTCCTCCCCAGACCCAATGGGCTATGGGAACATAGACCAAAAGGCTCCAAAGGCTGATAAGAAGGATATAAGCTGGGAATCTTAAGCGTTCAGCTGTCGCGCCTGTCATAATAGCCGGAGTAATAATGGCAAACATAAGCTGAAAGATCATGAATAACATATGCGGAATGGTTGCACTGCCATCTCTAGGTGTCAACAAGACTCCCTTAAGTCCCAAAAAGCTTAGATTGCCAATTACGTTACCTACATCAGGCCCAAAGGCTAAAGTGTAACCCACAATTATCCAAATAAGCGTTACTATTCCTATCGAAGCAATACTCTGCATCATAATAGACAAGACATGGCGTTTTTTAACCAACCCGCCATAAAAGAAGGCCAGACCGGGAACCATCAGGAATACGAGGCCAGTACATACTATCATAAAAGCTGTGTCGGCGTTATTCATATTGTCACTCCCTATTAAAATTAATTTTTTTAATTTTTAATTTTTATTAAAAAAAAAGAGAAAGCCTTACAAGGCAGTTCGCGTGAACTGTCCAAGTAAGGCTTCATTGCCTAAGAAAATATTAAGGTTATTTAGTAAAACTGTAAAGAGATAGATCGAATGTATACAGTATGCAGAGCGCAATAAGGGAATTAGTCTTGAATATCCTTTATTATTGGGATAACCTAATAATCATCAGCCAAAAATATATTGCTTATTGTTTAATAAAATAACAAAAAGCAATCGTAGTACAACAAATAGGTTTTTTTTGTACAAGAAAGGACAAAGATGGATACAAAGAGATATATATTTTTTGATTGTATGGAAACACTTATTGATATGTATGAGTTACCAGGAGAATCTGAGTATGCTCTTTGGGCTTACCAAGGTTCGGGGGTTGAACATTTTTGGGATAATCCCGGTCAGTTTATTGAGCAATTTGACAAGGTACACAGGATGCTGAAACAAAAAGTTCCGGTTCATAAGGAGTATGACATTGAAGAACGCTTTAACCTTGTCATTCAAGAAAGACTCAATAATAAAAATATAAAGGAATATAAGGAGATTATAATCAAACTGGTTGCAAACTATTGGCAAAAGTATAAAAGTATGTGTTACGTATCCCAAGAAGTTGTGGACACCTTGGGATTTCTGGCTGAAAAAAACCAAATGGCTATAATCTCCAATTTTATCGTTAAAGATGGGGTTGAAGAGCTTTTAAAAATAAATGGGCTGGAGAAATTTTTTGACATCGTAGTAACTTCAGCAAACGAAGGATGGAGAAAACCACATCCTTATCTTTACAGCAAAGCCTTATCTGAGGCCGGAGCGACAGCAGCGGAAACAATATATATCGGCGATGACTATGTCAACGATTACATTACCCCCAGCAGGCTAGGTTTTAAAGCTTTTCTTTATGACCGGAAAAATAACTATATACATGTCAAAAACAGGTTTACTTCAATGTCTAGTCTAAAAAAAATAATTCCAACTATTTCAAGTATTATATTTTAGTCTGATCTATAAATCCTGAATCCGTGATAAGTATATAATCTTAAGAAATAATCCTGCTCTTTGCAGGCTTTAAATGCAATTCATCCGGGAATGTCTGCGGGGCACAATATTGTGTATATTTGTTTAAACACCCTTATGTCTTTACTATCCTAATTGTTGACGAATTTTA
The DNA here is from genome assembly GCA_002423425.1 of Peptococcaceae bacterium UBA6116. Lineage (GTDB taxonomy): Bacteria > Bacillota > Desulfitobacteriia > Desulfitobacteriales > Syntrophobotulaceae > UBA6116. The sequence goes on from DIWC01000028.1 coordinate 9,625, forward strand.
TCTATTTCGCCTTGTTTTAATTTATAACAGTGTTCATCCAGCGGAAACTGGTCTTGCAATACATCTTCTTTATAATTTATTAGAGCCTCAAGAATCAACGAGTTTAAATCTAGATATTTTTTCACAAACTTTGGCGTAAAAGCGTCAAAAAAGCCCAGAGCGTCATGGACAATAAGAAGTTGACCGTGAACCTGCGGACCTGCTCCAATCCCGATGACAGGTATTTTAGCCCTCTCGGTGATAATCCCTGCAACTTCAGGCGGTACCGCTTCAAGCAGCAAAAGGCTAATTCCCGCTTCCTCCAAGATTCTGGCATCCTCAATAATTTTTAGAGCTCCATCACAGTCCCGGCCCTGGGATTTAAAACCACCCAACTGGGCAATGGATTGAGGAGTTAATCCCAAATGCCCCATGACAGGAATGGTGGCATTAACCAGTGCTTCTACGGTTGAAACTATATTAGCTCCTCCCTCAAGCTTAATGGCATCACATCCTGCTTCAGCCATATAACGTCCGGCATTGCGAATAGCCTCTTTTTTACTGACCTGATAAGACATGTAAGGCATATCCCCGACTAAAAAAGCGGTTGGGGCCCCTTTACGAACTGCCTCAGCATGGATAATCATAGGATCCATCGTCATTTTTAAGGTTGATTCATGCCCAAGTACCGTCATAGCCATCGAATCACCGCAGAGAACTATATCTATACCCGCTTTCTCCTCAAGCAGAGCCATTGGGTAATCATAACAAGTAAGCATCGATATTTTTTCTCCGGCTTTGACTTTTGCCTGCAAGGTATGAATAGTAACTTTTTGTCTCATCCTTTCTCCCTCCAAAAAAGTATAAAGTAGTTTTTATCTTATATTTTTTTCGTAACTCCAATTACTTATATAATATATACTATCCCTGGCTTTATGTCTACCCCTTGCTTACACAATTCCGCCACTGAAGCACATTAAAGACTTCTAGCATTGAATACTTCCTTGATTTTTATTCTTTTTTAGAGATACTTCTTAAGAACTTCCCCTGTGTAAGAACCGGGACAAGCTGCTACTTCTTCAGGCATCCCCGCTGTAACCACTTCTCCGCCGCGGCTGCCCCCTTCCGGACCAAGATCAATAATATAGTCGGCAGTCTTTATGACATCAAGGTTGTGTTCAATAACGAGCACCGAATCCCCAGTCTCAACAAGACGGTGCAGAATAGTCAATAGTTTGTCCACGTCGGCGATATGCAAACCGGTAGTCGGTTCATCGAGAATATATAAAGTTTTCCCTGTACTGCGTCGGCTAAGTTCTGTAGCCAGTTTAACCCGTTGGGCTTCCCCTCCGGAAAGAGTGGTTGCAGGCTGCCCAAGTTTGATATACCCGAGGCCAACATCTTGCAAAGTCTGCATTTTACGTGCAATACGTGGAACCGCAGCAAAAAAGTCCAGAGCTTCATCGACAGTCATGTCAAGAACCTGAGCAATGTTTTTGCCTTTGAAGTTTACTTCCAGCGTCTCTCGGTTATAACGCTGCCCCCGGCAAATTTCGCAAGGAACATAAACATCGGGAAGGAAGTGCATTTCAATTTTAATGATTCCATCCCCTCGGCAGGCCTCGCAGCGTCCACCTTTGACATTAAAGCTGAACCTGCCCTGTTTATAGCCTCTAATCTTAGCCTCTGCTGTTTGGGAAAAAAGATCACGGATAAAATTAAATACTCCGGTATAAGTAGCCGGATTTGACCTCGGGGTCCGGCCTATAGGGGACTGGTCAATATCTATGACTTTATCAATATGTTCCAGCCCTTTTATTTCTTTGTAAATTCCCGGCCTGACTTTGCTGCTAATTCCCAATTCAGCCTGTAATCCTTTATACAAGACTTCATTTACCAAAGTGCTTTTGCCTGAACCCGACACTCCCGTTACACAGGTCATGACTCCCAGCGGAATCTTAACTTGGAGGTCTTTAAGGTTATTTTGGGCAGCACCAATCACTTCCAGCCATTTGCCGTTCGGTTGATGTCTTATTGCCGGAACCTCAATCTTCTTGCGACCGCTTTGATATTGGCCTGTGACCGACTCATCACATGCCATTATTTCCTCCATCGTCCCCTGGGCTACAATCTTTCCTCCATGAACACCGGCCCCGGGTCCGATATCAATAATATGATCAGCTGCGAGCATTGTATCTTCATCATGTTCTACCACAATTAAAGTATTACCGAGATCACGCAGGTTTTTTAAGGTTTTTAAAAGCCTGTCGTTATCCCGTTGGTGCAGACCTATGCTTGGTTCATCGAGAACATATAGGACTCCGGTCAGGCTGGAACCAATCTGGGTAGCCAGTCTGATCCTTTGCGCTTCCCCCCCGGAAAGAGTACCGGCCGCTCTATCCAGGGTTAAGTAGTCTAGGCCGACGTTAACGAGAAATCCAAGTCTCTCCCGGATCTCTTTCAGTACCTGACGGGCAATGGTTTGTTCTTTGGCACTTAATGTTAACTTACCAAAGAAATCCAAAGAATCCAGTACCGTAAGCTTAGTAAGCTCATAAATGGAGAGGTCTCCAACTTTAACAGCCAATACTTCGGGTTTAAGCCTTTTGCCCTGACAGGAAGGACAAGGCTTTTCGTCCATGTAACTTTCGATGTCCGTCTGTACATAATCGGAAGTAGACTCTTTATGTCTTCTATTAAAGTAGGGAACCAACCCCTCAAAAGGTGCCCGCCAATATTTTAACTCATTGAAAATATTGAAATAACTAAACTTAATGGAGATATCCGAACCAAAAACCAACGCATCCCATTGTTCCGGCGTGAGCTCCCGGACCGGAGTATCCAGACTAAACTCCAATTTCTCGGCCAAGCCCTGCAGCAGAGCAGGATAATACGATGAGCTGGACTTAGCCCAGGGGATAATAGCTCCTTCGTTAATAGATTTACTGCGGTCAGGTATAATTAAATCTATATCTGCTTCGAGATCAGCTCCTAAACCTGTACAAGCCGGACAAGCACCAAAGGGGCTGTTAAAAGAAAACAACCTTGGGGTAATCTCGTCTATGCCAATACCGCAATCCGGGCAGGCGAAGTTTTCACTGAAAAGCAGTGTTTCTTTTTCCATGACATCTACCAGAACAGTCCCCTCACCCACTTTCAGCGCTGTTTCCAAGGAATCGGCAAGCCGAGTCGCATTATCTGCTTTCAGAGATATTCTGTCGACTACAACTTCGATCGAATGTTTTTTGTTTTTTTCCAGGACTATTTCTTCACTTAGATCCCTGGCTTCGCCATCCACTCTGACCCGGACGTAGCCATTTTTTCTAATCTGATCAAGCGTTCTGGTATGTTCCCCTTTTTTCCCCCGAACAACCGGAGCCAGAATCTGCATACGGGTCTTTTCCGGGTAAGTCAGCAGCTGATCAACCATTTGCTGTACTGTTTGCTGGCTTATCTCCTTCCCGCATTCTGGGCAATGAGGATGTCCAATCCGGGCATAGAGCAGCCTTAGATAATCGTAAATTTCCGTAACCGTTCCTACTGTGGACCGGGGATTGCGGCTCGTGGTCTTTTGATCAATGGAAATCGCCGGCGATAGTCCTTCTATATAATCAACATCTGGTTTGTCCATCTGCCCCAAAAACTGACGGGCATATGCCGAGAGGGATTCCACATAACGTCTCTGCCCTTCAGCGTAGATGGTATCAAAAGCTAAGGAAGATTTGCCTGACCCTGAAAGACCGGTAATTACCACAAGTTTATCTCTAGGAATATCTACATCTATATTCTTAAGGTTGTGTACCCTGGCTCCACGAACCTTAATATATTCCTGTGCCATTTTTACCTCCAAACATTATGCTTCTGGCTTTTTTATGTTTGTTTATGACCTTATGAAAATTGTTTTCTCCTCTGACCTTTTCTTTCGCTTCCATTGTAGATCTTCTTGCCGGAATTGCTTTTGCTTCTGGTGACTGTTCCTCCCTTAAACTCAATAATCGTATCACGGAGGTCGGCAGCCCTTTCAAAATCAAGTTCCTTAGCCGCTTTGAGCATTTCCGCTTCCAAGTTTCTAATAAAGTTATCTCTTTCCTCAGAGGAAAGACCTCCGCCTTTGCCTCCGTAGGCCGCACTCTTCTCAGCTACCGCTGTGGCTTCAGGAATCTGATAAATCTGTTTACGAATAGTTTGGGGAATGATTCCGTGTTTTTGGTTATATGCAGTCTGTACGGCTCTTCGACGGTTTGTTTCTTCAATAGCTATTTTCATAGAACGTGTGACGCTGCCGGCATACATAATTACTTGACCATTGACATTGCGGGCTGCTCGGCCCGTAGTCTGAATGAGAGACCGCTCCGACCGCAAAAAACCTTCTTTATCTGCATCCAGAATCGCAACTAAAGATACTTCCGGTAGGTCTAACCCTTCACGCAGAAGATTGATTCCCACAATAACATCAATTTTTCCGAGACGAAGTTCTCGTAAGATTTCTAATCTCTCCAATGTAGAAATATCAGAATGAAGATACTTAACTTTGATGTTGAGTTGCTTAAGGTAATCAGTAAGATCTTCGGACATTCTTTTGGTCAATGTAGTTACAAGTATTCTTTCGTCTCTGGCTATACGCTGATTAATTTGGCCTATTAAGTCATCGATTTGTCCTTTAGTAGGTTTAACAATTATCTCAGGGTCAATCAGCCCTGTTGGCCGGATTATCTGTTCCACTAATTCCCGGCAGTGTTCAAGTTCATAGGATCCGGGAGTAGCACTAACATAAACTTTTTGCGGAGTGAGAAGCTCAAATTCGGGGAACCGCAATGGACGGTTGTCCATCGCTGAAGGCAGCCGGAAACCATGTTCTACTAAAGTGGATTTTCGTGACCTGTCTCCCTCGTACATTCCCCTGACCTGCGGAAGGGTTTGATGAGACTCATCAATAAACATCAGAAAATCCTTAGGGAAAAAATGCAGTAAAGTATAAGGAGTTTCCTCCGGTTGTCTAAAAGTCAGATGCCGTGAATAATTTTCAATCCCATTGCAAAAGCCCATTTCCCTAAGCATCTCAAGATCATAGCGTGTCCTCTGTTCCAAACGTTGGGCTTCCAAAAGTTTTTCCCGGGAGCGGAAAAACGCCAGTCGTTCTTCTAATTCAGCTTCTATATTTTCTGTAGCCAGCATTACTTTTTCCTTTTCGGTCACATAATGAGAATTAGGAAAGATCGATACATGCTTGCGTTCACCTAATATCTCGCCTGTTAAGATATTAACTTCGTAAAGGTGTTCAATCTCATCTCCAAACATCTCTACTCTGATCGCTTTCTCACTTGAGGATGCCGGACAGATTTCCACAACATCCCCTCTTACTCTGAATGTCCCGCGCAAAAAGGAAAGATCATTACGATCATACTGTATTTCCACAAGTTTACGCAGCATTTGATTGCGTTCAATCTCTTGCCCTTGTCTTAAAGATAGAACCATATCCCGGTACTCATCTGGAGAACCCATACCATAGATACAGGAAACACTTGCAACTACAATAACATCTTTTTTTTCGAACAAGGATGCCGTTGCCGAGTGTCTAAGCTTTTCGATTTCCTCGTTAATCGAGGCATCTTTTTCAATATAGGTATCGCTGGAAGCAACATAAGCCTCAGGCTGATAGTAATCATAATAGCTGACAAAATACTCTACGGAATTTTCCGGAAAGAACTCTTTGAATTCACTGTAAAGCTGCCCTGCCAATGTCTTATTATGGGCGAGAACCAAGGTTGGCTTTTGTATCTGTTCAATAATGCTGGCCATCGTAAAGGTTTTGCCTGAACCCGTAACTCCTAAAAGAGTTTGATGTTTGTTCCCTCCCAAAATTCCCTGCGTAAGCTTGTCCACAGCTTCCGGTTGATCCCCCGATAATTTGTAGGGAGCCCTGAGACGAAATTCCATAGATTTTGACTTCCTTCCATTAAGAAAAAACAATTATCTTTATTAACATTATAGCATACATAAATTGTTTTTATTTCATTCCTTCTTTCTCTCTCAAATCAGATAGAATACTGCTTAAAAGTTCACTGCGAAGGTCGTCTATTCCACGGAAATTCACAGTATCGTTAATATGGCTTTTTAATTCGATCCTTGCCGTTTTATAATCTTCGAGAATTTCAGTCAACTCATCGCTATGTTTTTTCTTGAATCCCTGTTCTTCTATCTTAGAAGGGTTACCCTTCCAAACTGCCAGATTTTTTTCCGGGAAAATAATCCCAAGAATTGCAGAAGGATTTAAGGGATTAACAATTATCTCTACGACTTGACCAAGGAACCTTACTTCCTGCAGAATGTCGACAAGCATGTTTGACGAATCTCTTCCTTCTAAACAAATTCTATCAAAATCTTTAATATATTTCGGTGCAAGATTAAGCCAGCCGTCCAATTGCAGAGCATGCAAAAAGCAGAAAGAGAGACAGTCTTTTTTGACCTTGGAAAGTATTTCTGTCACTTCGTTAAACCCAGATGAAGTTGCTCCGGAATTATTCATTTGCAATATACTTTTTAAAGATATGAACGTATTTTCATCTTGGGATCCAATAGGATAATCTTCCTTGAGCCGGCAAATAATTTCCTGTTCAATTCCTAATAAGATTTCTTCCAGATGCTTAATCCTAACTTGATGCTCTTCTAGTTTACTCTGCCGACAATATGAGCGAAAACTAATTTCTCTGTAATATTCTTTTTTGGGCATGGTATGCGGAATAAATTCATTTTCATCAAGCAAACATAATTTTTGTTTGGAAAGATATAATCCGGCAACGGAATCCGTTTCTCTTAAAGAACGAATATAATCAACATCATAGCCTCGATCAATCAGTTGGATGCCGATTAGTTTTATCATGGTAGATTTGCCTGTTCCCGGCCCACCTGTAAGAATATATCTATGTATTGTATCTCTTAATAACTCCGGCAACATAGATATGTATCCGCAAGGGGTAAACGCTTCCGTAAAATAGTGTCTGATTCCGGCCGTATTTCTCACCGTAATTCCTCCCGTTCAAAGAATACTTGTGTTGTGTTTTATTCTATGCGCAAAAAAATACCAAGGTTCATAATTTTTTTTTACCCTAAATGTGATATACTGTTTTTTAAAGTTATCACAGCTAATTATTATTGAAAGACAATATCTTTTAGATGTATAGAGAGGGAGGAAAAATATGAAAATAGAGACAAAATGCTTACATGAAGGCTACCATCCTAAAAACGGCGAGCCAAGGGTTCTGCCGATTTATCAAAGTACAACCTATACTTATGATTCAACCGAACATATTGGAAAACTATTTGACCTTTCGGCTGAAGGATATTTTTATTCGCGTATCGCCAATCCGACAGTTTGTGCGGTAGAAGATAAAATAGCCTCCCTGGAAGGAGGCGTAGGAGCTTTATGTACTACTTCCGGTCAAGCTGCTTCTTTTATTAGTCTGATAAATATTTTGCAAGCAGGAGACCACTTTATCAGCGTCTCTAAAATATATGGGGGAACGATCAATCTTTTTTCAGTTACTTTAAAGAGATTAGGAATAGAATGTACCTTTGTCGACCCCGACACTCCGGCAGACAATATCCAAAAACAGTTTAAACCCAATACGAAAGCCGTATTCGGAGAAACAATTGCTAATCCGGCTATTTCCGTCTTTGACATTGAGAAGTTTGCAGAGATAGCTCATAAAAACCAAGTCCCCCTGATTGTTGACAATACTTTTGCAACCCCTATTCTCTGCCGGCCTTTTGAGTTTGGAGCCGATATTGTCATCCATTCCACGAGTAAATACATGGACGGCCATGCTATCCAAATCGGAGGAGTAATTGTCGACAGCGGTAATTTCGACTGGACCAATGGTAAGTTTCCGGAATTTACCGAGCCTGATGACTCTTACCATGGAGTCGTTTATACCAAAAATTATGGCAATGCTGCTTACATTAACAAAGCCAGACTACAGATGATGCGCGACTTAGGTGCATGCCCTTCAGCTCATGCAGCTTTTCTTTTAAATCTAGGGCTTGAAACCCTTGCCGTACGCATGGAAAAACACTGTGCTAATGCCGAAAAAGTAGCACAGTATTTAAGCAGCTCCTCGGAAATCGAATTCGTTAACTACCCTACCTTAAAAGGAGATCAATATTTTGACCTTGCCAAAAAATATTTACCTTTAGGATGCAGTGGAGTCATTTCTTTCTCGATTAAAGGAGGCAGGGAAACTGCCGTTAAGTTTATGGATGGTTTAAAGTTGGCTTCTAATCTAGTACATGTAGCGGATATCCGCACCTGCGTTCTTCATCCCGCAAGCTCAACTCATAGACAGCTTACGGATGAGCAGCTAGGTGCCGCAGGAATAACTCCCGGCTTGATTAGGTTTTCGGTAGGACTTGAGAATATTGAGGATATCCTGGAAGACCTTGATCAAGCATTGGCGCAAGTATAAAAACTTAGTTGCTTTTTCTAATGCGTATTTCTCAAGGTAATTCCTTGTATTAAGTTCACGCAACGTCCTCTAACCGTTCTTCGGCTCTGATACCATCCTTGGTATCAAGAGCCGCGCTCCGCATCCGTGCTACGCTTGCCACGGTTAGAGGACGTTGCGTGATATTTCAAGAAATGAAAGAAAATTTGGAAGTCAGTAAAAAGCCCTCCCTGTTCATATTGAACTGTGGAGGGCTTTTGCATTCCTATAGCATCCAAATGGAAATGGCCTTCACGCGTTAGAGCCGAAGAACGGTAGAGACCGTGACGTGATCTTCTTGCAAAATTTATTTTTTATTTAATCTTCTGATCTAACACTTCTATCGCTTTGCTTAGCTGACTGTCAAACACCGGTTTATCAGGAAGAATCGTCGGTTTTTCATCAGTTTTAAGTTCAACCTTGATATCCGGTTCAATCCCTTTTTTATGAATATCATTCTTTTTGGGCGTAAGATATTTATCGGTGGTCAATTTAACGCTGGTACTGCCGTCAAGCGGAAATACTGTCTGCACGACACCTTTTCCGTAGGTCTTGGTCCCGACCAAAGTCCCGCTTCCATAATCTTTTACAGCCCCGGACACAATTTCCGCTGCCGAAGCAGTATATTCATTAGTTAGGATCACAAAGGGCTTGTTGATATACTGGGCTGTCGACCTTTCGGTATCGACTTCCCCATTTTTATTAACAATGTACACAATATTGCCTTGGGGGACTAGCAGACTGGCAACCTTAACAGCCGCCTTTACCTCTCCTCCAGGATTGTATCGAAGATCAATGATCAAGCCTTTATACTTATCAATATTAATATCCGAGAATATCTTTTCCAGTTCATCCCCTGTTCGGAGCGAAAAACTGGAAATATCAATCAACGCTATATCCGGCCTGCCTGGAAGGGTTATCTCATCTACCGTCGGAACATTGATATTTTCCCTAATGAGATTAAGTGAAAAGTCCTTCTTGGTTTTTGGACGGTATATGCCGACTGTCACTTTTGTTCCCACTTCTCCCCGCAGGATAGCCACAGCCTGGTCCTGACTTATGGTTGAAACATCGGTCTTATCTATTTTGAGAATCACATCTCCTGCTTCCACTCCTGCCCTATCGGCAGGAGAACCTTTAATCGGACGCATAACAACTAACTGAGTAGGATCAGCGGTGCTCAGACTTACCCCAATCCCGCCAAACGATCCTTTAATCGAATTCATCAGTGTTTTATTTTCTTCGGCATCCTGAAAAGATGAATAGGTATCAAGAGAACTGACCATCCCTTCTATGGCCCCATCAACAAGCTTCGTCAAAGGTGGCTTATTTAAATATTGGCTGTCGATAAGGTATACTACCCTTATTAACCTTCCTAAGTTATTATGATTAGCGACAATGAAACCACTGACAAGGAAAACACCGCCTATACAAAGGATCAGGCCGACAGCAACGGCCTGTTTAAAAGCTCTTTTCCAATTTACCTGATTAGACACTAGTATTCCCCTTCCCCTAAGCTTGGTTGTCTATCTTTATTATATGCGGGCCAACCATTAGAAATACGCCATTGGTGTGGTGGGTTCGCCATTTTTACGAACTTCAAAATGCAGATGAGGCCCTGTTGACCAACCGGTAGTACCAACATTTCCTATTTTCTGTCCCGCGTTTACCTTCTGGTCAACAGAGACCGCCACGGAAGACATATGCCCGTATAAAGAGGAAAGCCCGTTACCATGATCGATAATGACCGCATTCCCGTAAGCCCCATACCAGCCTGAAAAAATTACTTCGCCATCTCCCGCCGCATCAATCTCGGCACCGTAAGGTGCTCCGATATCTACTCCGGTATGAAGTTTATATTTGTGGGTGATAGGGTGAACCCTATAGCCAAAAGGACTGGTAATGGTCCAATACCCCGGTGTCGGCCAGACAATGATTGAACCCACGACCCCTCCTTTATTTTTTTTCTGTAATTCCCGGATTTTGGCTTCAAGTTCTTTCGAGTCTTTTTCCAGCTTGTCTATCTGGGTAATCATGTCGTCCTGATCTTGTTTGTTTCGAGCCAAAGCAATCTCTTTTTTTGACTTTTTGTCATTTAAACTAACTTTTGCTGCTTCTGCCTGCTGTTGTAGGTCTTTGGCCTCATCCATCTTGGCAATCAGTTGTTGTTTCTTCTCATCCAGATCCTTCTTTTGAATACGTATATCCGATAGAATATCCTGGTCATTCCCTACCAGACAGCTCATATACTCTACCCGCGAAATAAAATCCGATATATCCGTAGATTGGAAGACGACTTCCAAATAACTCATTTGTCCTTCTTCATATATGGAACGGACACGCTTACTCAGAGTATCCTGCCTGCCATTCAATTCCGTTTGTTTTGCTTCCACATCTGCTTTGATTTTCGTTACATCCTCTTGGGACTTGGCATAGGCGTCTTGTCTGTTTTTTAAATCAATTTCAGCTGTGCTGATATCTTTAGTAAACTGCTGAATTTGTTTTTCCATTTGTTCGCCCTTGGTAGTTAGGTTTTTGAGGCTACTTTCAGCCCTGCTCTGCTGCTGGTCGATCTCCTTTTGCCGACGTAAAGCATCATTAAGATCATCCGCTGATACAGGATATACAAAAGTAATTAATAAAAGCAACGTTACTAAAATAATTTTTACCCTTGAAATTTTAGCCATCTCTTTCCTCCTTATCGCCCAAAGAAATATCCAATTCAAATATTTTAATTTTAAAAGTGCAGGAATTTCCTGACTGAGAAAACACTGGCCAATGCTCCCATAAACATTCCGGCCAATAACATAACAAGAAGCACGGTAATGATAAACAGCTGACTCGCGACTATCGGCATAAAGGCCAAAGAAGTAATGATATATTGCAGAAGCCAATTGTAGGAGAACCCGACAACCAGTATAGCTAGGCCTGCTCCGATCAGCCCAATGACCAACCCCTCGATAAAAAAAGGCCATCTGATAAAAGAGTTACTGGCCCCGACCAGCCGCATAATTTGGATTTCTTTTTCCCGGTGATTAACATTTGTTTTAATGTTTAAAGTAATTAAAAGCAGAGAAGCACAACTAAAAGCTGCTACAACCCCGATTCCTATCCAACGCAACCAATGCGTAAAAGCAATCAGCTTTTCGAGGATTCCTTGGCCATAACTTACATTTTTGACACCTTCAATTTTCTTGACCTTGGCAGCGATATTCTCCACCAGACTGGCATCGGTAGCAACGATCGTAATTTTATCCGGAAGAGGATTTTTCCCTCCGAGATCCTCCAAAAGAGAACGGGTTCCCATTGAATTTTGCAAATCCAAAATAGCTTGATCCTTGGAAGTAAAAGCAACCGTTGCTACATCGGCTATCGACTTTATTTGATTTTCAATATCCTTTGTTTTCACATCATTCAGGCTGTCATCCAAAAAGACAGCTATTTTAACCTGGGATTCAAATGTCTGAGCAATATTGGCGGTATTGGCCAGGAATATAATCGAACTTCCCAAAAGAACCAAAGAAATCGTTACAGTTAAAATGGATGCCAAACTGAGCCAAATATTTCTTATTAAAGAAAGTAAAGCTTGGCTAAGGATAAATCTTAAAGAATTAAAAGACACTGGTATATGCCTCCTCTGCGCTATCCTCGGTAATCTTTCCTCCCTCGACCCGAACAACCCTTTTGTTCATCTGCTCCACAATATACAGGGCATGAGTAGCCATCACAACAGTAGTTCCGTACTTATTTACCTTGCTTAGGAGTTCCATAATCCCCCAGGCCGTATCCATATCAAGATTACCTGTAGGCTCATCTGCGACTAAAAGGCTGGGGTGATTAACAAGTGCTCTGGCCACACAAACTCTTTGCTGCTCGCCGCCTGACAGTTCTAAAGGAAAAGAATTAGCCTTACTGCTTAGCCCGACCAGTTCGAGCGTACTCATGGTATTTTCCTTGATCTCTTTTTTGTCTTTAGCAATAACTTGCAGGGCAAAGGCTACATTTTCAAAGACTGTTTTATTTGGAAGAAGTTTAAAATCCTGAAATACAACACCTATATTTCTTCTGACCACCGGTATTTGATGGTCTTTCATTCTGACCAAATTTATATTATCTAGGAAAACTTGTCCCCGAGTGGCTGTTTCCTCCCTGTATAAAAGTTTAATTAGTGTTGATTTGCCTGCACCACTAGGCCCAACTAAAAATACAAATTCCCCTTTAGCAATCTCCAAATTGATATTAAAAAGGGCTCTGGCCCCGTTAGAATAAATTTTGGATACATTTTTTAGCTTTATCATTCTGCCCTCCCCTAGTACTAAACTATGATAATTTATAAATTCTTGAAATCCAAGTAAAGTAGTCATCTGCCACTCTTATTCTTCGACATTTTGCTGCAATTTCCTGTTAAATTTAACTAGAAATATTAAACATTTACATATGATTATTTATATATTTTTCTAATTCATAAATTAATGAATTTAAACACATTTCTAAGAAACGAAAAAAAGAGCCTATTTCTAGGCTCAAAAAAAATACCAGCAACAAAAAATATTATAATATAATAATGAAATCAAGCTGAGATCTTACAATTTTTCTTCTTAATTACTTTTTGAGCAACTTTAACAATCTCTGCCGCTGTCAGTCCATATTTAACCAGCAGTTCTTCAGGTCGTCCGGATTCGCCAAAAGTATCTTTTATTCCCACCCTACATAGGGGAACAGGATAATTCTCACTTAATACCTCAGCTACAGCGCTTCCAAGGCCTCCAATAATATTATGTTCTTCAGCGGTGACTACAGCCCCCGTTTGTTGGGACACAGCAATAATCGTGTTTTCATCCAAAGGCTTGACAGAGGCACAATTTACTACAGTCGCTTCAATCCCCTGACTATTAAGTATTTCGGCCGCTTTCAGGGCTTCGGCTACCATCAGCCCATTGGCAATAATAGCCACATCTTTTCCTTCCCGCCTTACATTAGCCTTGCCGATTTCGAACTTATAACTTTGATCAAACAGTACCGGAACTGCAAGTCTGCCCATTCTGATATAAACAGGACCTTTATAGGCAGCCGCAGCTTTGATAACTTGGCGAGTTTCCTCGGCATCCGCCGGAGCCAGTACCGTCATATTAGGCAAAGCCCTCATTAATGCCAGATCCTCAATAGCCTGATGCGAAGCCCCGTCCTCCCCAACGCTGATACCGGCATGGGTTGCTGCAATTTTAACGTTGAGTTTGGGATACGCAATCGAATTGCGAATTTGTTCAAAAGCCCTGCCTGTAGCAAAAACTGCAAATGTACTGGCAAAAGGCACTTTGCCTGCCGCTGCTAAACCGGCTGAAAATCCCATAAGATTTTGTTCAGCAATTCCCATATTGAAAAACCGCTCAGGAAATACTTTAGCAAAATCAGCTGTCTTAGTAGATTTTGACAGATCGGCATCGAGCACCACAATATCCTTATTTTGACCGCCGAGTTGGACTAATGTTTGGCCATAGGCATCCCTCATTGCGATTTTTTTTATATTTTCCCAATCAATTCTTTCAGTCACTTATGCTTTCACCCCTCTCAGTTCTTTAAGGGCAATATCTGCTTGCTCGGAACTCGGGGCATTCCCATGCCAGCCGGCTTGGTTTTCCATAAAAGATACTCCTTTGCCTTTAACCGTTTTAGCCAAAATTATCGTTGGTTTACCCCTTAAGTTTTTAGCTACTTCCATAGAAGCATTCAATCCCCCGGTATCATGGCCATCTGTTTCCAAAACATTCCAGCCGAATGCCCGCCATTTATCCGCCAAAGGTTCGGAATTCATGACTTCCTTATTTGGCCCGTCAATTTGCAGACCGTTATTATCAAGAATGACCAAAAGGTTATCAAGTTTATATTGGGCAGCCGCCATCGCCGCTTCCCATACTAATCCTTCGGCAACCTCACCATCTCCTAATAAACAATAGACTCTGTAAGATTTATTATCAATTTTTCCCGCAAGAGCCATCCCTGCTGCAGCTGAAATCCCTTGACCTAAAGATCCGGTAGACATATCAACTCCGGGAACTTTTTTCATATCCGGATGCCCTTGTAAAAAGTGGCCGGTCTGTCTCAGTTTCAGCAGTTCCTCCCGGGGGAAGAATCCTTTCTCTGCTAAAGCTGCATAAAGAACGGGGGCCGCATGCCCCTTGCTTAGGACAAAACGGTCCCGGTCAGGCCAGCTTGGATTCTCAGGATCAATTCTCATTTCTGAAAAGTAGAGTACGGCTACAATATCGGCGGCTGAAAGACTCCCGCCAGGATGTCCTGATTTGGCAGCAGCAAGCATTTCTATTATGTCCTGACGGATTTGGCAAGCCATTTCTTTAAGATTGGTCATAACTAATAATTCCCTCCTCGAGATCTCCATGCTTAACTTAACTACCCCCGATCCGATGCGTCCGGGGGGTGGATATTTTTTATTCCTAAGCCTTACCGGCATTATGCTGCAAACAGGAAGAAATGAACTGATCAATCTCACCATCCATGACTGCATTAACATTACCGGTTTCGACGTTGGTTCTGTGATCCTTAACCATACTATAGGGATGAAAAACATAAGACCTTATTTGGCTTCCCCAGGCGATATCATTTTGTTCGCCGCGAATATCTGATATTTCTTCTTCTTGTTGCTTCCTTTTGAGTTCCAAGAGCCTGGCCTTAAGAATACGCATACAATAGGCCCTGTTTTGAATCTGAGATCTCTCGCTCTGGCATTGGACGATGATACCTGAAGGAATATGGGTGATCCTCACTGCAGAATCGGTTTTATTGACATGCTGTCCTCCTGCCCCGCTGGAACGGTAGGTATCGACTTTTAGTTCCTCCGGATCTATCGTTATTTCCATGTCTTCATCGACCTCAGGGATAACATCAACCGAAGCAAAGGAAGTATGCCTTCGTCCGGAGGCATCAAACGGGGAAATTCTAACTAAGCGGTGTACCCCTTTCTCACACTTGGCATACCCATAAGCGTTTTCTCCGTCCAGCGAAAAAGTAACACTTTTGATTCCGGCTTCTTCACCCGGAAGCAGATCAAGCGTCTCGACCTTATATCCTCTGCGTTCACCCCAACGCACATACATCCTATAAAGCATCTGGACCCAATCTTGGGATTCAGTACCCCCGGCACCTGAGTGTAAAGTTATAATGGCATTATTGCGGTCATAAGCCCCGCTTAAGAGGATTTCCAGTTCGAGCTGGTTAAAGCGGCCGTTAAGCCCTTTGACAGCCTTATCTATTTCTGCTTCCAGGGATGAATCATCCTCTTCCACAGCTATTTCCCAAAGAGTTGCCGTATCTTCAATTTCGCGTTCCAATTCCTCATAGACTTGGACTTTATCTTTTTGATGCGTTAATTTTTGCATCACTTTTTGAGCAGAAGCAGGGTCGTTCCAAAAATTGCCTTTGCTAATCTCCATCTCCAACTGTTCTATTTTACCCTGACGTACAGCAAAGTCAAAGAGAAACCCTCAAATCTGCTAAACGCACTTTTAGATTCTCAATTTCTTTTTTCCACTCACTAAGCATCATATCACCCCTAATTTTTTACCGGATCAATCTCAGTCTACCCTGATTCAATCCCTTTTACTACTTAACTGTTTGCTCCACAGCATCTTTTATATTTTTTCCCACTGCCACAGGGACAGGGATCATTACGCCCAATTTGTTCTCCTATCCGGCGAGGTGTCTTAACCGGCGGTTCTTCCTCATAACGGTTTTCAGAGACCTTTTGCGGTTGTTCGGGTACTTGAGTAGTAATTCTGGGACTAACCCTCATCATATAGGTTGCGACATCCTCCTGGATTGCCTCAATCATACCCTGGAACATATCAAACGCCTCATTGCGGTATTCAATAAGCGGATCTTTTTGGCCATAAGCGCGAAGTCCTATTCCTTCACGCAGGCTGTCCATAGCATCAAGATGATCCTTCCAGCGCGTATCCACAACCTGGAGCACTACTGCCCGTTCTATCCCGCGCATTACATCAGATCCAAACTGTTCTTCGCGTGTCTCGTACAATTCTCTTACTTTGTCAATAAGGAGTTCTTCGACTTCGTCTTTAGATAGATTAGCAATCTGTTCCGGAGTAAAATCATGATCAGGTATAATTACATTGTCAACATATTCCGAAAAACTTGTTAAATCCCATTCCTCGGTATAAGGACTATGACCGCTGTAGCGCGCAATAGTATCGGTAATAACCTTCTCAATCATCTCCAATATCTGGTCCTTAAGACTTTCACCGGTAAGAACTGACCGCCTTTGGGAATAAATAATCTCACGTTGTTTGTTCATGACGTCATCATAGTTCAAAACATGTTTCCGAATATCAAAGTTGCGGTTTTCTACCCTTTTCTGAGCAGTTTCAATACTTTTACTTACTATCCTAGATTCTACCGGAACACTATCGTCCATACCAAGCCGGTCCATAAGTCCGGCAATGTTATCACCGCCAAACAGTCTCATAAGATCATCATCAAGGGATATATAAAACTGGGAAGATCCCGGGTCTCCCTGACGTCCGGAGCGTCCTCTTAACTGATTATCAATCCTTCGGGATTCGTGTCTTTCAGTTCCAATAATATGCAGGCCCCCGAGTCCCTTAACCCCCTGACCAAGCACAATATCTGTTCCACGGCCTGCCATATTTGTGGCAATTGTTACCATAGATGGTTCCCCGGCTTTGGCAATAATTTGAGCTTCCTGTTCATGGAATTTAGCATTTAAAACCTGATGAGGAACGCCCTTCTTCTTGAGAAGTCCACTAAGCGTTTCTGATTTCTCAATAGAGATTGTCCCTACAAGAACAGGTTGGTCTTGGGAATGCTTAGAAATAATATCTTCAACAACAGCATTGAACTTGCCTTCTTCCGTACGATAAATAATATCAGGAAGATCCTGTCTGATCATTGGCAAATTTGTCGGAACTTCTACTACGTCCAAGTGGTAGATATTTATAAACTCTTGTTCCTCCGTCTTGGCAGTACCTGTCATTCCGGACAGTTTTTTGTACATCCGGAAATAGTTCTGAAAAGTAATGGTGGCCAGAGTCTGGGATTCCCTTTCGATTTTAACATTTTCTTTCGCTTCTATAGCCTGATGCAGTCCTTCACTGTATCTGCGGCCAAACATCAGACGCCCGGTAAATTCATCAACAATAATTACTTGCCCGTCCTTTACAACATAGTCCCGGTCTAATCTAAAAAGGGTATGGGCTTTCAACGCCTGATTTACGTGATGGGCAATTTCATTATGAAGATCATCATAAAGATTATCTACCCCAAGCATAGTTTCAACTCTGGATACCCCTTTTTCGGTTAGTGTAACAACCCTGTCTTTTTCATTAACATGATAATCGTCCTCGATTTTTAGACGGGGAATTACTTTAGCTACCCGATAATATAACTCGGTAGGTTTGTCAGCCTCGCCGGAGATAATCAACGGAGTTCTGGCTTCATCAATCAGAATTGAATCTACTTCGTCGACAATCGCATAGTTCAGTTCTCTTTGAACAAGAGCCTGCGGATTAACAGACATGTTATCTCTAAGATAATCAAAACCGAATTCATTATTTGTACCATAAGTGATATCAGCCAGATAACTCTCCCTGCGCTGATCATGGTCAATCCCGTGGACAATAAGTCCTACGGACATGCCCAAAAACTTATAGACCTGACCCATCCACTCCGAGTCACGTGATGCCAGGTAATCGTTAACCGTAATAATATGAACACCTTTTCCGCTCAGAGCATTAAGATAAGCAGGCAGGGTAGAAACTAAAGTTTTGCCTTCACCTGTTTTCATTTCCGAAATACGACCGTCATGGAGAACCATACCTCCGATTAGCTGAACATCGTAATGCCTTTGACCCAATACCCTTTTTGCCGCTTCTCTGACCACGGAAAAAGCTTCTGACATGATTTCGTCCAAAGTTTCCCCTGCCTCAAGTCTCTGACGAAATTCTTGAGTTTTAGCTGCTAATTGATTATCGGATAATTTTTCGATCTCCGGTTCCCATTGGTTAACTTTCTCTATTTTTTTTAGGTATTTTTTTATGTCTCTGGCATTATCATCAAATAAATTCTTTAATAAACCCATATGGTCCACCTTTCTTAAACCATAGAAATATAAGTGAAAGTCAGGACAAACATCACTATGGTATCTTATTATTCTAACACTCCATAAGATAACGTTCAACCTGTCCTTTAACTACTCACCCAATAAAAAGGATACCTCTTTTGAGGTATCCCCATTTAGGCAAAACAGGAATTTGTTAGAACTCGGGCTCTAATAGACCATACCCCCCATGCTTTCGCTTATATACTACACTCATTTGTTCTGTTTCGGAATTTACAAACACATAGAAGCTATGACCAATAAGATTCATCTGCATAACAGCCTCCTCCACCGACATTAGTTGAGCATAAAATCTTTTGGTTTTAACGATATCGTCTTGGTCATAAATTTCTTCCTCGGCTTCAGGCATAAAGTTCAATCCATCTTTTATGGCCTTGAGCCTTTTTTTTCCTATCCGCTTACGATATTTTTCCATCTGCCTCTCAAGCTTATCGATGACCAGATCTATTGAAGAATACATATCCTCCGTTTCTTCTTCACCTCTGAGAATAAACCCATTAAGAGGGGCGGTTACTTCAACTCTTTGTCTTTCTTTTTCTACGGACAATGTCACTTGGATGTCGGCAAAATCATCAGAGTACTTTTCAAGTTTACCAACTCTTTTTTCTGCGTAATCTTTCAGGGCATCTGTAACCTTGAACTGTTTTCCACGAACATTAATCTTCATTGGCCCAACCCCTTTCGTCTGATAATATATTAAATATTCATCTTTATAAGTTAAATTCCTGCTACCCAAGTATAGAAACAAAGTATATTATTGCCAAAAAAAAAGAAAACATCCAGTAGGGGACATCAAGTCAAAGAATGCTTCCTTCTTATTTCTTTTAAAAACTGTTGCTTTCTACAATACTTTTTAGGCTTTTTTTAAATTCCGAAAAAAATACTTCTAATTTGATTTGTTTTAATGTGCCTAAAAGTTATGCACAACAGGCTGTGGATATTGTGCATAACTTTACTTTTTAGCATCTGCTTTAATTCCCCGCTGTGGATAAATTTGTGAAGAGAAATTTTGTTATATATTTTGCTATTATTAATTAGTTCCATAGTCCTACTACTTTTTTTCGATTTTATACTTTTTAGGGCAATATTCACTTTATTTCTTAATAAATATTACATTTTTTGTCAATATCCCTCCTTTCCGGCACCAAGACAAAAAGCATAAATAGCTTTGGCTTTATTATTTCTTAAAATACGGGCACATTCATCAATTGTTGCCCCTGTAGTAATAACATCATCGACCAGCCATATTATTTTTTCTGCAATATTGGCATGGGGTTTAAGTCCAAAAGCATTGCGAATATTATTTATCCTCTCGTATCGCCCAAACGAAATCTGGGGTCTTGTATCCTCGAAACGAACAAGATTATCCTGGACACTTATTCCCAAATTTCTGCCTAGAATAGAGGCCAAAACCTCTGCCTGATTAAACCCTCTTTGTGCCAAGCGGTTAGGATGCAGCGGAACTGGAACTATCATATCCGGAGGAGGCAGTTGTTTTACTGCCCAGGAAGTAAGATAATCCGTTAAGGCGATCAGCAAATAGGGCTGTCCTTTATACTTGATGTTATGAATAAACTCCTTCCAAGCCCCGTCATAATAACCTACTGCGGTAACTTTGCTTAGCCCCTTCGGACCTTTGCCTGCTTGACAGTCCTGACAGTGCGTAAACTCGTTTCCTGTTAACTTGCCGCAGGAAACACAGCGCCTTAGTTCAGTCCGGAAATATTCCTCTCTACAGCTTTGACACACCGCTTCTATCGATTTTTTACCACACAACCGACAATTATCATTTTCCTCGTACCAAATAAGTTTGGTAATCTCCTTGGCCTTGGTAAAAAATATGCTAGCCATGGATAAAACCCCCACTAATAGCTAATGTGTTTTGTTCATTGATCCAATTAATAGCTGTCTTCATTGCCCTGGTTTTGCTCCTGGCAAGAAATATTGTCCTTCCCGATGGACACGCTGCTGTCCTTCCTGTTCGGCCGGCCATTTGAACTAGAGACCTGACATCATAGAGCTTATGGTCGGCATATAACACTGCTACCTGAACTCCATGTATTGTTACTCCTCTTTCTAAAATTGAAGTGCAGACTAAGATATCACAATTCCCGGAACTAAAGGCAGAGACCTTCCTTTTCCTCTCTGGGTCGGAACTCCAGCTTCCTTCAATTTTTTTGTCCCTTAATATCAACTTTAATACTTTGACCCATTCCGTAACCAGTGCAACCGTCGGTACAAATACAATCAACTGCCCTATTAGCGCTAATTCCCTTAAAGCTTCACAAATGGCGGATAAGGAATTATGTCGAAGCAGATCCTGTCCCGAAACATTCGCCTGAAGTTTAATTTTAAGTATCTCCGGTACTGGCACGAGATAGCCATGAAATCTTGCCGGTAGTCTGATAAGCCGGCATTCTTGGCGCGCTACTTTTTCCAGGATGACATTGGAAGGAGTGGCTGTCAGATATATTATCTTTCCATTTTCTTTGGTGGCCTTTCTCATTCCGTACTCTAAAACCTTATTGCCGGCATAGGGATAAGCATCAATCTCATCGAAAATAACGAGATGGAATGAGCGGTAAAATCTTAATACCTGGTGAGTAGTGGCAACCGTAAGCAAAGATCCCGCCCAATCCGGCTGTACCGCCCCGCTTAAGATTTTAACCTTATATGGACTGAAGTGTCTTTGCAGGCGGGGCTGAATGTCATGAACTACATCTTGACGCGGAGCGGCGAAAAGCACACTCTTACCCTCCTGAAGGTATTCTCTGATTAATGGAAAAGTTATTTCCGTTTTTCCCGCTCCACAGGCTGCCCAAACCAAAGTCTCATTGACCTCCCGGCTCCGGGAATAATTCATTAATTCCTGCGCAGCATGGCTCTGGGCATTTGTAAATTGCCAATCTAACCCGGGCCAGTCTTCCTTTACTAAATCCACAGTTAAAATAGTATTCTCAGCTTGGAGTTTTTGCCGAAAGAGTACTTGCAGAGAAGTAAGCGCCCCAATGCTTTTACAGCCGAGACAGGTAGCCGTATCCCCATATTGTGATGGCCATACTTCGCAATGATCGTCTCCACAGCGTTCACACCGCCAGGTATTTTTCCCCCGATACAAACACGGTACCCATTCTCCGTTTTTCAGAACAACCGCTTTGTGCAGAATTATCAAGACTTCAATTGAGCTAAGGCCAAGGGCCTTGGCAAGCAAAGAGCATTCCCCCTCTGACAATTGACGGCCTTTAGTCATTATCAGAAGCCTTGGTAACATATCTTTTTCCTTGAGTGTCTTAAGACAGTCTTCATAGTACGGAGAATTGCCGTCAATATCCAGCCATTTTGGTTGCCCTGTAATTACACTTCCGTCTTTTTTTAAGGCAAGGATGATTTCCTGCCTAATATGATTTTCCGATGAGTTGTCTTCTTTCCCGAAGTACCGTTCTAAAAACTCCAGGGGAAGTCCCGGAGACAGATATCTGACTGCCCCCTTTAAGAGCTTGTCCACTGCAGGGACAGGAGAAAAATTAAGCTCCCCATGATTATTCATCACAATATAAAAAAGCATTTTCCTCCTCCTTTTCCTCCTTACAAAAGTTTACGGTTAAGCCTGAAAAACGATTTTCCATCCTCATCTTTGTTTTTTCTTTTTCCGTTTCTTTAATTCCATTGGCAGCTGATACACAGACATTCATTTCAATACTATCAATTTTTGTTTTTTTTGATTTCCTTATCATGTATACTTCTTTTTCAATTTCGGTGTAAATAAATTCCCACGCTTCAATATTAAGGGTCACGGGGATGGTTGCTTCATTCTGCACTTCTTTATCCCCTCTCCTCCTATACATATTCTTTATTTTCTGAGTAGTTGAAGTTGATAGCCGCAACTCGTAATGTCCTGCAATAAACCACAGGCTAAGGACAACTACCGAAAAAAATATGTAAACTCCTATACTCACTTTCCACACCCGCCCTTGCGAACTAATCTAACGCTTACGAGGATTCGCCCTATCTCTATGATATGCGGCGAGCGAGTGAGCTGTTCATTTACTATACATTCCAGTCAAGAGCCAAAATAACATTCCTAACGTTCCGAAAGATATGTCGGTATCCATTAAACTATGTAGTCCAAGGTAAAGGACAGCAGTTTTGCTGCAAATTGACGTTAGGTCTTTCCCCCGGATAAGCTCTTTAAGATAGCAGATAAAACCTTTTAAACCCCAAATCCCCAGCAAGACCACTCCGGCCAGTCCTTGATTAAGCAAAACACTGCATACAGAAGAATGCGGATTAAGCGTCCAATAGGAGATAGTTTGCCTAAAGGGAAACGCAAGCCACCCCCCAGCCTCAGGAAGGAATCGAAAACTCCAGGCTAATCGTATGCTGTCAAGATAATAAACAATTCTCTCATTCAGACTAGTCCCCGTCCAATCCAACAAATGCTGTAAAGAACTGTTAAAACGAGGATTAATTGTCCAAAATAATAGAAGCAACAGAATAAAGATTAATGACTTGCTCTCTTCCCCTGTAGTTTCCAGCTTGAATCCCAGAAACCCTAGTGAATTGAGCGTTTTATTTTTTTCAAGGTTGAGGGTTACTTTCTTTATTGTTAATACCGCGCTAAATATTAGCAATAATACCGTCGCTGATCTTGACCCGGTACACACGATGCCAATCAAAAAAATACTGAGAAATAATAGGTTCACTTTATTTTCTTTTTGCAAAAGCAGCAATTGACAGCCGATAAATACAGCAGCTGCATTGGGATAACCAAAACATAAAGCAAATCGCCCATCCTCAGGGGGGGCTGCGGATGCCCAGATCATCTCACTACCGGGAAGCCAGGAAATTATGGTACATATTAATGATATCAGAACAATTCTTTTTACAACTTTTTCTCTCGTTTCAACCGAACAAGCCAAACTCTTTCCCCATAGGTATATCGCCAGGAATACCAACCAGCGGAAAGCCTCCAACCACCCTTCAATACTTCTTATCGGATGAAATAATCCAAGAAGGGAAAAAGCTATCAGCATAAGAAAAATCCCTCGGGGATCGAGCAAGATCTTATATGCGCGAAAAATTATCCGCCAATCACCAATATATTCTTTAAAGAGTGTAGTTAATTGCTCTCTGTCAAATCTAATAATTATTGGTGTTTTTATCCATTTTAAGAGCCTGAAGATTAGTAAACCCGATCCAAAGACAAGCCATTCCCTCCAAAAAAACATACCATGGCAAATAACACTTAGTCCGAGGAAAACAGTAAATACGTCTTCTTCCCTCCACGAAGTCAAATCCTATCCCTCCGTCAGGACTTGCAAGTCCAACCATATTTCTCTATCATATTTATAATGACAGAGAAATATGCAAAAGTATTGGAAGAAGGTACTATAATGTCTCTCCAAGTCTTACATTTGATTGGCGGCGGTGAAATTGGCGGTGCAGAACATAATGTACTAAATCTGTTAACCGGCTTTCCGCGAGATAAAGTCAACCCTTTTCTGGGCTGCCTGGTAAAGAATTCTCCTCTCGCCGCTCTTACTAGTTCTAAAAGAATTTGTACAGAGATATTCCCTATGAGGTTTCCTCTTGATATCTTGCCGGTAATACCTCTGATCCGGTTTTGCAGGAATAACAAAATCGGGCTTATCCATTGCCATGGCGTCCGCGCTAACCTTATCGGCAGAATTACTGCGCGACTTTTGTCTATACCCGCTATATCAACGGTACATAGTCTTCCGGAATATGATTACCCCTCTTCCTGGAAAGGGAAGTTTGCTCTTTTATTGGATAATAAAACCCTGTCATTGTCCTCAGGTATTATTACCGTGTCCGATAATCTTCGCGTAGCAGTATCTCAACGAATAAAGAGCCGCACTAGGGATTTACCTATTAAAACTATCTATAATGGAATTCCTTGGCTTGATTTTGCCAACCAGGAGGTAATGCGCACCGAATTCCGCCACAAATGGAATATCCCGCAGGAGAAAACAGTCATTGGAACAATTGGCAGGCTTCATCCTGTTAAAGGACAAATTTACCTGGCTGAGGCCATGGAACTATTAATAAAAGAATACCCCCATTTGCACTTATTGATAATCGGGGAAGGGCCAATACGTCCCCAATTACAAGATTTGCTGGCTTCTAACAAGCTGCCCTACACCATGACTGGATACCTTCCTTCAGCTTGGAAAGCACTCCCAGCCATGGATATTTTTCTTCTTCCCTCTTTGAGTGAAGGCATGGGGCTTGTTCTGCTCGAAGCAGCCCAAGCCAAAATACCGATCATTGCTTCAAACACCGGCGGTATCCCCGAGCTTTTTGCGGGCGAGCGGGAAATTTTGCTCTGTAAACCGGCAGACCCTTTAGATTTAACCCTGGCCTGCAGCAGAATTCTGGAAAATGACGATTTAGCAAAAACTCTGGTGCAAAATGCTTATCAAAGGGCAATGAAGTTTACAGTGGATAAAATGGTTAACGATACAACTGATTTTTATTTAGAAATTACCAAAGCCTCAATGTCTTATTATTCCAGTTAACCTGATAAGTATTTTTTTCTTAGTACTTTTAATACATACAGCGGGAGCACGATTTGCCTGCGGAACCTAAACGGTTCGGTGACCAATCTATATAACCATTCCACTTTATGGTCACTGTAGAATTTGGGCGCGCGTCTGACTTCCCCTGAAAGAACATCAATTGTCCCCCCGACACCTATTCTTACCACGGCTTTGCCGGAATAAGCCGCATTCCATAACTCCTGTTTTGGTGCTCCTATTCCTACCAGGAGCACATCAGGAGAGAAATTTTCTATTTGTTCCAAAACTCGGGATTCCTCTTCCTGGCTAAAATACCCATGGTGACAGCCAAAAATAATTCCCGGATATTCTCTGTGCTGTTTTGAAATTGCTTTTTCCGCTATTCCTGGTTTCGCTCCGAGAAGAAAAACCCTCCAGGATCGCTCATTGCTTTCTTCCAGTATTCTTTGAGTTAAATCTATTCCCGTTACTCTTTCTGCCTTTTCTGCCCCAAACTTACGGGCGGCCCAAACCACGCCAACTCCATCCGGCAGAATAAGATCAGCCGAATTAATAACAGTTTGCAGCTTTTTATCTTTATCAGCTTTGTAGATTAACTCCGGATTAGCGGAAACAATCCAGAGCTTATGGCCAACTGCCAGTGCTCCGGATATCCTTTGCATACTATCTTCCAGATTTATCACATCGACTCTTGTCCCTAGGATATCCATTACCGGTACTCCTGTTTTTGATTCCTATTTAGATTATTACACTGATGTTTCTCAGATAAACAAATTTCCAGTAATTTGCTTTTAAAGCTCATTATTTAATCGTTAAAACTGGATTTTAGGATTAGTCCGGTTCCCAGTGCTACGCAAGAAATAGGATTATCGGCTAAGGCCACTGCTAAGCCGGTCTCTCTGGATATCCTGACATCAAGGGAGTTGACCATTGAACCCCCGCCTGTCATGACAATCCCTTTATTCATTATATCAGCTGCCAATTCCGGTGGGGTTCGTTCCAGAACATCTTTTACCGCTGCCACAATACTATCTATTATCTCTTCCATAGCTCGATAAGTATCTTGAGAATTTAATTTTACAGTCTTCGGCAATCCGGTGACAAGATCCCTTCCTTTTACTTCCCATTCTTTATTCTCTTTTCTTCCTTCCGGAACCGCACAGCCTATTCCAATTTTAATTCCTTCAGCAGTCCGTTCGCCAATTAACAAGTTATACTCACGGCGAATAAACCTGATTATCGCTTCGTCGAGCTTGTCCCCACCGACACGAATGCTTTTTTTACTAACAATGCCTCCGAGACTAAGAACAGCTATATCCGTAGTCCCTCCGCCAATATCGACAACCATGTTTCCTTCCGGCCCGCTAATATCTAGTCCGGCACCTAAAGCTGCCGCGTATGGTTCTTCCACTACTTTGACTATCCCTGCTCCGGCCTTATAAGCAGCCTGCTTAACAGCCCGTTCTTCTACTTCCGTAACCCCGGAAGGGATACATACTACAACCTTGTTTTTAAAAAACGGCCAGTTCTTGACACCAGCTTTACGAAGTAAATATTTCAACATAACCTCAGTTGTTTGATAATCAGCAATTACTCCATCCCTCATCGGCCTTATTGCTATAATATTGCTTGGAGTCCTCCCCAACATCATTCTGGCTTCTTCTCCTACGGCAATACGTTTTCCAGAATTCTTTTCAATTGCTATAACAGAAGGTTCGTTTAATACAACTCCCTTCCCCTGAATATAAACAAGAATACTGGCGGTACCTAAATCAATTCCTAACTGCGTACCAAACATAGGTCATGCTCCTTTCTTAATTGGGCTAACACTATAGACCGTCCATCCCATTATTACATTAGGAGGTTCTTCCCTACCCTTATCAGCCATTTTACAAAATGACTGTCTATAAGCTCATAAAATACTATCTCCCAAAGGGAGATATTTTTCATTATAATTCGTTATTTTTTTAGGTTTTCCTCTTTATCTATTTGCATAATCACCTAGATTTTACTTTTTTTTGCTTTTTATTTAGAATTACTAGCTACTCATTTGCTTATACTTTTTTTTGGTAGCCTCTCCGCCTCTGATATGTCTTTCTGCTTTATTGCTCTCTAATATATGTTTAACCTGCGATGAAAGTTGTTTATTGATTTGAGGCAGTCTTTCTGTAACATCTTTATGAACAGTGGATTTTGAAACTCCAAACACTTCCGCTGTCTGTCTCACAGTACAGCTTGATTCTATGATGTAGTTGCCGATATCCAAGGCTCTTCTTTTTATATGGTCCTGCACGCTCCCTCTCCCCTTTTTACCCGCAATGTTAATTCATTTATATGCTGGTACAAATAAAAAAGACATCCTAAAAAGGATGTCCTCTATTGGTAAATACTGTACACTCAGCTATTGATTTACTATTTCAATTTTAGTTCCGGGATAAAAATGTCCAAGTATCTGGGCATAATTATTTCCTGATTTAGCTAAATCATTGGCACCGTATTGAGACATACCAACTCCATGACCCTTGCCATAGGTAATAAACTCTATTTTCTTGCCTTCAATTTTCCATTCAAAATCAGTAGACTGCAATTGAAGTTTTGCCCTTAATTCCGTACCTTTGAAAACTTTGTTTCTTACGGTCATATTTTTTACTCTGCCGGCTTCTGTCCGGTCTATCAAGATTAGGTCACTGTCGGTAAACTGCAAAGGGATTTGCGTGAATCCCAGCAACTTATAAAAAGTATTGACGTCATATACTTGATGTTTCACAAATCTTAAAGGTGTAGCCTCTCCCGAAGAAACATTGGTTAAATAACCTGTATCCGCAAGCCAAACATCACTCGCTCTTTCTGTTTCTTTGCGGCCGCTGCTGCTATGATAAACGGCATCAATTTTTTGTCCGTTATACATTAGAATTCTTCCCTTGGTTTCTGCTATAGCCCGGTCCATCTTGCAGCGATACTTGTAATAATTAATAATTCCCCATTTTCTGAACATTTCTTGATTGGAATTCCAAGCCTGGGTCTTTTCGGTCATATCAACGTCATAAGACTTTGTTTCATTTTCTTCTATCTTTTTAAGCACATAGGTTCTGGCAGCAACACTTTGGGCCTTTAATGCCTCTATTTCAAATTCAGCCGGCATTTCGGCGGCAACTACCCCAATAAGATACTCTTCTAATTGAATGTTTTTTACCTCACCATTAGACATCAATACTCTGACTACTGTGCCTTGTTGTTTTTCTGAAATAAATAAATGGGTTAAGCAATAGGGTAATATTCCAACTAAAAAGAAAAAAGCCAAAACTGCGGCCATTATTCTTCTGACATTTCTACTCACATCACAGGCCTCCCATGCAGTACAAGCTTTAGATTATGTCTATGCACGGATAGTCCAGGATATGACTCCTATTCTATTTTAAATATTTCAGCACCCAGACCCCTGAGTTTAACATCTAAATTATCATAACCCCTTTCGATATGATAAATTTCTCTGATTTCTGAAGTCCCATTGGCAATCAAAGCGGCAAGAATCAAAGCTGCCCCGGCACGTAAATCGCTGGCTACAACTGTGGCCGCATACATATTCTCGATTCCTTGTACTATTGCGCTTCTTCCTTCAATTTTTATATCCGCTCCCATACGTTTTAGTTCATCAACATGCATAAATCTGTTTTCAAAAACAGTTTCGGTGATAACCGCGGTACCTTTAGCCTTAGTAAGCATGGCCAAAGCAGGGGCCTGCAGATCTGTTGGAAAACCCGGATGAACCTGAGTTTTTATATCGACAGCATTATAGCAACCTTTGCCTATAACCCTTATACCGTCATCCTCTTCTTTGTAGATTACTCCCGCTTCATTAAGTTTGGCCAGAAGCGGTTTTAGGTGAGCCGGAATAACATTGCGGACCAATACTTCTCCGCCGCAAGCCGCCGCCATTAGAATAAATGTACCAGCTTCAATACGGTCAGGAATCACCGTATGTGTTGTCCCATGAAGTTCCTTAACACCCTCGATATGAATAATATTAGTGCCGGCACCCTTTATCTTTCCTCCCATTTCATTAATGAAATTGGCTAGGTCTACAATTTCCGGCTCCTGGGCAGCATTTTCAATTAGAGTGACACCTTCGGCACAGGCGGCAGCCATCATTATATTCTCTGTAGCCCCTACACTTGGAAAATCCAAATAAATCTTCGCACCTTTAAGCTTAGGTGCACTAACATCGAGAAACCCGTGATCCATCCTAACTTGAGCCCCAAGACACTCCAGTCCTTTTAAATGGAAGTTGATTGGTCTTGAGCCTATTGCACAACCGCCCGGATGAGATATTCTAACTCGGCCGGTTCTAGCCAGCATCGGTCCCATAATAAAGATTGATGCTCTCATTTTAGAGATTAAGTCAAAGGAGGTTTCGATATTTTTTATCTCTTTATTATAGACCTGCATCTTCGTGCCGTTTCTTTTCACCTTGCCGCCAAGAGATTCAATAACTTGGCCCATTATCTGAACGTCAAGAAGGTCCGGTGCTTCTTCCAATATTATTTTATCTGAAGTTAAAAGACTAGCCGCAAGAATAGGCAGAATAGCATTCTTGGCGCCACTAATATCTACTTTTCCTTCTAGTTCTTTCCCACCTGTAACTAATAATTTGCTCAATTTTTTTCAGTCATCTCCTGACGTATTTTTTCCCCTCAATCTCCGGTGCCTAAAGGTAAAACCATAGCTAAAGTTTATATTTAGAGAAGCTAATTTCTATATAATAAAGATTCCTTGTTCAGCTTTTAAATTAGTATTAAAGTCTTTAGAATAGTTCTTTTTTCTCTGGCTTTTTTCCTGCTTAGAAAATAAAATCATTTAAAATTCATCGAATAAAACAGGAAGTGCCAAAACAGTTTTACCCTCATTTGTATTGTTTTCTTCTTTGGCAGCCACTTGAATATTCACTATTTTCCAGCCTAATTTGACATTTTCACGGAAACCGGAATAATATCCTGTCAAAGAAATGATATTAGAAGTTTTAGCTTTTTCCTGAGTATTTACATTATTCTGTTTAAAATATAAGTCAATATTCAAATATGAATTTGCTCTTTCTTCAAAATATATTCTGACTTTTGGAGTTGCTATCTTATTTTTAAGAATCATATAGTCTTCCCATGCTTTACTTTCTTTTTGCTTTGTTATATCAAATTCTGCGATGTATTCAAAAGCATTGTTTTTAGAATAATCCTGCAAAATGTTCTTTTGCCATGATATCTCTGTCTGTTTTAATGCCTTTTCTATTAGAGGCAATTCGCTTTTATCTTCAGTCCAAATAATATACTTTATCGTAGCACTCTGACAATCAAGCAAACCGGAATTTAGCAGCAAACAGAAAGGCTGTTTATTGATATTTTGACTCCGGTATTCCGATTCCGCCAAGAGAATCGAAGGGACTATCAAAAATACAGCTATTAATACACACATAATATATTTTTTAAATTTTTTAATGTTTTTGGGCATCCTTTTTACCTCAAGAAGATTTATTAATAGTTTGACCAATCTTTATCTGCCCAAAACATATTATGATACTCAAATAAATATATCTAGTATTCCGATTATTATCCGTTTTATAGTTCTTGAAATTGTTTTATATTTATTTATTATTTTGTTCTTTGCTAAAGTTTTTTTATGATATTATGTTAGCAAGAAGTTAATCCTAAGTTGAAAAGAGGTATCCCCAATTGGAGAAACATAGCCATATTCATGAGCACCCAAGCAAAAAAAGTGTTCTCAATCGCTTGGCAAGAATAATAGGTCATCTGGAAGGCGTCAAACGAATGGTTGATGACGATGTGGACTGCAGTGATATCTTGATCCAATTATCTGCTGTTCGCTCGGCAATCAATAGTACCGGTAAGATTATTCTAAATGATCATATAAACCACTGTTTGTTTCATGCCTATGAAGAAAATGATACGCAAGTAATAGATAAATTGAATGATGCCATTGACAAGTTTCTTAAATGATAAATCATGCTAGACACCCTTTTATTTTTCATTGTAGCAGCCTTGCACTGAATACTCCGCTCGCCCGTTATTACTTGACGCCCGCTTAGTATTCAGTGCAAGGCTACTAATCTTATAAACAGTAAGAAAAACGAGTAGAAAGTAATTACCTTCTGCTCGTTTTCAAATAGTTCTCCTTGAATTAAAACACCTATTTTTCTGAAGCCTTGATTCTAGCCATTGCTCTTTTCAAAGCAGCTTCTGCCCTAATCAGATCTATATCCGGCTGCCGTTCCCTAAGACGTTTCTCGGCCCTTTCTTTAGCGGCTTGAGCTCTTGTGACGTCAATGTTTTCAGCAATCTCGGCTGAATTGGCTAAAATAGTTACTTTATTGCCGGCAACTTCCATAAAACCGCCACTGACAGCAATTTTATCTTTTTTACCATTTGCGGTATACTCGACGACCCCTATCACCAAACTGGCAATTAGCGCTGAATGGTGTGCCAATATACCTAAGTCACCCTCTTCACTCCGTGCCAAGACAAACTCAACATCTTTATCAAGTATCTGACCATTAGGCTCAACAACAATAAAATTAAACGTTCCTGCCATTGTCTATACAGCTCCCAACTGTTTAGCTTTTTCAACAGCCTCTTCAATTACCCCGACAAACTGGAAGGCTTCTTCAGGCAGTGCATCATGCTTGCCTTCACATATTTCTTTAAATCCTCTGATCGTTTCTTTGATTGGCACATATTTACCTTTCATGCCGGTAAATGCCTCGGCCACACTGAACGGCTGAGAAAGAAAACGCTGAATGCGGCGCGCTCTCTGCACAATGTGTTTATCATCTTCAGACAACTCGTCCATCCCCAGAATAGCAATAATATCTAGAAGTTCCTTATAACGCTGAAGGATTTTTTGCACTTTACGTGCCACGGCGTAATGTTCCTCTCCTACTATTGACGGTGTAAGCATTTGTGAAGAGGAATCTAATGGATCCACAGCGGGAAAAATTCCTATTTCTGAAATAGCACGAGAAAGAACTGTGGTAGCGTCCAGATGGGCAAACGCTGTAGCAGGGGCAGGGTCTGTCAAATCATCGGCCGGTACATAGATGGCTTGAACAGAGGTTATTGACCCCTTTTTAGTCGAGGTAATCCTTTCTTGCAGGTTTCCCATTTCCGTTGCAAGAGTTGGCTGATATCCTACCGCTGAAGGCATACGTCCCAAAAGTGCCGATACTTCCGATCCAGCCTGAGTAAAACGGAAAATGTTATCAATAAAGAGAAGCACATCTTGCCCTTGTTCATCTCTGAAGTATTCCGCTTGGGTCAAACCGGTAAGTCCCACCCTAAGACGGGCACCAGGGGGTTCGTTCATCTGACCGAACACCATCGTCATCTTGTTGATAACTCCTGATTCTTTCATCTCGTTCCAAAGATCATTTCCTTCACGAGTACGTTCACCAACGCCGGCGAAAACCGAAATCCCGCCGTGCTGAGTAGCAATATTATTTATGAGCTCCTGAATGAGAACAGTCTTGCCAACTCCAGCACCACCAAACAAGCCGATCTTTCCGCCCTTAGCATAAGGCGCCAACAGATCAATAACCTTTATCCCCGTTTCAAGCATGGTATCGGTTGTTGACTGCTCAATAAACGACGGGGCTTTTCTGTGAATAGGAAACTTCTGAGCTGTATTTACTTGTGGCAAATTGTCAATTGGTTCACCCAAGACGTTAAACATCCGGCCTAAAGTTTCGTTACCGACACTAACCGTAATCGGTGCTCCCGTATTAAGGGCATCCATCCCCCTTGTCAGACCGTCGGTAGAAGACATTGCCACACAACGTACCGTGTCATTTCCAAGATGCTGTGCAGCTTCCAAGGTAAGATTCATGTTTTTTTCTTCGTTTTTAATGATAATAGCACTATTAATCTCCGGCAGCAGATCAGGATCAAATACAATATCAACTACCGGACCCATGACTTGAATTACTTTACCTATATTTGACACAGGCTAGCAAACCTCCTTTGTTAAGGTACTCTATCCGGCAGCTACTCCAGAGCCGCAGCTCCTCCTACGATTTCGGAGATCTCCTTGGTAATTGCCGCCTGGCGTGCTCTGTTCATTGCCAGGGTCAGTTTTCCTATCATTTCCTTCGCATTTTCTGTAGCTGAGTCCATTGCCGTCATCTTAGCCCCCATCTCGCTTGTCTTACTCTCCAGCAAAGCACTAAAAATCTGACTCTTAATATAACTCGGAAGCAGTTTTTCCATCATCTGCTGGGGAGACGGCTCAAATATATACTGACCGCCGGCCTTCTCTGATGATGGCTCAATCGGCAGTAATTTCATCACTGTGGGTTCCTGGGAAATAATTGAGATAAACTTAGAATAAACGAGGTAAACCTCATCAACTTCTCCTGAGGTATATAATTCTATGACTTTCTCAGCAATCTTACTTGCTTGGTTATAATCAGAATTATCACCAAGACCAGTAAACTGGGCTAATATTTGATAATTACGTCTTAAGAAATAGTCATTCCCTTTACGCCCTACCGTAACCAGCCCGACTCCGGCGTCTCTTTCCACCTCAAGGATTTCTTTGATCGTGCGGATTAGGTTAGCATTAAAGCCACCGCAAAGCCCACGATCAGATGTTACAAGAATATAGCCTATTCTTTTAACCGGACGTTTCTCCAAGAGTGGATGGCTTGCACCTGTCCGCGTCTGAACCAGACGAGCCAGCACATCCTGAATTTGTCTGGAATACGGGCGGGAGACGATAACTTTCTCTTTAGCTTTCCGCAACTTGGCCGTTGCAACCATCTTCATAGCCTTGGTAAGCTGCTGCATATTAGCCACACTACGGATTCGTCTGCGAATATCACGTACTCCTGCCACTTCATACACCTACTCTTTCTAGACTAAAAAGCCTTGTTTGAACTCATTGATCGAATCGCCAATCTCTTTCATGAGTTCATCGGAAAGAGCTTTTTCCGTACGGATCTTTTCCGGTATGTGACCTTTTACCGTACGCATGAAGCGCAGAAGCTCCTGTTCGAAACTTTTCATTCTTTCCAAAGGAACATCATCAATAAATCCTCTGGTAGCTGCAAATATTACCAGTACCTGCTCTTCCACTGGCATAGGCTGATATTGTCCCTGCTTAAGAATCTCCATCGTCTTCTGGCCACGATTAAGACGCGCTTGCGTAGCTTTGTCAAGGTCCGATCCAAACTGAGCAAAGGCTGCAAGTTCACGATAAGATGCCAGATCCAGGCGAAGCTGACCTGATACCTGTTTCATAGCCTTAATCTGGGCAGAGCCGCCGACCCTGGAAACAGAAATCCCCACGTTGATTGCCGGACGAAATCCTGAATAAAACAGGTCTGCTTCAAGAAAAATCTGTCCATCAGTAATGGAAATAACATTAGTCGGGATATAAGCTGAAACGTCTCCGGCCTGAGTCTCAATAATAGGCAGGGCAGTCAGTGAACCGCTGCCTTTTTCCGGCGAGAGATTGGCTGCACGCTCCAACAAACGGGAATGTAAGTAAAAAACATCTCCGGGATAGGCTTCACGTCCAGGAGGACGCTTCAGCAAGAGTGAGAGTTCTCTATAGGCTACAGCCTGTTTGGAAAGGTCATCGTAGACCACAAGCACGTGCTTCCCTTTATCTCTAAAATACTCTCCCATTGTACAGCCCGAATATGGCGCAATATAGAGCATTGGAGCCGGATCCGAAGCAGTAGCCATGACTACGATAGAATAATCCATTGCTCCATGATCTTCCAGCTTTTTTACAACACTTACTACGGTTGATTGTTTTTGACCAATTGCTACATAAATGCAAATACAATTCTGGCCCTTCTGATTAATAATCGTATCGACAGCAAGAGCTGTCTTTCCGGTCTGACGGTCACCAATAATTAACTCGCGCTGTCCGCGTCCAATAGGAACCATGGCGTCAATTGATTTTAGACCAGTCTGCAAAGGTTCTTGCACTTTCTTTCTATCAACAACACCCGGAGCAGGAGACTCTATTGGGCGGTAGCCCGAAGCTGCAATTTCTCCTTTCCCGTCAACCGGTTGACCAAGAACGTTGACAACCCGACCGATAAGCGCCTCCCCTACGGGGACTTCTACGATCCTGCCTGTCCGTTTGACTTGATCCCCTTCTTTAATGGTTTCGAATGGACCTAAAATAATACATCCAATATTATCTTCTTCCAAGTTCATAGCCATGCCATATATTCCACCAGGAAACTCTAAGAGTTCCCCCGACATCGCTTTTCCCAAGCCATAGATACGAGCGATGCCATCACCCACCTGAATGACCGTGCCTACATCAACAACTTCTAAGGCGGATTCATAATGCTCAATCTGCTGTTTAATAATTGAACTAATTTCTTCCGGACGCAAATTCATCCTTTCAGCTCACCCCTACTTCCTGCTGAGGTTTATACGATGATTTTATCAATTCCTTACGCATTTTATTCAATGCCGTTGCAATTGAGCCGTCCATCACACGGTCCCCAATCTGCAGCTTAGCTCCACCAATTAGCTGGGAATTTACCTCGGTTATTAATTGAACATTTTTACCGGTACATTTTGAGATTACCTGTTTGAGTTTTTCCTCTTGATCCGAAGACAATGCTGTAGCGCTTACTACCTTAGCTTCAATCAAATTTCGGACTTGGTTGGCAAGACGTGTAAATTCTCGTTGAATCATTGCTAAGATGTTCTGCCTTCGGCGGTCAATCAACAAAAATACGAAATGTATCGTCATCACGGAAACATTATTATCTAAAATTTTGGCCATAATATCCTTTTTAACTTCGGCTTCAATATTGGGATGGTTTAACAAATGTTTAAGCTCGTTATTTTGGGATAGCATTTCAGCCAGAAATTTTAATTCGTTGTCGGTCTGGTCAAGCACCGACATCTCGACAGCTAGTTCAAAGAGAGCTTGAGCATATCTGCGCGCCAACGCTCCAGTTAACATGGCCGATCGCCTACCTCTTGAATAAATTGTTCAATAAGTGCTTCCTGCCCTCTCATATCAAGCTGGTGCTGAATTATTTTTTCAGCAACGGCAATCGACATATCTATAACCTGAGCCTTAACATCGGCAATCGCTCTGTCTCGCTCCCGTTCAATGTCCGCAAGAGCGCCCTGCTTGATCTTTTCTGTTTCTTTGCGGGCTTCAATCAGAATCTCCTCAGCTCGTTTTTCACTATTTTTAGTAGCTTTTTCAATAATAGACTGAGCTTCCTGCCGGGCCTTTAGCATTTCCTGCTGATACTCCAGCCTGATTTTTTCGGCGTCCTTTCTCTCCTGCTCAGCTTGAGCAAGATTATCAGCAATGAACTGACGGCGACTTTCCATGATTTTCATTAGAGGTTTCCAGGCATACCTTGCTAAGATCCAAACTAAAATAAGGAAAGATATTAGTTGAACAAAGTACGTGTAGTCAAAATGTAACGGGCTGTTCGTCGTAGGACCAGCAGCAGCAACTGAGGCAATCGTATTGCTAAAACCTATTACGAAGGGATTCAAGCGATATTTCCCCTCCTCTCTATTTAGAGCAGTAAATTATTGCGGTGATGTAAGCAAATCGGTGCATTTTATTGAAGTACAACCTTAGGACTTCGTAAAGTACATTAACAGGGCCATGATGATTGACAAAAGGGGAAGTACCTCAACCAGAGCAATGCCGATAAACATTGTGCTCATCAAAGTTCCTCTGGCTTCAGGCTGACGCGCGATCCCATCAATTGTACTGCCAATAACGTTTCCATTACCAATAGCAGCCCCAATAGCGGCACCCGCAGCGGCAAGCCCAGTACCTATCAATGCAGCAGCAGTGATATCCATATTAAATTTCCTCCTTTAAATTAAAAAATTACTTAGTATTTTTTAATTTCAGACTGCTTCTTTAGCGCTGAAAATAATACCATTATCAGTGTTCCTCTTCGATAGCTTGGCCAACATAAGCCACAGTTAATATTGTAATAACATAGGATTGGATGACTCCTATAAATACGCAAAATATAAGCCAGAATGGCATGGGAATAATTCCGCCGAACGCAAATATACCCGGGATCATTAAAATTACTGCAATCAAGATTTCTCCGGCATAGATATTGCCGAATAACCGGAAAGCTAAGGTCAAGGGCTTGGCGATAAAGTCAATAACATGAAGTATTACAAAAGGCGGATAGGGTTCAAGAAAGTGTTTAAAGTAATGCGCGCCTTTATATTTGAGTCCATAAACAAGTACTAAAATAATCGTTATTGTGGACAAGGCAAAGGTAGTATTCACATCTGCTGTTGGCGACTGAAGCGTGGTTGTTCGCGCACTGAAAATTGCTCCCCCAAACATCTCGTTGATTCTGGCAAATTCAACGTGACTAAGGAGGGGTGCAAATATATTTGGAATCAACCCAATGAGGTTTGCAAACAAAACAAACATGATAAGGCTAAGAAGATAAGTAAGCAATGACGATCCTTTTTTATAGTCCATATTATCAGAGATGAGGCCTCTGACAAAATCGATAATCCATTCCAAAACGTTTTGCAGTTTTCCGGGTGTACCGTTTGTCATCTTACGTATCCCGAGAAAGACAAAGGCTAAAAGGACTATCATAACTACCCATGTCATGATAAGCGTTTTTGCATGCACAGTACCATTACCCAATACCCATAAAACAGTTTCATGCATTTATTTTTCACCACCTTTCCTGTACCTTAGCTGTTGCCTTAGGAATATTATGGGGATAACTATACCTACTATCATTCCTATAGCTATATAGAAAAGCCACTTTGGCTGGAACTTCGCTACAACAGCAAAAACCGAAGTAATCATTACCAGCCTGAAGAATAAGCTTTTATAGTATGTTTTTACGGCCGCTCTTTGGTCTCTACCCATAGCCTTTCGAGCATCCTTAAACGACCATTCTACATTAATAATTCCTGTTTGAAAACCTATTAGTAAACCGATAAGATCATAATTTTCTGTCCAAAATATCCCAACTAAGGTTGAGGCACAAAACACCGCCGTAAAAATTTTTAATAAATTATTGTTCATGGTTTATCGTCTATCTTCCCCAATTTAGCAAAAAACAAAATAAGATAGCCTATGCCAAGTAAGACACCAGCTACCATTAAAATTAGCTTAAGCCAAGGATCTGTTCCTAACTGGAAATCAAGAAAATTTCCTAAGAAATATCCTCCAACTACTAAGCCGACATTAGCAGTAGCAATCGTTGACCCCAAGGCCATATTCTTGACCCAGTTGCTATTGTTTTTGTCAGCCATCAGATTTTACCTCGATTCTTTTGTTATATAAACGCAGAAGCCGTGCCAATTATTAAACGGCACCAAGATATAGTAAAATCAAGTATCTATTTCTTATATCAAAAAAAATTACTTCAAAAGAATTTTCTCTTATCATTGTTTATTTTTATATAAAAACTATTATGTGTTTTTTCCATAATGTTCAATTGTTATTTAGTTTATCAATAATAATTTTTGTTATTCTCTCACCGGATCTTCCATCCCCGTATGGATTTGCCGCCTTAGACATCTTTTCATATACTTGTTGTTCGGAAAGCAACTTAGCCAAACTGTCGACTACTCTTTCATACTTTGTACCGACCAGCAATACGGTTCCGGCATCTACAGCTTCAGGGCGTTCTGTAGTATCTCTTACTACAAGTACAGGTATGCCAAGAGAGGGGGCTTCTTCCTGTATCCCGCCAGAATCCGAAATAATAAGGTGGGCCCTGGCTTCAAGATTTACAAATGGTTCATAATCCATCGGCTCAACTAAATATACTCTGTCATTGCCGCCTAAAACCTCCGCCACTACTTTTCTGACTGTAGGGTTTTTATGCATTGGAAAGATGACATATGTATCCGGAAACTTTCTTAGAATAGTATCCAAGGCATGATAGATTTGCCTCATGGGTTCTCCCCAATTCTCTCGGCGGTGGGTAGTCATTAGAATCAGACGTTTATCCTTATTGTTCTGGAAAATACTACTTAATTCTGAATTAACAAAACTATATTCCGGTTTAACAGTAGCCAGCAACGCATCAATTACAGTATTGCCTGTTACATAAATATTCTCCGGCGAAACACCTTCGCGCAAAAGATTATTCTTCGATACTTCCGTAGGAGCAAAATGCAGATCGGCTAAACCAGTGGTTAGTTTTCTGTTAATCTCTTCCGGCCAAGGCGAATATTTCTTCCCTGTCCTTAAGCCCGCTTCAATATGACCTATTGGAATCTTATGATAAAAGGCAGCCAGAGCTGAAACAAAAGTAGTAGTAGTATCACCTTGCACCAAGACGATATCCGGTTTCTCCTGTAACAAAATTTTATCAATTCCTGTAATTACACCAGAGGTAAGGCTTGTTAATGTTTGACCCTGTTTCATTAAATTAAGATCATAATTTGGAACGATGTCAAAAAGGCTAACAACTTGATCAAGCATCTCTCTATGTTGAGCAGTAAGGACGACACAGCATTCGACTTCTTCCTGTCTTTCTAAAGCTTTGACAACAGGCGCCATTTTTATTGCTTCAGGCCTTGTGCCAAATACTACCATGACCTTAAATCTTTTCTGTTCCGCCACTTTTTGCCCTCCATCAATTCTAAGCCATATTATAGCTTATCCTTTAAAAGCTGCTAATTCTTTGTTATATTAATACATTTTATACCAATTAAAGGAATGTATATAACAATATTCTAGCACAATAGAAAATAACGTCAATTTAAATATAGTCCTTATTCTACAAAAAGGATCATTATTCGCTGTTTCCAAACCGGATATTCCTCTTCTTCCCTTGTTCGTCAAGAAATACTACCCTTTTGATCATAGCATTCTTAATCATTCTCTTGCAAAGTAAACATGGCTCTGCCGAAGCTGGCCCTCCGTCGTATGCATAACCCGATATGTAAATCGTCGACCCTTGCATCTTAACCGGATCACCGGCAATAATAGCATTTTGTTCAGCATGAACTGCAACACATAGTTCATATCTTTCCCCTTTAGGAACATTATACTGTTCCCGTACGCATTCCCTTGTATCTATACAGTTGGGCTCACTTCTTGCCGCTCCGTTGTAGCCTGTACTGACTATGATATTGTCTTTAACAATAACAGCGCCATAATTACGGCGAAGACAGGTTGAACGTTTAGCTATTAAACGGGCGATATCTAAAAAATACTCATCCCATAAAGGCCTGATTTGATTCTCCATACCTTTTCTCCTTGACTAAAGATACTTTTCCTTACTGTCATCCCGGATATCTCCTTAATGCAGCATGGATATTATCTCACTCATAAAATCCCCCCAATGCCCAATGCTTATTACTTATCTTACGGCTGTTTTCTTGACCTTTCTTGTAATTCCAATCAGGGTTTTAAGTAGGGTTTGGTACAAATAAAATAATTAGCGCTCTTTTATGTATTATAGGATTAATTGTTACCAATAACAACATCGTTATAAAGAGCCCGGTGAGCAGACCCTAACGCAAAAAAGGAGCACTCCCACTTTTTAAGGCAATACCCCTTCTATCTATCAATAAAACCTTTTGGCTATTTTTTAATATTATTTTAAGAAAGCAAGAATAGCTTCTCTAACTAATTTTGCTGCCAGAATAGCGGTTCGTTCACTAAAATCAAGTTGGGGACATACTTCCACAAGGTCAAAACCAACAACATCTG
The DNA here is from genome assembly GCA_002423425.1 of Peptococcaceae bacterium UBA6116. Taxonomy (GTDB): domain Bacteria; phylum Bacillota; class Desulfitobacteriia; order Desulfitobacteriales; family Syntrophobotulaceae; genus UBA6116. Next base: position 50,520 of record DIWC01000028.1, read on the forward strand.
TTTTCCCCAAAAGATGAATTGCTTTTGTAATCTCCGCCGCCGTACACCCTCCTGGTTCCTGTGTGCCGGTCCCTGGAGCAAACGCAGGATCTACGATATCAATATCTAAAGATACATATACAGGCTTATCTGTTAACTCATCAAGGATCTCGTTTAATGGCTCCACAACCTGTAGCGGAAACATTCTGGTATTTTCCTTCGCAAAATCAAATTCTTCTTTTATTCCTGAACGAATACCGAACTGGTATACCTTGAAAGGCCCCAGTGTCTCTACAACTTTACGCATAACCGTTGAATGGGAATAATTTTCCCCATAGTAATTATCTCGCAAATCAGCGTGAGCATCAAAATGCACAATTCTTAAATCAGGATATTTTCTGAAAAATGCTCTAATAATCGGATAACTAACCAAATGCTCTCCGCCAAGAAAAATTGGAAACTTCTTATCCTGAAGAAGATTATCAGTTGCTAGTTCAATCATATCGAGAGATGCACTTACATTTCCAAAAGGAAGTCCGAGATCGCCAAAGTCACAATAATTATAGTCCTCTAAGCTCTTATCTTGGTAGATACTGTACTCTTCTATAGCTTTAGAAACATTGCGAATACTTAAGGGGCCACTTCGTGACCCCGGTTTGTAGCTTGCTGTAAAGTCCATCGGTAATCCAATAATTACAGCCTGCGCCTCTTCATAAAAGGTCTTGGCGCCTAAAAATATTCCTTGTTTCTCTAAAATCTTACGAAGTATTTTTTCCGACATATATTAAATTCCATTCCTAAATCTCATTTAACAGCTAGTTCTTCTTTTCCAGTAATTTCTTTATATTCAATCGAACGGGTATGCACTGTATGAGACCATTCTTTGCGGTTGCGATGAAGTATTCCGATGAATATTATTGGAATCCAGCTATACATAAATATCGGATAGAGAATAAGCCCCCAATAAGCTCTCCGGGGTATTTTATCTAAATACAAAGCAATTGCAGGAAAAACGGTAATCCCTCCTGAAATTATCTGCCAAACAGACCAAGGGATGAAAACTATGAAAAGGTTTATATAATACGGCTGCAAAAAAACAAAGGCCTGCATAAATACAAATCCGGCAGCAATTATTGTAAAATAAGGCTGGAACAGATGTATGGCGGCATCTATGTACATCCATTTCTTTTCTCTAATTCCTTTAACTAGAAGAAGTATTAAGTACCTTCCGGCAACATCAACCTGTCCCTGAGCCCAGCGTTTCCGCTGGTAGCAGGACTGCATAAAAGTAAGCGGCTTTTCATCATACACTATAGCATCATGCGCCCAGCTCGTTTTAATTCCATGCATTAATGCTCTCATCGTAAACTCTAGGTCTTCGGTTAAGGAATGAGCTCCCCAACCGAGTTTTTTGAGCACTTCGTAAGAAATACACATCCCTGTACCGGCTAAGGTATTAGAAATCTTCAAGTTATAGCGTGCTAACTGTATCATTCTGTTCATAAGCCAGAAGGCAATGGAAAAGGTATTTGTAACCCAGGTATCATATGGGTTCTTAGAATCAATATATCCCTGAATTATCTTTTCACCTTCACAGAGTTTGTTGTTCATCTCGGAAAGGAAATTTCTCTTAACTAAATTATCGGCATCAAAGATTACAAATGCATCATAATTCTTTTGTAAAGCAAAAATTTTGGAGAATAACCATTCAAGCGCATACCCTTTCCCCCGTTTTTTTTCGTTAAAACGTTGAAAGACATATGCTCCGGCCTTCTTCGCCAGAAAAGCGGTTTTATCCGTACAATTATCTGCTACAACGTATATATCAAAAAGCTCTTGAGGATAATCCATATCCTTTAAATTATTAATCAGGGGAGTTATTACTCGTTCCTCATTATGCGCCGCAATAACTACAGCAAAACGACTAATCAAAGCAAAATCCTTTTTTTCCGGTTTTCTGCGCATACCAATAATAGCAAGAGTAAAATAGTAAAGAGTAATAAACACTATCAAAATTTGAACAGACAGCATAATTATATTAAAAACCTGCCCTAATATGCCGGTATATATTTCCAAATCATTGCCCCCTCAGTCTTAGATTTTAGCAGATATCATATCAGCCTGCAATAAAGGCTTGTACGATTTTTTCTTATAAAAGTTTTATACCAGAGATTTTATTCCATTTTATATACTAAAGCCCATTTTATTGAACATATATGAAAAACTTTTTTTATTTTTACACTAATTAAAACTTGCGCCTCAAAAACTTTAAATATATGATTACTACGATACAAATAAAAAATATAAACAAAGCTAAACTAAATTTAATGGCTAAGCTTATTGAAGACCAGTAAACCCCTGCAACTTGATTCCCGCCTACTACCGGTATCATACTTCTAAATATTGTTGCAAAAGCTTGACCAATAATTATCATAATAATGACGCCTGCAATTATTAAAAGTATTCCCATAATACCGAGCGGACTATCCAAGCTCCATTTTTTAACAGAATGTCTCTTCCACCAGTAATATTCGATAAGTAATTCCCGACGAATACGCTTCCACATATATCGTCACCTCATTACAGCTTATGAATAAACACTATGCTAAAGAATCTTGGCTTATAAAATTAATTATTTAGCTTAGTCATCTCCTTGAGCAATCTGTTTAATAATTTCAAGTAAAAATTGTCTTCCTCTTTCCAACTCACTTATTATAGCATATTCTTCGTTTGCATGGGGATTTTCATTTCCTAATCCAAGAGCGACACAGGTAATACCCTTGGCATTTAAAATATTAGCGTCTAAACCGCCGCCTGTTGCTTTTAAATAAACTTTGAGTCCAAGTTTTTCCCCGGCCTTAATAGAGTGCGTAATTGCAGGATGTTTTGGGTCAATGAAAAAAGCTTCATAGGCCAAATTCCTGTCAAATTTGAATTCAGCTCCATTATTCTTTGCTGTTTCTATAAATTGATTAACTATATTTTCTGTTTCTTTCTCCAATTTTTCTTTATTCCGGCTGCGCACTTCTGCCTTTATTTCAACTCTATCTGCAACAATATTTCGTCCTTTGCCTCCATTAATTATGCCAAAATTACTGGTAGTTTCATCATCCAGTCTGCCGGATGTAATACCCGCAATTGCTTTAGCTGCCACAACGATGGCATTAATCCCCAACTCTGGTACCAATCCGGCGTGAGCAGCTTTCCCTTCGACGATCAAATCAAGAGTAATATGGGATGGAGAAGCATTTACAATAGTTCCCACCGGTCCATCGCCATCCAATACATAACCATATTTAGCTTTAAACTCATAATCTAAATTCTTTACGCCAATTAAGCCTATCTCTTCCTGTACTGAAAATAATATTTCAATCGGGCCATGAGGAACCGTATCGTCTAAGGAGCTTAAAACCGCTAATATAATTGCAATACCTACTTTATCATCAGCCCCTAAAATAGTGCGCCCATCACTATAGATAATTCCGTCCTTAATTTGCGGAATCATTCCCTCTGTGGCTTGCACTGTATCCATATGCGCAGAAAGCAAAATAGCTGGCTTTTCCCTATTTCCAGGATAGACCGCAATAATGTTGCCCGTGTCACTGCCTGTTAATCGGGCTGAATTATCTTCCCTAACTTGAGCCCCGAATTCTTTTAACCTTGCTTTTAAATAACTCGCTAACTGACCTTCCTTAAGAGATGGACTATTTATTGAAGTAAGTTTTAAAAATTCTTCACAGATATTAATAACCATTTTAACCTCCGTAATCTTCTCTTGTGATCTACTTTTATTACCTTTATAATTCACACTTGTTTAGGTTTCTTATTCTAACTCGTGGATAAATAATCCACTTCTAAGTTTTGGTTCAAACCATGTAGATTTTGGAGGCATTAATTGACCTGCATCGGAAACATCAAACAACTCATTTATTGTCGTTGGACACATGGAAAATGCAAGCTTCATATCACTATTTGCTCTTCTTTCGAGTTCTTTGAGACCTCTGATTCCCCCTACAAAGTCTATCCTTTGATTAGTTCTTACATCTTTAATATTTAGAATTGGAGTTAATAAATGATTTTGAAGCAATGAAACGTCTAATCCTTCAACCGGATCTTTAGAACGGATCTCATCCTTAGCCGTTAATTTATACCATATTCCTTCTAAATACATGCCAAAAGTACCCTTTTCCGTTGGTTTATATTGTTCTACTCCTCTTCTCTCAACTGAAAATACTTTCGCTACCTCATCCAAAAACTCTGCTTTTTCATACCCATTTAGATCTTTTATTACGCGGTTGTAATCTAAAATCATCAATTGATCATGGGGAAAAATGACAGATAAGAAAAAGTTATACTCTTCCTGTCCATTATTACCGGGATTTGCTTGTCTTCTTTTTAAGCCTACCTTAACTGCTGAAGCGGCCCTATGGTGCCCATCCGCTATATAGATATTTTTGATATTTTTAAATCCTTCATAGATAATAAATATATCTTTTTGACAATCTATTTTCCAAACAGTATGTCTAATTCCATCAGAAGCTACAAAATCATATAAGGGATTTGCTTGTTTAACCTTATCTACTACTTCATTTATGGTTCTTTGCGAACGATATGCTAAAAATATTGGCCCGGTTTGAGCATTACAAGTATCCACATGATTTATTCTATCAAATTCTTTTTCTTCCCTAGTTTTCTCATGCTTTTTAATAACATCATTTTGGTAATCATCAATTGCAGCACATCCAACCAGACCTGTCTGAGAACGGCCATCCATCGTAAGTTCATATACATAGTAACAGCAACTATGCTCTTTAACCAGTAAGCCTTCTGTTATCATCCCCTGAAGCAAATTCCTTGCCTTCTCGTATACTTTCACATCATAAGGGTTATAGTCCTCTGAAAATTGTGTCTCCGCCCTATCAATTTTTAAAAATGATAAGGGTTCCTTTAATACTTCTTGTAGAGCTTCCATACGATTATAAACATCATATGGAAGTGCTGCAAAATTACAAGCAATATCTTTTATTGGTCTTAAAGCTTTAAATGGTCTGATAGTAGCCAAGATTGCTCTTCCTCCATCATGTTTTCAATATATCTTTTATAAATAAGTAAATTTTTCTTTGAATTTCTCTTTCTTATGGTAACACGATAAGTAACAAAAAGCGATTCTTCCCTTTTAAGATGTCAGTAAGTTTTCTTTCTCCGCTCGCCGTGGTACTGTGCCCCACAGACTGGTTGCAGGATTGTTGGTGTATCTATGTAGCAAGATATTGTCTTTCTGTATGAATGAAAGAAGGTTTTACCGCTTTTTAGTAAAATGATGAATATATAGGAAGAGTTATTTGATTGAATCT
>DIWC01000063.1 GCA_002423425.1 Peptococcaceae bacterium UBA6116
TCCAGGCTAAACACGGTAGTCAGCAATGGAAACAGCAGAGACGACGAATTTGTATACAACAAAGACGCAGGAACATTGCAATGTCCCGCAGGGCATTTAGCTATGCGATGCGAGATTCGCAAAGGGAAGTATGATAATCAGTATTACAACTATGTTTTTAGTATTAAGAAGTGCAAAAAATGCCCGCGATACGGAGTTTGCTGCAAGGAAGGCGCAAAAACGAAAACACACAACGTCACAATAATCGGGAAAACCCGTCAGAAACAATATGACTTTGAGCAGACTGAATATTTTCGACAGAGGATTAAAGACAGATATAAAATCGAAGCAAAAAACGCTGAACTCAAGCTGTCTCACGGACTTGGCAAGTGCAAGTATGTGGGACTGAGAGGCATGAAATTGCAGATATATTTTACGGCGTTTGTGGCAAATGTTAAGAGGATTGTGAAACTAAATGAGATGGTTACAGCCTGAGCAGGCTGTTTTCTTTGCGATTTGAAATTATTTCCCACCATTGTTTCGAGCATGTTAAAAAGCCGCTGTTAGAGCTTTTAAAACAGCGGCTTTTTCAGTGCCCTCACTTACATGCCTTTTTTTGGTAAAAGTATACGAAAAATAAACCACACCCGTCGGAAAACGCGTGTGACCAAGGAAATTTATTATTCTAATTTTGAAAGCTTATATTTTCTCTAATTTTCGGTTTAGAAGATACTAGGGGTTTTGCCAGGAATTTGGCTATTTACCTTAAGGCCCATAAGTATATGGTCAAAGACATCAATCCAGCTTTGGGTAACGCTAAGCGCTTAAGCAGTCCCACGATGGAGAAAAATGATGCCTATGACGCTCTCATGTACACGGCGTACTCTATTTCCTAGCAATCCAGATGATTCAGGTATCCCAAAGCGGCAAGCCATGGTATCCGGCATTTCATGAATACTATAAGCACAAATTGCAAGAAGGCAAAAGAAAACCCCATGCCCTGGTACGTATCCAGCGAGGAGTCTTAAACATCATTTATGCCATGATGAAAAATAAGACTGCATATCAACCGCCGGAATTGTGACAAAATGGAAATAAGTTATTAAAATTAAAAAATCGAGTTTTCTATTCGATGTCCTTTTTTTAGTAATCTAATAAAACAGGATGTGAAGCGCGGTTCTTAACGTCAGGATGACGTTAGAACCGAAAAGTGGTTACTTCATTGTATGTAAGCTTAAACCATTAGGGACAAGAGAACCGTCCCCTTGTCCCCCCTTGTCCCCTTGGTCTCCTTGTCTCCCCCTTATGCTAGCCGCTCTTTGCTGTGCAAACCATTTTTGAACAATCTTACAATACCGATAAGAACACTAGGGCCGCCCGCTACGATTAGAATCAATACCCACTGCCAACTGCCTAAAGCCGCGGTCTTAAAAATTGCCTGCAGTACCGGGAGGTAGATTACAGATAACTGCATGGTAATTGAAATTAAAACAGCAAACACCAACACAGGATTGGAAAACGGCCCGACCTCGAAAATTCCCCGGCTTTCTGATTTGCAATCAAAAACATGAAAGAGCTGGGAGAAAACAAGGGTCGTAAAAGCCATAGTCCTGGCTTCTAAAAGTCCAACCCCAAACCATAAACCAAGTACGAAAACCAGCAGGGTTCCAATGCCAATCATTGTCCCTCTGATTAAAATTTTTCTGCCTAACCCCCTGGCAAAAACACTTTCATTTGGTTGACGCGGCTTTCTCCTCATAATATCAGGATCAGTACCATCCACTCCCAGGGCCATTGCCGGCAGCCCGTCCGTAACCAGGTTCACCCATAAAATCTGGATAGGTAAAAGCGGCAAAGGCAGTCCCGCTAAAGTTCCTAAAAACATCGTAAGAACTTCGCCGAGATTACAGGAAAGAAGATAGCGGATAAATTTTCTGATATTATCATATATTCCACGCCCTTCCTCCACGGCGGCTACAATCGTGGCAAAATTATCATCGGTAATTATCATAGAAGATGCTTCTTTGGTGACATCAGTTCCGGTTTGACCCATTGCTATACCGATATCGGCCTCCTTGACAGCCGGTGCATCATTGACTCCATCACCGGTCATAGCTACGATTTGATTGTTTTCCTTAAAGGCTCTTACTATTCTTAATTTGTCCCTTGGCGCAACCCTGGCAAAGACCGAAATATCCATGACATATTTTCTTAACTCTTCATCCGTCATCCTGTCAAGATCTGCCCCGGTAATAACCTGACTACCGGCCCCTCTGATAATTCCAAGCTCCCGGGCCACTGCCTGGGCAGTTAGTTTATGGTCTCCGGTAATCATCACCGGTTTTATCCCGGCGGCCTGACATACTTTGATCGCTTTGAGCGCACTGGGACGCGGCGGATCAATCATCCCCATCAAACCAATAAATACCAGATTATTCTCCACTTCACCCTCTGCTTCGCCCTCTTGAACATTTTTCTCGGCCAGGGCCAATACCCGTAAAGCATGGGAAGCCATCTCATCATTGATAAAGAGTATTTGCTTCCTTCTTTCCGCTGTAAGTTCCACTATTCCATCTTTTGTCATTTCCTGGGCACATAGTCCGAGGATGATATCCGGTGCCCCTTTGGCATAGGCTTTTAAACCGTCTTTACTCTTATAAAGTACCGCCATTCTTTTTCTTTCCGAATCAAAAGGAATTTCGGCAATTCTCTGTTCCTTACGTTCGAGCCCCTCACGCCATACTCCCGCCTTGGCTGCTGCTACAAGCAGCGCTCCTTCGGTTGGATCACCGTCAATTCCCCAGATACTATCCTTGCTCTTCCCCCTAAAAATTCCGCTTACTCTAATTCCTTTCTTTGTGAGGACGGCATTATTACAGAGGACACAACATTTTAGCAGTTCTTTGATAGAACCTTTATCTTTATACGGATCAACACCGTGATAATCGCCTTTCGGATCATAGCCCTGACCACTGACAGTTATTACCTGGTCATCGCAGTAAATTCGCCTAACGGTCATTTCATTTTGGGTCAAAGTTCCTGTTTTATCGGAACAAATCACAGTGGCACAGCCTAGTGTTTCCACCGCAGGCAGCTTGCGGATAATAGCATGGCGTTTAACCATACGCTGGACCCCAACGGCTAAGGCTACCGTTACAATGGCAGGAAGCCCTTCGGGAATAGCCGCAACCGCCAGGGAGACTCCGGCAAAAAACATTTTATATAAGCTTTCTCCCTGCAAAATGCCTGTAATAACTACAACCAGACAGACAGCTAAACTAATAGTAACCAGCAGCTTTCCTAACTGGGCCAGTCTACGCTGCAAAGGAGTTTCTTCTTCTTTGACATCCTGGATCATGCCTGCTATGATTCCCATCTCGGTATCCATCCCGGTAGCAATTACTATACCAGTTCCTCGCCCATTGACTACAACCGTGCCCATAAAACCCATATTTTTCCGATCGGCAATCGGCACATATTCCTCTATAAGGGGCTGACTGTTTTTATTGACTGCATGGGATTCCCCGGTGAGTGCCGACTCTTCAACTCTGACATTGATCGTCTTCAGCCAGCGGATATCGGCAGGAACACGGTCACCGGCCTCGATCATAACGATATCCCCGGGCACTAGTTCTGAAGCCGGGATCTTCATGGCCGTATTATTTCGCAGAACCATCGCTTCAGGTGCGGCCAAAGAGCGTAACGACTCCATAGATTTCTCGGCTTTATATTCTTGAATAAAACCCAGAATAGAATTTATTAAAATAATGGCAAGAATAGTAACAGCATCGGCTATCTCTCCTAACAAACCGGAAATTAATGTTGCCACCATTAAAACCACAACCATAAAATCCTTCAACTGACCTAAAAACAAGAAAACCGGGTTAACCCCTTTTTTTACAATCAGAGTGTTATGTCCGAATTCCACCAGCCGGCGGTTTACCTCCCTGTCGCTTAGGCCTTTTTCGGGGTCAACATTAATCCTCCTGCATATTTCCCCACCGCTCAGAATATGCCACGATTGCCGCTGCATCCTTGTTTCCTCCTTTTTTCTCTGAAAGTAATATTCCTTTAGTACATGCTATTCGGCCTGTCCTTAAAAAATTACCTGTGTTGTACGAATCGCTGAAGAAAAAGGAATATCATGAAGAGCGAAACGAATATACTTTTATTAGCCAAGTTATGGAAAGTTTATAAAGAAATAGGTTGAACTATATGTAGCTTAAGAATTCAATTTGCTTATCAATGTTGCCTGGTATAAACAAGACAGCCTTGCTCTTTACTCCAAAGATTCTCCAATGAGAGCAACTGATCAATTTGTGCTATACTAAGCCTTAGCAAGCAAAGATTTCACACTAAAACTAATTATTTGATTCACTGGAAGGAGTTTGTTATGGCCCTTGACAGTATTACTCTCTACCATCTGATTAAAGAACTTCACCCATTATTAGTAGGAACTCGTATAGATAAAATTCAGCAGCCGGAGAAAGAAGAAATCCATATCCTGCTGCGCCGTTCCGGGCGGAACCTGCGCCTGCTTCTAAATGCCGGCAGCACTTCGGCCAGGATACACTTAAGTGAACAGCCAAAAAAAAATCCTGCCTCTCCCCCAATGTTTTGCATGATCTTACGTAAACACCTGGAGAACGGCAAGATTATTAATATTGAGCAAGTGGGCCTTGAGCGGATAGTAACTCTTACTATTCAAAATTATAACGAGAGAGGTGATCTCCAAAATTATATCTTGCATTTAGAGATTATGGGCAAACACAGTAACCTGATCCTGGTAGACCCGGAGACCAATACCATACTTGATGGAATCAGACGTTATTCCCATCTTATTAGCCGTCACCGCGAGGTACTTCCGGGAAGGCCTTACATTTCCCCTCCCTCTCAGAATAAAACGGAACCATTGAACGATGAAGGGAAATTTATGCGCCGGATTTTGGAATCTGCTCTCGACAAGAGAGTAAATGGTGCTCTGGTTGAATTATTAAATGGAATTAGTCCTGAACTGGCCAAGGAATTGGTAATCAGAGCCGGACTAAACTTAAATACCGTCCTAGACAGCTGTGGGGAAATTGACCTGAGCCGGCTTTACCAGGCCTATTCCCTTTTCCTGGTAGCGAAAGAAACAACCGTCTTAAGTTCAGGTCTATACTATCAACCTGGGCTTAAAACCGGTTTGCCTATAGCCTTTACTTTTATTCCTTATGAACAATATTCGGCCTTAAACAGAAAGCCGGTAGCAAGCTTAAACGAAACCGTTAACCTTTTTTACGAACAAAAGACGAACTATCACCAAAATGAAGCCAGAAAAGGATCTTTACATAAAGTCGTTCAGAACCATTACGGACATTTGAGCAAAAAATATGGAATCTATGTGGATACTATTGCCAAAGCTAAAAAGGGTTTAGTCTATCAAAAACTGGGAGAACTATTAACGGCAAACCTTTATAAATTGTCCCCTGGTTTAACGGAAATCACGGTTGATGACTATACCGATCCTGAATATAAACCGCTGACCATTCCGATGGACCCGAACCTAAGCGGTATAGACAATGCCCAACGTTACTACAAGATCTATAACAAAGCTAAATCTACGATTAAAAAAACCGAGCCTTTTCAGCAGGCAGCTCTTGCGGAGATGAATTATCTTCAGAGCCTCATTTTAAGTATTGATCAAGCAGCCGATGACATTGAATTTAACGAAATTTATCAGGAACTTGTGGACCAGAATTATATTTCCGGCAAACAGGGTAAGCGTGGTAACCAAAATCCGGAAAAGAAACCCGGCCAGAAAAAAGAACCCGTTCAACACTCCCGTCCCCATCGTTACCTTTCCTCAACAGGCAAAACCATTATCGTTGGCCGCAACAACAAACAAAATGACAGAATGACCTGGCGGGAGGCCAAACCTGCCGACCTTTGGCTGCACGTCAAAAATATTCCCGGGTCGCATGTGATTGTGCCTCTCGCGGAGGATGAAGAGTTCCCTGATGACCATACTTTACTGGAAGCGGCGGCTCTGGCTGTCTATTACAGTCAGGCCAGAGGCTCCTCTCATGTTCCGGTCGATTATACCCATGTCCTGCAAATAAAAAAACCCCGTGGGGCCAAACCCGGGATGGTAGTATACGAGCAAAACTGGTCTCTCCTGATTACTCCGCAACAGGATACAATTGAACAGCTATTGGCCACGGAGGAAACGGAATAATCTAAGCTACAAACTTATTTCCATTCCAAATTGGATAAACATCAAGAACAAAATAACCACTAGTTTTCAGTAAGATATTCTAATTAAATAAGCATCCCCCTGAACCCTCTTTGCAACTATGAATATAATATATAAACATGAATGTAATATATTAACGTAAAGGGGACATGCTTGTGAAAAATAAGAGCTTATTAAGCAAATTCATCCGTACTTCCCCTTGGGTCATTTCACCTTTTTTCACTCTGATCTTATTGACACCTCTAACAAAGATACCCGTCTACTGCAATTTGTGGTGCATAGTCCTGGGAACCCTATTGTCTCTGATAATATCACTCCGGGTACATAATGATCTTGCCATTATCCAATTTCAAAATAAAACAGCCTTTCTTTCCCAACTCAATACCTGTCTTCATAAAATCGGCTATGCTCAAGATACCCCGGAAGAAACCAAAATTGCTTATCTGGGGACACCCAGGGTCAGCTTATTTGCCGGTGATATCGAAGTAATAATCAATCTAAACCAAGCCTTTATTACTGCACCAAAGGTTTATCTTAAGAAATTAATCAAGCTATTGTCATTGACTCAGATTCATCCTGTTCCTGACTCCTTGGAGGCACCACCTGAGTTACTTACTAAATTTTGCCCTGTGTTTCATCATTGCCCTGATCCTCAAGCCAACCGCCCTAAGCGATCCGTATAGAGCAGGCCAACCTTAGGATATCTTTCTCTCGTCTTTATTCTGCCTTCTTGCTTTCCTTTTGGCAGCAGCCTCATGCATATGATGAATAACAAAAGTGGCGAAAAACACTAAGAATAAGATCCCGAAGAAAATCCCTTCAGGTACATGCAAACCAAAAACGGATGCCATCATTTTGGCTCCAATAATCGCAATTAAAATATAGGCGGTAGTCTCCAACTCAGGATATTTCACGATCAAAGCCAGGAAGATCCGGGCAACACCCCTCATCATAAGTATACCGAAAATAGCACCCAGGTAGAGAACCCATACTTTCTCACTGACCCCAAAAGCGGCCAGAACACTGTCGATACTAAAGGCGATATCCATTAACTCAACTTGCAAAACAGTTCCCCAGAAGGAATTGGAGGAACTTTTCCTCTCCTTCTCTTCCTCCTCACCATCCGGTGACTTTTTGGAAAAGAAGTATTTGCCCGCCATCCATAAGAGGTAAAGCGCTCCGACAATTTTAATCCAACGGATATTGATAAGATATACGCCAAAACCAATCGCCAAAAACCTAAAAAAGTAAGCGCCAAAAATTCCATAAACCAAAGCTTTTTTCTGTTGCTTATGGGGCAAATGTTTTACCAGAATTGCTAACACCAGAGCATTATCGGACGAAAGCAAGCCTTCCAATATAATTAACGACCCGATGGCACCCCAGCTTACAGGATCCGAAACCACTTGCCAAATAGCATCAAATGAAAAAAACTGCCCATAACTGCCCTGGAGACCGTGAAAAAACGATACCAACCAATCCAATAACAGTACCTCCCAACCATAAGATTGAACTTTCTACACTCATTCTTCATGTATTTAATAAAGCAAAGAAGGTGCCAGTTGTTAAAAACAACGCAGCACCTTTTTTCTTCGCTGTCCGAAACTTAACCTTCGTAGAGTCCCAAAGTTATTCGAGATCCAATTTAACCGGCATCAAGGCCGTAATTACCGGCCAGAGCTTTTAAATTTTTTGACCTTTAAGTTCATTAACAACCCGCACGAAGACCTTGGAAACCTGTCCGAAATTTTGCTTGCGTTGTGTAGCATCATAAATCGTAACAGCTACGGCAACCTTTGCAATATTCTCAGGGATCTTTTTTAAATCCACTTTGATTTGTTCGTCATCCCCCTTCACCCTCACCGGTAAGATTATCACCAGTATGAATGACAGAACTATTGCCGCCTTGCAAATTGTTATAAAAAAATAAAATTCTTGAACCCCTGAAGCTTTGTTATTGACGTCAAACAAGAATTTTGTAAACTAATTGTCACGCTAACCTCCTATAAGAGCTAACCTGAAATCAGGTATTATAGGCCAACATCTTTTACCAGACCGGCTAACCCATTCTGGTAGCCGCTGCCGACCGCGTTAAATTTCCATTCTCCGCTGTTTCGATAAAGCTCACCTACGATAATCGCTGTCTCTACGGAAAAATCTTCACCCAAATCATAGCGAATCAGCTCTTCTCCTGAAGCTTCTTTTAATATCCGCACATAAGCGTTGGATACCTGACCAAAGTTTTGTCTACGTGTCTCTGCATCATAAATGGTAATCGCAAAAGAAACCTTTTCGATTTCAGCCGGAACAGACTTCAGATCCACCTTAATTTGTTCATCATCACCATCACCCACTCCGGTCAAATTATCTCCGGTATGGACAACGGAACCGTTCCCGCCTTGAAGATTGTTAAAGTAGATGAAATCTTTGTCCGAGGATGCCTTGCCCTGGGCATTCAGTAAAAACGCTGAAGCATCCAAGTCAAAGTCCTGACCACCGTCATATTTGTTAACATCCCAACCTAAACCAACGATTACCTTCGATAAGCCAGGATTAGATTTAGTTAAATCAATTTTTTGTCCTTTTTGCAGATTAATGGACATTTTCTAACACCTCCGAGTCTTTTTTAGTAAGCGTAACTTATTAAGCTTAAAATTTCATTAAAAAAGTTTGCTTGCTCCCCGATTATGCTCCGGATTAATATCTGCGCACTAATTCACCAAGAGAGGCGTCCGTTGTACCCTCTCCAATCGCCGCAAATTTCCATTCGTTATTATAGCGATAAACTTCAGCACAGATCAAGGCAGTTTTTCCGGCGTAATTATCCGTTAAGCTGAACCGGCACAACTCCTGGTTCGTAGCCGAATTAGCCACTCGGATAAACGCATTGGAAATCAAACCAAAATCCTGTTTTCTTTTCTGACAATCATAAATGTTGACAACAAAGACAACTTTTTGAATCTCAGCAGGAATACGACTTAAATCCACCAGAATCTGTTCATCATCCCCTTCTCCGGTCCCTGTCAGGTTATCCCCGGTATGTTGAATACTGCCCTCAGGACTCTTCAAATTTCCAAAATAAACGAGATGTGCTTTTTGAGTGAGTTTATCATTGGCACTTAACATTATGACAGAAGCATCACAATCAATAGGACTACCTCCACTTCCGCCCAATAATCCACTTAAGAATCCTTTACCGCCAGCTCTGGGTGCTTCATCCCAGCCAAGGCCAATCAGTAATTTAGTCAGACCGGGATTTCCTTTGGTTAAATCGATCTTTTGCCCTTTTTGCAGATTTATCGAACCCATTTTTTCACCTTCCGCTAATAAAACTAACTGTAATAATATTCTTCAATCAGAAATAAAAACCTTCTTTTCGGCAGCAAATTTCCTATTAAAAATATGCCCTATTCTTAGCAAAGCTAAACAAAGCCCTAGTGTTTTTTCAAAATTCGACCTTCCTTCTCCCGTTATTTTGTCCTTCATAGTAACATAATACCTCATCTAAAATTTCTTCCGAACTCAAAATGCCCGTTGCCTTTGTAAAATTTAACTTTAGCCCTTCCAAACCTCCTTGTGTAAACAAACGGTAGATTTCTCCATGAGGAGGTGCCAGGGCAAAATCAGCGGATTGAAGCATATCCAGATCAAGTAGGGAATCTCCGGCTGCCACAAGGCCTGATATCTGTTCCCGCCCCCTGATATAATTTATGGCTTTTACTTTGCTCACCATAGCCGGAACGAAATAGATTTTTCGGTTCTGAATGGATAAATGCCAACCCCCCTCCTTAGCCCATTGTCCGAAAGCCGCTATCTCCGGTTCCGGAATCTTCTCCCGCTTAACAACACAATAATAAAACAAATCATCCGCTATTCTGTCCGTTAAAAACCACTCTGCCTGTTTAAGCTTGTTGAAGTTTTCCAATATTTCGGTCAATGGAAGACATCCTTGGCGGACAGACTCTCGTACCCGCCGGTTCCACTCCAGATCAGGCTGACCCTGAATGAGAATATTCCCCCCATTGCTTGTTACCGCATACTTAGGTATAATCATTTCTTGAAAAATTACAATTCTTCGGTATTGTTCGATAGTACGTGTTGTCACCGGAATAAATAAAACCTTCCTGACCAATTTTCTAAGCTGCACAATGGCCCTTTTCGTCATATAGGTTACCTCGCGGCCATCCTTAAACTCCACCGGAGATACCGCGGCAAGATCACCTTCCGTGGCAAATGAACGCCCAGAGTAAATTAAAGTCTGATCCAAATCGCTGGCAAAGATACAAAATCCCCCTCTGTCCAACTATTTAAGTATTTAGAATTCAGTCATCCGTATTTTAGAATGAGAATACTATCTCCTGACTCCTCACTCTACTTTGCTGATAATTCCACAGCAAGAATAAGAAAGACCGCGGTATTCCTCGACCGGTACCCCTCGATCGGCTGCCAGCATAAAAATATGTTTAAGGTTGGGATTGTTTTTATCGTCCACAAGGATTTTCCAAGGCACACGTCTGAGCAAAACCCGGGTGGTTTCACCTACTCCCGGTTTAATGAGATTAATGTCCTCAATTCCGTAATGCTTGCAGATGGAATGGATATCTTTCAACCCTTGCCACGAAATGTTTTCGGAATATTTTTTTTGCAACTTTAAGGCTTGGGCTCTGGCCCTTGATTCCACTTCCCTGAAACAGCCGGCAATGGTATCCACAAACAACGCCGATACATCTTCACTTTTGAGCTCCCGATAAAACTTGGCCCCATGAAAATCCGTCTTTCCGATAAGATCCCGGCGAAGAACTGTACGACTGACCAAGCCTGAAACCGTGGAGTTTAAGCAAGCACTGGGAATTAAAAAATCCTCCTGGGTACCATATGTCCGGACACACCTGCCCGGATCGGCCAAAACCGCTAGATCGGGATTCAATTGATAATCAAATTTATGGGCAAAATCCTGACAGGCCTGGGTTAATACCTGGGTAATTACTCCTTTTCCAGTCCAACCATCAATGAATTGGATCTGCCGGTCCTGATAATGTTGCAGAATATAGATAAGAGCGTTCTCATCAACCCCTTTATCCCGGATGATGGAAATACTAAAATGAGGAAGTTTTATCCCGTAGATTCGATCCAGATAGCGTTTAATTAAAATTCCGACAGGTGTCCCGGCCCTGGCCAAGGAAACAAGCACCAGGTTGGTTCCCCTCTTCCTAAAGATCAGTTCGGCCACAGTACCGACGGCTAACGCCACCTTGACTGCTGATTGCTTCAACGTTTTGTAGAATAATTTCATATAAACCGGAGAAGGACGAAATTCCACCGGCAGCATTTCAGAATAATGAATACCTCCCTGAATTGCCGCTTCCCGTTCCTGTAAAACAGTTTCTACCATCACATCACTGATATTCTTAAGCAGAAAAACTACATCCTGAGGACAATAGCTCCCTATCGGTTCCGGCTCAGCTACAAGTATTTCTTTCCACTTTTTCTCCATCAACAACCCCCGCTTTTTTCCGACGGGCCGCAAATAACAATATACACCCTGGGTATTCCTAAGCTTTTTAAGGTATGCCGCAAAGGCCGTATTCTATCTTGCGGCCAATCTCTTTCCAGAAAAATATAAAGCTCGTCGTAAAAATCCTGGGGAATATTATAAAGATAATTTTTAATCTCCGAATCCTCTGGACTGGGAAAGCAGAAGCGGTTCTTAATAATATCATCCGGCCTGGTGCCTAAGCGAAGAG
This sequence comes from Peptococcaceae bacterium UBA6116, assembly GCA_002423425.1. Classification (GTDB taxonomy): domain Bacteria; phylum Bacillota; class Desulfitobacteriia; order Desulfitobacteriales; family Syntrophobotulaceae; genus UBA6116. The sequence goes on from DIWC01000063.1 coordinate 11,959, forward strand.
GACTCCGGGTGGTAGAGTGATAGAGCACCCCGTTCCCCAAGTGGGCCGCAATGCGCATAGGCAAGTACATGAATTCACCCGTTCCCAGACAAAGGATCCGAGAACCCTGTCGGATGGATTTCAGTTTTTCCCCGATTGTCCGGGCCAACTCCTCAACTTCCTCCCTATGTTTACTTGTCAACCCGAAACGGCCCGTCGCAAGTAAATATGGCGATTTGTTAATCTCTCCTGTACTATCTATGGAGTGTGAACTGACTCGATTGCTTACTAGCTCTGTCCCCAATGAAAGGACTTTAATCTCAGACTCAGGTCTATTTCCACTTTTTCCCATTCCATTCGATCCACACTTTCCAAAACCTGGTTGTCCCGTCACCTCAATCGTTCCGGACAGCAGGGAAAACGTTTGGATCCTAATTCCCAATTCTTGCTCCGTTATCCTGAATAGCCTTTGTTCCTCCTCCGATCGCCAATCGAGGATAGATAATATCCCATATTCCTTTCGCGGAAATTTCTGTTGGATCGCTCTAATAATGTTCAGCACAGTCTTCCCGGTTGTTATTTCATCATCGACAAAGACAATGGGATGATCACCGTGAAATAACTCCGGCTCCAAACAATAACACCGGTGGGCTACGGCGTGCGAATGCTCTTCTGCAAAACTAATGGTTGAAACCAACCCCTGAATAAGCTCCCGGGTCGTATGAATATACCCGCAATTCCCGGCGAAACAATTGAAAATACTATAGCCTAAGGCGGTGGCCGTTTCAGCGAAGCCAATAAATACAGTTTTGTCCGGTATCCTCAGGGGATTGTCCATCACTTTTCCATAAACAGCGGCGGCCTTTTCCTTATGAGCAAACGTTTGCATAATCTCAAGCAAACAGGGAGTTTCAATCTGGTAAATTTGCTGGAGATACCCTGCTGCTAAAGCCGCCCCGCCTAATAAAGAAAGATAGGGATCTACTGCCAGATGCTTTCCTAATATTTTGCTGACAAAAAGAAACCCCCTTTTTTTGTTATGGCGCATCGCCATTGCAAACAGAGAATCCAATCCCAATTGAAAGGGATTGCTCTCCAGCTTGATCGAAATCCGAAAATCGGAATCAAGGTTATAAGTAACTTTCTGTGGGTAGCAAACAGGTGAAGTTATGATGTCCATGAAATACCCCATAAATCTTTGCTCTGATAATAATTCGCTTAGCCCAATAAGAGTGAGGCTTAATCTCGTTCATTTTATTAACATATTGACTTTGCACCACACCTTTTTGGCCATCATTATTGTCTAAAATAGTGCAAGCATCAGTATATTCCTCATGATTGACAACATATAAAGCCTGAACAGGGATAATGTGGCTGGGATGAATCACGGTTTTCCCCATCAATCCGTTTTCTTTATCCAGGATAACCTCCCTAATCAAACCGTCAATATATTTATTAAGTAACTTCTCCCTGTTTTTTTTCCCTGAAACCTTATTTTCTTCCTGAAATGGGGATATCCGAAGCTGGGGTTTTAAGATCCTCTCCGCACTGGCAAAATATTCCCAGACAGGTCCTGAAACCACATACGGACTATTCTGCCGCCTAAAAATATTTATTATATCCCCAATGCAATCGCGAATCACGGCAATATCATACGCGGTGACATCAGGCCCTCTTCTGATTCCAAATAAGCCAGAAAAATCGGTCGCTCCAATCCTGACATTTAAAATCAAGTCCTGGTAAATATCTAATAAATGGCGCATTTCCAACAAATGATTAATTCTTGATTCCGGGTAAATGATTCCCGGTGTTTCCAAAATAGGCATTGCATAAAGCCTTAGGCCCTTCTCGGCGTTGAATCGCCTTAGCCTTTCTAAATATGAAGCCCCGTTCTCTAGCGAAAATTTTGGGAAAACAAAACCGGTCAATAAATCCGCCTGATCCTGAAACTGTTCAAGAAGGCGTACCATCTGTTCCGAATCGCGTACCCTGATAAAGATAAGCGGCAGCATTTCCGGCTCAAGCATCCCTTCATTAATTCGTTGCGCTAATCGCTGAATTTGATCAACTAAATGCTTTTCTGCAGCTTCTACTTGATGGTCACCTATTGCATCTTCCAAACAGAGAACCATAGACACCATCCCGCTATGTTTCCCGGAGACAATCTCTTCGGCAATATGAAGCCGGGTTGCCGGCATGTAAAGAAGGGCGCCCACCGCGTGGGCGAGAATTTCCCGCTCAGTTTTTTTATTAAAAGAGCCGGGAAAATTATAAAAAGTTTTTTCTCTCATCTCTTCCGACAGATAATTAAAATATTGCATATTGTGCCTCCTCCCGTCCTTTTTCTAATTGGTGTTAACTTCTATACATATTCTACTAATATATTCCATTTCCTTCCGGAAGTCATCCTTATCAGGCTCAATAAAATATACCTTTTTTCAGCATTCTAATAAATAAATTCCCTGGGATCCAGAGATACTTCCCGACAAATTTCTTCAACGATCTGCTTTTCCACCGGTGCAAACTCGCCGTCGGCATACGCTATGGCACAGCAAAACCGAATGACAAGCCGGGAAGCTTCCGGTTTGCGGGTTAATTTGCCAACGGCTCTCAACGCTTCGGCCTTACCCATGATAAAATCACTCCGAAGCCGCTGCACATAGTAATTAAACCTGGAAGTCACTTCGGTGATATTGACTCCTCGCATCTCCTGACTCGTCTGAAAATACTGAATCAGCTTGCTTTGTTCAGCGGGATCCAATACACCGTCAGCCATAGATACCAACGCCCCTCCCGCAACCAGTGCTTCAGTCAAATCCTGGCCCTTATATTTGTTCACGACATTCCGCGCACTTTCCGTCTGCCGCTGCATCCACTGTGCAGCATTATAATTGTTGGCTCCGGTCCAACGCTCTCCGCAGCTCCTGCAAGCAAACTCCATATTTTTGGTGCCGATAAATCCGGCCAACAAACCAACCGGCCCCAGTAATAGTCCGCCCACGGCGGCTTTCCCTAAACCAAAGCCTTTTTTACCGGCCGTCACCTGAGAGGATTGACAACGCGGGCATTGCAATCCATTGTTTTCCGATACGTACCCACCCTGTGGAACCTGCCCATAAGATGGCTGATACGTCTGCCTATCGACCGACTGCCTGTTGATCGGCGGACTCGGGCTCTGATCTTCTTCCACTTCCAGCCCGAAATTCCGGCATAAAACAGCCAGTCCCCCCTGGAAACCGCTGCCCAAAGCATTAAATTTCCATTCCCCGTTATACTGGTAAAGCTCTGCCGCCACCAGTGCGGTTTCTACTGAAAATTCCTGGCCTAGCTCATATTGGAGCAGCAGTTCATTGTTGTCCGAATTAACAACCCTCACATATGAATTCTTTATATCCCCAAAACTTTGCCGTTTTACCTGAGCATCATTAATCGTAATAGTAAAAGCAATCTTGGTAATCCGAGACGGAATCGCAGGCAGGTTAATCTTAATCTGTTCGGCATCCCCATCGCCCGAACCAAGCTTGTTATCCCCACTATGGACAACTGAACCCTGTCCGCCGGAAGGATTGTTATAGTATACAAAATCCCTGTCATTTTCCACTTTTCCGGAAACCCCTAACAAGAAGGCCGATGCGTCGATATCAAAACTGTAGCTGCTGGATGCCTGGTTAGGTGACCAGCCTAACCCAACAATAATATTTTTCAGGTTGGGATTTGCTTTAGTGAGGTCCGCTTTTTGACCTTTACTCAGTTTGACCGCCATATCCACTTCTACCTTTCTTGTTCTTTTAGCGAATAATCCCCCGGTTCACAAAATCCTGTTTTAGAACTTCCAATCTCTTGGTACCGTCGAGACGTTTCTGCCGGTTCTCTTCCTGAATGGCTTTCGTTTCCTCAATGCCTTTGACGATGGTCTGCCAGGACTTTTCCAGCGTTTCAATATTTACCGAGCTGCCCGAAGCGAGTTGGGCAGTAAGCTTGGACTGAAGGGCGGTATTTTCTGCGTTTCTAAGCAACAGCTCATTTGTTTTCTCGTCCAGAGCACTAATCGCTCTGGCTTGGACTGCCTGACGTTTAAGCATAATCGCTTGAATCAGACATTGCTTAAAGATCGGCATTGTAATCACAAAAGCTGAGTTGATCTTACGAACCAAATTATAATTCCCGTATTCAATCGATTTTATGGTGGGCATACTTTGAACAGCAATATTTTCGGCAAGCTGGAGATCGTAGATCCTTTGTTCCATAATCTCATTGACATGCAACAAGTTGTCGACGTACATTTGATCTACTCTGTCCCCCGTCTCATTGGCTTTAGCTTGGGCTGCAGGAATCACATTGTTCCTGAGTTCCTCCAGAACCATCTGCCCGGCATAGATGTATTGACCCAGTTGTTCGTAGTACTCAACATTTTTGATGAACATGTTATCTAAATTTTTGTTCGTAACGTTAATTTCCGCTTCATATTGTTTCAGGGTAACAAAGACCTTGTCAACCTCATCCCCCATGGAGTGATATTTTTGAAATAATGCTTCCACGGTATCCTTAGCTTTGCTAAAAAATTTGCTCAGCAAATTAGGTTCTTTTTCCCGGAAATCTTTAATATCAAACTTTTCCATGATTTTATTTAATTGTTGCAAAAGTTCTCCTGAATCCTCTACTTTCGTCATTTGCATAGAATGGAGAATAGAGTCGGAGAATTTAGCAATCTCTTCAGCCGTGTTCTTGCCAAAACTCATAATTGAATTAACATCATCGACATTCACTTGACGGACAATGCTCCTTACTTCCGGACTCTCCTTAACTTTAGCCATGATTTCGTTTTTCTTTTGTTCAACATTAAACTCAGGAATAGGCTCCGGAACTGCACTTCCCATGTCGACTTCTTTGGGTATCGCTGTAAAGTTTTGGATTTCCATTGGAATTCCCCTTTCTAACTATTATTTTTGGCGGAAATTAAACAAACGAGACATAAAGCTTTGATTTTGATTTGATGAAACTGAGACCTTGTCTAATTGAGGAAGACTCAGATCAAACTTAACCTCCGGCAGTTGATGAACATCAAAACTGACCGGTTTGATGTATCTTTCGATGGTTGAATAATTTGTTGGCGTGAAAATAACAATATCGGCTCCGATTAAATTAAGGTAGGCTATCAAAAGAGCATCTTCTTCACTAAAACTATATCTTTGACTATCATAAATGATCAACTTGGGAATTTCCTGAGGATAATCAAATACTTCAATCAGTCTGAGGATTGAATCATCCATCGTTAAGACAGTCATCAGGATTTTCAGACTAAGCTTTTCATCCGGGGAAGCAACCAACATTTCGGAAAGAATAAGTTCATTGATTTTGGCCAGCATTAAATGCTGCAGAGGCAATTTGAGGTAACCGAACCGATAGCGCGCGGATTTCATGACCACGGCTTCATCGATTAGACCCTGTGTGTTCAGCAGATAGGCTTGTTCAAAAAGTTGTTGTTTAGTATAGGCAACCCGGGTGAAAGGGACATTCTCAATGAGTTTGGCATGCGGGGTCATCGTCAATGTTTTCAAATCTTGCCAATAAGTATCGATATTCTCAGAGACCCCATTTATTTTAGCAAATAAATTAGGGATGTAGACTTTTTGATTTTGCACCTTGAACTCAGGCCGAATCTTGGCCGGCTCACTCCACAATATTTTTAACTCATCATATGTTGTCTTCAGCGTTAAAGGTTCAGTGTGGTAGCTTTCAAACTGCCATGGCTTAAATAAACCAACATCTTCTCCATAAAGGACTTCTTCAATTTGTCTGGAAGCATTATAGGCCACCGTACTTTTGCGGACGAGACGTTCCGTTTTTGGAAAAGCGCCTAAGGGTAAATTATACTCATTCTGTATGAGTGTTCCTAACGAGTCTTCCGTATCCAGGCTTCGGAATAGTCTATCTCCCTCTTGCTGGGAGTGGACAAACAAAACATCACAGCCAATTTGGTGAAAAGCATTCAGCAAATAGATCTCATGGAGTTTAATATCTCCGTAAAACAGAATCTTTGGATTATGCTTATAGTCCAGGCTCGTTTGGCGCCGGCTGTCATTTTTAGAAAAATTATAAAGTAGGGGCAGATAGCGCTGAAACCATACAATCATTTTCAAAGAAAAATTAAACAAAACCGATGTCGTTAATTGAGAGTTATGCTTCGCAAAAAGGTTCACCATATCCACAAAAACTTTTTTAATTGTATTGTTCAATAGCTCCACTTGGGTCCGGGGAAATAAATCAGTGGATACAAGCCGAATTAATGCTTCCAGCCTATCCTGACAAGGAGATTCTTGAAGCCGTCGGGAAATCAACGCACTTTCCGTGATGTCCGGTGCGGGAATGCCTTCCTGAAATTTCAGATAAAAACCGGTGGCCTGTAGCTTTTGATCCAGATTAAAAAGCTGGTTATCGTACTCGATTTCCCGGTCGTCTGCATAATCCGGAACCCCGGTATAACGTATAAAATAGGCGGGTAATATAGGGAAAGGTTCGCCGACAAAGCCGCTGCGCTGATTTATTGGAGTTAAAATATCGGCAAAAATATCCATCGGTTTGGCCAATTTGACTACCAGGACATTTTCACACACCAATCCCTTACTCATTCTGAGGAAACGTTCTGCCACACTCCCGGTATTATCATCCTCCGTCCGAATGGGTTTTATCCCCAGAATATCTCCTTGTTCCTGACAGGGCTTCGCCGGTGGCATAAGTTTTTCTTCCTTGATTCGGGGAAAATCCTTAATTGGTAATCCCCGGGAATATTTTAATAAAAAGCAAAATTCATTCAGCTTATCGACTTGTTCAAAATCATCCTGAAAAGTAGGATTTAAAACCAGCACATCACATCCACACCAAGACATCAGAATCAAAAAATAGATGTCATGTACTGTCGGACTTCCCCAAAAAACCAGTTTAGGATTATAATTGGATTTGCCGCTAAGGATTTTTCCATATTCCACGAACCAGCATAAAACTTTAATAACAAAATTACCAACGATGTTTAAGTTCACGGTCGTCTGATTCCTTAGATAAAGATCCATCATCCTCTGAAATGCATCCCTGATCTGTAAATTCGCCTGCTGATCCTGGGTTAAGGAAAAATACCCGTTTGTTTGCAAAATATTGGCCAGCATGCCGTTGCCAAAATCCTTAAAAGCCACTTGTTTAATCAAATTCCTAGTTTTTTCAATTAATGACGCTTCCGTTGTCATCGGCAAGATTTTATCAAAAAGAGAATATAAACCTAAGCCCCTCAGCTTTTTATCTAATCCCGCGATTTCTGCAAGATAGCGTTGTTCATCATCGCAGCCAAGTATGCGATAAAAATAAACACAGTACCCGTCCCCCCGTTCAGCTAAAGGAGTTAAAATATCTTCAAAAATATTATTGGACTGCTTCAGGACAATTCCTTTTTTTTCTCTTAATTCTGCCAAAAATCCCCCTCCTAAAGCATTCTCATTAACAATTCCATTTTATTGGGAATCAATTCGAAAGTAAAGATAATATTCCCATCATTCGAAACAAATAATCGCTGTTAGTAGGCAAGTAATATCGTTCCCTTATATTATTCTCCAGCCTTTCTCAACAGCTATAGCTCGAAGTTTGGCATCCGGATTAACCGCGACAGGGTGTCCGACAGCTTGAAGAATATCAATATCCGAATAACTGTCTGCGTATGAACGACTCGCTTCCCAATCGATTAAATCTTTATCAAAACGCTCATAAATCTTTTTTAGTTTTAGATCGCCAACGACTACTTCTGTTTCTTTATCAGCATCATAATAATTGTTGTTAAAACACATTTCTGATCCGATAACGGTATCAAAATTAAGATATTCCCCTATATCTCTTAAGAGATGATTATACGCCCCTGAAAGAAGAACGGTGTGAAAGCCCTCAGAATGGGCTCTTTCTATTTCCCTAACTACAGGCTCATTCAATAACCCTTTTATTTCCTGGACACAATTTGAAAAATACGCTATAACTTCTTGTTCTGTCATCCCTATAAAAAGTCGATTGGATTTTCTTACAGCCATTAATTTTATTTCTTGCTTCGAAAGTTTCGTTATTATTTGTAACTTATATTTAAGGGATAACGGAATAAGGGACAAAAAAGTTTTATAATATGTAAATCTGGTACATTTTAAATTCTTCCAGTGGGAAAATAGAAACGGAAGCGTATCTTTGGGAAAAAGTGTCCCGTCAAAATCAAAAACTGCTAATTTCATAAAACCCTCCGGTGACCACACACCTTATTAAAATAATTTAGCCAGTTCATTATTAAATAATATCCATTATATCCTAAACATTCGTTATATCCTACTGCTGCAAACATTTAAATAACAAAGCGTATTAACAACCCTTAGCCTTTATGCCTAAGTCTAAGGGTTATTTGTAATTACTCCTCACCTTAAACCAGCGTGCCTTTATTAACCTTTACGGCCTTTAAACTTTACTGGGTCTGGTTGGGCACGTTGGATTGGGTCACATACATTTGGTTTATTACAACTACAGGGTTTTACTATAGGAAAACAGCCTTCATAAACTACAAGAATTAAGAGAATAAAATATAAAGAGGTGATGATAGTGGAATATTCAATCGCTCTTTCCCTTAGTAAAAGGCAGATATACCTTACTCAAGGCGGGAGGCTCATAAAGACTTATCCGGTCGGCATCGGAAAAGCCTCTACTCCTACACCCACGGGCTCTTACAGAATAGTCTCCAAGGACCCTAATCCCGGAGGAGTATTTGGAGCCATGTGGCTGGGACTTAGTATACCCGGATACGGAATCCATGGCACGAATAACCCCCAATCAATAGGCAAAATGGTTTCTAAGGGATGTATCAGAATGCATAACCAAGACGTTCTGCAACTTTCCAGAATTGTGTCCATTGGCACACCTGTAACAATTCAATCATAGCCGGTTCTCCGGAGTTAGTTGAATTTGGGATCTTACTTATCGTCAGTTGCCCTGCCATCTCCAAATACCGGTATAACCTCACCTAAAAATGTCNNCTTTTCATCGCATTTACTTCATCATAATCTTTGCGTCCATGATCCCCGCTGACTAAAATCTTAGGAGCCTTGCCTTTTTGGTAAAGTTCATATCCCTGGTCTAAGCGGTCATTTAACATTGATGAAGCAGTTCCATCCGGAAAGACATAGGCACCTAAGACAAGGATAGCATCCGAAGCCGGAACTTCATCAACCTTGAGTATGTATCTTGTTCCAACTCGCTCAACATAATTGTCTATCGTGAGTGCAGTCCCCCCGAGCAAAACGATCATAACAATTAATATAATAGTAAACTGCTTTAGCCTTTTTTTGATAGATTTGACTGTTCCCATCTGATATCACCATTCCGCTTTTATTATCTCAGTACGTTCCTATTTGCTTCCTCTGCTGCCCGGTTTCTCCCAGGGAATCCCCTGGGCACAGAGGGGGCAGCTTTCCGGTTCAAAAGCCTCAATATTCATCTTAAGCAAACTATGTAACAGAAGGCCCTCAAAATCCGCCTTGCCGCCGCTGCGGTCAACGAGTACACCTACTCCCACCGGGATAGCTCCAGCTGCTCCGACAATGTCGATTACTTCACGGACTGAACCGCCGGTTGTTATTACATCTTCGACAACCAGAACCCTTTCGCCAGGTATAAGCTTAAAGCCTCTTCTGAGCGCCATCTCTCCATTTTGCCTTTCAGTAAAGATCGCTTTGACCCCTAAAAAACGTCCTACCTCATGAGCTACAATAATCCCGCCCATCGCCGGCCCTATAACCGATTCAATTTCTATCCCTTCAAACTGAGAAGCCAATTCTTGCCCTAAAATTGCTGCTTTTCTGGGATATTGCAAGACCTGAGCACATTGCATGTACTGAGCACTGTGTTTTCCTGAAGTAAGCAAAAAATGCCCCTGAAGAAAAGCTCCTGTTTCCTTAAATATTTGCAGGATTTCATCCTGACTAAGTTTTTTCTTTTCATTAGAACCGCAAGCCACTAGTATTCCACCTTCCAAAAATATTAGTCGATTTAGGCCTCGTCCCAAAGCCTTTCTAAGGCCTCCCTTGGGTTTTCCGCCATAGTGATCGGTCTTCCTACCACCAAATAGGAACTTCCCGCCTTTAAAGCCTCCGAAGGCGTTAATACTCTGACCTGATCGTTTTTCTCGCTTCCTGCCGGACGGATACCCGGTGTTACCAGCAGAAATTCTTCGCCGCATTTCTGGCGGAGAATCCTGGCTTCCTGGGCAGAAGCGACCACTCCATCCAAATCTGCTTTCTTGGCAAGTTCGGCTAACGTAACAACTTGATCTGCAGCACTTGCCCTGACACCAATTGTCGGCAACTCCTGTTCTCCTATACTGGTAAGAACGGTTACGCCAATAATTTTTTTACCGGCCCTGTGACATACTTCAGCTGCCCTGGCCATCATTTCATAGCCGCCGGAACAGTGAACATTGATCATGTCGACTCCTGAAGCAGTTAATACCCTCAGGGCTTTTTCCACAGTTGTAGGAATATCGTGCAGTTTTAAATCTAAGAAGATCGGAAACCCCAGCTTCTTAAACTCATCTATTAGGCTAAGCCCCGATAAAGCGTAGAGTTCCAGACCCACTTTGAGCCAACAATCACTGCCTGACAGCATTCTAGCTAAGTTCAATGCTTTCTCTTTGGAATTCACATCCAACGCCACGATCACTTTATCATTCAGATATTTTGATTCGGCCATATTATCTATTCCTCCTCAATGTTCTTTTGGAAAGTTGTAACGGTCTTCGGCATCTATCTGTGAGCAAGCCCGACAATTTCCCTGACGGAACTATATCCTCTTTGCTCGCAATACTCTTCCAACCCGCTTATTATTTCCAGCGGAGTCATCGGATTAACAAAGTTAGCCGTACCAACACTGACCGCGGCCGCACCTGCAAGCATAAACTCCACGGCATCCTGCCAGTTGCTGATCCCGCCCATTCCTATTATCGGCAATTTCACAGCTTGATAGACTTGATAAACCATCCTGAGCGCTACCGGGCGAACAGCCGGACCGGATAAGCCGCCCATAGTATTGGCTAAAACCGGTTTCTGGGTTCTAATATCAATACTCATTCCGAGCAAAGTATTAATAAGGGAAATAATGTCCGCGCCACCGCTTGCCACTGCTTTAGCCATTTCAGAAATATCGGTGACATTGGGTGAAAGCTTGGCAATTAGCGGTAAACCCGTATGCTTCCTGGCCACCGCGATGACTTCTTCGGCACTATGGGGGTTTGTCCCGAAAGCCATACCCCCATGTTTGATATTAGGACAGGAAATATTGACTTCCAAGGCAGAGATACAAGAATTGCCTGACAAAGAAGACACCATTTGCGCATAGTCATCAAGGGAAAACCCGGAGATATTGACAATAACAGCAGTATTGAGCTTCTCAAGTTTAGGCAGGTAAGATCGAAGAAACTCTTCCAGCCCTGGATTCTCCAGACCGACAGAATTAAGCAATCCGGAAGGGGTCTCCGCCAGCCTCGGAACAGGGTTTCCTAAACGCGGTAAAGGTGTAATTCCCTTGACGGTAAGACCGCCGAGCAGGGAAGAATCATAATAGGAAACATATTCTTCCCCGAATCCATAGGTGCCGGAGGAAACTATCACCGGATTTTTTAGTTTCAGCCCGGTCAGTTGGGGTGTTAAATCAATTTTCTTCATCCCAAATCACCTCACCGCCATTAAATACCGGGCCGTCTTTGCATACTCTCTTTCTTTGGACGTTTCCTGACTCTCCACGGACAGTACAGACACAGCCCAGGCAGGCCCCTACGCCGCAAGCCATTCTTTCTTCCAATGATACTTCGATCGGAATGCTTTCTTGTAAACACATGGAGGTAACAGCCTTAAGCATGCCTTTCGGTCCGCAAGCAGCAGCCCTCAGGATGTGTTGATCTTGCATTTGAAAATCACATGCAAACTTTAATGTTCTTGAGTTTCGAGCTAAATAATCTTGTAAAAGAGCGGTTATTAATCCTTCCGTGCCCAAACTGCCATCAAGCGTAGAAACTTCATAATCAAGAGCGATCCTTCTCAATTCTTCCAGTCCGGCGCTTTCGAAAAATCGCCGGTTTTCTCCGCCCCATAACAGCTTGATTTTCACTTTTGTTTGTTCGACGGCCTGAATCAGAGAAAACAGAGGAAATATCCCGATTCCTCCAGCCAGGAGAAGCAGCTCCCCCTTCTGCGGAATAGTGAAACCGGTTCCTAATGGCCCAAGAATACTAAGTGTTTCATTTTCCTTCAATCTGGTAAGCAAATCCGTTCCTCTGCCGGCAACCCTGTAATAAAGCGTAATCTCCCCGCGTTTCCGATCAATACCTGCGATACTGATCGGCCTGCGCAGAAGCGGATCATGAGTCTGCCCTACTTTAACATGGACAAATTGTCCGGGTTCAGCTGTTTGTGCTATTTGCCCATTAAGGACAAGTTTGTACAAGTGCAGCGCCGGATGGCCAATCAGTTTATTTTCTACGACTTTTTCTTCACATAGCATGATTATTCCACCTTCATTGTGGTTGTAGCCTTGAACTGAATACGGCGCGAGCGTCAAGCGGAGTATTCAGTTCAAGGCTACTATCAATAAATCTTATCCAAGCGGTATTAAACTCGGGGAATTGACCTCAATCACTTGCAGCCATGCACCAGCCGTGTCCAAGCTGGTAAAGCAGGGTATTCCCTGTTCTACTGCTGTCCTTCTGATGGCAAAACCGTCACTGGCGGTCTTGCGTCCATGAGTCGTCGTATTTAAAACACACTGAACCTGACCCTGCCGCATCTTTTCCGTAATTTCCTCCGAACCGGCATGGAGCTTTCCGACGGTCGTTACCTCAATCCCGGCATTTTTGAGGGCTTTGGCCGTTCCCTGGGTTGCAATGACCCTGAACCCCAAATTATGAAACCTTTGCACCAGCTTAATGCCTTCTTCTTTATCCCTATCGGCCAATGTTGCCAGTAACGTTCCGTGAACCGACATATGCATTCCGGCGGCCAACAGCGCTTTATAAAGAGCCTTTTCATAATTTCGGTCGATCCCCATTACCTCACCTGTCGACTTCATCTCCGGTCCCAGAGACGGTTCCACGAGCAGTAATTTGGAGAAAGAAAATACCGGTGCTTTGACAGCAACTTTATCTCCTACCGGCCAAAGTCCTGATTTTATGCCCATCCCGGCCAGGGTTTCTCCGAGAATCACCCTTGTAGCGAGTTCCACAATCGGAACCCCTGTAACCTTGCTTAAAAATGGTACTGTCCGGCTGGAGCGCGGGTTAACTTCCAGAACGTAGACCTCGTCTTTGTAGATAACGTATTGAATGTTTAACAGTCCTTTAATATTGAGACTTCTGGCAATGGAAATTGTTAAGTCGGATATTGTCTGCTGCTTTTCCGGTGAAAGGGTCTGCGGAGGATAAACGGCGATAGAATCGCCGGAATGAATTCCCGCCCTTTCCAGATGCTCCATAATGCCGGGAATACAAACATTTTCCCCGTCGGAGATGGCATCGACCTCGACTTCCTTACCCAGAAGGTACTGGTCCACCCAAATCTGCTGGTCTGGAAATTCCTCCAGAGCTTTGACAAATACTTCTTTTAATTCCGGCGGTTCGTAGACAATTTGCATTGCCCTGCCGCCTAATACGTAAGAAGGACGTACAATGATCGGATAGCCGATTTCTTCAGCCAGTTTCTCCGCTTCGGCCATACTTGACACGCAGCCGCCATTGGGACGCTGGGCTCCTATGGCCTGTAAAACGTCGTCGAACAAGCCTCTTTCTTCCGCCCTGTCGGTATCTTGGACTGAAGTTCCGAGAATTGTATATCCTCTAGCGGCCAGCCCTTTACACAAGCCAATTGCCGTCTGCCCGCCAAATTGAACGACAACACCCTGCGGTTTTTCTTTTTCCAACACCGCCGAGACATCTTCTAAGGTCAGGGGTTCGAAATATAATCGATCCGAAGTGTCGAAATCTGTGGATACCGTCTCTGGATTACTATTGATGATTATGCTCTCTACTCCTGCTTTACGCAGAGACTTGACAGCGTGAACCGAACAGTAATCAAACTCTATGCCCTGGCCGATTCTAATCGGGCCGGAGCCTAGCACCACTACCTTTTTTTTGCTGCTAACCTCGCCTTCGTCCTCGTCATCGTAGCTGGAATAAAAATAAGGTGTGGTTGCTTCAAATTCACCGGCACAGGTATCTACCATTTTGAATACGGTCTGCAAGCCATTCTTCGCTCTAAAGTCATATACTTGTTGTTCGGATGTCCGCCAAAGCCTGGCAATCTCATTATCAGCATAGCCCATCCTTTTGGCTTTTTTTAAGGTAGAAAGATGCCATTGGTTGGCTTCTATTTCCACCGCTAATTTTACTATATCCATGATTTTCTGCAAGAAGTAAGGATTCCATTGATTAAGCTTGTTTATTCTCCCGACTGTCCATCCGCGCCGCAAAGCTTCAGCCATGACAAAAAGGAGACTATCTTCGGGTTTACTGCACTTTATTTCAATTTCTCTGTCACTAAGCATCTCCATCTCGGGCCTGAACAAGCCGAAAGTCTTCGTTTCGAGGGAACGTACCGCTTTGAGCAGTGCGGTTTCCAAATTACGCCCGAGACCCATCACCTCTCCGGTTGCCTTCATTTGGGTGCCGATACTGCGATCGGCCTCCGAGAATTTATCAAACGGCCAGCGCGGTATTTTCACAACAACATAATCCAAAGCCGGTTCAAAGCAGGCTGAGGTTTTGCCGGTAACAGCATTGGTCAACTCGGCCAGGGTATAGCCGATAGCGATTTTTGCCGCCACTTTGGCAATCGGATAACCGGTGGCTTTCGAGGCTAAAGCACTGGACCTGCTCAAGCGCGGGTTAACTTCAATCACACAGTATTCGAGTTTCTCCGGATGAAGCGCAAATTGCACATTACATCCGCCTTCGATTCCAAGGGCGGCCACAATTTTCAAAGCTGAAGTCCTTAAGGTCTGGACTTCCCTGTCTGTCAGCGTCTGACAAGGAGCAACCACGATGCTGTCTCCGGTGTGGACTCCGACCGGATCCATGTTCTCCATGTGGCAAACGGTGATACTATTGCCGCAGCCGTCACGCAGGACTTCGTACTCGATTTCTTTCCAGCCGGCAACGCTTCTTTCAACCAGAACCTGGCCGATCATACTGGCGTTGATTCCACTTTTAGTAATCAATTCCAGAGTTTTGGCATCATTAGCAATTCCTCCTCCTGTTCCTCCTAAAGTGAAGGCCGGCCGGACAATAAGCGGATAGCCAATTTTTTCGGCAAAATTAAGGGCATCCTCAACTTTGGAAACAATTGCGCTGGCCGGAATAGGTTCCCCAATCTCGTTCATTAGGTCACGAAAATGTTCCCTGTCTTCAGCCTGGCTGATACTCTTCAGTGACGTACCAAGCATCGTAACGCCGCAGCGCTGCAAGATTCCGGCCTTGGATAATTGAAAGGCTAGGTTTAACCCGGTCTGTCCGCCCATCGTCGGCAATAACCCATCCGGTCTTTCCTTTTCGATGATTCTTTCCAGAAACTCGACCGTCAGCGGTTCAATATAGACCTTATCTGCTATTTCACGGTCAGTCATAATCGTTGCCGGGTTGGAATTGACTAAGACTGTCTCGACTCCTTCTTCCCTTAATGCCCTGCAAGCCTGAGTGCCGGCATAGTCGAATTCAGCAGCCTGTCCGATGATGATTGGACCCGAACCTATTACCATGACCTTTTGCCAGTTTTGTTTAGGCATTATTATTCCCCCTAACGTCCATGGATGGACTAATGCCCACCATCTCGTCGAACCGGTCGAAGACTTCTGCGTTTTCTTCAGGACCGGGTGCCGCCTCAGGGTGATATTGAACGGTTAAAACGTTAAATTTTTCGTGCTTTAACCCTTCTACCGTTCCATCGTTCAAATTGGCATAAAACACTTTAAGCCCTGTTCCCCGGAGGGTTTCTTCACTAACGGC
The DNA here is from genome assembly GCA_002423425.1 of Peptococcaceae bacterium UBA6116. GTDB lineage: Bacteria > Bacillota > Desulfitobacteriia > Desulfitobacteriales > Syntrophobotulaceae > UBA6116. Next base: position 27,989 of record DIWC01000063.1, read on the forward strand.
ATAGCCATGATTTTGGGAAGTCATTGTAACTTTTTTTGTTTCCATATTTTGTACCGGATGATTTCCTCCCCGGTGTCCGAACGGAAGTTTGTAAGTCCCGGCTCCGGCAGCCATAGCCATAATCTGGTGCCCCAGGCAGATTCCTAAAATCGGTAATTTTGAAATAAGCTTACTCATGTTCTCCGCAATCTCCGGCAGCCCGCTTGGGTCTCCGGGGCCATTGCTTAAAACCAACCCCCGCGGTTTTATATCCATGATTTTCTCAGCAGAAGTACCGGCAGGAAAAACGTGGAGACAGTAGCCTCTTTTCTGAAGACAACGCAGAATGTTCCGTTTAGCTCCAAGATCTAAAACAGCTAAAACCGGACCACTTCCCGGAATAACATATTTCTCAGCCAGCGTGGCCTGATAGACCCAATGCTTAAGGGGCTGAATAACATCCGGAGAATTTTCCTTCCAAAACTTTATTCCATCCGCCAATTCTCTAACCATTACGCCGGGAATGGTGCCGTTTTTTCTAATATGTTTGGTTAAAGCCCTGGTGTCAATCCCTTTTAAGCCCGGTACCTTCTGTTGGCGGCAGAAATCTTCCAGACTTTTGTCGGCATGCAGGCTTCCTTCGCCGTCCGACAATTCCCGTACAATAATCCCTTTCAGCAGAACCTTGCCGGCCTCACTTTCTTCCTGATGCCAGCCGTAATTGCCAATTTGAGGGTGAGTAAAAGTCAGAATCTGCCCTGCATAGGACAAATCGGTAATCATTTCCTGGTAGCCGCACATCGAAGTATTAAAGACAACTTCGCCGCATACTTCCGGACAACTCTCCGGCCAAAACCCAATCTCCTCTCCTTCAAATGCTTTGCTATCGTTTAAGACCAGCCATGCCATGATGCTTCCTCCTTATCAATTGTGGTCCCTATTCATAACAATTTTTCCTCCGACCCAAGTCATAATAGGAAATCCTTGTAGTTCTTTTCCTAAAAAAGGTGTATTTTGCGCTTTAGATTCCAGAGATTCAGCCGTAATTATTTCTCGCCAAGCCGGATCAAACAGCACCAAGTCGGCAGGTGTCCCTGCTCTAAGTGTGCCTCCTTCAAGTCCAAAACGGCAAGCAGGATTAACCGACCAAAGTTGAACCACTTTTTCTATATTCATCTTGCCTTTAAGAACCAATTCCTGCCAGACAGCAGCTAACACTGTCTCCAAAGCGTTAATGCCAAAAGGAGTCTCGGCAAACGGTCTTGTTTTCTCTTCCCAGGTATGGGGAGCATGGTCTGTTGCCAGCATATCAATGGTTCCATCAAGCAAACCCTCAAGCAAGGCCTCCTGATCTTCTCTGCCGGCCAGCGGAGGGTTTACCTTGTAAGAAGCATTGGTTAGTTTTACATCTTCATCAGTAAAAAGCAAATGATGCGGATTTACTTCAGCACTAACATCAATACCCAATTTCTTGGCTGCTCTTAGGATCCATACACTTTCTTTGGTCGAGACATGGGCAATGTGAACCTTGCCGCCTGTTTCTCCGGCAATCAGGACATCGCGCGCTACCATAACACTTTCAGCACTGGCCGGAATTCCTTTTAAACCTAATCTGGCACTCGCTTCCCCTTTACGCATGACGCCTTGTCCTGCCAGATTGTTATCTTCACAATGGCTGATAATCGGACAGCCCGTTAATTTGGCATATTCCAGGGAAAGTCTCATGGTCTCGGCACTCTGAATCCCTTTACCGTCGTCGGAAAAAGCTACTGCTCCCCCATCTTTAAGATCGACCATCTCTACCAATTCCTGCCCGAGAAAACCTTTGGTTACAGCAGCAACCGGGTAAACCCTTGCTTTCCCTGCTCTTTGAGCTTGATGCCGGACAAACTCAACCATAGCTCTCGTATCTACGACAGGTTTGGTATTGGCCATGGCTAAGATCGAGGTGAACCCTCCCCTGACCGCGGCCCTGGTGCCGCTCTGGATATCTTCTTTATCCTCTTGTCCCGGTTCACGCAGGTGGACATGGACATCAATCAGCCCCGGGAACAAATACTTGCCTTGGCCTTCAACCTGATCGACCTGATTTATTTTTTTTACACCCAAGACCGCCAGAACATCTTCTTCGCTAAATCTTTCTCCCGTCTTGGCAATCCTCCCGTCTTTAACCAACAAATCCCCTATTGCTGATATTCCTTGGCTTGGATCTACCATCCGAACATTTTTAATCCACAACATTGGCTGTTCCTCCCCCAATCATCAGGTATATCAAAGCCATCCTGACGGCCACCCCATTGGTAACCTGCTCTTCAATCACGGACTGGACACTATCTGCCAAGTCACTCGCAATTTCCACCCCTCTGTTCATTGGACCCGGATGCATAACGATAGTAGGTTTGCCGGTTTTTTCAATCCGCTCTCTGGTAAGGCCATAAAGCCTGTTGTATTCCCGAATCGATGGGACAAGCCCGCTCTGTTGTCTCTCAAGCTGAAGGCGCAAAGCCATGACGGCATCTGCACCCGGCAATTCTTTATCCAAATCATATGAAATCTTTACCCCTAAATATTTCATCTCCGGCGACAGAAGGGTCGGCGGTCCAATAAACGTCACTTCAGCCCCAAGCTTCTTGAGGCCAAGGGCATTGCTCCGGGCAACCCGGGAATGAAGAACATCCCCGATAATTAGGATTTTTTTGCCTTTAAATCCTCCGAGGTGATCCTTAATTGTAAAATAATCAAGCAGGGCTTGCGTGGGATGAGCATGTTGTCCGTCCCCGCCATTAATGACCCCTGCTGTTAACCATTCGGCCAGAAATTCAGGTGCCCCTGAGCTTGTATGCCGGATAACCACCAAGTCAATATTCATCGCTTGCAGGGTCTTGGCCGTATCTAAAAGACTCTCCCCTTTGCTGACGCTGCTTTGGGCCACGGAAAAGTTTGTAATATCTGCCCCAAGGATTTTGGCGGCAGTTTCGAATGATGTCCTGGTTCGGGTGCTTGATTCGTAAAACATTAGCGCAATAGACTTCCCTCTAAGGGTAGGAAGTTTTTTTATGGGTCGAGCCAATACCTCTTTCATGGGAACTGCAGTCTGTAAAATATGTTCAATTTCTTGAGCGGTTAAATTATCGATGTCGAGCAAATCCTTATGCATCCATTGCATGAACACTAACCTCCTTACAGCCTTGATTTAATTATCAAAAATCCCCCTAGCCATAAGGCAGGAGGAATTGTTCAACAATTCTTCTACCCTTGGCTATCTCACAGGATAACGTTTAAAGGGCCCGCTTTTTCCTTTATATAATCAGCTGCTTTGGTCACAATTTTTCCCAAAGCAGTACTTCTTCGTTTTCATCGGTTTCTTTGAGGCAGACTGAAATGGTCTCCCGGCTGGAAGTAGGAACATTCTTACCGACGAAATCAGCTCGAATTGGGAGTTCCCGATGTCCCCGGTCTATGAGCACAGCAAGTTGGATCTTATGAGGTCTCCCGAGGTCAATCAGCGCATTGAGAGCCGCTCTCACAGTTCGTCCGGTAAACAGAACATCATCGATCAAAATAAGAGTTTTACCTTCAATACTAAACGGAACCCTTGTTTCGTGAAGTACCGGCTGGACATCAATCATGCTCAAATCATCTCTGTAAAGAGTGATATCGAGTAACCCGAGAGGAAGCCTGACATTTTCAAATTCTAAAATCCTTTCCTGAATCCTTTCGGCTAAAGGAACGCCCCTCGTTCTGACACCAACAAGAACAAGATTCTCTGTCCCTTTGCTTTTCTCGACAATCTCGTGGGAGATCCTGCTTATTGCCCTGCGTATCCCATCCTCATCCATTATTCTGTTCTTCGGTGTACCTTCCATCATGATCCACCTCCCAATAATTTCTATCTGGGTGTCGGCAAGAATTATTGCCCACTCACCCCGCGCCAGATCTGTTCACTTGTTGATCCAGCTACAGTACCAAACCTTTGGGTAATACCTGAAGTTAACCAACGGCACTGCTTGACGCTGTATCAACTGCATTCTCGACGATCTTCTGCTTACGGTTCGTTAATCAATAATTCTTGCCTTCCTCAAAGCAGAAAGAACTTTTTACCTCGGTAAATAAAAAGCTGCCTACAAGCGCAGGCAGCTATACTTAATAAGCGTCATCTCTGCCTTGCCTGTCTCACGGGACAATTTTAAAGGCAACTTATTTAATTCTATTGTAAATATTCTAGTCGAAGAGGGAGAATAAGTCAATGTCCATTACTTAAAAGCAGAGCTGACGCATGAAATTTCTTAAAAACGCTGTACCTTGTAAATTGGCCTTTTTTAGAAGTAGCATAAGACGTTTAAGGTAAGTTTTCGTTTTCCCCCTAAACAAGCTCATCTTCTTTGGAGCTTTTCACCGATTGAGTCCGAAAAAAGCAGATACAGTAGTATAAACCCCTACTGTAGAATTACCAAAATCCTGATCATATCTATGGTTTATATGCTCCTTCCTGACACACTCAGGCGATGAGGCGAAGTTGATGACGATCTTTTATTAGGAGCTTGATCCTCTCTTTGTTTAGCCAACCCTAATAAAAATAAAAGATGCCCAAAACTCCGGGGCATCAGGCAACCAGCTTTATTCCTGAGGAATCCTTAAATTAGCAATGACATCAAGAAACGATTTGGGAGGTTCACACGAAAACTCCATTCTTTCTCCGGTCCGCGGATGGATAAAAGCAAGCGTTTCGGCATGTAAAACCTGCCTGTGTAAATCAAAGATGTTTTTCTTAGGGCCATATAGAGGATCGCCAAGTACCGGGTGTTTAATATAGGCCATATGTACCCTTATTTGGTGAGTCCTCCCTGTTTCGAGAACCGCCTTTATTTCTGTGAACTGCAGTAATCGTTCAATAACATAATAATGAGTAACAGCATTTTTGCAGTTCTTAAAAACCACAGCCATTTTCTTGCGGTCTTTGGGATTCCTGCCGATAGGAGCATCAATTGTGCCTGATGGTTCAGATAGTATTCCATGTACTACGGCACGGTAACAACGCTTCACACTATGCGCTTTGATCTGCTCGGCAAGGCGATTATGGGCATCATCATTTTTCGCCACAACAAGCAAACCGGAAGTATCCTTATCTATCCTGTGGACTATTCCGGGACGGATGACTCCATTAATTCCGGATAAATTTTTACAATGATAGAGAAGGGCATTGACTAAGGTTCCGCTCCAGACCCCAGGAGCGGGATGAACGGTCATCCCTTGAGGCTTATTGACCACCAACAAATCGTTGTCCTCGTAAACAATATCCAGTTCGATATTTTCGGGTTGAACATTGAGCTCTCGCGGTCGTGGGATATTGATCTCAATTGTATCGGTGGCCTGAACCTTATAATTAGCCTTCCGAACCTCGCCGTTAACCAAGACTCTCTCTTTATCAATTAAGTTCTGGATAAAGTTTCTGCTTTTCCGGGTTGCATCTGCCAGGGCCAAATCAAGTCTCGAGCTTGAGGATACCGTAAGCGTCTGCCATTCCTCACATTCTATTTGGTCCCTATCCGGTTCATCAATCGTCAATATAAAATCAAACCTTTCTTGATACTATTTTTCCACTGATTTAGATTTTTTATCCTGTAAGAAAATTAATAAAGCCAGCGCCAATCCACCTACAACCAGCGCACTGTCGGCAATATTAAAAATATACGACCATACTTTAAAATCCAAAAAATCTACTACCTTGCCGACAAACAGCCTGTCATAGAAGTTTCCCAAGGCGCCGCCGCCGATCAGCCCCATACAGATACTCATCAATTTTTGTTCCACCGGTACCTGTTTGTGGAAATAGATAATCGCTCCAATAACCAAGATTGAAATGCTGATAAAAAACCAGTTTTGCCCGGCTAATATCCCGAAAGCAGCACCGGGATTCAGAATATAGGTGATGTGGAAAAAATGGGGAATAACTACAATGCTTTGTCCTAAAGGAACATAGTGTTGAACAATTATCTTACTGATCCTATCCAGAATCAAGATGCCAACCAGAGTAATCCAGATATACAAACGCCCTACCCCCAGGTATTCGATAAAGAAAGCCGGTTAATCCCCTAAAATATTTAAACCCTACCACAGGAATTATCCGGCATCAATACAGTACTATTAATCTAACTAATCTTCAATTATAACCGTAGCAATCTCTCCATTTTTGATGTCGAAAGCATTCGCCTCGTCGGTGTCAATATGAAGGTCCCAAGCATATGCTGAATTTACTCTGACAACTACATTATTGAACACTCCGCCTCGTGGTCCGTTAAAAGCTACTTTGACGATATCCTTATCCTTTAAGCCGTACTTTTTAGCATCTTCCTCACTGGCATGGATATGACGGGCGGCAGCAATGGCCCCACTGTTAAGATTTAGTGTTTTCGTACCGCTTTTTAGGCCAATACCCGCAGAATTCTCAAGCTTTCCGGACTCACTTGCCTCAACTTTTATACCTAATTTTATGGCATCGGTTAGAGCTAGTTCGATCTGCGTTTCACCCCGGGCAGGTCCGAGAATCCGTATTTTTTCAAGAGTACCTTTCGGCCCTATCAGCGTTACTGTTTCCTCGCAGGCAAATTGCCCCGGTTGGGTTAAGTCCTTTTTCCAGGTAAGTTCGTGACCCTCACCAAAAAGCTCATTGATATCCTTCTTTGAAAGATGAAGGTGCTTATTAGATACTCCTACAGGAACTTCAAAAGTCCGCATCGCATTCCACTCCTTATTAAATATAAAAAATATTTATATGACCTTCTTTAATGACAGCCTTAACCCATGGGACAGAAGGTATTGCCCATGTTTTTAGCGTCTCACTAAAATTATCCTTGATTATTATACAACATTTTAGCCGCTTATCCAAGATCATTAGCGACAAATTCTTTACCGATGCCTTTTACCACCCTCAGACAGCGCGGGCAAAGCTCAGGATGCTCAGCATCGGCCCCAACCTGCTCGCTGTACATCCAGCATCTCTCGCATTTTTTTCCCGGGGCAGGAGTAACTGCTATTTTTAAACCTTTACAATATTCCCCGGCCTGAGCAGCTGCCGGTATTTCATCCCCTGGCTGATAAATAATCAAATCGGAAACAATTACTATTTCAGCAAGATTGTCTATCCCGCTTAGGAAAGCATAGCTTTGGCTGTCTTCAGGAAAAAGATCTACTTTGGCAGTCAAAGAATGGTTGATCTTTTTTTCTTGACGAGCTATTTCCAACGTTTTAGTGATATCATAACGAATATCAACAATCTTATCCCATTTTTCTGCCAAAGTGTCATCAAGCCACTCCTGTTTGATCTTTGGCATTTCTTCGGTTTGAACCTCCGAATCCTTGTCGTTCCCAGGTAGATAAGACCAGATTTCGTCCGCAGTAAAAGCCAGTATTGGTGCCATCATAAGAACCAGAGCATGAAGTATTTCGTACATCACACTTTGAGCCCCGCGTCTGGCCAAAGAGTCCTTTCCTTCAACATAAACCCTGTCTTTGACAATATCAAGATAGATAGCGCTTAATTCTACCGTGCAGAAATTGTGCATGGTATGATAAACTACGTGGAATTCATAATCCTCATAAGCTTTAATTACTTTTTCCATGACTTTAGCCAGTTTGAGCAGAATCCAGCGGTCAATCTCTTTTAACTCGGAATATGAAACGACATTAACTGCCGGATCGAAATCATAAAGATTTCCTAGCATAAACCGCAGAGTATTTCTAATCTTTCTGTAGGCCTCCGTCATTTGAGTCATGATCCTCGGCGAAACGGCAACATCATTTTTATAGTCTGCGGATGCTACCCAGAGCCTCAAAATATCCGCTCCCATGTCCCTAATTACCTGTTGCGGATCAACGCCATTGCCAAGCGACTTGGACATTTTCCTTCCTTTTTCATCGACAAGGAAGCCATGGGTCAAAACCTGTTTATAAGGTGCCTTACCAAAAGCCGCAACCGAAGTGGAAAGGGAAGAATTAAACCAACCACGATGCTGGTCGGACCCTTCGAGATAAAGGTCTGCCGGACATCTTAAATCGGCACGTTGTTGGAGAACCCCAACATGGCTGGTTCCGGAGTCAAACCAGACATCCATAATATCCGTCTCTTTACGAAATTGACCCGACCCGCATTCGCACCTAAATCCTTGCGGAAGAAGCTCCGCCTCGGAATGCGCAAACCAGGCATCGGAACCTTCTCTGCTGAAAATTTCCCGAAGGTTCTTGATCGTCAAATCATTGACAATCTCTCTACCGCAATGCTCACAATAAAATATTGGAATTGGGACGCCCCAGGTTCTCTGCCTGGAAATGCACCAATCTCCGCGATCGGCGATCATGTTGTAGATTCTGTCCCTGCCCCAGGACGGAATCCATTTGACTTTCTCTATCTCGTCCAAAGCCGTTTGCCTGAAACCGTCAATCGAAGCAAACCACTGTTCTGTAGCCCGGAAAATTATCGGGTTTTTACAGCGCCAGCAGTGCGGATAGCTGTGTTTGATCTTAGAGGAATGAATCAACATACCGGCAGTTTCAAGGTCCTTAAGGATCACTTCGTTCGCGCTATCTACTTTCATCCCGGTATAAGGAGCTGCTTCCTCCGTAAATTTTCCCTGGTGATCTACTGGACAAAGGACAGGAAGCCCGTACTGTTTGCCAACCAAAAAGTCATCCACCCCATGCCCTGGAGCAGTATGGACACAGCCGGTACCCTGTTCAAGGGTAACATGTTCCCCGCAAATAACAATTGACTCCCTGTCGACTAAAGGATGCCGGCAGATTATGCCTTCCAAGTCTTTTCCCTGAAAAGTTTTTTCAATAATCAATTCACTTTTCCATAACTGGCTCAGAGAATCGATCATTTCTTTGGCTACCAGCAAATGCTCATTTTCTCGTTTCACGAGGACATACGTAAATTCCGAATGCACGCTGATAGCTAAATTAGCCGGTATCGTCCAAGGGGTGGTCGTCCAGATTACCACGCAACTATGATCTTCGGCGAAAAGTCCTTTGCTGTCTTTGACAGGGAACTTGACAAAGATTGCAGTAGATTTTTTATCGGCGTAGTCTATTTCCGCTTCGGCCAGGGCAGTTTCACAAGTCGGACACCAGTAAACCGGTTTAAGCCCTTTATAAATATATCCTTTTTTAGCCATTTCACCAAAAACACCAATCTGAGCGGCCTCATACTCTTTGCTTAAAGTAAGATATGGATGCTCCCAGTCTCCTCTAACACCAAGCCTTTTAAACTGTTCCTTTTGGATTTGTACATACTCTAGAGCATAGTCCTTACATCTTGATCTAAACTCCAAAACGGAAACCGCATGACGGTTAAGCCCCAGTCTTTTGATAACTTGTTGTTCGATTGGGAGTCCATGCGTATCCCAACCGGGAATATACGGGGAGTTATACCCCATCATAGTTTTATACCTGACAATAATATCTTTCAGTATTTTATTTAAAGCATGGCCCAGATGAATATCTCCATTAGCATAGGGCGGACCGTCGTGCAGGATAAACATTTCCCTGCCTTCTCTTGCCTTCTGCACTTTTTCATAAATCTTGCTTTCTTCCCAATTAGCCAGAATCTCCGGTTCCTTTTGAGGAAGATTGCCCCTCATCGGGAAATCAGTTTGGGGTAAATTTAAAGTATCCCGATAATCCATCGTTAAAACCTCCTACCCGTAATCTTAACCAAAATCTGCTGAATCGAACCGGAACCAAAAAAACCGCCCTTAGTAAAGGACGAGCATACTCGCGGTACCACCTTTGATTTGTTCTTTCTGTTCTCTAACGGGAACAACCGGACCCCCTTACTAAATCAAGTTCAGAAGGTCACTCCGAGGCGATTTCATCTTATCAGCACTTTACAGGCTTCCACCGGCCCTGCTCGCTGGAAAAGTTTCTTCAACAAGAATCTTCCTCATCAACATTTTCTAAACATACTTTCCCCAATTATATTAAATTCCACTAGAAAAATAAAGTCTTTCTACTTGAATGAAATATTACATTTTTAGACAATACGAGCTAAGAGATTGAAAAGCGGATTAAGCACAATTGACCTAATCAGCTCTAAGGCCAAGATCGCAAAAACCGGAGACAAGTCAATCATCGCACCGGCTCCGCCTAAACGAATCAAGCGGAAGGGTTTGAGAATGGGTTCTGTTACATCGTAAATAAGCTTAACTATGGTCTTAACTATGGAATTGTTAAAAGAAACTGGTATCCATGAGAACAAACACCTGATAATAATAGCCCATTGCAAAATCATAAATACCATACTTACAACTCTATAAATCGAGAAAAGAATAGAAATCTTAATTACCTCCCTGACCTAATAAGAACTTATCAGCTTCATTTATTTGTCTTAGACCAAGAAAAGTCCCTGTCGGTGTTTTTTAAACTAAGTTCGCCGCTAATATCAACATTATTAGGCACAAACAAAAAAATCCCATTGCCAACCTTCTGCATGTTACCGCTTAACGCATAGGTAGTTCCGCTTATAAAATCCACTAACCTTTGAGATAGGTTAACATCTGTTCTTTCGAGATTAAGAATGACTGATCTTCTTGCTTTGAGATGCTCGGCAATACTTTGAGCCTCTTCGAAAGAAACAGGTTCGACAACAATTACCCTTACCTGTTTTTGGGTATGAATGCTTACCACTGGAGTCTGTTTCCGCTTAGAAGAACTATCACGAACCGGAATATCTCTCGAGAATGAATCTTTAAGCAAAGGTTCTCTCACAATATTATCCCGCATATTGGCATTTCCGAATTTATTATCTCCTCTTTCCGCATAATCATCTTGCCTTTGCCCCGAGGAAAAATCATCATCCTCATCATCTTCTCCAAAACCCATAATACCAATAAACTTGTCAAAAATGTTGGCCACTCGTATCCCCCCCATTATTATTAAAAATATCATGCCTTTTAGAAATATTATATTGCATAAAGCAATAATTTATTTAAAAATAATCTATTTATGTTATGCCGTCTCCGAAGATAGTACTGCCGATACGCACTATTGTTGCGCCTTCTTCAACTGCCAGCTCATAGTCCTGACTCATACCCATAGAGAGATGGAAAAATGATTGGTGACAGCATATTCCTTCACGCAGCAATTGGTCTCTGATTTCACGCAGTTTCCTAAAGTATCCTCTCGTTTCCTGCGGACTCACAGCGAGTACTCCTATCGTCATCAATCCCAAAATTTTAACATAAGAATAATTTTTGGCAGTTATTAGAAAATCTTTTACTTCGTCAATCTCTAAACCTGCTTTAGCTTCATCACCGGCAACATTGACCTGCACAAGTGTTTTCCAAATAAGACTGAGTTTTTTGCCTTCCTCATTAAACTTTTCGAGAAGGGAAAGCCTGTCCAGAGAGTGAATAAAAGCAATCCTCGCATCAAGATATTTAACTTTATTGGTCTGAAGACGTCCGATGATATGCCATTCACAATCCGCAGGGAGAAGAACAGACTTTTGCTGCCATTCCTGAACCCTATTTTCGCCAAAAGCCCTCTGCCCCGATGCGTAAGCCTCAAGAATCTTATTTTCAGGTACATTCTTAGAAACAGCAACCAGCTTAACAGAACCTTTATTTCGCCCGGATCTCGCCAAAGCGGCATCAATATTTTGCCTTACATTCCTAATATTTTCTGCAACACTCATGATATACTCCTAACCGGTTTCAAAGCACATCTTTTACATGTTCTACGTTCCTGTTGAATTCCCTGCTTTAAGTCCAAATTAATCCTTGAATTCCTTGGCAGGATTGACCACGACTCTAATCCCTTCCGAAAGACCTTCAATACAAGCATAAGAATCATCATAGTCTAATACTTTAACATTTTTAAAATTAACTTTGCCTCCATCCTCGGCATAAACTCCTTTTTCCTCGCCATAACTACAAAGCGAGCTCAGGGGAACGAGCAAACCTTTGGAAGGGGATTTATATCTCAAGACTATCTCTTGGCTTCTATCCTCTGTTGTACCCTTGACATATTGAGTGAAACAAATTACCGCTCCCTTAGGCTGTCCCGCTAATTTCATAACCGTTCCTACATATTCCTCACCCCCGATAATAAATTTTCCCGACCAACCTTTGGCTATGTCGTCGGTCGATTCGAGGTAAATGAACATCCAACTTGGAGACAGATTATCAACCATTTTCCCGATAGGCGAATATTTATTGACTAAATGATTACCATCGGTTAGGGGATTTTTGGCCTCGGTTTGAGCAAGCAGGCCATTCAAGTCCAAATTCATAAGATTTTCAGGGGTAATCACCTGCTCCAAGCCGTCTCGGGACGAGTAAAAAAGGCCTGAAATAGGAGCACTTACTGCCACTTCTTCCCCAGACCGTCCAATATTTACGCCTGTAGGAGTAATCTTAGCCACTATTTCCCCTTTGCGAAACCTTTGGCCTTCTCCTTGAACCGGACTAACCTTTCCTTCGATCGGGGATGTCAAAACTTTTTCTGTATTGGCAAAGACCGCTTTAACAGTTTTTTCATGTTTAATAGAGCCCTCGCCGACTGTCACCAAAGATGGCCGGCCGATTAACCAGTCGGATTGGAAAGCCCATAATATAAAACCCGATACTACCAGAAGAACTACAATAAATAGACGCTTTGGTCTTTTATTGGCCATTAATATGTTCCCCCTGATGGTCTATCCTAAACACGAGGAAGAAAGCAAGTAAAGGTTGATCCCTTGCCGACCTCCGAAGCTACCGTAATCCTGCCACCGCTATCTTCAACGATATGTTTAACAATACTAAGCCCAAGGCCCGTCCCGCCCATTTCCCTGGAACGAGCCCTGTCTACCCGGTAAAACCTTTCAAAGATCCGGGCAATATCTCCTTCCGGTATCCCACATCCGGTATCTTTTACTTCAACAATAACAAAATCCTCGCGGGATGAACAAAGCAACGAAATTTGGCCTTTCGCAGTATACTTTACGGCATTTTCCATTAGGTTCAATAGAACTTGGCTCAGGAGGTCCTCGCCGATACGAACATTCGGCAGATCATCCGGAATCAGAACATTGATCTTAAGACCTTTTGCTTCGGCGTAAGATTCTATAACCGGTCGGATTTTAAGAAAAGCATTTTGAATAAAACAGAATTTTGCTATCTCTCTCTTTATTCCCAGCGGCTTATTTTCTATTCTGGAGAGGGTCAGAAGATCATCTATTATTGCTTGCAAACGTAAACTTTCGTTGTAAATAACACGCAGAAAACGTTCTCTGGTTTCTTTATCTTCGGCCGCCCCATCCAATAAGGTCTCAATAAAACCTTTTATGGAAGTAAGCGGAGTTCTAAGCTCATGGGAGACATTAGCCACAAACTCCGTCCGCATCCTTTCCAACCTTCGAAGTTCCGTAACATTGCGGATAACGAGAACAACTCCAATGTTCATGTTCTCTCCAGGCAGGCCGCTTATCCAAATAGAATAAATGTTGCCTTTAGACTGAATCTCGATGTTTTCTTGTTTTATAGTGTCTAAAACAATTTTCGTAACAACTTGGTCTAATTCTTTATCTCTGATCAGGTTCATGAGAAATTTTCCTTCTAATGATTTGAGGTCTCGCTCAAACATCCGCTCAATAGCAGAATTGATAAAAGTAATCCGGCCGAAACAATTAAGAATAATTACCCCTTCCTGAATTCCTGATAGAATGGTCTGAAGAGTAAAGTCTTCATCTTGTTTCTTGCGGATAAGCCCCTGATTATAGGAAGCCAGCTTGTCCAGCTTTTCTTCCAGGCTGCCAAGTTCATCTTTAGGAAGGTCGGATATTTCCAAATAGTATTCTCCCCGACCTATTAGGTCTAATTTAGAGCTAATTCTGCCAATCCGTTTAACAAGTCTAGTCGTATAACCATATATAATTATTGCGGAAACAAGTAGTATGGCAGTAATAAGCCTCTCACTTGAAAATATTCTCAGTGACTTATTACTAATAATTAGCAGAATATCCGCCCCGGCAATTACTATTAAAAGTAAGGGTAATTTTATCCTTATTTTCATTGTGTTTTGCCCTTAAACCTATAGCCGATCCCGCGGACAGTTTCAATATATTCCGGATTCCCAGGGTCTTTTTCAATTTTTTGGCGGACATGCCTAATATGAACATCCACCGTTCTGGTATCCCCAGGATACTCATATCCCCAAATCCTCTCCAGAAGCTCGTCCCTAGTATAAACCTTGGCAGGGTGTGAAGCCAGAAGACGCAACAATTCAAACTCTTTGGGAGTAACATCGATGATCTCATTGCAAACCTTAACCGTAAAAGAATCCGGTTCAATTGATATATCCCCTCTGGTGATAATCTCTTCCGTTGAATCTAATGCCGGCCGGCGCAGACGAACCTTGATGCGTGTCAATAATTCCCTTACGCCAAAAGGTTTCGTCATATAATCGTCGGCCCCTAATTCCAGCCCTAGTACCTTATCAATCTCATCTCCCTTTGCTGTCAGCATAATTACTGGAATTGAGACCAGAGACGGATCGGAGCGCATTTTCCGGCAAACTTCCAAACCACTGATTCCCGGGAGCATCAAATCTAAAATGACCATATCATATTTTGTCTTGTTTAATAAGGATAACGCTTGCTCTCCATCGATTGCACAGCTTGTCCTGTATCCTTCTTTTTCTAGATTAAATTTTAACAATTCCCGGATTGAAATCTCATCATCAACGACTAAAACGTTAATAATATTTAACAACTCCTTCTTCTCTGAATAGAAAAAATTATTGTGATTGTGATGTATAAGCTTGTTAAAATTTTCTCTAAAAACTGCAGCAGTTCCTTCAGAAATTGTGAAAATAATCGAAATTCTTTCCTTAATTATACTTTCCTTAATTATAAATAGATATCGACTGTCCCAATATTATATATATTTTATCGAAAAATTAACAAAAATCTAAGATTTAACACAAATTTAATAATTTATACTCACGATATCCCTACCATCTACGAGGATGACATCAACTCCGACTTTGATTATTTTTTCCCAAGGGAGGTAGACGTCTTCACTCCGTCCGCCGCTAAAAAAACTTTTAGAATGCGTGGATGTTAAGATCACAATACCTTTTACTATACCTTTCTCCAAATCCAGATCCAAGTCAATAATTGGACCTAAACGACGGCCATTCCCGACATTAATTACTTCCAGAACTCTTAACTCGGAGACTCTCATCACAACACCCTCCTCTCCTTTAAGTTTATGAGGAGGGTCACTATTCATGAATAGTATCTAAAAGAATTCTGTCAGCAATTTATTTTTCAGACGTGTTTGCGCATATGTTTCAAGGCTGCTTTCTCCAGACGGGAAACTTGGGCTTGGGAAATCCCGATTTCTTCGGCAACTTCCATCTGTGTTTTGCCTTGAAAAAAACGCAGGGAAATTATCTTCTTTTCCCTATCGCCAAGTTTCCCCATACCTTCTTTAATGGCAATCGATTCCAGCCAAATCTTATCCGACTGTTTGTCATCACCGATTTGATCCATTACATAAATAGGATCGCCGCCGTCATGATAGATAGGTTCAAATAAGGATACCGGCTCCTGAATAGCATCTAAGGCAAAAATGACATCCTCCTGCGATATTTCCAATTTAGAAGCAATTTCTTTAATTGTTGGTTCCCGTGAACATTCAGTAGCAAGCTTATCTCTAATCTGCAAAGCTTTATAGGCAATATCTCTTAAAGACCTGCTTACCCTGATTGGATTATTATCTCTTAGATAACGTCTTATTTCGCCGATGATCATTGGTACAGCGTAGGTAGAAAATTTAACGTTCTGGCTAAGATCAAAGTTGTCTATGGCCTTCATGAGTCCGATACAACCTACCTGAAATAAGTCATCTACATGTTCCCCCCGGTTACTGAAACGTTGTATGACACTTAATACGAGACGAAGGTTTCCTTTAACCAACTGTTCGCGTGCTGATATCTCACCACTCTGAAGCTTTATAAACAATTCCTTCATTTTGGAACCACTTAAGACGGGCAGCTTGGAAGTATTAACTCCGCAAATTTCAACCTTGTTTAAGACCATGTGCAGATACCCTCCATGCGGTAATTCTTTGGAGAGTATTCCCTGTCTCCAGTTAAGTTATTCCAAGAACTTATTCCAGACGAACGAATTCTTTGCGCAAACGCCTAATAATTCTTTTTTCCAGTCTGGAAATATATGACTGAGAAATGCCCAGACGGTCAGCAACTTCTTTTTGGGTTTTTTCTTCTGTTCCACCCATGCCGAATCTTAACTCCATGATTAGTTTTTCTCTATCCGTTAGGCTTGACATAGCCTGGCCTAAAAGATGCCTATCGACCTCTTCTTCGATTGGACGGGAAATGATATCATTATCAGTTCCTAAGACATCGGAAAGCAGTAATTCATTGCCATCCCAATCAATATTTAAAGGTTCGTCAAAGGATACTTCAGACCTGACTTTATTATTCCTCCTTAAATACATAAGTATTTCATTTTCTATACAGCGCGAAGCATAAGTAGCAAGCTTTATCTTTTTGGCGGGATCAAAGGTATTGACAGCTTTGATCAGTCCTATTGTTCCAATGGAAACAAGATCCTCAATCCCTATTCCGGTATTTTCAAACTTGCGGGAAATATAGACCACGAGTCTAAGGTTGCGCTCGATCAGGGTACCCTTGACCGAATAATCTCCGTTCTCCAACCTGACAATTAGGTCCTCTTCCTCATCAACACTCAAAGGGGGAGGCAAAGCCTCGCTGCTGCCGACATAAAATACTTCCCTGACTTTTTGGACATTGAGAATAATAAAGTTTAATAATTTTTTCACGCTAGCGGTTAGTTTTTGAATCTGAGACATCAAGCTATCTCCTCCTTGCCGGCGGACTTATGTATATGTTCCGGATGAAGCAGGGCTTGGAATTTACTTTCAGCACTTAAAACCTCTGAAACCAAGGCAACTGTCACTGCCTGCTCCCATTGCTTTTGACCCTGACTTATTTTCACTTTCCCTATCCTGATACCCGGTAACCAAGTTTGACCATTGATACCCTTGGCAGCGATAAAAACCATTTTTTGCACGCAGTATTCTTCATCATTCCAAAGATATGACCAGGGATTAGGATTTTCTCTCCAGGAAATTTGCAAGAACTGCTTAATTTTTTCGGGCATGACTTGAAGAGCAACTTTTTCTTCCATAATCATTACCGGAGTTCCAGTTAAAGGATCTTTTAATTCATTGCCGGTATCCAGCAGCGCCTTTATTTTAAGATTCCTTTCACCATCGAAAGATAATTCTACATCGTAAAGAATATTATCAAAAAAGAGATTGGTTTTTTGCATTTTTTCCCAAATTCGATGCCCCCCAATCAACAATAGAGCTATTAATGGAAATATCCATAAGTCAAAAATGGTTAAAAACTCTCCTCCGCCAACATTTAATCCAACCCAACTCGCAAGAGCATAATAGATGCCCCCGCTGACCGCCGCCAATAAGCTGAAATAAAGCAATCCCTTGGCTAGGCCTCGTATTCCCTTGGTGTTTAACCCTATCCTAACCATGGCAAGCGGAACAAGGATCTTGGATGCAACTGCCGGCCCTTCGTATCCGAAAACGATAAATAATACAGGCAGTTCACCCAAAACGACTGCCAGCAGAAGATTGAAGATATGTACCTTCTTCCGCAGCAGGTAAGCCGTGTAAAACAACAGAAAAGCATCCATTGCTCCATTAACTATCAGGACAATATCCAGGTAAATCATACCCGAATCCTTTCCAGCCCTTAGCAAATTCCTATTAACAAATTATACCTTGCCAGCTTAATGAATCCTGTCGCAATCGGTTGGCTTAAAGAGCGATTTTTTTAGCAAAGTAAAGCCAGATTATGTTGGATCTTTGAAAATAGACAAGAATCATTGCCCACTCTCCTCTAAATCCAGATCATCCGTTTGTGTTGCCCTGAACAGGTTTGCTGCAATTAAACGATAACAGAAAAGAAAATAAAAAAATAAAAACCGCCGACAATTTGTCAGCGGCTGCTTAGCGGAGAGCTTATCTCTTATACTTTAAAAAGTTCGGGATATCCACATTATCTTTAAACAGATTATAACTGTTGTTTTTGCTGTTGCTTTCCTGTCCGGTTTTCGGTTTCTTAATGACGGTTCTCTGGTCAAATCCGGTAGCAATTACAGTTACCCGCAAGTCATCCTTAAGGCTTTCATCAATTACTGCCCCGAAAATAATATTGGCTTCCTGGTCTGCGGCTTCGCCAACGATTTCTGAAGCTTCGTTAACTTCCATTAAGGTTAGATTCGAACCACCGGTGATATTCAAAAGAACCCCTTTGGCCCCTTCGATCGAGGTTTCTAACAATGGACTGGAAATAGCCTTACGAGCCGCATCTGCCGCCCGGTTCTCCCCGGAAGCCTGTCCTATGCCCATAAGGGCTGAACCGGTTTCGGCCATAATCGTTTTGACATCAGCAAAATCCAAGTTAATTAGACCGGGAATTGTGATTAAGTCCGATATTCCCTGAACCCCTTGCAACAGCACATCGTCAGCTATGCGAAAAGCCTCTTGAACTGTAGTATGCTTATCAACAATCTGCATAAGCCGGTCATTGGGAATGGTAATCAAAGTGTCTACTTTGTCCCTAAGCTCCAGAATGCCTCTTTCAGCCTGCATGGCCCTCTTTCTGCCTTCAAAAGAAAAAGGTCTTGTGACCACTCCAACCGTTAATGCTCCGATCTCTCTGGCAATTTCAGCGACTACCGGAGCAGCACCAGTACCGGTTCCTCCACCCATACCCGCAGCTACAAAAATCATATCGGCTCCAAGCAAGGATTTTACAATTTCGTCGCGGCTTTCCTCTGCGGCACTTTGCCCAATTTCAGGGTTGGCTCCTGCTCCTAAACCTTTAGTTAATTTTATGCCTATTTGTATTTTTTCAGCTGCCCGGGACATTTGAAGAGCCTGAGCATCAGTATTTATACCAATAAAATCAACACCCTTGAGACCTGCGGAGATCATCCTGTTAACAGCGTTATTGCCACCACCGCCAACTCCAATAACTTTTATGCGTGCATACTGGATACCATCATTTTCGAATTCTAGCATTTTTCACCCTGCCTCTCTTTAATTAAATCCAATCCTATTATAATAAGACAATAAATCCTAGATACCTTTATACATTTAATAAACCCCAACTACATAATTTCTAGATGATGAACAATTATTCCTTTTTTTGTGTTAAAATAATTATTTGTTTTTTTGCGGTTTATTAATAATATGACGGCGGATAATGCTGATATTCTGAAATAATCTTGTACCAAATGCCACTATCGCAGCAAGATAAAGGTCAACCCCGATTCTATCTCCAATGAAAGCTAAAAAGCTTGCCATTATAATATTAACGAAAAATCCGCTCATAAAAATAGTTGTGTCGAAAGTCTCCTCTTTATAAGCCCGGATACCTCCCATCACTGCATCAAGAGCTACAATGATTGCTACAGAAAAGGATTTGGCATAATCAACAGGAATGTTTAAAGGACTTAAAAAACCGATTACAAGTCCTAATATTAAACCAAAAATAGGCAACAACCACATTTTCTGTCCCCCCACTATCGTCCCAAAACAGGTTTTCCCGCAGTGAGATCAATATATTTTATAGCTTTCTCCACCGTTTTAAACTCAGTGCTACCAAGCAATTCCTCAAGAATTTTTAACTTTGCACTATATTCTTCCCCAAAACCCATCTTTACCTTTATTTTATTTGTGAGATAAATGAGTAGTTGTCCATCCTCAGAAATGTGTATTTCACCAATAAGAGTCTTTAATTCCGACGATGCTTGTCCAATTACTAGCAAACCTTTTTGCAAATTCAGATTGCTTATTTTCTGACCCGGACCTATTGTCTCCGGCACCTCAACCCCGGTCAATACCGGGCAATCCTTTTGAGGCCAAGTATCGTAAACCCTCAATATTATCGCTTGTGAATCTACTTCTACCATTCTATCTTTGTTAAGGATCAAGGCAGCCGGAAGACGCTCCCGGATTTCCAGGATCAAGGTCCCAGGGTACTTTTTTTGGACAACAGCTTGGGCGATAAGCGGATGCAGTTTCACTTTTTGAGCTAAAACATTGGTATCAACCAGAAAAATATTCTCCCCCTTGACTGTTCCCAGCAGCTTTAAAACCTCATCCCCCTCAACATTATTTAGTCCTTCAAACCTGATATCTTTCACTAGGAAAAAATCAGATTTGGAAAACATGAATAAGGCTATGGTAATTAGACAGATCAAAGCCACAATATATAAAAAGGATGCATTGGACTTGGTTTGAGACAAATTCATTCTCTCCCACTTTGGTGTTGTGTTTCGTTCATTTTACAATAATCCGTTAATATGGTGCAAACATTATTTTATGGCTGCTTAACAACTCTTTGCATTTTAGCTCCAAGTGCCCTATATTTTTCTTCCAAGTTCTCATATCCTCGGTCAATATGATCTATTCTCTCCAGTACTGTTCCCTCCTCAGCGGCCAAAGCAGCCAGAAACAGCGCAGCCCCCGCCCGCAGGTCAGTTGCTTCAACAAACGCCCCCTCTAGGGTAGCTACTCCGCTAATCACTGCCGTACGCCCCTCAACCGTAATTTTTGCTCCCATTCTGACAAGTTCCGCAACATGTTGGAAGCGATTCTCAAAAATTGTTTCGGATACTATACTGGTCCCTTCGGCAATCGTAAGCAGCGCAAGGAATTGAGGCTGCAAGTCAGTTGGAAAACCTGGATAAGTTAAAGTTTTTAAGTCTAAAGACTTAAATCTGCCACGATGCTTAACCCTTACACTATCGCCATTAACAACTATTTCCGCTCCTCCTTGGCGGAGCTTGGCGATTACCGGGCTAAGATGTTCTGGAATGACGTTATCTACCAGGATATCGCCTTCGGTCATTACAGCCGCGATCATATGGGTACCGGCTTCGATCCTGTCAGGGATAACTATGTGTTCCGTACTTTTAAGTGACTTGACACCGTCAATCCTGATAACATGAGTCCCCCCACCACGAACCTTAGCGCCCATTTTATTCAGGAGATTTTGCAGATCAACGATCTCCGGTTCCTTTGCTGCGTTACGCATTATAGTCGTTCCCTCGGCAAATACTGCAGCCATCATGATATTTTCCGTTGCTCCTACACTGGGAATATCAAAATAGATCTCCCCGCCCCTAAGCTTTTCAGCAACCGCCTCTATATAACCGTGTCTTTCCTTGACCGTTACTCCGAGCTCTATTAACCCCTTAATATGTTGATCCATCGGACGGTTTCCAATCGCACAGCCACCGGGTCTGGAAATTTTCACTCTGCCATTTTTAGCAATCATTGGACCTAGGATCAGATTTGAGGCCCGCATTTTTCTCATCAGGTCTTCGTCAATTGTCCATTCCTGTAAATTGGATGTATCTAAAACCAACTCATCTTGGTCTAATTTTGCCTTGCAGCCAAGATTCTTTAAAACTTTGATCATGTTTGTTATATCTGTAATCTGGGGAACCCCAAGAAGAACAGTCTTGCCCTCCGCTAGAATAGCAGCAGCCATTAACGGTAAAGCTGCATTCTTGGCACCACTTGTTTTGACCCGGCCTACTAATCTTTGTTTTCCTGTAATGACATAACGATCCATCGTCATGTCTCCTCCCCCTTTACCTGTGTCAAATGCATTATGTTCACTCCCAGAATAATATGTACGCTCTTCACTGCCCCCCTTTCTTTACTGCATATGTTATGCACTTGAGGAAGATAATGTGAAGAGGAAAATGTGAAGTAAATTTAGTTTTCAGACTATCTCCAAGCAGTATGTAAACAGAGATTAACGATTCTGTCCAATGCCCCCGGATTAAATATTTGCTTTGATCGGGCACTCATTTCTTCCAAAACAAAAGTATTGAAGAGAATTCTTTGTATAGCTTCCCAAAGAAGCAGTCCGTTCAAATCTTTATCAAGAATGACTTGAGCCGCCTGTTTGTTGGCAAATGCTCTGGCATTGTACTCCTGATGATTCTCGGCAGCATAAGGGTAAGGAATAAGTATGCCGGCTTTTCCCGCTGCCGATAATTCAGCAAGTGTTGTTGCCCCTGCCCTGCAAATGCAAAGATCGGAACAAGCCAGAGCCTCGGGCATATTTTTGATGTACTCCATAATCTTCCACTGATCACAGTGCCAATCAACTCTGCTCCTATCCAATTCATCAATAATAATATTATAAGTTGCAGTTCCCGTTCCCCAGATTACCTGTATATCCGTATGTTCAATCAATTTGCTTAGCACGTAAACCATGGCCTTATTAATACTTAAAGCACCCCTGCTGCCCCCTGTCACCAGCAGGGTTTTTCTTACGGGATTAAGCCCGAATTCAGCCGCGCCCGTCTTACGCTCGATTCTTCCGATTTCCTCTCTGACCGGAAGCCCAACTACTTTAATTTTTCCCTTGGCAGGAAAGTACTGAGCGCTTTCAGGGAAAGCAAGCATAATATTTTTTACGAGTTTGGCTAAGAACTTGTTGGTCTTACCAGGAAGCGCGTTCTGTTCGTGCAAGAGGGTCGGAATGCCGAACAAAGCTGAAGTCAGTACTACTGGACCAGAAACATAGCCGCCGGTACCGACAACGAGATCCGGTTTAAATTTCTTGAGAATCTGCTTTGTTTCCCATAAAGCCATGACATTCGCACCGGCAGTCCGCATAGTTTCCATACTTAATTTTCTTGGCATCCCCTTCCCGGATATTCCTTTAAACTCAAGTCCATTATCCGGAACAATTTTAGCTTCCATCCCATCTTTTGTCCCGACATACAATACTTCAATATCGCTGTGCCTGGCCAGTAATCCTCCGGCTACAGCCATAGCCGGATAAATATGTCCTCCGGTTCCTCCCCCGGTCACGATAACCCGCAATCAAATAACCTCCTTAGTACCGGTCGCTGAAATATTCAGAAGCAACCCCGCCGCTATCATTGTAAATAAGAGCGATGTTCCCCCATAGCTTAAAAACGGTAAAGTTATTCCGGTCACAGGAAGAACCCCCGTAACCACACCCATATTAATCATGGCCTGAATTCCTATCAAAGACGTTAACCCCACAGCAAGCAGCCCTAAAAAATTGTTCGGGGCATTGATTGCTGCTCTGAATCCACGCCAAATAAAGAGAGCGAAAAGCATTACCACAAGGGAAGCCCCAATAAAACCAAGTTCTTCACCAATCATCGCAAAGATAAAATCGGTATGATTTTCAGGCAGGTAAAGAAATTTTTGTTTGCTCTGTCCTATTCCTAAACCGAATAAACCGCCTGGTCCAAGAGCTAACAAAGATTGAATAGTCTGGTAACCTTTACCTGATGGATCAGCCCACGGATCTAGAAAAGCAAAGATCCTGCGCATTCTATAAGGAGCTGCGAGAATAGCGGCAACAACCAGTCCTACTCCTGTCAGTCCTAAACCGAACATGTGCCATATTTTTGCTCCCACCGCTAAAAGCATAAAGAAAACGGCGGCAGCGATTACAAGCGTAGTTCCGAGGTCAGGCTGCAGCATAATCAGACCGCAGACCACTCCCAATAAGGCTAAGGAAGGTACAATCCCTTTACGGAAAAACTTTATCTTATAGGGATCGGTTGAAAGAAATCTGGCCATAATCAAAACCATAGCCAGTTTGATTACTTCCGAAGGCTGGATAGAGAATATCCCCAGTCCAATCCAACGAGTTGCGCCATTTACTGTTTTCCCGACTCCGGGAATCTTAACCATGGCCAAAAGTAATAGTGCTGCATAAAGAATTGGTTTGGCCCATTTGTAAAGGAATTTCCAATCAATCAGTAATGCCACTGTCATGGCTATCAGGCCTAGTCCTACCCAGACAAGTTCAGCCTTAAAATAATGGTATGGGTCTTCATAATAAAGATAGCCTTTGACCGCACTGGAACTATAAGTCATAACGATACCTATTAGTAACAGTGCGAAGATAACGCCAAGCAACACTGGATCAACTTTCCGGTATTTGGCAAACACCTTAGCTCCCCCCTACAAAAATCAATTGGGTTCGCTATAATGCTTACGCACCAAATCCTTAAACAATTCCCCTCTTTCCTCAAAACTTTTAAACATATCCCAGCTTGTACAAGCAGGAGACAACAGGACAATATCCCCTGGCTTGGCTTCAGTTATCGCTTTTTGCACACAATCTTCAAAACTTGTAGACCTGATTATTCTCTCAATGCCTATATTATTGGCGATTTTTTCCATCTCATTCGCTGCCTGGCCAACTAATATTAAAGTTTTTACTTTCTTTTTAGCTTCAGCCAAAAAACCGGTCATATCTAACCCTTTATTTTTCCCGCCGGCAATTAGCACTATAGGCTCTTGATAAGACTGAAGGGCTTTAATTGAAGAATCCGGATTTGTTCCTTTGGAATCATTAATAAATAAAATATTGTTAAACTTACCCACAATTTCCTGTCGATGTTTGACAGGCTGAAAATATTGAAGTACTTGAACAATCTGTTCATCTCCCGATCCCA
This sequence comes from Peptococcaceae bacterium UBA6116, assembly GCA_002423425.1. Classification (GTDB taxonomy): domain Bacteria; phylum Bacillota; class Desulfitobacteriia; order Desulfitobacteriales; family Syntrophobotulaceae; genus UBA6116. The sequence continues at coordinate 52,551 of DIWC01000063.1, forward strand.
ACTCCAAAGCAACTGCAATCGCAGCCATAACATTTTCAATATTGTGCCTGCCTCGCAAAACAAGGTCGGAAGTTCCAATTATTTTCCTCGTAGAACAGTTAGTACTGCAAACAATATCCTCCCCATTAAGGTAGATCCCATTTTTCAATCTCTCTTTCAAACTAAAATAGACGATTTTAGCCCTAGTCAATGGAGCAAGCTCCTTAACTGCAGGATCATCCCAATTCAAGATGGCAGCATCATCTCTAGTCTGATTCTGCAAAATGTTAGCTTTAGCGGCAATATAATTTTCCATAGTCCCATGACGGTCGAGATGGTCGGGAGTCAAATTCAAGATAACGGCAATATTTACTCTCAATCGGTCAATATATTCCAACTGAAAACTGGACAATTCAGCCACAACGATTCCACTTGGATTTAGATGCTCAACCTGTCCACACAGGGCCAGACCGATATTTCCCGCCACTACGGTTTCCCTGTTCGTAGCTTTCGCCAATTCACCGCAAAGAGTTGTAGTCGTTGTCTTACCATTACTCCCTGTAATTCCTACTAAAACCGCAGCCGAATCCCTCAGGGCAAGTTCTACCTCACTCCAAAGCGGAATACCCTGAGAAAGAGCCTCTTGAATAAACGAAAGCTGAGGGGATACCCCCGGGGAAAGGACCACCAAACCAGGTCTGATTTGCTTAATGTCAGGTTCCTTTGCCAAGACTAAATGCGCATCATCAAATCCTTCCAATTCTTGCAGCCCTTCAAGTTTATCCTTAGCCTGGCGATCAGTAAGAAAAACCTCAGCCCCAAGCCCCAATAACTTCCGGGCTGCCGCCAGACCGCTCTTGCCGCCACCAACTATCAGTACTTTTTTATCTTTGTAATCCATTGTAATTTCCCCCAGGAAATGTATTTTGTTAGTGACCTTGTATTTGGACATTTGCCCCGCTCACCCCGCACCGAACCTGTCCACTCTGCAAATGTCTAAATACAATAATATGCTGAGTGAGCGTTAAGCTGCGCCGTTGGTTCACATCAGGTATTACCCTAAGGTTTGGCGTAGTAGCGAAATCAGCAAGTGAGCAGCTCCGGCGCGGGGTGAGCGGGTAATTGCACAAATTCGAAAACACCCAAATAAGAAAACACACCTCACCCAATCATCTTCATAAATGCCATAAGACCAGCAAAAGCAAAAATAACTGCAGCTGTCCAAAAAACCATAACAACTTTCTTCTCGCTCCAGCCCCCTAGCTCAAAATGATGGTGGAGAGGACTCATGCGAAAAACTCGTTTCCCCCTTGTCTGAAAAGAAACTACTTGAATAAGGACCGATAATGCTTCAAGCACATACACTCCGCCAAGGATAATTAGCACAAGTTCAGTTCTGCTTAAAATTGCCAATCCGGCTATCGCTCCGCCCAAGGCCAGCGAACCACAATCGCCCATGAATACTCTTGCTGGGTGAGAGTTGAAGCGCAAAAAACCTAGACATCCTCCCACGATTGCTGCGGCAAAAATGGCAGGGTCACTGGAATTGACTGCTATTCCTTGGAGAAATCCCGTTTTTACGGCTAAGACGGAAATAACAATATACCCCAGCGCTGCTATCATTGTGCACCCTGCCGCCAATCCGTCCAATCCGTCTGTCAGATTGATGGCATTCGTAGCCGATACAACTACTAAAGCCAGAAGGGGGTAGTATATAATTCCAAGGTCTATTTCCAGTGAAGTGAACGGAATCCCTATTACCGTACCCCTTCCCAGGAATTGAGCAGAAATTACAGCAAAAATCAAAGCTAACAGAAATTCGGCAGCCAGTTTTTGTTTAGCCCGCAGCCCAAGGTTATTTTTTCTTAAAACCTTAAGAAAATCATCCCAAAACCCTACTATAGCAAAAGCCAGGGTAATACCTAGCAATGACAATAGACCTGCCGAATAAGGTTTCTCCGCCATAATGAGAACGGAAACAACTATCCCGCAGAGAAAAATAAGCCCACCAATTGTTGGCGTCCCCGCTTTGGCAAGATGCCTTTGCGGACCGTCGTCGCGTATACTCTGGCCAAATTTTAAGACTCTGAGGGCCGGAATAAGGAAAGGTCCTACAACAAGGCTCACAATCAAAGCAATTCCTATCGTTAAGAAAATTTTTTCCGTCAATTCCATATTCCTTTCTTCACGGATATCTCTGTCTTGATTCCAATTCAACATTATCATTAATATCTTTTTATTAATGTTTTGTTATCATTTAGTTATTTGCCGGCTAACCCTTTCCATTTTCATACCGCGTGAACCTTTAACAAGGATCCAGGTTCCGGAGCCATACTCCTTAAGTAATTGTAAAACCACAGATGACGCCTGATCACAGTCGTCACAGTGATGTATCCTTTGCGGAGCAAAGTCATTCTCCCTGGCACCTAAGGCAATCCCCCGCGCCAGATCACCGACTGTTACAAGTTCTCTAATACCTAATAAGGCAGCGGTTTGCCCTACTTCCCTATGTCCGGAAACTGCAGCATCTCCTAATTCATACATTTCACCGAGAACAGCAATTGTTTTATCTCCCCCGCGTTCAGCCAATACTTTGAGAGAAGCTTGCATGGAAATAGGGTTGGCATTATAAACATCATTAAGGATTACACTATCCAGGATTCCCGGAAGGATCTCAAGTCTCATTTTTGAAAGTTGTAATCCCATTAATGAATGTGCCCCTTCTTTAAGGGATATTCCTAGGTTCAGTCCAACGGCCAGAGCCGCCAGAGCATCAAGGACATTATGTTCTCCCTGTAATGGAAGATTGACAGCCGCTTTTTGCCCGCCGGCAATCGCTTCAAAAATGGTCTTAAGCTCACCTGCAGCCCGGATATTCGTTCCCTGAACATCTGGTTTGATATACTCACCTTTAATTCCGTAGAATACTTTTTTAACCGCAGCTGCTGCGGCTTTAGTTACACTTTGGTAGTCTTCGGCATTCAACACTGCAATTCCATCTTGAGGCAGACAGTCAATTAGTTCCCATTTGGCCCGTCCTATATTCTCCTGAGTTTCTAACAACTCCAAGTGAGTAGGTCCAATATTGGTAATAAGCCCAAGCGAAGGCCTGCAAATATCACAAAGAGCTTTGATTTGACCGAGACCCCTCATGCCCATCTCTAGTACCATAATCTCCACTCCTGGGGGGGCGTTTAAAATGGTTAGCGGCAAGCCGATCTCATTGTTTTGGTTTTCTGTATTTTTATGTACGCGGTATTTTGCAGATAAAACAGCCGCGACCATGTCTTTCGTTGTTGTTTTACCATTACTGCCAGTTATCCCTACTACGAGTGGATTTAGTTCTGTTCTCCATGCTTTGGCCAGTTCCTGCATCGCTCTTAGGCAATCCTTAACTCCGATAATTGCCTTTCCCGCCGGAACGTCAGAGATCCCTATCTCCAGTTCCTGCAGCCTGGATGATTCGGCCAGGATAACCGCAGCTCCTGCGGCTAAAGCTTTTTGAATATAACTATGTCCGTCTGTATTCTCACCCCTGAAGGCTGCGAATACTTGCCCTTTGCTTACTTTCCTGCTGTCGATTGACCAACCGCTGCAAGGAACAGTAGAATTGCCCAAAAGTTCCCCGTCGGATATCGCTGCAATTTTCTCACTATCCCACATAACCCATGCCCCTTAACGCCATTTCTACTTGTTCTTTATCATCAAAATGTATCTTTTCATTCCCAATAATCTGGTAATCCTCATGCCCTTTCCCGGCAATTACAATAGTGTCCCCCGGTAAAGCCACTGAACAGGCATGAAGAATAGCCTCGTGCCTATCTTCAATTACTTTATAGTTAACAGTCCCAATCCCGGGAAGAATATCCTCAATAATTCTATGAGGTTCTTCGGTGCGGGGATTATCTGAGGTGACTATGAAGTAATCGCTTAACCGCCCGGAAGCCTCACCCATGAGCGGACGCTTTTTCCTGTCCCTGTCTCCCCCACAGCCGAAAACAGTGATAAGCTTACCTGCCGTAATCTCTTTGGCCGTGCTTAAGACATTCTCCAAACCATCGGGAGTGTGGGCGTAATCGACAATTACTAAGAATGGCTGTCCCAGACGAATACTTTCGAACCTTCCTGGAACACCTTTAATTTCATCAAGAGCCTTGATAACTGTTTCTAGGGAATACCCCGCTGAAATCCCCCAGGCAAAGGCAGCTAAGGCATTATAAACACTAAATTTTCCCGGAGTATTACAACATACTTTAGCAACCAGACCATGATATCTAGCATTAAACTCAACCCCGCGGGCAGAAAGCTTAATATTTTCAGCTTTAAAATCCGCATTGGAATTAATTCCATAGGTTACCACCTTACAAGCAGCCCTTTGTTTAAGATACTCATAAGACGCATCATCAGCATTTATTATAGCATATTGCCTTTGTTTATCCTCTGCCATTCCTGCGAAAAGAAGAGATTTAGCTTCTAAGTATTCCTGCATATTCTGATGGTAATCAAGATGGTCCTGAGACAAATTGGTAAAGATTCCGGAACGATAAACACAGCCATTGACCCTGCCCAAAGCAAGGGCATGAGAAGACACCTCCATTACGACCGTCTCGACTCCTGCAGCCACCATATCATTAAGCAATCTTTGAATTTCGGTCGACTCAGGAGTAGTATGTATCCCCGGAAAGGTGAGCTGATTGATCCTGGAGCCTAATGTACCTATTAGGCCCGTCTTTTTTCCTCCAAGTTGGACAATCTTCTCGACCAAATGGATTACTGTAGTCTTCCCGTTCGTCCCTGTTACTCCAACCAGTTCCAGTCGGCGTGAGGGATAATCATAAAAGGCGGCAGCCAGATAACCGGCTGCCTGCCGGGAATCTTTAACTTTCATTTGAGGAATATCGAGATCAAGGTAACGCTCCACCACCAAGGCATAGGCCCCCGCTTGCACTGCGACCTCAGCGAAGTCATGTCCATCGGTTTTAAATCCCGGAATACATACATAGATGTCCCCTTGAACTACTTTTCGCGAATCATGAGTTATGCCTGAAACCATTATTTGAGCATCACCACGTATTTCCACGTCTTCCAGTCCATCTGCCATATTTAACAGTTTCTTACAGTTCTTAGTCATAATCCTCACCTTTACCAAGTTATTATACTATTATTAACAAATTAAATGCTTAGCAGACCTAAAAAATATTTTTTCAGCCTACTGCTTTTATTCAGGTAAATCAGTATTCATACTTAAAGGAATCCTGGGACTTAAATCCTTAATGACTTCCACATCGGGGTCATCTTGGTCTTCCTCTATCCACGGCGCTAAGGTTGGCTGACCCGCTTCCGAACCAAGATAAAGGATTACAGTCGAACCTTTTTCAACTTTGGCCTCTCCATGTGGAATCTGATCCACAACATTAGCCCCCTTGCCTTCTATCATAACTTTAAACCCGGATTTTTTAAGAGTTTGTTCTGCTTCTGTCTGGGAATATCCTAAGACCGAAGGTACAATAGCCGCCTCTTTAACAGGCGGAAATTCTACCCCATACATCGGTTTACCCGGAGCAAGCGGCGCATTGGCGTCGGGCTTAACTCCTAAGTATTTTAGAGAATCAAGCATTACTGACTGTACAACAGGACCCGCTACAACCCCTCCATAAAAAGGTACCCCGTCAATTACAACCAGTATAGCTAAACGCGGATTATTAGCCGGTGCGAAACTGATAAAGGAAGCGACATATTCCCCCTGGATATAGGAACCGTTGGCAACTTTTTGAGCGGTTCCGGTCTTCCCGGCCACCCTATACCCCGGCAGAAATGCTCTTCGACCTGTACCATTAGTAACGACCGATTCCAGAATTTCGCATTCCAATTTAGCTGTATCCTTGGAGATTACTCTTCTCACTTCTTCTTTTTGGAACGGCACAATTACTTCTCCCGTAGGCGAGGTTATTTCCTGTACCAGCTGTGGTTTAAGCAAAGTCCCGCCATTAGCTACTGCCGATACGGCTGTGAGCAGCTGGATAGGGGTAACATTATTGGTTTGCCCGATAGACATTGTAGCCAGATCCAAAGCTGTAGCTTTCTTTTTATTAGCCAAAATGCCTTTAGCTTCCCCCGACATCTCAATTCCGGTTTTTTGGCCAAATCCAAAAGCAGTCAGGTACTTGTAAAATCTATCCATTCCCAGACGTTGACCCATTTCAATAAAACCAGGGTTGCAGGAATTCTCGGCAACTTGAACCATGGTCTGGGTTCCATGCCCGCCTGCTTTCCAGCAGCGTATCTTTTTACCTAGGATAGTGATTGATCCGGAGTCAGTAAATGATTCCGTAGGTTTAATGACTTTTTCTTGCAGAGCAGCTGCCAGAGTGACGATTTTGAACGTTGATCCCGGTTCATAACCATTCTGAATTGCAATATTCCTACGGGAGCTGACCGGGGCCGCTTGATAATTATTCGGATCAAAAGTCGGCGCCGAAGCGATAGCCAGCATTTTTCCGGTAGAGGGTTCCATCACCAGAATGGAAGCGCTCTTCGGAATTCGCCCTTCCATGTTTACTCCTTGCCCTGTCATTAGTTTGGCGAGCTCACGCTCGGCAAAGGCCTGAATATTCTTATCTATTGTAAGTTTGACGGTATTTCCCTGAATCGGTTGAATAAATTCTTGCTGGGCGTCGGGAATTTTTATCCCGTTGGCTCCATATTCCGTCAGGATACTTCCCGGAGTCCCGGTTAATTCTTTATCCCTGGATTTCTCGATACCTTCCAATCCCTGGCTGTCGATTCCGGTAAAACCTATAATATGCGCAGTGAGTGTGCCGTTAGGATAAAAACGGGTACTATCTTCAACTACCCCGATGCCTGGCAGGTTTGATTGCTTAATAACGGTCGCCGTATCCGCCGATATCTTCTTTTTGACATATTCCAACGATGTACGTTTTGTAATGTTCTCAAGTACCGCAGCCTTCTCCAGTTTTAGTATCTCTGCTAATTTAGCAGCGATCTCTTCCTGCTTACCGGATTTTTTTACTTCTGCCGGAATGGCATATACTGTCTCCGAACTGACGCTCATTGCTAAGATATTACCATTACAATCCTCAATATTGCCCCTTTTAGAAGCAACCGGAACCCCTCTAAAGTGTTCCTCATCTGCTAGATTCTTTAAAAAAGGCCCATCTCTTAACTGAACATAGCCCAAACGGATTATGAGAATGATCAGAAATATACTACATAACCCTAAAAGCAAGACAATTCTTTTGCGCAAAACAAGGAGCTGCATCATAGAAAATCTACCCCCATATTTAGGGGTAGATTTGAACTCATTGGACGCTGCTACCTTTGGGTCGAAGCAAAAAAGCTCGTAAATATCCTAAAGACATGATCGAATACCGAGTTGGCTTCGCCTTTAGCCGGTACTTCCGCAGTCTTCTGAGTTTGTTCCACCCCTACCGCTTTTTCTGGTTGAATAATGTTACTGGCAATATAGATTGTTCCCTCAGGTTTTTTCATACCCATAGCCAAAGCAGCTTTCTCGATCCTCGCCACGGAACTAAGTCTGTCTACTTCGACCTGCAGTAAGCCATTTTCAGCGTTCAGGGCTTGAAGATCTCTCTCCAAGGCTCTGGTCTCCGCTCCTTTGACAACAGTGGTATGGACGGTTTTAGCACCGATGATGCCAAACATAACGATGACTACCAACATGATCGCCAGGCTTTGAACGTTCAATTTATTGGCCCGAGAAACTTTTTTGGACTGTGTATTTCTTCTTCTAGGTATGATTAAACCACAGTCTTCGTCATATGAGTAGGTAAAAGGATCATCGTAATTGAGTTTTTTTTGTGCCATTAACATCGTATTCTACTCCCCTCCTGTTTAGACCTGAAGTTTCTCGGCGACGCGCAACTTAGAGCTTCTTGCTCTGGGATTTAATTCTTCCTCCTCCCTTGATGGGACAAGAGGTTTTTTGTTAATCAGCTTAATGAGCGGTTTAGCACCGCACCTACAAACCGGAAAAGAAGGCGGACATGTACATTTGCCCAACCAGGACTGGAATTTCTTTTTAACTATTCTGTCTTCTAAAGAATGAAAGGTTATTACCACTATTCTGCCGCCGCTTGCCAGACAGCGCAGCGACTGGTCAATGGCGGTTTCCAGAACCTCAAGTTCCCGGTTGACGGCTATCCGTAAAGCTTGAAAAGTCCGTTTAGCCGGATGAGGGCCCTCCCTGCGGGCAGCAGCGGGAATGGCTCTTTTAATTATGTCAACCAGTTGTCCAGTTGTTCGAATCTGTTCCTGAGTACGGTAATCTTCGATAAACCTAGCAATTCTTAAAGCCCATTTTTCTTCCCCATATTCACGAATAATCGCAGTCAAATCTTCCCTACTCCAATAGTTAACTATTTCCTCTGCAGTTAATGCAGTCCTCCTGTCCATCCTCATGTCAAGCGGCGCGTCATGCATGTAGCTAAAACCCCTCCCGGCTTCATCCAATTGGGGGGAAGACACACCTAAATCGAACATAATACCAACCGCAGGCAGCATTTTGTGATCCGTAAGAGTCTGTTCCAGTTCTGCAAAATTCTTTTGGAAAATACTCACCCGCGGGTCACCGGTAAACCTATCCCGAGCATTTTTGACAGCTGCCTCATCTTGATCAAAACAAACAAGCCGTCCCTGAGAGCTGAGCCTTTGCAAAAGAAGCTCAGAATGCCCACCACCACCGAGCGTACAATCGACATATATCCCATCGGGAACAGTGAAGATATAATCCACTGTTTCCGTAAGAAGCACACTTTTATGCTGAAAAGCCAATTGAGCCATTCCTTTCTAAATACCAAGATCGACCAGGGATTCTGCGGCTTTTTCATAATCGTTCTCAGCCTGAGAACTATACTCGTTCCACTTATCAGCATTCCAGACTTCAATCCTGTTCATTACGCCTACGACGACAACATCTTTTTCCAAGTCCGCATATTCCCTTAAATTAGCCGGCAATAAGATTCTCCCCTGTTTATCGAATTCACATTCGGTTGCCCCGGAAAAAAAGAAGCGCACAAAAGCTCTGGCATTTGGTTGAGAAACAGGCAGTTTTTTTAGCTTCTCTTCAAAGTTCTGCCATTCATTTTGAGGGTAAAGAAACAGACAGTTATCCAGTCCCTTGGTCGTAATAAATCTATCCCCGAGGGTCTCCCTGAATTTGGCCGGAATTATTAACCGGCCCTTACCGTCTATTGTATGGAGGAATTCCCCCATAAACATATCCTTCACCCCACTAGGGTTTATTTGTCCACCACTTCAACCCACTTTACTCCACTTTATTCTACGTTAATACTATATCTCCTTCTTTTAATTTTAGAAAAATAAAAAAATGGGATTTAGGTCCCATTTTTTATAGTAAATTAATCTTGAATCACATATTGTTTAATTCAAATCACATATTAATTAATATTATTAGTCCTAAGTCCATTGTTAGAAGATAGTTGCCATATATTTCACCGGCTGATTCGCGCACAATCTTATCTCTTACAGCTCTGGACAAAACATCGTTTTGTCTAACAAAAGCAGGTATTCGCAAATTTTCCTTAGATTTAAGATTATCTGTTTCTTTGATTGTTATTCTTATGGCAGAGAAAAAATCATGAAGTGAATAAATCTTAAACCGCTCAACATTATGATCCAGGGCTATAATTTCCAAAATCCCAATTACTAAATCCTCATAACTGCTTTCTTCTCCGAGATCAAGCAAAAAAGCCAGCTTGGGAATAATATGTTCAAATAAAAGCCTACGATAAGGTAACTCTTTAAATCCTAAAGTTTCTCCTAATTTTAAAATAGCTTTCTCCCCAGGTGCCAAAAGAAAATTAGCGAAGATTTCTTCATCATTTACCGGTTTAATATAATACTTTTTTCCTTTTAAACCCTGAAAAGATTTTAGAACATCATAATATCCAAGCTGGAGATTTATTCTGGCTTGTTTTTGATTAAAATCCAGAATTCCTCCGAGATTATCTTCGGCAGAAATATATTTAACTTTTACCTTGGAATCAGAAATTCTTCTGGTTCTTCCCAACGCTTTGGTCCTAATAGCAATAATATCCTTATAACCTTTTCTTACAAGCATATTCAACGGAAGATTATCGTAAAACCCGCCATCCATAAAACGCTTGCCGTCAAGTTTTTCCTGTTTAAACGCCGGCAGATTGGCACTTGCCAAAAGGTATTCCACTACCTTGCCTTCCGGTACGTCTTGGAGAAACAATTCAAGAGGCTTCAGTTCGGAAATAGAAACTGTAACAAATCCAAAACTGATTTTCGAATCTCTTAATTTTTGTTCATCAATTACTTCTTTTAGCAGTTTTTTGATAAAGGTAATATCCAGCCCTTTGTTTTGGAATATATTCCAGGCTTTTTTCATGAAATAGATTAAACCGTCATGGGAAATGTCAAGATACCGTAATTCCTCTAACCTGGCTTCCTCAATATCAAACACCTGTGATGGCGAAATATTATACCAGAGTTCGTAAGCTTTATCCAGTTGATTCTGAACAATCATCGCCCCGTTTAACGCTCCAATGGAAGTACCCGCGATGGCACCAATATCTACTCCTAGTTCCATTAAAGCTTTGCAGGCACCTATCTGATAAGAACCCTTAGCACCTCCGCCTTCCAAAACGAGACCATACATCACCATTCATTTAGCACTCCTTGAGCTTGAGATTTACTTTATTCTTAATCGTAATAAAAAAAAGGCTTTACATTATTACGCAAAACCTCAAAATCTTTATTAACACTATTGGCCAATAATATTGTTAAGCTCTTCGACTAATTGATCGGGATCTTTACCATGAGTAAGAGCGGCACCTTCTACACTTTCCATTGTTGCCGACGGGCATCCAAGGCAATGCATTCCCAAAGCAATAAAGGCTTCAGCCGTTTGCGGATATTCTCTTAGAACCTGACCAATAACCATTTCTTTAGTAATCATTTTATTTATTATCCTCCTTCAGTAGTTTGTCCAGTCCCTGTTATTATAAATTATGCAATTATAAGAAGCAAACCTATTCCTTATTTAATAAATTTTAAATTAAATTCTGCATAAGCCGGTAACCATAGAATAAGTCGGGATAGTGCCACATTATTAGCAGAACTAAGGCAATCGTTACCGTAGCCGGCAGCAGCATAAAGCACGAATATCTTCCTCCGGCTCTCCATACATCCCTTATTCTTAGCGGAAGCAAAAGGAAAGATAAAAGGAAATATCCTGCCAAAGGTATATACCATAAATAATAATGATAACTTAACATAGTCCAGGCTATTCCAATCAATAATCCCCAATTATTTCTCTTTTCCAGCCAGCAGCTCAGGGCCGCAGTTCCTGGACTTTGAGGAAAAAAAGATGTAGTTAACCCAACTTGGAAAAATCTTATTAACATAATAAATGCCGACAGAAATAACCAAATCAACAATGGTGATTGTTCCTGAACCAACCAGATATAACTTAAATCGTAAGGCAGCCATGGTAAACCTTTTACCGGCAGCAGGAAGATCAATGATGTCATCAATCCGGCAAAAGAAGCAACCCTGCTGAACATAGAAAGGCAACGCCACAAAAACGCCCGGCGAACGCCCCTTTTAGGGTTGGTATTAAAAAGTTCACTATATTTCCAACTCGGAGAACGCCAGTTCTGAATACTCAAAATACTAATCCAGATAAGCCAAATAACAGCAACAATCTTTTGCCCCGACCACTTATCATTTTCCTCCTTATTATCCGGAGATGAATCCTGCAAATACTCTGCCTGTCCCCATTTCCCGCTAAAACCGTCCGTTTTCAGCAGAATTTGACCATTAATGTCTCCAGTCTGCTCCCCTGGAAATAAATCCAAATTATAAACTGGCAGGTAGGAAAGTCTTTTACCGATATTTTTCAGATATTCACTTTTTTCCGCGCTAGGCTGCAAGCCCTTGGCTGCTGTCCAAGCCAAGACAGACGGATGACGTTCAGCAATAGCAAAAAGATCTTCAAATTGAGCATTTTGAGGTATGTTCTGCTCCGGTACAAGAGAAACCGGTATCTCCAGCCATACCCCTATTCCAAGCCGGTCCGCGGCAAAAAGCCATGATTCATCCGGAAAAAAACCCATAAAATAAACAACATTATAGCCCTTGGTTTTTGCTTCCTTGAGATAACTTTCGATTTGGCGTTTGTTTCTTAAAATATTCTCTTGATCTTGGGTAAGGATTTGAGCCCGGGCGTCAAATTTCTTATCATTTAATAGCCAGTTATCAGCTTTGCTGGAATTCTTGTTGACCCCTATAGGTATCTGTATTCTGTCGGTATCACCTCGGCTATTGGTTAAAGAAAGATCCAATTCATAAAGAAATGGATTCTCAGTGCTCCAGAGTTTGGCTTGAGGAAGTTTAAAAATCAGATTAACCCTCTGATTATATTCCCGGTTGGAATTCAGGGGAAGAAGACATTCGGCCACATTTATATCCTTATCTTTTATTACTCCGCTAATTGTCCAAGGTCCAAATTCCAAATTCTGATGATGTGTGAGGTTCACGTTGACGACAACCTGTTGCTCTGCTGTCAAATATTTAACTGTTGAAACATCAATCGTTGTCTCCTGAACAGCTTCCAGGTATATTTGGCCGGTTATTCTTCCTTGTTCAGGCCATAGCCAGCCTAATAGTTTTTTTTGCTGAATACTGCCCGGGGATAATTCCAGATAAATGGTATTATCCAGGCTATAATCGGGCATTGCCGGTGCAATATCTATACTGCAGTTCCCCCCTGAGCTTTCATACTCTCCCAGGAAGTTTACTTCATCTATACCGTTGATAAATACCCTTATTTTTCCATTGACTCCTTTTAATACCAATCGGGCATTCATTGAACCCCATTTACCCGACACTTTAAAATGCTTGGCGGCGACTTTAAACCCTCTATTTGATGGCAGGATAATACTGTCCTGTTGGTTTAAGCCGGAAATAAGCGTATTCGATCCATTAATTACACTGTTCTCCCGGACCGACGCTTCCCTTAAAGAGGAAAAACTATCCCATTTACCGCCAAGGTCTTGGCTTATTCTATAGACATTGGCAACGTTTGTATCGCTATATAACTCCAACCCGGTGGTATTCTGCCAATAAAGTGAAAGGGATGCAAAAGAAATAAGAAATAAAATAAAAATAAATAGGGCAATTTTTTTAAACATAATGACCTCAAAGACATTTCTCTGTAGACAAAAAAAGCCGGAATCCTATCCAGCTGAAACTATCATCAAAATTTCCAGCTATTATTCTTTTTTACACTTAGGACACATTCCATAAAAAACCAAATTATGAGTATCCTGAATCCGTAATGAAATAACTATTAATCGGCTGAGATGCTTGGTATAATTGAGATAGAACTAATTCCGCCGCCGGATAAAAACAGCCTTTCATTCATACAGAAAGACAATATCTTGCTGCATAGATTACACCAACAATCCGGCAGCCAGTCTGTGGGGCACAGTACCACGGCGAGCGGAGCACGGATTAAGGAGTACTTTTTATTATATTACGGCCTAATATATGCGTCAATTTAAAAAAAGAAGAGCATTCAAAATGCTCTTCTTTCTCAGAAACTTATTCTTATTTTTCAATGATAGCACTAACAGGACAAGCATCGACACAAGCACCGCATTCCGCACAAGTATCGGTATCAATGACATATTTGCCATCACCTTCACTAATAGCCTCAACTGCACATTCTTCAACACAAGTGCCACAGCTTGTACAATCATCGGTAATTAAGTATGCCATAACGTGAACCTCCTCTTCTCCCATTTCAAGTGAAACTATATCAAAGAGGAAAGAAAAAGGCAAGAGGTATTTTAAGTATTTATTGAGATAATTTAAACCTAGGATATTTTATCCGGCCGGTAGGGTACTTTATAGAGTCGTCTCATACAATATGAACAATACGGCAGAATACGATTACTGACATGATTACGGCGAAAAACAACTCTGGAAATATCATTGTGTTCATGCCCACAGGAACGACACTTTTCAATCAAAAAATCCATCTCCCAATTGTGTTATTGTGAACAAACTTTTAAAAAAGAAAAACTCATTTTAATAATTTTATTACTTATTTGTTATTATTGGACAAATTAAATAATTTTAAACATCCTAAAGTTTAATTATTTCTTGGTTACGTCTTGTAAAGCTGACTATTTCTTGAACACCAAGAGTTTTTAATATTTGACAAGCTTCTTGAATATCCCGTCCTACAACTGCCGCTTCATGCGCATCAGAGCCCAAAGTAAAAGGTATCTCCATCTTGCCGATTAATTCGATAAGCTTTTGTTCAGGGTAATATTCCTGAACCGGTTTATACCTCCCATTGGTGTTGATTTCTATTGCTAAACCGCAATCTTTAACAGCTTCCAAAGCCCGTGCCGCTAGAATTCTCACATCAGTTTTCGGGCGAACGTTAAAAATCTTAATTAAATCGAAATGACCAATAATATTAAAAAGCCCACTGGCCGCTGCTTTTTCTACAAGCTTAAAATAGGCTGAATACAAATCATCCGGCTCCCATTGCCGATGATTTGTTTCTTCCTCGGGATAATCAAAGAACCAACCTCCTAATTGGTGTACCGAACCAATTACATAATCAAACGGGAAGTCAGTCAGCATTTTAGATATTTGATTTTCTCTTCCTTCTTGGTAATCAACTTCCAGCCCCACCCTAACCTGCAATTCGGGGTACTCCAGAGCGATCTCTCTTAGAAGATTAAGTTTCAGTTTTTCCCAGTACATATCGTGATCGGCAAACCCTATTTGTTTAAGATTCTTATTTTTCGCCTGTTTGAGAAATGCTCGAATGTTGCTTTTTGTCGCTTCACGGTCTAAGTGGCCTAAGAGGTGCACATGTAAATCCAACATTTTAATCCCCTTTACCTCTACCTTCTTTAAATCTATTGAAAAACTTCTTAACCACTATTTCTCCGGAAAAATCACAAGATCCTCCTCCTGACATTAGATAAAACAAAAATTGAATATTTCTGTAATATTAGGGAAACACTCTTAATAGTTTCACATTTTCCAATTTTATCCCCACTCCTCTCTTTTTCTTAACTTGCGGATATAAGCCGCAAGTTTTTTTGTTAAATACTTGTTTGGTCTTAGTCGTCTTGCCCGTTAATAGACTTAACTAACCGGCTTAACAAAACAGCCGGTTAAAGATCTATTAAAGGAGCAATTCTGATGTTTAAGCCCCTTTTCTTTACTGTTACCGGTATAATACTGCTTCTCGCAGGTATGAACTTCCTGAGAGAAGGCCTCAAAAAATTTGCCGGTTCTTATTTCCAAGAAATCTTACATAAACTAACCGTCACTTCAGGTAAAGGGTTTATTAGCGGCATAGTAGTCACTGCTTTTCTTCAATCCAGTACTGCTCTTACGGTTATGGCAGTATCCTTAGTCGATGCCGAACTGATATGTTTCGAAAATACCTTAGGACTAATCTTAGGCAGCAACATTGGCTCTACCCTTACTTCGCAGCTTATGGCTTTTCCTTTGGACAAAATTTCAATCTGGCTTATTGTCATTGGATCAGCAGGCTTTGTGCTCATTAAAGTTCGAACAAGATTTTTACTATTGTCACTGGCCGGAATAGGGGTAATGTTCTTCTCTCTGTCGCTGTTGGAAGCTGCTATGATCCCGATAACCGGTATGTCTTGGGTCCAAAACAGTCTGCATTCATTACACAGCAACCATTTTTATTGTATTTTAGCCGGTACTTTTTTTTCAGCCTTACTGCATTCTTCCAGCGCTGCAACCGGAATAGCTATGGTCTTAACAGAAGAAGGCTGGCTTAGTTTGCCCGCCTCCTTTGCTTTTATTCTTGGCGCTAATATTGGAACCTGTTTTACGGCCCTAATTGTCTCGTTTTTTGCCTCAAGGTCGGCTCAAAAAGTGGCGATTTTTCATGTTCTTATCAATGTCTTTGGAGTTATTGTCTTCTACCCTTTTCTCTCACCTTTTACCAAAATAATAACTCTCCTTGGGGATAACCTTAGCAGGCAAGTAGCCAATACCCATACTTTTTTCAATCTGGCCTCATCTTTATTGGTTCTTCCTTTATTACCTTTAGTAATTCGCCTTTTAAATAGGTTAAGATAGTACGTCCCACTTAAGTTTTTCAACCTTTAATAAGCCCTTATCTCTGTAAATATCCAGCTTTTGAACATTTTCATCAATTCGGATAATTTCTTTGCCAACATAGATTTTTACGTTGGAATGACAATACTCTATCGTCAGTCTGCTATTTTTTTCTGCTCTGACTGTCGTAGCGCTCACCGCTGAACCTCCGAGCTCCCAAATATAAATATCACCGCTGCCAATCAATTCTCCGCCGCGACAAACACCATGAATTTTGGTATTGCCTCCGACCTTGATAACTGAATTATAAATTCCTTTGCTGCAGATAAAGTCTCCGGCACAACTTATTTCCGAATTTTGAACATAAGCAGTGTCACAAACAACAGTAGATGGAATAAGATTCTCTTTAGATATGAGAAAATTACTTATTATTTTTAAAGTGCTTTTTAAATAAGAAAGGCTTTTGAGTTGAAGTGGGCCAATACCGACGAGGAAATGTTTAATCGTTCTAACTGCTACTTCAAGTTCTTCCGAGATTAGCTCCGGATCTTTATAGGAAAAAAGTTTTTCTATTTCTTCTGCTTTTTTTGGCAGCTCTGGAAATTTCTTTTCCAAAATGATCTTTAGCACTGGACCGACATTAGAGTTTTTTGAAACCTCTTGGACTTGTTCGACTTGAGTAATACACAGGCTCAGTTCCTCGTTGATATCCTGTAATTCCTTAAATAGAAGACTACGAAAAACATGTTTTTCCCCAATAATTATTTTACTGGCAATAATATTTTTATGTATTTTAAAACCTGTTTCGGCTTTGATCTCCGCACTTGATATTGCCCCCCGGATTTGAATTTTTCCACCTGAATACACGTATAATCCATCATTAACACTGCCGCCAATCAATACGTCTCCGGGAAAATTGATACTTCCTATGGATAGGTCAACATCTCTATTGACCATATAGGCATTATCCACCTGATAACTGTAAGTTTCCAGGCGGATAGGAATGCCCGCACAAAAAGCTTTAATCTCCAAGCCATCTTCAGATAAATATACATTATTTTTAAGTTTAAAATTAAAATCCTTAAGCTTCTCTACAGAAATGACCGCCCCAAAAATATTCATTCCCGGAATTCCTTCTTGTCCAGGAATTTTTCTGGCCAATATTTCATCTTTTTCACAGACTCTTAATTTACACGCGAAATAATCTATCTTTCCTTCGAACTTCTCATCTTCAGGAATAGGTTCCCCAATAAAATCAATAAGTTCAGGCTGAATAGTCTGAACCGGAGGTGTATACTCAGCAACAACTATTTCACTTATGCCGTCTACAGTCAAAAAATCGGCCCACACATTGGATTTAATACCAAAGATAATCTTTTTTTCTGCTAGTTCATTTTGCAAATCCTTTTCTTTTTCTATATCAACTGAATCAGGTAAAGATTCCCAAATCACATATTTTTCGAGATCAAGTCTTGTCACCTCCGGAATCTCATCGCACAGAATATGCCGACCTGTGTGCTGATACGTAACTTTGGCGACAGCCTTCGAGCCATCAGGCCAAACCTGAATATCCCATGTAAACACTCCTTGCTTACCTTCAGGCAGGAACTCAAAAGCACTCCCTGGCTGAACATCGTATTCGTGCTTTATTTCTTCTCCCGCATATATTAATTTACCTGCCACAGGAAAAGGTATTATCTTTTCTACTGTTTTGCCGGGTATTATCAAATACTTATTACCGTCCCAAGAAATTGTTGTCTTATCCAAAAAAATGTTTTCCGCATCATCCCTCAAAATAACTTTAACCTTCCAACTGCGGTTAAGCATACCAGCCTTTTCTATTACCTCAATTTCAAGCTGCTCCGGTAAACATAACCATTCAGCAGAAATTTGACTGCGGATCGACTCCAGGGATTTACCCACGGTAATGATCTCCCTCATTTTCTTTTCTCCTTCGTATTTTTTTATCTCAAGAAAGAAAATAGGTCCATAGTCCTATGGTTGTAAAGAAAATCGTTTTTTTGTCTATAATTCTTATATTTATATCTCTATATATAGAAAAAACTATATCATATTTACAAAACACAATATAATTTATTTCTATTTTAATCATTATTATATCTTTTGTCTATATATTGGAAATAATTAATATTACTTCGACGAGTATAATATTATTTAATAATTATTTCAATACTCGGTTTATCATTATCCTGACTCTTAATTTTATTCTGACCGGTATTAGTTTGTCCTGATTTCGAATTAGTTGTTCCCTCAGGAGTGGCATTTTGAAGACTTCCATTCGGATCACCGGAGTTCCCCGGAACAGTAATATGCGCTTTAATTTCAGAGTCCAACAAATCGATTATCGTATTATCAATAACTTTATCTGTTGTAATTCCTAACAGGAGGTTTTGGGCTACTTCTTTAGTATTATGTCTGTTTACTTCCCAATAACTTATGTTATCGAGATACAAGCCATATCCGGGCAAAGTCTGGGTTACAATATTTGAGCTGTCGAAAGATGCTACAACTCCAGATAATTTAAAGAGATCAACCAGTTTTAAATCCGTTTCTACGGCATTCATCAATTGAGGGATTAATTTGGGCAGTTTGGTTATTGTTCTGGCCTGAAGCATTTCCTTGGCCACAGCAGTAAGCACTTTTTGTTGTCTCGCAGTTCGTCCGATATCAGCCGTTATGTCATGACGGAAACGGGCGTATTGAAGAGCCCTCGTACCATTTAATTTTTGTACTCCGGCTTTAAGATTAATATAGCCGTCAACCTTATCTCCTGTTTCCCAATACATATTTTTTTCCACATTTACCGTAATTCCGCCTAAGGTATCTATAATATCTTTAAACCCGTCAAAATTGGTAAGTATATAACCATTCAAAGGAATACCCGTTAACTCGATCACTTGCTTTTCCAACTCTGGGATTCCTCTCAGCATGGGTACAGCATTAATCTTGACAAAACTTTTGGATCCCGAAAGCGTTACTCTTGTATCTCTTGGAATGGACAATAAAGAAATAAGTTTTGTATCAGGATCGAAGTTCGCTACAACTAAGGAATCAGAATTATAAGAGCTTTCTCCAGGTCTTTTGTCAGTCCCGATCAAGAGAAAACTTACTCTCTTTTCTAAATCGGCAGCACTTTCAAAGTTATATAATAGACCCTCCTTGTCATTGTTGCCGGAACCAAAGTAAACATAGCCAAACGCTGCGCTCCCTGTAATGATACCTGCCAACAGCATGGCTATTATAATTATTACTTTTCGTTTTTTAGAATTTCCCCGCAATTCAGCCCACTCCATTATGATTTTTGCGTTATTTTATTCTTAATCTATTCTTCCCGCATGACCAAAATATACTCTGCCAATTATTTGGAAAAAGGTTTTACACAACAAATAATAATCCCCAGGAATGTCCTGGGAAATATTTAGATAATATATCTATTATTCTTTACCAAATTGCAAAGTTTGATTCCTTTCAGCAATAATAGCACCAACATTTACCCCATTCAATTTAAGATTGTAATTATGCCATTCTTTAAGCCGGGTAACTATTTCCTCTTCATCCTCAGGCAACAGAGTCCTAGGGTCGAAAAGGATTTTTTCCTTAAATATTCTGGCGAGAATAGGGACTCTACCCTGACGAAGAAAACGTTCCAACTCATTATTAGAACCACATTTGGTCTTAACTGCACAGACAACAGTAGGCAGCATGGCTGTCGGAAAAGTGCCGCCGCCGACACAAGAAGTGCTATCTAGTATATCCGACTCCAATGACGACATTGGGGAGATTTTCTTTTGAAGGCTTTGAGCCTCTATTCTAAGTTCATTTATATCTTTTGACAGGATTCGCCAGATAGGAATTTTTGTTATCTCTTTTTTTTGATATAAATATAAAGTTCCTATTAGTGCTGCCAACGTCAGTTTGTCGACGCGTATTGCCCGCGTGAGCTGATTTATTCTTAACTTTTCAATGAGATCCCTTTTGCCGACAATAATTCCGGCCTGCGGTCCGCCTAATAATTTGTCCCCACTGAAAGTCACCAATGATACACCGGATTTTACTGCCTCTTGAATTGTCGGTTCCGGCGGGAGGCCAAACTCCGTTCCGTCCAGAAAACTACCGCTGCCAAGATCCTCTACAACAGGTATTCCTGACTCATCTCCTAGTTGCACTAGTTCTTTGACCGAAACAGAATGTTCAAAACCTTGGATTTTGTAATTACTTGTATGTACTTTAAGAAACATTGCAGTGTTATCGTTAACAGCCATACTGTAATCCTTTAACCAAGTTTTATTCGTCGCTCCTACTTCGACCAGTCTTGCGCCTCCTGCCTTTAATACTTCAGGGATTCGGAAAGACCCGCCTACCTCGACAAGTTCTCCCCTTGATACAATTACTTCTTTTTGGTTGGCAAAGGTGTTCATAATCAATAATATTGCTGCGGCATTATTGTTAACAACCAGTGACGCTTCAGCCCCAGTCAGCTCCTTAAGCAGCTCCTCTACATGACTATACCTTGATCCCCGATTCCCCGTTTCAATATCAAGTTCCAGATTACTGTAATGAACCGCCTGTTGAGCAACGTAATCCGCAACTTCAGGAGCGAGAATCGCTCGGCCGCAATTGGTATGAAGAACCACTCCTGTAGCATTTATTACTCTTTTTAAAGTAACATTTAACCCCTTTAGTTCATTTAAAACCTCAGTTAAAAGCCAATTTCGAAACTCAAGCTTAAATTCATCAGGTTTATATTGCCAAAAAATTTTCTCTCTTGAATTACCCGGTTGTAAGATTTTTGCTCTGGCTTTATCTAAAATGTTTCTAACTGCCCAAGTAATCTCCTTGGCATTATAATATTCACTTATTTCACTAATCTCAGCAGCTTCGGCCACGACTTCATGAACTGCGGGAAGGAGGCGAAATTTAGCAGCCATATCATCTTCCAACTAAAACACCTCAAATTCTTCATACTAAGACAAAATACCTGATTATAATTAGTAGTTTTTTTTAAGATTTCGACACCGCATTTAGATTACTATATTATTATGAAAGTCCCATCGGTATAGTAAGAGTTTAAGGAGAACGAATCATGACTTCGTCGCGAGCAAGAATCTTAGAATTAGACAGATATAAAAGCAAGAATGCACAGAAATGTATATTTTGCTATAGTTCGGAAGAACTCCGGCTTTTCAAAAAAAGAATAGTATGTCTTCACTGTCTAAAAAGTATTCGTTCCCTTTATTATGATGGTTTTTTCAATAAAATAAAAGGAGCTAATTAGCTCCTTTTTTTCGCAATCCCTTTCAGAACTTTAATCGCCTGTTCTTTGATAACAGGTTCGGCATGTTCCTTCAAAAAATCATCTGTCATCATAATTGATTCACCGAATTCATCTAAAATAGCTTCTGCAATTTTCTTCTTCCTTAGAGTCCCTAAACTCCTAAGAGTTAAATAATACTCCTCTTCATATTCATATAGCGTTGATTGAACATTCGTCAGTGAAGGTAATAAACGGACAGCAGAAATCACATCTTCAAATTCAAAAAAAACATAAACCCAGTCCTGCTCGGAATTAACTTTTGAGGCCGGCCTTGCGGTCTTCTTCTTTTCTTTAAAACTCGTTTGAATTATATGATTTATTTCGGCATCAATTTGATCTTCCTGTTTAATTACAGTGATGACAAATTCATCTTCAGAAGCAACTGTTGCCTGAATCCAAAAGGGTTGATCAAGATTAAAATCAACCTCTTCACGTGCCTTAGAAATTAATTCCAAAAAGAATTGCTCAGTTCTTGCCGAACGTTGAAAAAAGTCTGAAAGGGAAATATTGCGGTCTGCCAACTCGGTAAAGGAGATAAAAATGCGAACCGTATTGTCGTTTACCTTAAGAATGCGCATGTATACTTCCACTCTCCTTCCCCTTAACCTAACTAAATTAGGGTTAAGAACTCAATTAATTCATATTATAACATAGACAGTCAATACGCATATTCCATAAACTTCCAAGCTAATCATATTTTATTATATGATATCTATCTGCAGCTTGTTGGGTTAATACGATACAACGAAATACCTCTTTTTTTATAGGAAGATAAGAAATTTGAACATAGTCATCTTTATGAAGCCTTTTAAATGTCTTATTGTCAATGTCAACTGTAAGAATATCTTTACCGTTTTGAAGAGTAACAAAATATTCAGAAGAACTGGATTGCCCGTTAACTGGCAAGTCCACAACAATTCCTCGATATTCAGAAGGATAATGAAACCAATCGGCAAAGCTTCCAGCAAACATTTGCGTATAAATAATCAAAACCACCAGAGTTAGTGTTAACCTCGAACCAACAGTAAACCGTTGGCTTGAGCTTTTCCCTGTATTATACTTCCTAAAAGCAAGATACAACCTTATCCCGAGAAAAAAATAAACTGCAAAAAGACCGCTAACAGCGGGCCAGCTTATTTTTAACAAAAAGATATAGTAGTCTAAACTGTTCATATTCTTTCCTTTAAAAGAGACCCTTAAACTAGAAGTTAAGTCAAAAAGCAATTATAGCTTCGCATTTATATAATTTATTTTCTGCCGGCCTGTCAAGGTTCTTATAATTAAACAAAAGAATGCTCCTTCATAGAACATTCTTTTGTTTTGTTATTATCCAACAAGCTTGATTAAATCCTTGATCTCGTTATCTTCCAGTAAGTTTTCAGGACGAATTTGGATAATCATTCTATTAGCGAGGTTAATAATTCCACTGATAAAAGGTACAGTTATTAGAGCAGGCGGGGGTTCAACTTTCTCAAAAGTTCTTATTTCCTTAACTTCATCAACGGCAATTGCCACAAGGCTGTCATTAATCTCAACAATGATGGCAAAATTGTTCTTGCTCTCGTCCTCTAATCCGAATTTCTTATTTAAATCAACTAATGGAAGAGCTTGGCCCCTGATATTGATTAAACCTTTAATGTAAGGAGGCGCCTCCGGAAGAGGATGAATATCTATTAAACTGGTAATTTCTTGGACCATTTCTATAGGAAATCCGTATTCTTCATTGCCGAGGGAAAAAATCACTGTTTGGAACCCCAATGTCCTCAACCCCTTAACCTGCTATTTAAACGCGGCCAACTTCATTGGCAGCTTTTTGCAGCAATGTATCGTTCATTTGGATTATTTTCTGATTGGCAGAATAGGATCGCATGACTTCAAGCATCTTGACCATTTGGGCATTCATATCAACATTGGCGTCTTCAACAAAACCCTGCTCAACTCTTATATTTTCGGGAAGCACATCGATTGGCTGGTTGGCCGCCGTGTAAAGAGTTGTCAGGCCATCCCGTTGAAGATCTTCGGCAGGGATATTAACAATTCGAAGTTTATCAACGTCTGTCTCAATCTTAATTTCACTCGTAGTTCCATCTACCTTATCAGTTGTCGAAGTTTCAATATTCACTACAGTTCCATCAACTTTAATCTTAAAGTCTTTGGAAAGCGGCCCAATCGGT
Organism: Peptococcaceae bacterium UBA6116; assembly: GCA_002423425.1. Classification (GTDB taxonomy): domain Bacteria; phylum Bacillota; class Desulfitobacteriia; order Desulfitobacteriales; family Syntrophobotulaceae; genus UBA6116. The sequence continues at coordinate 76,194 of DIWC01000063.1, forward strand.
CCGTTCTTTCCCATTACCAGGTTACCCCCCGCAGTCCTTAACATTCCTGAAGGATCAAGCTCAAAATGACCGTTTCTAGTATAACACTCCCCTTGAAGGGTATCAACAACAAAGTACCCCGGGGAATTAAAGGCTAAATCGGTATTACTTCCTGTCTCTCTAATTTCGCCGGTTTCTGTACTGTATAATTTCTTTTCGGCATATACTCCTGTCCCCATAATCCCGAGCGGAACGTTCTCCGCAGGTCCTGTTCCTGAAGTAGACGGGGTCAAGCGGCTGACAAGCAGACGGGGAAAAGACGTGACTCTTTCGCTTTCTTGCCTGTAACCGGGAGTATTTAAATTCTCCATATTCCGCCCTATCGTATCGCTTCTTTGATTGTCAAGAAGCATCCCCGAAGTGGCTGTGTATAATCCCCTAATCAAATAACTTCCCCCCCCTGACAGCAATTATCTCTATCCTTTAATTACTTGCTTGAGCAAAGAGAGATGAGATGTTAGCATCGTAACCAGTGCATTATAGTGAAGTGTATTTTCAGCAAGCTTGGTCATCTCCGTATCAATATCAACATTATTACCGTCATTACGGATACTTGTACTCTCATCCTTTACCACAAAATCGGCGGCAGACATTCCTGTAGCAGGAACGCTTCCTGTTGTTGCGTCTTCTTGGGATACTGCAATGTTTTTTTGGTTATCCACGGCAGCCTGCAATACTTTTTCAAAATTCACATCTGACCTTTTAAATCCCGGTGTATCAACATTGGCAATGTTATCCGCCAATACCTTTTGGCGCAGACCAAGACCGTCCAGGCCGCCTTCCAGCAAATTTAATAGTGGCGTATCCAACCAACCAGCCATAATCATCCCCTCATCGCAATGGCTAAAGTACTCATCTCATTTTGATCCTGAATAAGCCGTAAATTTAGCTCATAAACCCTCTGCATCTGAACTAAACCGGTCATAGCATTTACTATATCAGTATTCGATCTTTCCAGCGTGGAACCCCTGATAAGTCCGTAGCCGTCCTCGCCAGCCACTCCTTCAACGGCTTTACCGGAAGTCTGGGTGGGCAAAAAACAATTATTACCAGCAAGTTCTAACCCATCGGGATTGGAGAACTTAAAGAGTGATATATTGCCGAACGTAGCTATCCCCCTCGCCAGGTCATCAGCATTTTTGTAATAGCTGGAATAATCGTTAGTGTCCGGGGAGTCTATATTTAAGACTCCCCGGATACTGCCGTTATCATCGACATGAATATTTGAAGCATTGGCAGGTATTCCAATGGGCGGCTCAAGCAGCATCCCTTGGTTATTGACAAGGTTACCGGCACTATCGGTACTGAACGTTCCTGCCCGGGTATAAGCGAGACTTCCGTTATCAGTTTTCACTTGAAAAAAGCCATCGCCGTTAATAGCCATATCCAAGGGTTTACCTGTATCAGTTAATATGCCTTGGGTAAAATCAAACCTTTTTCCCAAATAAAGGCTGGCCTCAAGGACAGGGTTCTGCGTAGCGGGCATCCCGCCGTACTGAGCGACCGTATTGTTTTTGTCCTGTGTGTCATAGCTTTCGTTTAAGGAAAGCAATTGTTCCTTAAACCCGGGGGTAACGGTATTGGCCATATTATTGGCAATTTTATCGATATTATTTTGCAAGCTCTGGAGGTACACAGACGATAATTTCATATAGCTAACTCCTTTTGCAAATTATCCTAAACGCAAACTTTTCGCTAATAGTGTTCCCTTTTTCAGTTGTTTGTGCAATTATTCTCTATAAAAGCCTAAAATCCTGCAATTAATATAAACTTAATGCCGAATTAACAGGTCAATTTACCCGGACTAGTTCCGCTTCAGGTCTATCAATTCCTGGAGAAGAGTGTCGGAAACTGTAATAACCCTGGAATTGGCCTGAAAACCACGCTGGGTTACGATCATGTCCGTAAACTCCTGGGAAAGGTCGACATTGGACATTTCCAGATAGTTGGGGATAATCATGCCCCGTGCGCTGGCACCCGGAGCGCCGACATCGGCGGCACCGGAGTTGTTGCTTACGGTATAATAATTATTTCCTTCTGCGGTTAAACCGCCTTCGTTAGGAAAGGTTGCAAGGGCTATTTTATAGAGCGGTTTGGTCACGGAATTGGTTCCATCGCTATAAACTCCGGTAATTATGCCGTCCTGGCCAATACTATAGCTTTTCAGCTTGTAAGTGTTATCAATAGCTAATTGTTGACCCAGCTGAAAGTTAATTCCGCCAATAGCAGTTGCGGCACCCCAATTGGCAGCAGCAATAGTAGGCGGAGTACCGGCAGTTTCTACCGCTCCATTCGTGTAGCCTTGAACCAGTGCTCCGCTGGATGAGTCAATCAAATTGCCGGCTTCATCAAAATCGAAGTTCCCAGTTCGGGTATAGAAATCTTTCCCACTCGAATTGAGAATGAACATGCCCTCTCCTTGGATCATCATATCCGTAGCTTTCCCTGTGTACTGGGAACTGCCTTGACCCATGAGCTTGTCAACGGAACCGAGAATACTGCCCAGACCAATACTGACTCCGTTGGTTCCCCCACATGTCACTAACCCTGTAATATCATCAGTTTTTGGTGCCGAAGCTCCGCGGATCTGCTGTCCGAGCATGGAAGAAAAACTAGCTCTCTGTCTTTTATATCCGGCGGTATTAACATTGGCAATATTGTTTCCTATGACATCCATACTGATCTGTTCGTTTTTCAGACCGGTAATGGCTGAATACAAAGAACGCATCATAAGGCGTTACCTCCTAATATTTTTCTGTTGTTTCTTTTAATCCTTAATCTCGCTGATATTATCCATTGTCAGCGGAGTATCCCCAATCATCAGAGTCAGGGAATCGTCGAGCCACTTAACCGAAGAAATAGTTCCGGTAATTTCCGTTCCTTCACTGTCTGTACCTACTACATTTTTACCGATCATGGCTGCTCCCTGCGTTAACAAAGATTGGCTGTTTAACTTCACCATACTCTCTTTCAGATCACTAATAGCCGTAGCCACATTGCTCATTTGCTCCAAGGAACTGAACTGAGCCATTTGCGATACAAACTGTGAATCATCCATTGGGGACATTGGATCCTGGTTTTTCAGCTGGGTGATTAAGAGCTTAAGAAAATCATCCTTATTTAATTCCGTAGAATTAGAAATAGTGTCAGTCGAATTAGTACTCGACGTAGATGCCGAACTGGTTATGTTATTTACTGTACTCATATTTTCCTCCTTTAGTGGCTAAAAATATCAGGCACTGACATTAATCTTATGACCCGGCCAACTAACCGGCAGATAGGATGTAAATACCGTAGAAACGGTGTTTTCTTCTTCTTGCAGGGCCAATTTTGCCCCTTGTTTATACCGGTAATTATTCCTTCCTGAAGCTGATTGGTCATTGCCGTTATTGTTGCCCATCTGTAAATTGCCGCAGGCTACCCCTAACTGGGAAAGACTGTTCTTTAATTCCTGCAGACTGTTTTGCAGGATTAAGCCTGTAGATTGTTCCGATGCATTGAATGTTAAATGAACCTGACCATCTTCCATCCTAACGGAAATATTGACCTTCCCCAAATCTTTGGGTTCCAGTTGAATGGAAAGTTCCTTTATATCTTTAGTATTCAGATTCTGATTTTTGAGAGCTTCCAGAACCTGATTCCATACTTTGGCCGAATCGACCGCTTGTCCTTTGTCAGTAAATATTTTTTCAATACCAAAGATATTATCTGTTCTATTATCAGATGATTTTATTTGTTCAGGAGCAACTATGTTCTTGCTAAAACCGTTCTCTTCTTCCTTTTTCTCCCCGGTAAATGTTCCTTTCGAATGGCTGCTTTGGGTTGCCGTTAAGGACGGAGAAACTGTTCCCCTGTCGGATGAAGGATCTATTTTCCTTATCTGAACAGTATCTGAGTTGTTATTCCCTTCTGTTTTGCCCAGACCTACCGAAGGGACTTTGTTTATTCCTGCCTTCTCTGTTGAAATAGTCTTTATAGCTTTTACGGTTTGTAAATTTGTGTTTTCTATGACCATAGTGCTCTTGAAATTGCTTGTATTCTCTTTTGTTTTAGCGCCGTTCATATTTGTGTCTTCGATCGTTTCAATCGTTTTTGTGTTCCCAGGGTTCTTCATGGTCGCCATGTTTTCCTTGGCTCCGCCCTGCCCAACTGGTTGATCCTTAACAACCTCAATTTGGCCGGATAACTCTTTTAAGTATTTCACTATTTTTATATATTCTTCCAACTCCGCTGGATCGAGAGAATTGGCTGCCGGACTATTAATCCCTTTAAGTCCCTGTGCCAATAAGGAGCTTCCCTGTTGCAGCTGATTGTCCTTACTGTTGCTGATGTTAGAAACAAGATCAGACAACGGGAAACTGGTAAAATCTCCAATGGATCCGGAATTGGCCTCCATGCCTGCCGGAAATAGGTTTTGAAGAACCGGAGCAATAGAACTCCACCCTACTGAGCCTGAAATAATATTATCCGTCCCTCCTGTAGAGTTATTGTCTGCCGCTTCTTCAGATGTTTGTCCTTCCACCCCTGTCTGAATTCCACAGAAATTTTGCAGTAACAGAGCAAATAATAACTGGTTTCCACTCAAATCAACTCCGTCTTTGCCCTGAGATTTCTCACTTTTTGTTCTTTCGGAATCCACCGGTGTCAGAACATTGGCTATATCCATCCTTTCACCTCCTGCCTGCTACTATCTTTTATATCGAAAGATATTTACTATACTTTAGAAATATATAGAAAAAGAAGCGTCTTCTAATCTTTGTGACCGCTTCTTTGCATAGTTCTGGTGTGGGACTAGAGAATATTCTTCTTTTGGCGGCCAAGGTAACCCCTTAACCGCAGTATCGCTTGGGAATGAATCTGGGATATCCTTGATTCCGAAAGGTTCATAATAAATGCAATTTCTTTTAAGGTAAGTTCTTCTCTGTAATATAAAGCAACAACCATCTTTTCCTTCTCTGATAATTTATCAATGGCTTTCATAAGAATCTGTTTTTGTTCTTCTTTTTCAACCTGGTTAAATGATTCCTGTGATTTAGGATCGATAATAAAATCTAACGGAGAAGTATTGGAGTCCATAGAATCAGATGTGTTTACATCCTCCAGTGAAACGAGGGTCATATATTGCGCTTGCAAGAGGATAGCATTCAACTCATCCAAAGGCAGTTCAAGATGTCGAGCAACTTCTTCGATTGAGGGATTACGCCCAAGAGTATTCTCCAATTGGCCAAAACCCTGATATACATGTTTTACTTTTTGGCGCGCCGAATGAGGGACCCAGTCCATGGCTCTTAAGCCATCAATCATTGCCCCACGAATCCTTAAAGTTGCATAGGTCTCAAATTTTACCCCTCTGGAAGGATCGAATTTCTGCAGAGCATCAAGCAGGCCAAAAACGCCATAACCCAAGAGATCCTCATCATCAATATGGGCCGGAAGAGATATCGCCAGCCTGTTAGAAATACGTTTGACTAAAGGCAGGTACTTTTCAATATGTTCTTCTGTCCAGCCTATGTGTTTAGATGTATTATACTGTCCACTATACAAACAATCCAGCACCTCCCTGACGGGTTCATTGGTCTACTTCCCAACCCATTTTTCTTACCATTTCAGCCTTAGTATCGGCATCAGGCAATCCATCTTTTATACAGCTATTAATCTGCCCGGGAACATGTTCCTCTTTTTGCCTGTCCTCTTGCTTTGATCCATAGGTATTTATCTCACCTGACACATAATCGATTTTAGTAGATTGATTCTTCTTACCATTAGGGCTAGATAGCTTTTCCCATATGTAAATAAAACTTTTTCCTAAAATGAATATTACCAAAAAAGCCAAGATAGGACGCAAAATGATCATAATAATATCATACTTATTAAAAACGGAAAATAACAGAACAACTACCCCCGTAAGTACTGCGAGCTTAAAAAAAAATTCTTCAAATGTTTGTTTCCCCGACATCAGATCACCTTTTCGCCATGATTTATTGTTCTAATATTCAAATCACCGGATTTTATGTCAAAGTGAATCGTTCTACCAAAGGTACCCCCTACATCAAAAGCAAGCATAGGAATTCCAGTCTTTTTAATTTCATCCCCGACTGCTTGAGCATTACGTTCGCCGATTTTTAAGAAGGGTGCTTTCCCTGCAAAAGAAAACATCTGAGCACCGCCTGCCATTTTTGCTTTAAGCCTTGCCTTCACAGCTCCAAGCTTATATAAATCTCCAAGCATCATTTCAATACAAGTATCTGCAAACTTAGCTGGATTTCCCTTGGTAATCTCCTTGGAACTAGGAAGCATAATATGAGCCATCCCGGCAATTTGTAATTGAAGGTCATAGATACAGACCCCTATGCAAGAACCGAGTCCGACCGTCATTAATTTGTCAGGCATCTTACCAACCTTATAATCAGCCATTCCTACAATGATTATGTTACTCATATTCCAAAAACTCCTAATAATTTATCCAACGCCCCCCCATCCGGAATAAAAAGAAACTTCCCTTCTAATTCTTCCGCAGCCGAAAGTTTTGTATCAATTATCAAAACATTATCGTCAATTTGTCCCCCTTCCAAAAGAACGGCATCAAGCAATGCCCCAATCATATCGATCGCCAAAGCCGGGGTGGAGAGTTGAAGCGGAATCCCAGAAAAAGTTGATAGCGCAATCACAAAGGAACTTACCATTATGTTACCAGCTTCCTTAAGAGCGGATTGGGCCATCTCATCATTAAAGATATCGGGTAATTCTGGTAGATAGAGAAGCTTTTTGGCAATAAGTTGGGCACTGTATTCCGACAGCACAAACATGGCTTTTCCTGACGCATCTCCCTCTACTTTTAAATATAAAGCAACTCTTGTTTGGTCAAGATCCCCCATCGCCAGATTTATTTTTTCTAAGGGTATGAGCCAAACTTGAGGTACCGACATATCTATCCTTGTTTGAAGCATACTTGACAAAGAGGTCGCGGCATTTCCTGAACCAATGTTACCAATCTCTTTAAGAGCTTCAAATCTCATAGCAGATACTTCCATTCTTAGATCAGACCTTTCCTTCGCCTTTGTCTTTGAATATCAAAAACGTAACTTATTATTTTATCTCTGACTCTTTCAGATATTTCATTAAAGCATACTGATACATTATAAAAATCTTTGTCATCTTCTTTTACAGACCGGACAATAACACCTGGGATCTCGATTTCGCTCTCTCCAATGGAAGTTTTTATAGTTATGATTGTATTGGGAGGCAAATTTTCAAAAGCTTTAAGCAAAAAACCTCCTCCGCTTAAATCAAGCATAAACCCATTTTTTTCTTCACTTATCCCTTTTTTATCTATAATACGATATACCAGGTGTTTGATAAGCGGTACTCTGACGTACTGCCGTCTTTGAATCTTTCTAATCATCTTTGGGAACTCAATAATAAAAGTTGGAACGGTCTGTGCAACCCTTTTAATTATGGAGGAAAAAAAAGAATAGGCCGTAAACTCATCTGAAAAAAACAATTCTATGGCAGTCCCTTCTCTTAAGGGAATAAATTGGCCTTTATGCACCGGCACTCCGACCGAAAGAATCCTCGTTCCCACTTCCTCAATCCTCGTCCGGTATTTTCCTTTATACTCTCCTTCGGGAACCACAAGCTCAACAGAAATTCCCTCATAAATTTTATCTTGATAGAGCATCTTTACCCCTCCATCGGTAACATAATTCAACTTGTAAGTATTCTGGTTTTAAACAATCATAGTCAATTAATTTTTAACAGGGAAGATACAAAACCTTTGATCCCCCTGTTCATAGTTGGAGGCTGGAGATAATTTCCGACAACGGTGGCAGCAATCCATTGAATACATTTATAGGCATGGCTTTGAGGACTGGAAAGTCCAACAGGTTTCTGCTTCATGACCGAAAGCCCTACCGAAGGATCATCATAGACCCAGCCTAAAAGATTGATCGATACTCCCAAAAACCTTGTAACAGCTTGTTCCAGCCTTTCATAAGCTTGTCGGGCTTCAAGTTCATTTTTAACCATATTAACAACAATGTTGACATTGAATTTTTCTGATTGATTTTTGATGGATTTTAGTAAACCATAAGCATCGGTCATCGAAGGGGGTTCAGGCGTCATAACAACAATGACCTCATCGGAAGAACAAATAAAATTCAAAACAGTGTGCCCCAATCCCGCCCCGGTGTCAATCAGCAGAATATCGGCCATTTTTTCCAACCGTCCCATATTTGCCAGCACATTTTTTAGTTGTCCCCTATCCAAATTGGCTAGTTCAATGACTCCTGATGCCCCTGGAAAAACCTTTATTCCTCTATCTACAGGGTAAAGAATATCCTCAATTCTTTTCTCACCGGTTATAAGGTGCCCAATATTATATTTAGGCATAACGCCAAAAGCCACATCAACGTTAGCCAACCCTAAATCTCCATCAAGGATAATTACCCGGTAATTATATTCAGCCAAGGCCAGTGCTAAATTTACAACAAGACTGGTCTTACCTACACCGCCTTTCCCGCTGCTTACAGCAATTACTCTCATACTTCTTGGAGTTGGTTCATACTTTTCATTTGCTAAGGTACGGAGTTTAGTCACCTGGTCATACATTCGCTAACCTCCCCCAAGATGCACTTTGCCAGTTTTTCAGGAGTGGCCGCACCAATATCATCCGGAACGTTTTGACCGTCAGTTATATAAGCAATCGGCAGATTGGTTTTAACTAAAAGATCCAGGATGGAACCCAGACAATAACTCTCGTCTAGTTTAGTCAGAATAAGGTGGGTGGATAGTCTTTTAAATCGCTCATACACCATAATCTGATCGGAAAGATTTGTCGTTGCACTCATTACCAACATGGTGAGATCGGGTTGAGCTGTATCGATAAAAGCTTCCAATTCAGACATATGCAGATCATGATGGGGACTGCGGCCGGCTGTATCGATAAAAACCAGTTCTTTATCACTATGTCTGTCAATAGCTTCCTTTAAACCTTCCGGTGTCATCACAACTTCAACCGGAACACCTATTATTTCGCCAAAAGTCTTTAATTGTTCTACCGCGGCAACCCTGTATGTGTCAGCCGTGACCAAAGCAACTTTCCTTCTTTCTATGATGCTGAACCCTGCTGCCAGTTTCCCAATGGTAGTGGTCTTTCCCACTCCTGTAGGACCTACTAAAGCCACGACAAGGGCTTTCGATCTTCTTGGTCTAATCGTATCCGTATAAGAACATAAATTTGCTATTTGAGTCCTCAATCTTTCAAATACGACAGCAGAATTGTTCCACTGCTCTTCAGGTATCTCATTTTCCAAAAATACGGTCAGTTCTTTAGCCATATCAAAGCTTATCCCTCTTTCGGTGAGAAAACTAACCCACCTGTCAAACGGCTTAGGAGCATTCCCCTGCTGATCTTCCATTTTGGTGATTTGGCCCTTTATCTCTTTTAACATGCTGTGTATTTGTTTGATCTCAGACTCGGAGTCTTCTAATAGTCTGTCTTTTGTATCTTTCTCCCCGGCATATTCCTTTTCCTTTTCCCGGTAAGCTTCATACGCTTTTTTTATACGATCAGAGTTAATAGGTTTACTAATTTTATCGCTGGAAATCGTAGTGTCTATAGCTTTTTCTTCGATTGCGGCTGTAATCTCAACTTTCGTCCGGGCAAAGAAACCTAAGAAACCGCCTTCTTTTATTTGTCGTGTCTGTAAGATTACAGCTTCCGAACCAAGATCCCGTTTTATTTTACTCATGGTATCGCCTACACTATCTCCCGTAAAACGCTTAACCCTCATTATCCAACACCACCATTCCCAGGGCCTGCACTTCAATACCCTGTAATAATTCGTTATAAGAAAGAACAATTAATTGAGGAATCTGACGTTCAGTCATCCTTTTTAAGTTAATCCGAACAACAGGAGCACATATAATTACAGGATTATAACCGTTTAGTACAGTTCTTTCCACCTGCTTAGCAATGTTTTTTAATAGCTTTTGCATAATTCCCGGTTCAATATTAATATAATTGCCATAATCGGAAGGACGAAGATTATCCAGAATCATTTGCTCTATTCGGGGTTCAAGAGTAAGTACGGGCAATTTCTTTTGGGGATCAAGCAAAGGCTGAATTATTTGGCGTGCTAAACCCTGGCGAACATGTTCGGTAAGCCTGTCTATGTCTTTTGTCAAGCCGGCATAATCTGCCAAGGTTTCCAAGATAGTGTTTATATTTTTGATGGAGACTCGCTCGTGCAATAAATTGCCCAACACCTTCTGCACTTGCCCCAAGTTTAGAAGATCGGGAATAAGCTCTTCCACTACGGCGGGAGCTTGATTTTTAGCATGATCAATCAGTTTTTTGACATCTTCACGGCTAAGAATCTCGTAGGCATTAGCTTTAATGATCTCGGTTAGGTGAGTAGCTAAAACGGTAGGAGCGTCAACAACTGTATAGCCGGTAAGCTCCGCCTGCTCCCTGTTTGAAGCATTGATCCACTTGGCATCAAGGCCAAAAGCAGGTTCCTTTGTCGGAATTCCAGGAATCGCTTCATTATCAATACCTCCGCTAAACGCCAAGAAATGATCGGCTAACAGTTCGCCGGAGGCAACCTCCGCTCCTTTTATTTTTATTATATATTGGTTGGGCTGAAGGTTCATATTATCTCTTACTCTGATGACCGGAACAATAAAACCAAGTTCTCCCGCTAGCTGTCTGCGAATAAGCACTATCCTGTCCAGCAGGTCTCCGCCCTGTCCAACATCCACCAAGGGAATAAGTGCATAGCCAATTTCTATTTCCATATGATCTACGCTAAGCATATTCATAACATTTTCTGTTTTTCTAATCTCTTCTGATTCGTTTTGGCTGGTTGACGCCACTTCTTGTTCCACGGTACCTGATTTTTTTTGTAAGGTGTAACCTGTAAAAACAGCCAGAGCGGCGAAAATAAACAAAGGAGTTTTTGGTAAACCAAGAATACCCAAAGCTACTAGAACTGCCGCCGTGATATAGAGGGCTTTGGGCATTTGAAAAAGTTGTCTGGCCAAATCCTGACCGAGATTGGAACCGGAAGCTGCCCTGGTGACAACCAAACCTGTGGCCGTGGAAATAAGCAGGGCCGGAATCTGAGTAACCAGCCCATCGCCGATAGTAAGCAGTGTATACGTATGCAAGGCGTCGGTCACTGCCATACCCTTAGTCACCATTCCAATGATAAAACCCCCGACAATATTAATTAGCAAAATAATAATGGAAGCTATCGCGTCGCCTTTAACAAATTTGCTTGCTCCATCCATGGCTCCATAGAAATCTGCTTCTTGTTGGATAGTTTTTCTTCTTAGCCTTGCTTCCTGATCATTGATGATCCCGGCATTAAGATCAGCATCAATGCTCATTTGTTTCCCCGGCATCGCATCTAAAGTGAAACGGGCCGCTACTTCAGAGACCCTTTCAGCGCCTTTGGTAATAACAATAAACTGAACGATTATCAAAATACAGAAAACAATAAAACCAACGACCGCATTCCCCTGAATAATCAATTGTCCAAACTGCTGAATAACCTGTCCTGCGTTTGCTTGGAGTAAAATCAGCTTGGTTGTCGAAAGATTAAGGGATAAACGGAATAGAGTCATGGTTAAGAGCAGGGAAGGGAGAACAGAAAACTCCAAAGTATCTTTGGTAAAGACAGCTATCATCAAGATAAGTACTGAGCAGGTAATATTAAGCGTAATCAGAATGTCTAATAATCCTGCCGGTATACCGACAATCATCACGACAATAACACCTACGATCCCCAAAGCCGCAATAACGTCTGTGTTTTTTTTGATTATGCCGGTGCGAGCCGTTGTGGCCATAACCAAGTAGCCTCACTTTCATGGGGGCATTCCTCAGGCCTTAAAAAAATACTTCCTTCTGAGGTGTGTCCCCTTTCCCCTTACAAATATTTCCTACGCCGAATAATAGTGCTTACGTTTATTAAGCTTATAAACAAAGGCCAAAACTTCAGCTACCGCTTTATAAAGACCGGCCGGAACTGCCTGCCCCAATTCAACTTGGGAGTAGAGAGCCCGGGCCAATGCTTTATTTTCCATAATCACAATATTATTTTCTTGAGCTATTGCCCTGATTCTTAAAGCTATTTCATTCTGTCCCTTAGCCACAACATAAGGAGCCGGGCGTTTGGACAGATTATATTTTAAAGCCACCGCAAAATGAGTAGGATTGGTGATAACGACATCGGCTTGTTTGAGATCTTCCATCATCCTGCGCATAGCCATTGCTCTCTGACGTTTTTTGATTTGAGCCCTGATTTGAGGATCTCCCTCTGTTTGTTTATATTCTTCCTTAATCTCATCATGAGACATTCTGAGATTTTTTTCATACTCCCACCATTGATAGAGAAAATCCGCCAGGGACAGCACGAGAAAAGCCAAGGCTATTTTCCAGGCCAATCCAAACAAAATGTTGCCTAGAATGACCACCGATTGACCTACCGTAATCTCTTGCAAGGCAGGGAAAATATTCAAGTTGTCACGAATAATATTATAGAGGAAATAACCGATAATAAAAACCTTGATAAGAGATTTTGCCAGCTGAACTAAAGCCTTGGGCCCAAACATCCTTTTGATACCTTCCACTGGATTAATTCTCGAAGCCTTGGGCATGATAGACTCCACCGAGAACATAGATCCGACTTGCAAGAAATTAATGGCAATCGCTACGACAATAGCTGCAAGAAAAATCGGTCCCAGAATAAACAAGAATTGCCAGGAAACATCCAGCGCAACCTTCCAAACATAACTGATATTCCATTCCACGCGCATGGTAACAAGATAGCGAAAAAGTTCAGCAGTTTTAGTGAAAATCTGAGGCAGCCAGAATTTGAGTACTCCGACAAGAGCTAAGAGTACTACCGCAGAGGTTAACTCCTGGCTTTTTAGCACTTGGCCTTTTTTGCGTGCCTCTTGTTTTCGTTTTGGGGTTGCTCGAAACCTTTTTTCAGCTATTGGCTCCACCCCCTTAAAAGTTCAAAAACCCATTGCATTGTTAGATTAAAAACCCGAGCTACAGATTCTCCAAGAAGCGGAATCATTAGAAAAATAAGGACCAGCCCAAAGAGTATTTTAACGGAAAAAATTACCGAGAACATGTTTAATTGAGGTACTATTTTGGCTAGAAGCCCTACTCCGACATCAGCCAGAAACATTGCTCCAAACACCGGCATTGCTATCTGCAGGGATAACTCGATAACTTTAGCGGTAATGTCGATAAAAAACGCAATCCCATAATGTATTGCCGAGGGATCTATCGGCAAAAACTCATAACTTCTGACCAGGGCCGCAATTATATAGTAATGGGAATTGGTTGCCAGAAGCAGCATTGTTGACAAAATTATTAAGAAACTACCGGTCATTGGGCTCTGCATACCGTTAATTGGATCAACGGTATTGCCCATGAGAAAACCTATCTGAAAATCTATCAGCTGGCCTGCTCCCTGCATAATAGCTGAGATCAGATTGATAATAAACCCCAGCGTAAGCCCTACCAATACTTCCTTAATAATAATCCCGATATATGGAAAAAACTCATGCGGTATATCAGGAGCATTTGCATTGACAAGCGGAAAGATAACAACAGCCATACTCACTGCCAACCCGAGTTTTACCAGTCCAGGGACTCCTCTGGCTCCAAAGACAGGAGCGAGCATTACCATCCCTGCCCACCGGGAAAAAATAAGTAAAAATAAGGAAAGGTTCCATTGTAAAACATCCGATAGGCTCAAGTTTCCTCCTCCATATTGGGGGCAGGTGTGTCCCCATTCCTCTAAAGCCGGGCATAACTCGTCAATTCGGCAAAGAGGTTAATGGTATAGGCAGTCATAACATTTAACATCCAGGGACCAAGGATAATAAGAATAAGTGCTATGGCCAGCAACTTAGGTATAAATGACAAAGTCTGCTCTTGAATCTGAGTCATCGCCTGGAAGATACTAACAACCAGACCCACCAGCAGGCTGATGGCAAGTATGGGCCCTCCGACAATAATGGCTGTTTCAATTGCGTCTTTGGCTATAGAAAGGATCTGGTTTTCTGTCATAAATACTCCCTTGGGATTGATTCCATGTTTTATTTGAAACTTGCAACTAAGGACTGAACAACCAAAGACCAGCCGTCAACCAGAACAAAAAGCAGTATTTTAAAAGGCAAAGAGATCATCATCGGCGGCAGCATCATCATTCCCATAGACATCAGCGTACTGGAGACAATCATATCTATAATCACAAACGGAATGAAGATGGCGAAACCCATTTGAAAAGCTGTTTTTAATTCACTGATCACGAAAGCAGGAATAAGAACGTAAGTTGGAATATCACTATAGGTTTTAGGTTTTACTATTTTAGACAAATTCACGAATAAGGCAAGATCTTTTTCTCTTGTTTGTTTAAACATAAATGTTCTTAATGGTTGCTCAGCCTTACCTAATGCTTGTTCTTTGGTGATCTCATTTTTCATATAAGGCTGAAGGGCATTGGCATTGACTTCCGAAAAAGTAGGCATCATCACGAAAAAAGTTAAGAATAATGAGAGTCCAATGATCACTTGCGTAGGAGGCAGTTGCTGCGTACCCAAAGCATTACGAACAAATGAAAGCACTACGACAATGCGGGTAAAAGATGTCATTAAAACCAAAATAGCCGGGGCTAAGGAAAGAACTGTTAAAAGCAATAATAGTTGAACGGCTGTACCGCCCTGTCCTAAGTCAAGAGAAATATTCATTTTTTTCCTCCTCAAGCAACTGCTCAAGTTCGGCTGAAAATGTATCTTTTTTGTTCTTTTTCTTAACTTTTCTCCAGATTCCGGACATAAACTTATCCATTTTTTCCTGCGGATGCTGGGCTATTTCCTCTAAAATTTCCGCAGCTACCTCGGGATCGTTAATTTCCGCCACCTTCGTTATGTGATGATCTGTCCCACCCAGAACTTGAATTTTCCCTGCTATCTCCACAAGGTATAAGTATTGCTGCCCTTGTAAAACCTGCCGGTCCAAGACTCTTACCCAAGGAGATTGAATATTGCGGATAGAAAAACGGTTAATTCTTTTAATCATCCAAAGTACAACTAAAAGAATAATTAAAAAAACAATAATCATACCAATAAGCCCGGCCCAGGAAAATGGTTCGGCAGCAGCAGGAGTCGTAATATTTGGATTCCAAGGCTGACCCTCAATGCTGTTTGACATCTTATTTCAAAGCCTTAGAAATCGCTTCGATAACCCTTTCGGCCTGGAAAGGTTTGACGATAAAGTCTTTGGCCCCCGATTGGATTGCTTCAATTACCATCGCCTGCTGCCCCATCGCACTGCACATAATAACCCTTGCCTGGGGATCTTTGATCCTAATTTCTTTTACCGCTTGCAGACCATCCATTTCAGGCATTGTAATATCCATAACGGTAATGTCTGGTTTTAATTCCATATATTTTTCTACCGCAACCGCACCATTTTCTGCTTCCCCGATAACCTGGTATCCATTATTCGTAAGTATGTCTTTAAGCATCATTCTCATAAAGGCTGCATCATCTACAAGCATTACACTATTACCCACTTATTTCTTCCTCCCTAATTCAATTAGTTTAAAGTATCTATTCTCTCATTGGGGTTAACTATCTCAGTAATACGAATTCCAAAAGTCTCATTGATAACAACTACCTCGCACTTAGCGATTAGCTTGCCGTTAACAAACATGTCTACGGGTTCTCCGGCCAAACGGTCTAATTCGACGACCGAACCAGGTCCTAATTCCAGAATGTCTTTAATTGTCTTGGTTGCTTTTCCCAGTTCGACATTTACCTGGAGCGGAACATCAAATATTAATCCTAAATTGCTTGGCAAAGTCTGGGCGCCACCAGGGGATAATTGCGAAAACTGAGCCGGCTCAACAAAAGTCGAGTGTGTTTTATTAAGAAAATTGCTCGCTTGGTTTGAACCGGGCATCGGAGCCATATACGTATCCTTTGGGGGTTCCCAGCTTAATTCCGGTGGTGCGGGAGGCGCTTGTTGACGTAACTGATGGTATGAATCAGGCGGGGATAAAGTCCCGGCCGTCTGTCCGATCAGTTTGGAAGCCATACCCTTTGCAACGGACATCGGCAATACTTGAAGGAGTATGCTATCAATAATACCTTCGATAATAAGCCTGAAAGATACTCTGATCAAAGGTTCGTCGGAATTCAATTTCTTATTTATCTGAGATATTTCTTCATCAAACTCTGTAACAATAACCTCAGGAGGTGTAATATCAACCACAGATTTAAACATCGTAGACATTGATGTAGCTGCTGACCCCATCATTTGGTTCATAGCCTCTGAAATACCACTTATCTGCATCTCCGTAAGTCCATCCGACTGTACTTTTCCGGTTCCGCCCATCATCAAATCAACAATGACCGAACCGTCTTCCCGGGAGAGAACCAACATATTCGATCCTTCAATACCTTTTTTATATTGAACATTAACCAATATATGGGGCACCGGATAATCTTCAAATATTCCTTTGGCTGTAGTTTCGTCAACCGTAGGCGTTGTTATTTCTACTCTTCTCCCAACCAATTGAGATAAAGTAGTAGCTGCTGTTCCCATAGAAATATTAGCTATCTCACCTAACGTGTCTTTTTCCATTGCTGTAAGATAAATATCATTTTTTTGCAAAGAAAAGTCGTTGGTATCAGGTACATCTGCGTCCATTGACCCTGATAGCAAAGCATTAATTTCTTCCTGAGACAGCATTCCGTTAGCCATCATCATCCCCCCCTTTCGTTAATACATCTGTTATCCTCACTGCCATCTTACTCCCAAACAAACCCGGAACACCTTTAAATTTCATAAAATCCCCGACATAAACGGCTAAGGAGTCTTTTATCGGTTGATTTAACTGGATAACATCACCCTGTTCCAACTGAATAAGATCTTGAACTGTAATTTGTGCTCTGCCGATGGTAACTTTCATCGGTACTTTTGCCCGCTCAATTTTTTTCTTTATTAGTTCTTTTTCCTCTAGAGAGATACTTTTTCCTCCTGATGAAAAGAGTAACAAATTGTTTAATTTTTCTAAGATTGGTTTCATCACAATATAAGGCAGACAAATATTAATCATACCGGATTGCCCTGCAATTTTTACCTCCATCGTGACCACCACAACCATTTCGTTTGGTGCCACAATTTGAGTAAATTGAGAATTTGTCTCCATATCAACCAGTTGGGAATCAACTTTAAAGATTTCTGTCCAAGCTTCGCCAATCAATTTTATAATCTTACCTAATCTGCTGACAATAATTTTTCTCTCTATTTCTGTCAAATCGCGATTTTTAGCAGGTTCCATTCCTTGTCCCCCAAGCAGCCTGTCCACCATCATAAAGGCAAGCGAAGGACTTAATTCCAGGAGGGCATTTCCTTCCAAGGGAACCATGCTGAAGATACCAAGAATTGTAGGATAAGGTAAGGAACGGGTAAATTCGTCATAGGTAACTTGTTCCGTCGAAAGTACTTTGGCATCTACAGCCGTATGCATGTTCCCCGCCAGAAACGTGGCTAAAGCGCGGCAGAAATTTTCGTGAATATTAGATAAAGAGTTAAGTTGTCCTTTCGAAAATTTATTAGGTCTTTTAAAATCATAGACTTTGATTTTTTGAGGGCTGGACATTTTAATTGTCTCTTCATCAACCGATCCATCAGATATGGCATTAAGTAAAGCATCTATTTCCGCCTGTGATAATACTTCACCCATCCATCAAATCCCTCCTTTGCGAACCTAATGCCTAAATTGAATAGATAAAACTCTTAAATAATACGTCTTTTATTTTATCTTCACATACTTTATTTAACTCTGTAACGAGTTCTTTTTTTAAATTCTCCCGTCCTTGAGGGTCGCGGATATCATCAATCCCTTTAGAACCTAGCACGGAAATAATACGGTCACGCAGAAATATTTCTTTGGCAGTAATTTTTCCCTCCGATTTTTTATCGACTCCTTCAAGAGTAATTTCGGTTCTAATCATTCCTCCCCCTTCAAGATTAACGATAAATTCCTTAAGTTCTATAAAGGGTCCTATTTCCTCCGCTGCCTTTTTTGATGACGCCGTTTTATCATTGTTTACTGGAAAAATTTTGGCTTTCAGAAATGTTCCTCCCACCCCTGCTCCGGCGCCAACTAGAAAAATAACTAAGAATACTAAAATTTTCTTACTAAAGGCTATTTTCATCTACAAATTTTCCTCCTATGTATTCTGGATGACAACACCGGCGGAAGGCTGCAATGCGTTCCATAATTTCTTCAATGGGCTCCTTAACTACATACTTTTTCTCATTGGTCAGTGTTATCACTGTATCCGGCGTAGCCTCCAAAGTCTCGATCAAATCAGAATTTATCGTAAATTGCTTGTTATTCAGTCTGGTTACATAAATCACAGCTAAGCCTCCTGTCTTCGGGATACAGTTATTATCGTCTCCAGCCCGTTCGGCTTTGAGCTATCTCATCAATTGCCTTCTGTTCTTTTTTTAATTCTAGTATGGAATACAGCTTCATTTTTTTTCCTTTGAGTCTTTTATATTTCTCCACTTTGATTCGGCATTCTCGGAGCTTTTCCCTGTAATCAGCAACAATTTTTTGCTGTTTTTCTACTTCTTTTTGCAATTTTAAAAGTTTTTCGTTTTGTTCTCCAGCATATTTTTGCCAGATGCTTATATTTACAGGTTCTTCCAGACAGGCCCTTTTTTGTCCTTCCAATGCTCTTGTCAGAAGGCGAGACTGGCTGTCTCTTAGCTCAGAGACATTTAACAGTATTCTCGTTTCCTGAGCCAGTAAACCCTGAGCTATTTTCAATTCCTGGTCAGCTAAATTCAAGCTGGTCTCCAAACGAAACTTGAAAGACATTAATTATCTTCCTCTTGGAAAATTTTTTTCATTGCTTCCTTCATTTCCGAAAAAGTAAACTCTTCATTAACCTTTTGGCAAAGGAATTCTTGTATTCTGTCAATGTGGCTAACAGCTTGATCTATTTTAAGATTGCTGCCCTTAACATATGCTCCGATATCGATCAAATCCTTGGCATCGTAATAAACAGCTAAATGTTCACGGATATTTCCTGCCATAGCCTTGATTTGAGGATCAGCCACGTCACTCATCAATCTGCTGACGGACTGTAAAATATCTATCGATGGATAATGATTTTTGGATGCTAATTCCCTGGAAAGAACAACATGTCCATCCAAGATCCCTCTTACAGCATCAGCGATAGGCTCATTATGATCATCTCCATCGACCAGTACACTATAAATACCGGTAATACTACCCTTCTCGGACATCCCGACTCTCTCTAATAGTTTAGGCAATAAAGCGAAGACGGAAGGAGGATATCCTCTGGTAGCGGGAGGCTCTCCAACAGTTAGTCCTATTTCTCTCTGGGCCATGGCAAACCTAGTGACAGAATCCATCATAAAAAGCACATTTTTACCTTCGTCTCTGAAATATTCGGCGATAGCCGTCGCTGTAAAAGCGGCTTTAAATCTTACAAGGGCAGGCTGGTCGGATGTAGCAACGACAATTACGGAATGGGAAAATCCTTCTTCGCCCAAGTCTTTTTCCATAAAATCGCGTAGTTCCCGTCCCCTTTCTCCTACTAAAGCAATGACGTTAACGTCGGCTTCGGTATTTCTGGCTATCATACCAAGAAGGGTACTTTTACCCACTCCTGAACCTGCAAAAATACCCATTCTTTGACCCCTTCCCAATGTCAGCAAGCCGTCAATTGCTCTTACTCCCATATTCAGCGGTTCTCTGATCCGCGGCCGGAGCAGCGCGCTCGGCGGATTATTGTGCAGAGGGTAAGCTTTGTCTGTGACTAAGGTTCTGCCATCAAGCGGCTGCCCAAGTCCATCAAGAACCCTTCCCAAGAGAGCAGGACCAACCTTGACCGTAAGCTTTTCTCTCTGAGGAATAACTCTATCCCCAGGACCAACTCCTTCGAGGTCTCCCAACGGCATAAGCAAGGTCTTGGGACCTCTGAAACCGACAACTTCAGCGGGGATTCCGTCGGAGTGCGAAGATAATATCCGGCAGTATCTACCGACACTTACCCTCGGGCCGTCTGCCTCCACCATAAGGCCGGCTATCCTGGATACTAACCCTTGCGCTGAAACAGGCTCAAATAAATCAATCTTCTTCGCTAAAGCCGTCCAGTCTTGCATACTGAAACTCCTCTACCAAATAATCACCCATTTTTTCCAATTGTGAATCGATTCTAGCATCAAATTCACCTTCGGAGCATTCTATAAAAGTATCGCCCGCTCTTAGTGATTCATCAATAATCACAGGATAAGGGGGTTTATCTTCCACCGGCAGTACCTTGTACCATTCCCAGTCCCTGCTTGATAAATGAATCCTGATTCCCTCTTTTTCCTGAGGCATTAAGGTTAGCTTTCTAATGACATTTAACAGTTTCTCCGGGTTAACATGCAAAGCAGTGTGCAGTACTTTCTCGCAGATCTTTAGACAAAGGCCGATCAATTCCCTGTCGACTTTATGAAACTCATCTACTAATGCTGTTTGCGCCAATTCCAGGTATGCTTTCGACTGCTCCCTAATCCTGTCTGCTTCCCCCTGTGCTTCCGCCAGACCCTTAGCATAGCCCTCGGCTTGAGCAAGCGGAAGAATTTCGTTTCTAACATCTTCCTTTAAATCATTTCTGATGATTTCATTTTCTTGTAACGCAGACTGCAGTATTTCTTCAGCTTTCTTTCTTGCTTCAGCAATAATATTATCAGCTTCAATTCGGGCTTGAACCTCTCTCTCTTCAGCAACATGAAACTCAGGCAATTCCGTAACTTTTCCGATATAACCTTTCTTTAGATATTCATTCTCCAATCGGGGGGATTCCAATAACCTGGGAGAGATAATCTCAACTACAGTATTTTTGATAATCGAAGTTCTAGTAGATAATTTCATCAGCACCACCCCTGGCTAGAATTATAGCCCCTGCTTCTTCCAATTTGCGAATGACTTTAACAATCTTCTGCTGTGCTTCTTCCACCTCGCGCAATCTGACTGGGCCCATGAACTGCATATCTTCTTTCAACATGGAGGCTGCCCTGCTCGACATATTTTCGAGAATTTTATTGGATACTTCTTCATTCGTTCCTTTCAGAGCTAAAGCCAGATCTTTGGTTTCAATTTCACGCAGTACAAGCTGGATTCCGCGGTTATCAAGAACAACAATATCTTCAAAGACAAACATCTGCCTTTTAATCTGTTCCGCAAGATCAGGATCGTCCATATCGAGGGCATCCATAACAACTTTCAAGGTTCCAGGATCGGTTCTGTTCAATATATCGACAACCGTCTGCATTCCACCCGAAGCTGTAAAGTCAGTGGGAACAAGGTTAGATATTTTATTTTCTAGGACTTTTTCTATCTCTTGAAGAATTTCCGGACTGGTTCTTCCCATTAAAGCAATTCTTTTGGTCACCTCTGCTTGAATTTCTTGAGGCAAACTGGCTAAAAGTGTCGCCGATTTATCCGAAGGAAGATGAGTCATGATAAGAGCAATCGTCTGAGGATGTTCCCCTTGTATAAAAGAAAATAACTGCTTGGGATCGGTGCGGCGGACAATATCAAAAGGCCTCATTTTTAAAGAAGAAGATAAACGGCCTATAATATCAAAAGCCCTACTTTCCCCTAGCGCTCTTTCCAATACTTCTCTGGCATATTCAATACCGCCTTGGGCTATATAGTTACTGGCCAGACACATCTTATGAAATTCATCAATTACAGAATCTCTTTGTTCCTCGGACACCTTACGCAGATTGGCCATTTCTAGAGTTAGCTGCTCAATCTCCGGTTCAGAGAGATATTTAATAACTTCAGCCGACCTTTCCGGTCCAAGGCTGATAAATAAGACTGCTGCTTTCTGTAGTCCCTTTAACCCTAATCCCTTTAACATTTCAGCCATGCTTACTACTCCTCTGTCAACCAGGTTTTGACCAGTCTCGCAACGTCATCGGGATTTTGTTTAGCGTATTTTTCGACTTCTTGGCGAACTTTTTCTTTTTCGATTTCATCCGAAGACTTTACTTTCTTACGGGCAAGTTTCAGATCCGCAACTCGTTCAGCTTCTAACTGTGAAGCTAAGATCTGTTCAGCCTCTTCAAGTGTAACCAGTTTCTGTGCCACCGAAATATCTATCCCTTCTAAACGGTTTTTCTTTTTTGATCCAAATCTTAAGAGAAAAACAAGAGCAATAATCGCTGCCAAAACACCTACTCCAATTTGACCGTAAAACAACAGCTGTTCCTTACGTGCCGCTTCTTCCATGGCTGCTTTTTCTTCGAGCTGTGTGGTTTTGTTAAACGGCAATCTTGCGACTTGAACCAGGTCCCCGCGGTTTGTATCGCTCCCAATAGCCGAAGATACAATCCCGTTAATATCAGTGAGTTGTTGCTGGGTAATACTGTCGGAATCAGCTAAAACGGAAACAGTAAGACGTTTAATCTGACCAGGACTTACTATGGTTTCCTGCTGAGTGACACTCGGTTGAAAGGCCTCCGAGGTGCTTGTTTTCTCTGAGGTGGATGTAGTACCGTTTTGGCTGGTAACAGGATATCCGGGAACATTTGTTGTCGTACCTGGAACACCGCCGTTTGCCGATGTATTGCTGCTTTTTTCAGTAGTTTGCTGGCGGCTGGTGACTGCTCCGTCCACATTTGTTTGACTGGTGATCTTTTTTTGATTAAAATCAAGAGCCGCGCTTACTCTAACAATTGTCGTTCCTGCACCGAATACTTTATCGAGCATCGATTGTACCGACTTCAGAAGATTGTTCTCCACGGCCTGTTGAACCTGAAGTTGGTTGGCTGTTAACTTTTGCGGGGAACCGCTGCTGCCAAGTACGTCAGATAAAACATTACCGTCGGTATCGGCTATCGTAACCTTATCCGTAGTTAATCCTTCTACGGAGTAAGCTAAGAGATTAGCAACCGCTCTAACTTGACTCTCGCTCAACTCCGGACCGTACTTTCTTTTAACTGTAACCGCAGCAGTTGTATCTTTCTGTTGATCGGAAAATAAAGATTGCTCGGGCATAACGATATGAACCCTCGCATATTCTATTCCATCCATCGTCCCTATTGTTTGTTCCAATTCATTCTGTAAGCCAAGAATATACCTAAGCCTGCGGTCGGCTTCCGTTTCTCCGATTCTGGTCTGATTAAGATAGTCAAAACTAAAAGTGCTCTGGGCAGGTAACCCGGCATTTGCCAATTCAAGCCTGACTTCGGAAACATCTTTTTGCGGAACTTGAATAGTTGCACCGTTATCCGCCAATTGATAAGTTACTTTTAATTCCTTAAGTTTCGCAGTGATAGCTCCGGCCTGATTAGTCTGCAATTTGGTAAACAGATCCACATATTGGGGGCGGCTGGCCCAAAAAATAAGGGTCAGAAGAGTAATGGCAACAATGAGCGGCATCACCACTAAAAGTACCTTCTGCGGGTGAGTCAGTTTCTTCCAGAAATTTTGTAAGGAATTGATTATTTCAGCTAAGGAAAAATTCAACTAGTTCTCCCCCCGGGAAGTTATATTTGCATCCGCATTATTTCATGATAAGCATCCAGAACCTTGTTACGTACATCTACCGCCAAACCCAAAGCTAAATTGGCCTTTTCCATAGCAATGATCGGGGTATGGAAATCATCGGTCTGACCAGTTACTAAAGCAACCGCGGCCTGATCTGCTTCTTGTTGGGTCTTATCGAGCCCGTTCAAAGCTTCTTTAAGAAAGGAAGAAAAGTCGGTCCCCTCTCCAAGATTTGCTGCCTTCGCCTTTTCTATATTTCCTAAAGGAGCAAGGGGTGCTATGGAGGCTAGCGGGACAATTGGATTACTCATTTTTTATTACCCCTTTCCGATTTCCAGTGCCTTTGATGCCATTGTCTTACTGGCATTAAGCACCGTTACGTTAGCCTCATACGATCTTGAAGCCGAAATCATGTCGGTCATTTCTTCGACAAGGGTAACATTAGGATAACGGACATAGCCTACAGGGATTCCTTGTTCGGCAACCTTCGCGGCATCAGGCGAGTTAGGGTCATATTCCAAACGAAATGGAGTGCCACCCTCAATCACATTGGTCACTTGAACACCCTCGCTGCTTAACTCCTGTTGCGCGCCCTGGAACAAAGAAGCGAAACTTGTTTCAGGAGAACGGACAGAGAAGACAGCAAGCTCCCGGCTATAAGGAATTGGATTTCCACTACTGGTAGTTTTCCCGGTATTGGTGGTGTTGATATTTGCGACGTTATTGGCTATAAGGTCAAGCCGTAATTTTTGGGCTGTTAGAGCCGATGAGCTAATATTCATACCCGTAAATAAACCCATAAAACTACCTCCTTTTTACACATTCCGTGATTGTCTTCCCGATATCCTGAAGCAACTCGATTCTATCAGCTAACCCCGCTTCAATAACGGCGCGGGGCATCCCGTAAACAACACAGGTTTTTTCCGATTCGGCAATTGCAAAAGCTCCTTGAGCTTTAAGCTCTTTCAGCCCATGCAGCCCATCGTTACCCATGCCGGTCATGACCACTCCCAGTACCCCTGCTCCGGCTTCTTTGGCTAAAGACATGAACATGATGTCCACGGATGGTTTATATAATGTGGCAATTGGCGTATCGACCCCGATATGGGCCACAAAGCCGTATCCACTTTTCTTGAGCTGATATTGTTTGCCCGCTTGCCCAATATAGACTGTCCCTGCTTTTAAAGTTTCTCCGTCCTCAACTTCTTTGACGCTCACTTGACAAAGGCTATTTAATCTAGCAGCTAAAGATGCAGTAAACCCAGCAGGCATATGTTGGGCAACCATCACCGGAACAGGAAAATCTTTGGGAAGTTGAGTTAAAACCGTCTGCAGCGCACTGGGCCCGCCGGTGGAAACACCTATTGCCACTATTTCTATCCTGTTGCGGGGAATAGTTCCAGGCGATTCGAACCTTCTAATTTTACTGGTGCTGGTTGATTGTAAAGCTGATTCCCTTTTGCTTAATAGTGATAAATTACTTCCCGCTACGCTTTTAACCTTAAGAATTAAATCTTGGGCTAAAGTTGTTAAGTCATTTCCTTCTTGGCCTGACGGTTTTGCTACTACTTCGACAGCGCCTAAATCAAAAGCCTTCATTGTTAATTTAGCGCCGTCGATAGTAACTGCACTCAGAACAATGACCGGAGTAGGCTGCCAACGCATGATTTCTTCCAACGCCTGAATCCCATTCATTACAGGCATTTCAACATCCATGGTTACAACATCCGGCTTGAGTGCTTGAACCTTCATTACTCCTTCTCGTCCATCCCGGGCAATATCGGCAACAACAATTTCCGGATCGAGGGAAAGTATCTTTTTTAAAGACATCCGAATGAAAGGAGAATCGTCAACGATCAAAACTCTTATCTGTCTAGGCGGTCTGCTCATTTATTACATCTCCGTCCATCAGCTGGTCGGGTTTAAGAAGAATCAGCAATCTCTCTCCTATCTTACCAACCCCACGGATGAAATTAGCATCCATTCCAAGTGCTATCGGCGGCGGGGGTTCAATCGATTCGCTATTAAGTCGCAACACTTCTGTTACCCCATCAACTCTGATTCCAAAAACCTTTCCATTAATCTGAAGGACAACGATTCTGCTAAGATCTGTTTCTTTTTCTAAAGGCATCCCAAAGCGCACTCTGAGATTAACTACAGGAATAACATTACCCCGAAGGTTTATTACGCCCTCAATGAAATCCCTGGCCTTAGGCACTCTGGTAATTGGGGGGATACGAATAATTTCCTGTACCTTCATAATATCAATACCGAATTCTTCCGAAGCTAATGAAAATGTAACCATTTGATCTTCAGCCATAAACTATACCCCCTTATTATAAAATAGATATGTTAATTTTTAATTAAACTTTTTTAACGATTTATTAAAATATCCTGAATAAGCGAACCAATATCAAGAATAAGGGTTACTTTACCATCACCAAGGATAGTAGCCCCGGCAATCCCAGGCAAACCGTTCAGACAATCCCCGAGGGACTTAATAACGATCTCCTGCTGGCCATGCAATTCATCTACGATAAGCCCAATGTTTTTATCCCCAAGCCCTACAACGACAACGTAAACCTCATCAGCTTTTCTATCGCTGTTTGGTAAATCGAATTTTTGTCTTAAGGAGATCAGTGGCAAGGTATTACCTCTAAGCTGGATCATAGCTAAACCGCCAACCGTCTTGATCTCACTGTTATCAACCAGGAGTGTCTCAACAACAGACGACAACGGCAGAGCATAGATTTCTTCCCCGGCTGCGACCAGCAGCGCCTGGATAATAGCTAAAGTCAGCGGCAGCCGAATAATAAAGGATATCCCTTCACCCTTTTTAGTCTTTATATCGATTAAACCTCCAAGACTGTTTAAGGCTTTTTTAACTACATCCATCCCGACTCCCCGGCCGGAAATATCCGTTACCTTATCAGCCGTACTGAATCCCGGCAGGAAAATAAGATTAGCAATCTCCCTCTGGGACAATTCCTCCCTCTCGCCAATCAATCCTTTTTCCAGGGCTATTTTGTATATTTTTTCAATATCAAGCCCCGCTCCGTCATCGGAAACGATGATGGCTATATGATTTCCCTCATGAAAAGCATCAAGGGTAATTGTACCGGTTTCTTTTTTGCCGGCCTCAAGCCTTTGTTCAGGTGTCTCTATCCCATGATCGACGCAATTGCGAATGATATGGGTTAGCGGGTCACCGATCATCTCAATAACTGTTTTGTCAAGTTCTGTTTCCTCACCCTTAATCACCAGTTCTATTTTTTTTCCGCTTTTCCGGCAAAAGTCCCTCACCAAGCGGGGATAACGGCTAAAAACAGTCCCCATGGGAACCATACGCAATCTCATAACACTTTCCTGCAGATTGCTCATTAAGCGTCCGAGGTAGCCATTGGCATCATTTAAACTATTCACAAGTGCATCACCCTGATTTTGGTCCTTCAAATCATTGCCGATCTTGACCAGTCGGGTTCTTGTAATAACCATTTCTCCAACCAAGTTGATTAAGTTGTCCATTCTGGCTGTATCCACGCGAATCGTATGTACCTGGTTCTCCGCCCTTTGTTGAAGCTGAGTGTTCTCAACTTCTTTCGGGTTATCCAGACTTTCTTCTTTTACCTTTCCTTGATAAGCCGGGGACTCCGATAACGAATAATGGGTTATTTTTGCATTTAAAATTTCTGAAACTTCCAGAACATCTGCTCTTATTTCTTCGGGGCGTTCAGTTGTAACGAATAAAAGGCTGAATCTTTGTTCGTTCTCAGCTTCAATCTCCTCAATCGAAGGAAGAACCTTCACCACAGTTCCCAAGGCCTCAAGTCTTTGAATGACCATAACGGCTCGTACGGCTTTCATTAAAGCTTCGGAAGCCAGAATCACATCTATTTGGTAAACTGTCTTGCCAACAAGCAGGGCATCGCTTACAACCTGACATTCAGCGGAAGTTAAGGAAAAATCAATTTGGGCAGCATCCGCTTCTTTCTTAGCCTCCTGCTTTTTTGGTGGCGAAAACCTTCTTTCAGCCAATGCACCTGTCTCAGCTAATGTTTTCATTTGGGAGGCCAAATCAGAGTATTCCAAAGAGAGAACTATGCGCTTTTCGACCTGTGCCAACATCAATTTGAGTCTATCGGTCACAGCCAGAAGAACATCAATAATCTCATTGGTTACCATCATCTTTCCCTGTCTTAATTTATCGAGTAAATCTTCCGCAGCATGCGTAAGTTCGACAATCGGCGTAAAACCCATGGTTCCTGAAGCCCCTTTTAAACTATGAGCACTTCGAAATAAATCGTTGACAAGTGAGATATTATCACTGTCTCTTTCTAACTGCAGAAGACCGGAGCCAAGTTTCTCAACCTGCTCTTGGGAATCGAGTAAGTAAAACTCCAAAAAGTCGTCAAGATCAATCCCCTTATTTCCGTTATCATCCTGGCTCATTTTCAGCACTCCTAACATATTTAATTCTTACCGGTACTTGAATATTTTGGAAAGTACTAAAAAAAACTTTAAAAAACAAAATTCGCCGTTTATTGTTAATATCCTCCAAATTATCCAAGCCTCCAATAATTTCACTACTATTTTCCTATAATTCTATAGTATTTCAGTCCTATATTAAATAGGACTGAAAAAAATATTACCTCAAACAACCAAAAAAATAGTTAAAAAAAAACTCATTCTGAGTAATTTTTTTTAACTATTTTTTCTTGTCAATAAAACGGGCTTCCCTCCGGTCTCTATGATCATATGTATTCTTAATTATTCTGGCATTCTGGAGGCGGTTGAGTTCTAACTTTATAGCATTCAACTCAAGGTTGAGTTTGGGGATAATCATTTCGTCCAGACCAAGTATCTCCTGCATTTGATTCTGTAAAGCTATGGTAAGCCTTGAAAATTCGTTAAACGTTTTTTCGGGAAGATATTGTTTCAGACGGGAAACCTTAAAGGCTGAATCTCCGATCTCAGAACAAACAGCCGTCTGCAGTTCAATTGACTGCCCAGACCTTTGCTGCAAAACCTCAAAACATTCTTTGTGAAATTCCCAAAACCCTTCTAATTCTTTTTCAAGGTTTTGAGCCTTCAGCTTTTCATCATTCAGTTGTTCATCTTTTTCCTCCAAGAATCTTTGGAAGTTTCTCATCTTTTCCCCAAGCCGGCTATAATCCTCAAGGTCGGCTTTATAGGCTTCCATAAGATTTTGGATTAACTCTTCAACCATTATTTGGCTCCCATCCGGACGATCCTGGCAGCCTCAATCCATATATCCCGAAAAGTTTCAAAAAACTCAATAACCGGCAGTAAATAGGAATGATCTTTTTTTAGATTTGCTTTAACAACCTCGCCGTCATAAAAATCATACAGGCTGCGCAGGTTTGTGGCAATCTGGCCGCCTTTTTCCATATTTAAAGAATAATTTAACTCTGTAATGATATCCTGGACCTTACACAGACTATTATTGGCTAGATCATATTGCTTTTCCTGAATCGCCAATTTTCCTTGATGCAAATATTTTATCACAGCCGAATACAGCATAATCAACAATTTTTCAGGCGGAGCCGCCTGGATAGCCGTCTGTTGATAGGCCTTCTGAGGATTGCCATATACCTGGGAATCAGGAAACTTATTCATCATGACTGTCACTCCTATTACTTTTCAGTTGGAATTTACTCGTCCATAAAATAATACAGGGAAGCCGGATCTGCAAAAAATTCTGATTGATGGGAAAAGCAACGATTTATTATCAGCTTCCCTTAGCATCCAGTCAGCAGTTCCTGTTGATGGGCAATATTATGATGATTTCGAACTGCTGAATAAAGCAGTTGTTTGCGCGGTAAGCCAGCTAGACTGGGAATTCATAGCGGATAAGCTTGCCTCCAGCTTGGAAAACTTCACCTTTAAATTTTCCTCATAATCGGCCGCCCTCTGTTCAAATTGAGTAATCCGGTCATTCAAATCCTTAATTTCGTTGTCCAAACTTGAGGTCGTGCTGGCAAGTGTCCCGCCATATTTGGTGAGGGGGTCCAGATAATTCCCCAACAAATTGGCTAATCCCTCATTATCGGCCGGTGTTATGCCTGAATAAGAAGCGCCGAAGAGGTTGGCAACACTTTGGGGATCCGCCGCCAGCGCACTGGTAAACTTTGTTGCATCCAAAGTCAGATCAGAACTTTTACCTGAAGTAGAAACCCCAATATCACTCAATAAAGTGTAATTGCCGGGATTACTAAGGACCGAACCTGCTTTTTGCCTTAAGGAAGCCTGGATGGATTGCAGTGTCGAATCACCCAATAACGCTCCGGCTTTTTGAGTACTCGAATCATAGGAAAGATAACTATTGATTGTTTGCTGAGCGGAATTATAGGCATCAACAAAAGCCTGAACGGCACTTTGGACAGCCGTGGTGTCGGAGCTGACCGTGACCGTAGCTTGTCCCGGTGCATTTAAGGTTAAGGTTGCGCCGGAAATTGCGCCGGAAACAGTGTTGGATGCACTGGTAATGGACAGTCCGTTGACAGTTAAAATAGCATCCTGCGCACCCTGTATCTTCCCGCCAAGGGATGGATCCGAAAGACCCGTCGCCGTATAATCGCTTACCGTACCGCTGTCATTCAGAACCCCAATCGTTTGCAAAAAAGAATTTGGATCCCCAAAGGTAATGCTGTTCGCTGTCCCCGTTTGGCTGGAATTGAAATCAATGCGGTAATTGCCCATGCTTGATTGAACTAAGTTTGCCTTTACTCCGGCACCAGCGCCGTTGATCGAATTCACAACATCTTGCAGCGTCGGAGCACTTCCGGCCGAATCACTTTTTACAACATGGATATTTTCCGCCTGACCGTTGACAGTCAGGGTAAAATCCCAGTTCGATGCGGTACCGTTATCGGCATAGCCGGTTCCCAAGGCGGTATTCATGGCCGTCGTCAGAGAAGAATCCGTAAGTTCTTTACTCACATCCGTCTCGGACTGGGCGATCTTGCTTACATTGACGATGTAGTTCCCCTGCACGCCGGAACCGGAACCCGTAACACTAAAATAACTGTTTGTGGAGGCAGTCGTTGCCGTCGTCTTCGTCCATATTTGAGAATCTTTCAATTTTGTCAGAGCGGTATCTACAGCCGAAAGTCTGGTGTTAATATCCTGCCAGGCAGACTTCTCGGTCGTTAGGGTGCTTACCTTATTAAACATCTGATTTTCAGGCAGTTTGTAAGCATCAACCATAGCTTGAATCACTGCTGAAAAATCATAACCTGAAAGACCTGATAAGTTTAAACCGGAAACAGACATATTTCGTCCCTCCTTTCTAAACTTTTTTATCCACAAAGATCCCGATCATATCCGTCAGAGAACTCAACATATCCAAGACTTTCTTCGGCGGTATTTCATCAAGCACTTCTCCGGTTACCTGGTCAATCACTTTAACCATCACCCGGTTACTCTTTTCATGAATGGAAAACTGCAACCGCTTTTCTATCAGTCCCATCAGACGGTTCAGTTTGTCCGCAGCCTTTTCGACCTCTTCCCGCGGAACTTCCTCTCTGGCTGAAGGCGTTTGATCTTTACGGTCAACTACTGGACGGGGTGTATCCTTTGAACCTTCCAACTTTTGGCCTGGAAAGGCATCAACAGGCAGAACCGGAGTCTGTTGGTTGGTTGGCGGAATCTGACCAATCATCACCTTACCCTCCTTTGATTCTTTCGTTTAAATCATATTATTACAATCTAATTTAAAATTGAAGCCGACCGGCAGAATGCCGACCGGCTTGCAAGAATCGAAGACAGGAATCAACCCAATAATTTAAGAATGGTTTGAGGCGCCTGGTTAGCCTGGGCCAGCATCGCCACCCCGGCCTGATTGAGAACCTGATTTTTGGTGAATTCCGACATCTCCGCAGCCATATCCACATCACGGATACGAGAGTTGGCGGCATTAAGGTTTTCCGAAGTGGTGCCAAGGTTATTGATGGTATGTTCCAAACGGTTCTGATACGCACCAAGTGACGCTCTGTTGGTAGAGACTGTTCCAATAGCATCGCTGAGAGTAGAAAGGGCAGCACTGGCACTAGCCATTGTACTCAAAGAAATAGCATTAATTGCTAAAGTAGTAGACGTAGCCGATGTGAGACTAACTACCATTGTGTCAGTTGCTGTAGTACCGATTTGAAGTGTAGCCGTACCAGCCACACTAAGTAAAGATTTGCCGTTAAATTTTGTGCTTGTAGCAATATGGCTGACTTCACCAAGTAAAGAAGTTACTTCTTTCTGAATATTAGATAAATCGCCTGAGGCATAGGTTCCGTTAGATGCTTGGGTCGCCAGTTCATTTAGTCTCTGGAGAATTGAATGCGTCTCATTCAGCGCACCTTCAGCAGTCTGAATAAGTGAGATCCCGTCTTGGGCATTTCTCTTAGCTTGATTGAGTCCGTTAATCTGGGCTTTCATGGTTTCCGAAATAGCTAAACCTGCTGCATCATCGGCTGCCCGGTTAATCCTGTAACCCGAAGACAATTTTTCCAGAGATTTCTGCATGGAATTGCTTGTGGTTTGCAGATTGCGCTGAGTATTCATACTCGCGATATTGGTGTTAAGAATCATGATTATCCCTCCATGTTTTTCTTATGCCCACATCCATGTGGTACATTTTGATTCCTCTGCCGGCAAGAGGATCTTCTATTGTTTTTATCGTCGAAATATCTTCTATCCTTAATACTTAAATTCGGTAAATAAATGTCATAATACCAAGTTTGCTTTTTTTTCCTCCTCCATCCTTCACATTTTGTCTTTTTTCATCTTTTTTCTAAAATAGTTGAGATAAAAACTTTCTTTAAAGCAGATTCTTCTTAAGATCCGCTAGATGCTCCTCTATCGCAGCCCCCAGTGTTTGGTCCGGGCAGTGCCGCCTTGCTTTCTTATAATAACCCAAGGCCTTGGAAATTTTTTGTTCAAGTTCGTAGGTATAAGCCAAATTATAAAGAAGATCAAAGTTTTCAGAATCACTGCCTAACGCGGATCGCAAAAGCTTTTCCGCCTCGTTTAATTCCCCTTTTTTCATAAGAACTACAGCCTTCATAGAAACCAGCTCTGAATCCTCTCCTATGATCCACACCAATTCAGTCAGCAAAGAAGCTGCCGAATCCAATTCTTCATTATTTATAAGATTTTCAATCGTTACTTTGACCTGCCTTGAATATTGTTGAAACTCCTTGGCTGCCGAATCGGTACAAACCCGCAACTCTTTCGTTATAATATCAATCCCTTGGTTAAACTCTGGGGAAGTCTTCAAAGAAGCTCTTAAAATCTTAACGGCATTATGATAATTGCCCTTGACTTTTTCTTCATCGGCCTGGGCCAACTGGAGCAAAAATCTGTCTTCCTTGTCGAGAGCCGGCCAAAGATCGATTCCCAGGGAAACTTCGTTATAGAGAAGCTTCACATACTTCAATCCTACCTGGATATACATCTTCAACAAACGTTTGTAGTCCCCATCCGCTAGTTCCCCGTAAAGCAGCGTGTTTTTGAGCAATAACCGGCTTAGACGCAGCTGAGAAAAATTTTCTAAGTCAGACATTGTCAAAACATAATTTATCACGAGGCTTTGTACTGATTCCCGCGTCTTATAGAGATACGCTATGAGCAAATCGGATTTTTCCTTGGAAATCTTTCTTAGAATATCTGCCAAAGGTTGGTTGAGAAATATCAGAAAGAAAAGCAAGTCAGCATAAAATTCCGGTTCTGAATCAAAGTCCAGTATATTAGCCAAATCTTGGATTAGTTGTTCTTTCTCCGCCAAACTTTTTTCCTGAAAAGCAATCCGGATTTGATTCAGGCTTGCATAGGACTCTTCCCCTTGAGCGAAAATGGTTATAATTACTGTTTGTTCATCTTCTGATAGCGTTTGCTTAGAAATCTCCAGTTTTTTCAGGAAATAGTTACGCAGCTCTGGTTCAGATAATTGGCAATATAAATCCATGAGCTTCTTAAACTTTTGAGATGTAAGTGCAGCATCTATATAAACATCAATCGCTTGTTCAACCATCCAAGAAGGCAGGTCGGAGGCCTTGCCAATTAACTGGGTAATTATTTGTAATGAAGCGGAATAATCTTTAACTTTTACATATAATTCACCCAACTTAAGCTTAGCATCGTTAAACTTACCCATATAGTAAAATTGAATCGTATAATTTCTGGACAAAGTAAGGCTGTCGAATTTATTTAGTAAATCCAAATATTCTTCGAAATATTTAATTGCAACCTTATATCTACCCTGAAGTTCATATAAGCGAGCTAAAATGTAGTATAAATCTATATATTCTGGTTCAATTTTTATTCCCTCAAGACAAATTTTTTCTACTTCCTCGAACTGTTTAGAAGCTAAAGCCAAACTCGCGTACCTGCCATAAACGTATATCGTTGTCCAGGGATCAAGGTTTTGTTCGAAAATCGTAGTATAGGCCTTTCTAATTTCCACCAGGCCTTTTTCTAAGTCCTTATGCATGGCATAGGAAACAGCCAACTGGTACCGGATATAAATGTTATTTGGATTTTGACTCAACTCTTCCAGCAATAGCTTGGCAGTTCTTTGAAACTTTTTTTCCATCAAGTCTTTATCCGTACTATCATAACCGTAATGATTTATTATAGTATTAAACTTAAGAGTTTTACCTTGCCATTTAGCTTGGTTATGGACGATTCCTTCATAGTGAAAGATGCCATCATTTTTAAACAACCGTGCAGATGCAAAGACCGCCTCATCATCTTTATTGGAGCTGAGCGTATTAATAACATTAAACGTGCAGGCCCCGAAAGAGGCTTGCAGATCCTTTCTGTTAAAAAAGTATAGAATATCCGCTATATCTGTCAGCTCTTCATCCGCATCCATAATCATGATCCATTCCCCGGTGGCATAACTGATGGTGATATTTCTCATCTCCGAAAAGTTATTATTCCAGGGATGAAAATAAATACGGCCTGTATAGGTTTGGGCCAGGGCAACCGTACTGTCTGTCGAACCGGTATCGACGATAATGAGTTCTGATTCCAATTGATTTCTTAGCGGCCTAAGACTTTCCAGGCATCTGACCAGATTTTGTTCTTCATCTTTAACCATCATACAAATACTAAGCTTCATTCTATCTCCTCCATCTGCCGGCTACCATTCAATCAGTTCATTCAAGAGCTTACTAAGTTTCATAGCTCCATGATCATTCAGGTGCGAAGGGTTAAAAAAATCAGAGTCTTGAAATAAGGATGAATCAAACAAATCGAGGAACTGAAATTGATAATCAATTTTTAAATCAGAGATAATGCCCAAAAATTCTTCCTTAACTTTCTGAGGTAAGTTCTCACTATAAATTTTGGCTGTAGGGCAAATCAGCAAAATAGGTTTTATTTCAAACTTGACAGCTAAATCTAACATCTGTTTTAAGATTTGCTGATTCTCTTTTACCGTGAGGGGATAATATTTAGTCAGTTCTTTCCGGGCTGAGAGTTTGACTTCAAATTTCTGTTCGCCGGACAATAATCTGCTGTCCAATTCATACTTTCTGATCTCAGCAACTTTGTTCAGAAGGGGTTCTTTTGTTAATTCAAAGTATTTCCGGAGATAATCATCCTCCAGGATCTCTGTCCCGATTTCAAGATGGGTATGATAAAAACTTTTCATTACCTCAGCCTTAGGATAGTGATGAAATTCTCCAAATATCGGATAGTAGTAATTGGTTCTTTCCCGGGGGGAACTTAAGCTCATATCATAATGGAAACTATAATACGCTAAGCCGATGATCACATACTTCAGATACCTTGCTTGCTCCTCCTGATGTAAAACATATTGAAAAACCTGGTAATCGTAAAACAAATCCTGACCAGGCCCAGCAAAATTAAAAAAGTCCTTATCTAAATGTTTTTCCGAAATTCCCTTTTCCAGATAAGATAACCCTGTAATCAATCCTTCAAAATTCTTGTTACTATCCAGATATTTGTAATAATACTGATAGAACTCCCATCCGATATTATAATTAGCATGTGCTGCAAAATTAAAAATTTTGCTCCGGTCCATAAGCGAAACGTGTTCTGGCTCCAGTTGTTCCAACAAAATCAAATAGTCGCATTGCAGAGGGTCGAAAGCGGAGAGTGAATTGAAGCTGGTAACCTCCGCCAAACCATAATTAATCAATTCCAAGAAGACCTGATCCTGACCATACAAAACCAATTTATACATATTATGATTTTGCATGTGACGTTTCATTGCCGAAAAAGCCTCGATAATACAGGCGATATTGTGTTGAAAACTCTCTATGTCCTTATGATCGATGCTTTCCGGAATTAAAATTAATAAATCATAAAATTTAGTTTTATAAACATCATCCAAATTTATGTTGTTGGTTTGTTCAAGATCCAAAATGGTCGAAAATGCCTGGATAATGTTATCCATCATCGCCATTGCATTATGATCAGGCTCTCCATTTCTTGACTTCTGTTCAAGATAGGCAAGCGCCTCTTCCATAGATTGAAAAAGGGCAAACAACAACTTCCTGTAGAATTTCACTTGTAATATTCCCCACCCTACCCGTGTCTGTCTACTCGGTCATTTTGGAACGAAGCACATTAATGGCTGATTCATTGAGTTTATTCTTGCCGTTTTCAGCAGCAGCCTGATTCTGCCGGCTGATTTCTTGATAAACCTCACTGCGGAGTATTTTGACTTCCTTAGGAGCTTCAATTCCGATGCGCACAACATCACCGGCTATGGAGACAACGGTTATTTCAATATCTTCACTGATTTTAATCTTTTCATTGATTTTCCTCGAAAGAACAAGCATTAACCTTTCACCCTTTCTTCACGGGTTTTTTGGTCTTGCTGGGAAAACAGTAATTCCTTAGAATTATATTTTTCCTCATTCAATATTAACTGATAGCCGACTTGCTTTTCTAAATTGATAACTAGGGGGGCTTTTAAATTAATTGTCGTTTTCATTACATCGTCGGCCATGCATAAGATACTCCAAACCTCAAGTTTTGTATCTTCCTGAATTTCAAGCACTCTCCGGCTGTCAGAATCAAACTCAATTTCATCCAAGTAGGTTGGGAAATAGCTCTCCGGACGCGTTAAAACAAATCCGATATACTCGTTTTCTCTGAAAATAAGTTGCGCCAACGGAGCATCTTCTTCCGGAATAAAATTCCAATCCTGATATGCTTCGAATCCCGGAATCCCTAAAGAAAATTTGATCTTAACAAGTTTTTGTTTCATACTAAGACTCCTTCTTTAATCTCTTTATGACTGAAGATCGAGACTTAAACCAACCGCCTTAAATTCAATATAAGGTTCTTTTTCCAGATAAACATTTACTTTCCCATTTTTAAATTCGCTCCGAATATCTGCAGGTGAGAAACTGGTACTGACACCGCCGACATCAACTTTCCACTCCAAATCACGCGTTGAAAAATGGATTCTAATTGGTTCAAGTCCTACCAATTGCAGATCGCGTTCCTTTGGGTTCGTCGCCTGTTCAGCGATTTGAGCAATACTGATTTTTTTGCTCAAATCCCTCATTTCCTCTCCTTCTTTAGTACGCCGGGCAACACCTTGTTCCCAAGTCCGTTTGGCATCCTGACTAAAAAACACCGCCTGGGCATTAATACCCCGATAGCCCAATGATTCCCGAAAGGCCGTATAATCGATTTCCAAAGATGATGCTGCCGGTGTTAATTCTATCCGGGCAGGATATTGTTTAACCTCAAAATCAGCCTGTTTGATCTTGAGGTTAAACTCATATGGAATGTTTTCGATTCCAATTCGTCCAAATTGTTGATATACCTGTAAATTAATCATAAAGGTTACCCCAGGTTATCTCATGAAATCAATGAGCGATGGCTGAATAATCTTAGCACCTACGGAAAGAGCCGATTGATAGACATTCTGTTGATTGGTAAAATCCGTGATCGTTTTTGCCATATCGGCATCTTCAATACCGGATAGGTTTGACGTGAGATTGTATGTCATGGAGCTTAACTGGGATTGGATGGACTCCACACGATTGATTCGTGCTCCAAGGTCGGCGCGTAGTGCTGTAACACTGTTAATATTCTGGTCAAGGCCGTCCAAAGTAGCATTTATTGTGGCTGAATTACCGCTTAGTAATTGATTATAGAGTTCATCCAGGATACCCGTAGTAGCAGGAAGTGCAGATGGAGGGGAAGAATTAGAAAGCAGGCTATAAGCAGACCCTGAGTTAATAAATAGATCCGCCCCATTAACCATAACGTCAAGCTGTATATTGTTGCCAACGTCAAAAGCAATCGGCTTCTGATTACCAACCCAAGCACCACTTGCCGGCATAGGTTCCGTATCCGTATTGGTACCGGCAAATATATACTTATTGCCAACTTTTGTAT
Source organism: Peptococcaceae bacterium UBA6116 (assembly GCA_002423425.1). Classification (GTDB taxonomy): domain Bacteria; phylum Bacillota; class Desulfitobacteriia; order Desulfitobacteriales; family Syntrophobotulaceae; genus UBA6116. The sequence continues at coordinate 114,251 of DIWC01000063.1, forward strand.
TGGCTAAGGTTTTAACCTGATTAATGATTTGCTTTACTTCTTCGGCTATTGTATTTCTCTCGTTCGTTGAATTCGTCCCGTTGCTTCCTTGAATTGCTAATTCCCGTGTTCTTTGAAGAAGTGAGGTTAAATCACCTAACACAGAATCAGTCGTGTTCATATAAGATAACGCCTCAGTAACATTATTCTGCCACTGGTTTACCATCGTAATGCTGCTTTTGATGCGCAGCGCATTCTCAATTCCTACCGGGTCATCGGAAGGTTTGGAAATACGATGCCCGGATGACATTTGATTTTGCAACTCAACCATTCGTGACTGCGATGATTCAAGATTAAGCAATAAATTTCGCGACAGCATATTATTAGAAATTCGCATTTTTTTCACCCCGGTAAGAATTCAGATTATCTATGAGCTCATTGTTCGAATATTTTTTGGATCAGGCTAACGTTATCTTGTAATACCCATACCATTCACAATCTTATCCAGCATATCGTCCATCATCGTTACCATACGGGCTGCAGCGGAGTAATTCTTTTGGAATTTAATTAAATTGGTCATTTCTTCATCCAAGGACACTCCCGAAACGGATTCCTTTTGGTTGGCCAACTGGGTTACCAATATATCCTCGCCCTGCGTCATACGCTCGGCCCTTTGGACATCCACGCCTAATTTGGCAATCGCCGCACCATAGTAATCCCCAAATGAACTTCCATAATTGGTTTTCATGGTTGCTGAATCTAGCGGGGAGGCAAAACCGGCTAAGGCTGTCCACCCGCTGGCCAAGGATGAAATGGCTGATCCGATACTTCCGTCACCCGATTCTCCGACGGCTCCTGTTTGAATGATGTTCTCGCTGATAGTAGAATCCATCGAAATGTTAGCAGCGGTAAGACCAGTTGTATCGAAAAAATTCTGGGTTATATACGTAGTATGTAAAGCATTTACAGCAGTAACAATCCCTTGAGCTAAACTATCAAATTTACTAAGCAAATTCGGTAAATAAGTATCACGCATCTCAATATCGGCAGTAAGCGTACCCATATTGGTTCCGGGATCAAAGGGACTTGTTACTCCGGCGCTGTCAATCAATTGGAGTGGGTTTGTAGCAGATCCGTCCCCTTGTAAGTGGCTGGCTTGAGAGTCGTCAACCAGGGTTTGGCTTAACCCTTCATTCCCTATTTCTACTTTAAAAATACCAACTTTGCGATCTGTAAAATTCGAATCCAAAGTTTCTGTCACTCTGACACTGACAATCTTAGATAACTCATCCACAAGCTGATCTCGGGCATCATAAAAATCATTGGGAATATCGCCCGCAACTTCGGCACTTTTGATCTGGTCGTTGAGATCTTTGATGCGGCTCGCATAATCGTTGATTTGGGTAACTTGTACGTTTACATTGGATTCCTGGTCATTCCCCATATCGGTAATTTGCTGGGATATCCGGTGAAAACTGTCGGTAAGTGTCTGAGCTCGCTCCAAGACAACGGATTTTGCTCCGAGATTTTCCGGATTCTTGGAAAGATCACTCCAGGCAACCCAGAACTTATCCAAATCGTCATGAAGGCTGTTATCGGCAGGTTCATTCATTAACCCTTCTACTTTTTGTAAGCTGTTTTGTGTTTCAGTCCAATACTGTTGTTTGGAAGTTTCCCAGCGAAACTGACGATCGACATAGGCATTCCTAGCACGGGTAATGCTGTCTAACGTTACCCCTGATCCCACACTTAAGTTGCGGCCCCTGGCCAAAATTGTGTTTGGAATGGTCGTGGCGAGATTGGCAATCTGTCTGGAATAGCCTTGCGTACCGGCATTTGAAATATTGTGACCGGTAATATCAAGAGCAAGCTGCTGAGCAGCCAATGTACGTTGCCCTAACTCAAGGCCAGAAAAAGTAGATCTCACTAGTTCCCCCCCTTTCGGTCCCTCTGTATTATCCAACAATATCTATAGCACTTGCAGTTAACAAATTTCAAACGTTCTTATTTATAAAAAAGACATTGCTATTCGTCTTATTATTTTCTTTAACGGTAGTCTTGGCATATGTAGTCTTCGGGACGGAAGTAAGAGAACTAATGGTTATGTTAACAAGGTTTATGGCATTTTCGAGAAGTTTGGTATTCGTTTGATGCAAATTATTAAGCTCAGCAATGATATCTTCAAGTTCCTGCTTGACGGAATCAAAAATGGGGAAATTGATGGCAAGATCGGCCATCGTAATTTCCTCTATTTGTTTGCCAATTTTTTTAGCAAAAAATTCTGCCCAGTAAAGTCTTCCCTCTTCCAAACGACCGACTTCGAGCAGAATCTTTTCCTCCTGAACAGTAATAATTTCTATTTCTTGAATCTTGTTATTGACCAGCGCTTGCTGCTTTTCTTTTTCCAGCTGGATAAGTTTTCTGTAGCTGTGAATCTGACTTTTAAGATTGTTTTCAAGACTTATTAGAATTTCAGCCATTTATTTCTCTCCCATTTTTCCTAAAGGAAGCATGCTGGTGGCTAACGAATCAGCATCAAGCTTAAATTCCCCGTTAGAAATCTGTTCGGCAATAATTTTAACTTTGCCCTCTCTTATATCCGGCAATTCCTTTAGTTTTTGTAAAAGCTTTTGGAAAACTTGGGCATTCTCCGATACTGCTAATTTATCCTGTTTCGAGCCGCCATCATTTTTATTAACTTGAGAGACCTTAGTAGTGGCTTGTACACTACCTATAGGAGAAATGGAAGTTCCTTCAATTTTCACAACTATCACCAACCCGGATTATTCATTTTTGTTTGTTATACTTAGAATAGCATACGTTCTTTTTATCGAAAAGCAAAATGATTATCTGAATAGTCATTAAGGGCGATTAAGTCCTTAATATTATCCCTTGCTTAATATTGCTTTGAAAATCTCATAATTTTGTCTAACCTTGTATCTAAAATTTTTTAATTAACTTAATTATGTCTCCCTTTTCTTGTTCGATTCCTGTATAATAATATCAATATATTTCCTAAAAGCGAAAATTCTAGGGAAATATTTATTTTTTTCTTAAGAAATTACGAATATTTTACGTTATTATCTATGATAGTTATCCTATGGTTTTCCGTTAGAAATAAATATAATCATTATTCTAACATTTTGGACACTTAGCGGCAAATAGGAGGAGAATATTTGTATGGATATTACGACAATCCTGGGTCTCATCTTAGGTTTTGCAGGAATTTTAGTAGGTTTCGTGATTGAAGGTGGTGCCCTGGGTTCTTTATTGGCCTTAGCCCCTGTCCTGATTGTTATTTTAGGTACATTGGGAGCAACAGTTGTCGGTATCCCTTTAAATGAACTAAAGAAATTTCCCCAATGGGTAAAAATTGCTTTTGTTAATCAATCCTTCGGAGTGGAGAAAGCTTATTCTACATTGGTTCATTTTTCAGAAAAAGCTCGCCAGGAAGGGCTTCTCAGCTTGGAACAGGAGTTGGAAACTATTGACGACAAATTTACCAAGCAAGGAATACAACTGGTTATTGACGGCACTGATCCGGAAATCACCAAAAGTATCTTAGAATCAAATATATCGGTTTTGGAAAATAGACACAAGGTTGGCATTGGCTTTTTTGAAGCGGCCGGAGGCTACAGCCCGACGCTCGGTATCATCGGAACGGTTATGGGGTTGATTCATGTTCTTGGTAATCTAACCAACCCCGACAGCCTGTCAGCTTCGATTGCAGGAGCTTTTATTGCCACCCTCTATGGAGTTTGTCTTGCTAATTTGTTTTATCTTCCTATTGCTACCAAACTTAAAATCAAAAACCAGATGGAAGTGCAAACGATGGAAATGATCCTTGATGGGATTCTATCGATCCAATCTGGTGAAAATCCGGCAATTCTTAAAGAAAAACTTAAGACTCATATAGGATTTATGCCCGAGGATAACCCGGAAGAAAATACACAAGAGCGGTGATAAGCAATGTCAAGAAAACAAAAAAAAGAAGAGCATGCAGCCGGTCAAGAACGCTGGCTGGTAACCTATTCCGACCTTATAACTCTACTGATGATCTTTTTTATTGTCATGTATTCGATGAGTCAGGTTGATGCTAATAAATTCAAAGCAGTAGCCCAATCCCTGAGTGTAACTTTTGGCGGCAGTACCCCGGCCAAGATGGATATAGCAGATTCTCCTTCCGGTCCTTCTATGATAGATAGCGGCAATGCCCAACAGAATTCTCTTATTACTGGAGCACAAGCTGAAACACCAAAAAAACAACAAACTAACTCTACCCAAACAGATGCCGGCCAAGCCGGTGCCAAAGACGTGGAGACTATGACCATTGAAGGAATTAAAGCTAATCTTGATCAATTTGCCAAGGAAAACAACATTCAAACTATGCTGGTCTCTTCTATCGAGGAACGGGGATTAGTCGTGAGTATTCAAGATACTTTGCTGTTTGACAGCGGCTCCGCAGAAATAACTCCCACAGCAAGAACAATATTAAAAAAAATAAGTACAGTACTCTCGGCTTCTCCCAATTATATTAAAATAGAAGGGCATACCGATAATCTGCCTATCAACACGGCAAGGTTTCCTAGCAATTGGGAACTTTCCGTCCTTCGGGCAACCAATGTTCTACAAATTTTAGTAAAAGAAGCCGGGGTTAACGCCGACAGATTATCCGCCACCGGTTACGGAGAATACCGCCCGATTGCAGATAACAGTACTTTTGAAGGAAGAAATGCCAATCGAAGAGTAGACTTGGTTATCCTGCGCACAAAATACGAAATGGTAGAGCCTGGAAGTAACCCTTAAACCACTTTTCACTTAATTAGCCAGTTGTTTGATAAGGTCATAGACTAATTGACAAGCAAAATCGAGTTTATCGCTATTGATCAGCGAAAGATCGTCTTTAGGTGTATGGTTTTTATCCAACCATTCCTTGCTTAAAAGAGTAACTGCCGGAACCCCTGCCGCCGCAAACGATATTTCATCACTATGATGGCCTTCCCCGGAAACATTTTTTATATCAACTCCGTAATTGCCGGCTGCTTTTTGCATGGCCTTAACCAAAAAATTATCTTGATCAGCCCAAAGAGAAAAATCATCTTTTTGCCCATTGGCAACTGTATCGCAGTTAATCACGGCATGGATATTAGATAGAGGAATTGTCGGTTTTTTGACGAAATGTTCAGAGCCAAGAAATCCCATCTCTTCTGCGCCCCAAAATGCCGCCACAATGTTAATCTCCGGTCTATATCCGCCTAAGGCATCAGCCACGAGCCTGCGCATTACTTCCAGTACACAACCTACTCCTGAGGCATTATCGTTGGCACCCGGATACAGCTTGCCCATGTAAACCCCGAGATGATCATAATGAGCTGAAATAATAACGGTTTTTTCAGGGTTTTTGCCGACAATCCCAGCCAGCATGTTAGCAGCAGGATTCAGCAAATGATCAGTCTCATCAGGACGAAAAAGTGCCCTATTATTGATTATTTTCTCCGCCATTGATGGAATAGAAAACATTTGCCAGTAATTTTTATTTTCCCCGAAAGCAAAAAGGTGAAGATCTTTCGCTTGTCCCTCCAGATAGACCAGAGCTAACGTCTCGCCGGCTGTTCCAGCCCTCCGTCCCTGGAGATGGGGATCGCTTAGCGCCTTAATATCCTCTAGGGCTTTCCTGTTAAGGATTTGGGGGGAAATAGCAATATCTCGCCAATAATCTTCAGGAATTTGAAGCAAAACTGGAGGCCTGCTCAGCCTAGCTTCGAGCTTTGTTGCCCAGACTCCGGGTGCCAATGTCCAGGGAACGAAGAAAGCTCCGAGGCCGACTATCATCTTGAGAAACGTTCGGCGTGATTTCAAAATAAATTATCCTTTCCGGAGGAATTTCTATGTCATTAAAAATTGACCACTCGGGACAAAATCAGACTTTGGGACTTGAACTGCAACCAACTGTAGAGAGAAAAGAAGCTGATTTTGGTAAAACATTAGCACAAACCGGTAAGCTCCAAGGTCATGACCTGGAATTATTTATTAAAAATTTAGATATCCAAGGGAAAAAACTGGCCGAAAGCATGTCTATCGAAGATCTTTTCAACTTTAAAAATATGGTCAGGAATTTCCTCAAAACTACTTTTGGTAGGTCCCGTACCATGCAGGAGGAAACTGTCTGGAACTATAGCGGACAACCCAAAGCAATGTCCAGGGTGACAAAAATCGACCGGGCACTGGAAAAGCTCGGAGAGCAAATACTGTCCTCACAAGCTGAACCGCTTAAAATCCTAGCTAAAATAGATGAAATCAAGGGATTAATAATTGACTTATTTGCCTAATGGGAGGGAACGATGCTTGACTTATACATTTCAAGATATTAAGGACTACGAACAATTTATAAAGGCTTTTCATAGTCTAAGCGGTCTTGATTTAAACTTTTATAAAGAAACCCAAATGAAACGCCGCATTAACAATTTTATCAGCATCCGAGGTTATGCCGGTAATTACACCGGATTTCTTAAGGCCTTAAGCCAAGATAGTCAATTATATGATGCTTTCTTCAAACACCTTACGATAAATGTTACCCAATTTTTTAGGGATGACAAGCTTTGGGGAACTTTGCGTGAGAAAATAATACCCGAACTCAATAAAAAGAGAGCGCCGTTAAAATTTTGGAGTGCCGGCTGTTCAGCCGGACAAGAAGCCTACACAATAGCCTCCATCATGGCAGAATATTTTCCGGATACTACATTTAGTATCTTAGGAACAGATATTGATGTCAATGTTTTAAAACAGGCAAAAGAAGGAATTTATGAGGAAAGAGATTTTGCCAGCACTCCCCGTCCTGTATTAGACAAGTATTTTACTCTTGTGAATAGGAAATATCAAGTCAAAGACATCTTGAAAAAAAATATAACATTTAAAGAACAAAACTTGCTTACCGACCATTTTGAAAAAGGCATGGACTTAATTGCCTGTCGTAATGTTGTCATCTATTTTACAGATGAAGCCAAGGATATCCTTTATCAAAAATTTGCTGATTCCCTTAATCCTAGGGGCTTCCTTTTTACCGGAAGCACCGAACACATTTTTGGTAAAACCCATCTCAATCTGAAATCGGTTTCGTCATTTTTCTATCAAAAATAAAGGGGGACGAGGGGGACGAGGGGGGGACGAGGGGACGGTTCTCCGGGACGAGGGGACGGTTCTCCTGTCCCGAAATTTTGAGTGAAGTGGGACAGGAGAACCGTCCCCTCGTCCCCTCCCCTCGTCCCCCCTCTTACCCTGCGTACCAGCGGATTGTTTCTTTTATCCCTTCATCAAGTGAATAACGGCATTGCCAGCCAAATTTACTTCTTATTTTGCTGCTGTCTAAGGCATAACGCCAGTCATGGCCTTGTCTGTCGGCTACCTTTAAGACAGCATCGACAGGTTTGCCTAAATTTTCAAGAATTATTTTTGCCATCTCCATATTGGAAGTTTCTTCCCCACTTCCGATATTGTAAACCTCTCCGGGCTCTGCTTGGAAAAGAACACTCGCTACAGCCGCACAATGATCCATAACATGAATCCATTCCCGAATATTAGTACCATCCCCATAGATGGAAACCGGCTCATTATTAAGAGCCTTGAGAATACAATTAGGAATAAACTTCTCCTCATGCTGATAAGGTCCATAGTTGTTGCAGCAGCGGGTAATTACGGCAGGAAAACCATAGGTTTGAACGAAGGCTCTTACCAGCAGGTCGGTACTCGCTTTAGAGGCGGAATAAGGACTATTGGGCCTAAGGTTGGACTCTTCGGAAAAAGNNCCGTATTTAAGACTCCCATAGACTTCGTCCGTGGAAACTTGCAAAAAACGTTTAGTTTTAAAATTTTGTTCTTTCCAAAAACTTTTCAGCGCTTGCAAGAGGGTCAAAGTTCCCCCTATATTTGTTTTCGCAAACAGTGACGGATCATGAATGCTTCTATCAACGTGGGATTCGGCTGCAAAGTTGACCACATAATCCGGCTCACATTCAGTAAGAATCTTGTTGACTTGCTTTGTGTCGCAAATATCGCCTCTTATAAAATAATATTTAGGGTTATTTTCCAATTCTTTAATATTTCCCGGATTGCCGGCATAGGTCAAATTGTCGTAATTGATCACAATATAATCATTGCAAGATTTAAGCAAATAGCGGATAAAATTACAACCTATGAAACCGGCACCTCCGGTAACCATGATTACTTTCATTATCTGCTTCTCTCCATTCTGAGTTTGTTACTATTGTTTTGCTTTTAAAGACTGATTTGACAATGGTCCCCAACGAAAAAAGAGCTCGTAAAAGGCCTCTCTGATATTCCGCTTTTAATCGAGACATTTTTACCGATGAGACTTTTGCTGATTCTTTTATTGATATTCTCAAGTTCGGCACCATCTAAAATAATACAGTTATCAATTTCGCATTCTTTTATAGTCACTCCGCGTCCAATCGAGGTATAAGGCCCTATGCAGGAGTCAGTAATTGAGACATCTTCCTCAATATGCACCGGTTCCCGGATAATGCTGTTTTGAATTACAACATTTTNNACCGATTTGGACTTTTCCTTCACTTTCCATTTCATTCAGGATCAGCCTGTTGGCCTCAAGGAGATCCTCCAGTTTTCCGGTATCTTTCCACCATCCTTTATTCAGTTCGTAAGTTACCCTTCCCCCTTGTTCCAACTGCTTTTGGATCGCGTCTGTTATCTCCAGCTCCCCTCTAGCCGAAGGAATAGTTTTTTCTATCGCTGGAAAAATACTTTGATCAAAAACATAAACTCCCGTGAGAATAAGATCACTTACATACTCTTGAGGTTTTTCAACTAATCTGCTAATACACCCGTCTTCCACTACGGCAACTCCATATTGGGCAGGATTCTGTACTCTATGAAGTAAGATAGTGGTATTGGCCTGAGATGAATAAAAATTGCGGATAATAATATCCAGATCCATACTCAGCATATTATCTCCAAGCACCATCAGAAAATCGCTTTCTCCCAGGTACTCGGATGCTGTCAGGACTGCATGTCCAAGTCCGAGAGAATGGGACTGGTAAATAAAATCAATATTCACATCCCATTTTTCTCCATTACCGACTGCTTTTATTACTTCTTCCCGGGTATCCCCGACGATGATACCGATATCTGTTATTCCTGTTTTCCTGAGTTTCTCGATAAGATAAAACAATATCGGTTTGTTAGCTAGGGGGATGAGCTGTTTAGCGGTAGAATACGTCAAGGGTCTAAGTCTTGTACCTGTTCCTCCGCTTAAAATTAACGCTTTCATACTGCATCTCCTATTTATTAGTTGGGGACGATAATCAGGTTGTCCTTTTTTATATGATATTTAACCATGCACCTAAAGGTGACTAATAAGAATACCTTTGTTAAAAAGTTAAGTAAAAAAGTCAAGGTAATTTTGTAACCTCGGACAACTACCCCCATATAATGAATTGTATAAGCCGTCCAAGCTAANNTAGATGAAGGGATGAATCTTATGGCAGCACCGTTTGTAAGTTATATCACATTTAACCGCCTCGGTCTGACAGTAAAAAGCCTGACCAGCATCCTTAATAACCGCGAAAATTTTGAATTGCATATTATAGACAACAATTCCGCAGACAATACTTGGGAATATCTCCAAACTTTAAAGGACAGCCGAATTAAATCTAAAACCAGACTGCCGGTAAACGCAGGACAGATTAATTCATTAAATTTGAACCTGACCAAAAGACGGCCGGATCAGTATTTTATTGCCCTAGATAATGATGTAATCATTGAATCCCAAGATTGGATCACCCGTATCCTAAATGCCTTTAAGACTTTTCCTGAGGTCGGTTTGCTGAGTGTTATGGCCGGGTCTCCTCCGCCGGCAAAACTTCCGCCCGTGATTCCTGTTTTTAAGAATAGTTTGTTTTATCTGGAATTAAGCAAGGATTCGGCTAACACTATCCCCGACTGCTTTCCCCAAGGCTGCCTGGCCTTAAGACCTCAATTAATTAATGAGATCGGGTATTGGAGTGAGGAAAATTATTTTGGCAACCCCGAACTTGTATTCAGGGTAAACCGTTTCACCTCGTTCAAAGCAGGAATCCTGGCTGATATAAGCATGTCGTTGCCACCGGAAATAAACTGCGTGGAATGTCAGTATAAAGAGAAATGCAAACTCAATCAATCTAAAGAGACTTGTTTTTCAATTTATAATAAATTCTCTAAAAATGATCTTTTTAGAGAATCGTTTAAATGGAAAATGGATGAAACCGTNNGATATGCAGAGTAAAACCAGACCTGTTTACTGCGCTTCTCTCTATGATTATGAATCAATGTCCAACCGGATATTTAACATGGACTGGGCCATTGAGAATATAAAATTTTTTGTGGATAACGCCAATTAATGGAGCGAGGTAAAAGAAGATGTCAAAACTTCAAGGTTTTCCCGATCCGTTTTTATTAACTCAGCCTTTATTACCTGACCTAAAAGAAACCTATAAGATGATCGAAGCTATCTGGCAAAGCCACCAGCTAAGTAATAATGGCCCTATGCTAAAACAGTTGGAACAGGAATTGGCAGCTTTTCTGGGAGTAGATTACCTGTCGGTTTTCTGTAACGGCACAGCGGCCCTGCAGATAGCATGTAAGGTCTTAAAACTTAAAGGAGAAGTGATTACCACTCCCTTTACTTTTGCAGCCACAACGCATGCCTTGGCCTGGAATAACCTTAAACCTGTTTTCTGCGATATCGAAGATGACACCTTTAATCTGGATCCTGACCTTATCGAATCCTTGATAACTAAGGATACCTCAGCTATTCTAGCTGTACACGTCTTCGGCAAGCCGTGCAATGTCGAAAAGATAGAGCGAATTGCCAACCGCTATGGACTGAAAATAATATATGACGCTGCCCACGCCTTTGGAGTAAGAATAAACGGCAAGCCGATAGCCTCTTGGGGAGATATTTCCATGTTTAGTTTTCATGCCACGAAAGTCTACCATACTATCGAAGGCGGAGCTTTAACTTTTAATACCCCCTCTTTAAAGGAAAAAGCGGACGCTATGCGCAACTTTGGTTTAAGAGATGAGAATGTCGAAGAACCCGGAACCAATGCCAAACTGAATGAAATCCAAGCCGCAGTAGGAATTTTACTGCTTAGAAAATTAGAAGAGGAAACAGCAAAAAGAAGATCCCTGACAAACCTTTACCGGAAATTACTGGTGAACATTCCGGGAGTAAGTTGCAGCAGGGATCTGGAGGGAGTAACCCCTAATTATCCTTATTTTGCAGTTAGAATTGAAACCCAAAATTATGGACTTTCGCGAGATGAACTTTACCTTAAATTGCAAGAGTATAATATCTTTGCCCGTAAGTATTTTTATCCCTTATGCAGTAACTTTGAATGTTATAAAGGCCTGGAATCCGCCGCAGCCTTAAAGCTTCCTGTAGCCAATCAAGTGGCGAAAAACATCCTGGCCTTACCTCTGCACGGCAGAATGGAAAACCAGGATGTAGAAAAAGTTTGCGCAATAATCGAAGAGATCAGACGGTAGAGCATTAAAAACGGTAGAGCATTAAAAATTGTGAGGTTTTAANNTTGGGAGCAGGAAATTTCGGCCGGGAAGCAGCTGAACTTGTTGCCGAAATAAACAAAGACAAATACCAATGGAACCTTATAGGCTATATTGATGAGACCAAAGAAAAACAAGGAGCAATCATCAATAATTCGCTCGTTTTAGGGGACCTGGATTGGCTTAAAAATAATACCGGTCTTAACCTCTGGGCCGTATGTGCTGTAGGCAGTCCGCGAGGTAAATATAGTCTCCTCAAGAAGCTAACCGGCTGTAATTTGCATTTTGCCAACCTGATTCACCCTACAGTGGGCTTAAGCCGCTCCGTTGAATTGGGAGTCGGCAATATCGTTTGCTGGCATTCTCTATTATCTGTCAACACCAGAGTGGGGAATCACGTCTCTATCAACCCGGGATGTGGGATTGGCCATGACACTGTGATTGATGATTACTCCTCCTTATATTGGAACGTAACCCTTGCCGGAAACGTTAGGATTCATCAAGGCTGTGAAATTGGTTCCAAAACTGTCGTCATCCCACAAAAAACAGTAGGCAAATGGAGCATCATCGGGGCAGGTGCCGTGGTTACTAAAAATATACCTGAAAACTGCCTGAGTGTAGGTGTTCCTGCTCAACCCTTGAAAAATTTGGCAGAATATTTTTAAACTTTCTATTAACCAGAGAGGAATGACTTATCCATGGGCATTTTTAATACGTCCTTACAAGACTTTTTCTTAAATTTAGTTCAAGATATAAGCAAATCAACGACCCTACCAAAGATAAATAATCCAGCGGTTGACAATCCACCCGCCGTCGAGGAAATTACCGAGCCTCCTGTCCTTTATGAGCTGGCCCATGTGGATGACATTGCCCGCCCGGATATTGTCGAACAAATTATTGAACCCAACAGCAGTACAGCTTCCGTGCCCCCTCCGTTTATCAGTTATGCCACATTTAACCGTCTAGGAATCACCATGAAAAATCTGAGCAACCTTCTCGACTCTGACGAAGATTTTGAAATGCATATTATCGATTGCAATTCCAAGGACGACACCTGGGATTATCTGAAAAGTCTCCAGGATAAAAGAATAAAGTCCAGAACCCGTTTTAAGGTTAATCTCGGACCTATCTATGTCCTTAACTATAACCTTACCCGTAGGAAACCAAATCAATATTTTTTCACGATTGACAGTGATGTCTATATCAAAACCAAAAACTGGATCTCTAAGTATATGGAAATCTTTGAGGCCTTCCCCGAAGTGGGGCTCTTAGGCGTCATGCGAGATAACCCCTATCCCAGATTTATGCCGCCAATTATACCTCTAGTTAAAGGTGATTTATCCTATCTGCAATTAAAAAATGCTCAAGTTGGCGAGATCATGGATTTCATTCCAGGATGCCTGCAAGGTTTAAGTCCGGAACTCATTAATCAGATTGGTTATTGGTGCGAAGAAAACGGCTATGGAGATGCTGAGCTGTCCCCGAGGTTAACCCATTACACCTCTTTCAAAGCAGGCTTTTTAACTACCGTCGAAATTGATATGAAACAATATATCGGTTGTAATGAGTGTCTGGGGCAAAGTTTCTGTAACTTAAACAAAAGTGTTAAAACTTGTTACACCTTAAGCCGTAAATCGAATATGAATGAAAGCTTTGCAAAAAAATACAAGTGGAAATATCTGGAGTGTTTCAAAGAATTGGCTGAAGGCAAAAGAACAGCTTATTGCGCCTCGGTTTTCGATCAGGAATCGAGAAAGAATGCTGTTTATCATGAAGATTGGGCTTTGGAGAATTTTCAGCATTATTTAAGAAAATCGAATTAATAGGCGTTATAAAATTATGAAAATTTATATCAGTGCATCATGGAAGAAGCGCATCTTGGTCCGGGAGGTAGCTGAGACTCTTCGCTCCTATGGACATGAGGTTTTTGACTTTACCGATCCTATCTGCCGGAAAAACCATGAAACTCCACCGGAGATGTTTCCTGAACGATTTGATCCCTCTATCCATAAATACCGTGAATATCTTAACCGGAATGAATGGAAGGGGGCCGTGTATGAAAACCGTGAAGCCATAGCCCGATCGGATTTAATTATCCTGCTTCTTCCCTGTGGAATTGATGCCACTGCCGACTGGGCACTTGGTATCGGAATGGGCAAACGCTCTATTATCGTTGGCCATCCGCCGAAGGGAGAAAGGAGCGAAGTCCATCTCTGGGCAGATGCTATGCTCGACGAAGTTAAGGATATTATCCCCTGGCTCGAATACAATTATATGTTGTTTGTCTAGAAAAATTTTAGCCCCGTCTGCCATCATGGCGTCTATTTATACTATTTGACAAGACACGGAAACCGCACAGCAAATGTAGTTCCGCTGATCCAAATATCAATGCACCTGTGGCAAAACGTTCTTG
>DIWC01000057.1 GCA_002423425.1 Peptococcaceae bacterium UBA6116
GCTTTCGTTTGTTTTTTAATTGAACCATGGGCAGGATTGCAGCGTGATTGAATTTGTGCAGACGGTATCTACACAATTTATTTGGAAGACGACTTCTTTTTCTGCCGTTTATATTTTGGACACAACTAGTTGACTTTTTTTCGTTGTGTGGGGTATAATAATTATGGGGTGAGAAAAATGAGTCTTCTTGTTCGTACAGTTCAGAAGGAAAAAGAGCGAATTGAGTACATGCTCAACAAATATCTGCAGCAGCTAAAAGAACTTCCCAAAGGTTCAATAACAGCAAAGAATGTAGGAACAAACACCTACTATTACTTAAAATACCGTGAGGGCAAAAAGGTATTCACTGATTACCTTGGAAAAGACAGTGAGAGGGTACAGAATATTCGTACTGAACTTGAAAAACGCCATCATATTGAAACAATGATTACGCATTTACGAACGGAGCAGGCATTAGCAAGCAAGGTGTTGGAGGGGTAATTTTGATTTTATATCATGGAAGCAATATGGCTGTGGAGCAGCCGAAACTGTTAGTACAAAACCGTTATCTTGATTTTGGAACGGGATTTTATACCACCGAAAACAAGAATCAGACAATCAGTTTTGCGAACAAGGTTTACCTTCGTAGGCGGGAAGGCAGCCCCATAGTGAGTATTTATGAGATGGATGAATCCGCCGCTTTTTCATCCTGCAATCTGCTTCGATTTGCAGAGCCGGATGAAACATGGCTGGATTTTGTCTACATGCATAGAACAGGAACTTATTCCGGTAAGCCTTATGAACTGATATACGGTCCTGTTGCGGATGATGACGTGTATGAAACCTTCATGCTATATGCAACCGGTACGTTGACAAGGGAAGAAACTCTGAAAAGGCTGAAAATTAAGAGGCTGTTTAATCAATTGGTTTTTAGCAGTGACCGGGCGATTTCCTTTTTGAAATTCACTCAAATTTTGCAGGAGGATTAAAAAATGGAAAAGCAAAGATTTTCATCCATGCTGTTTTTACTTGTACCGCTGATTATACAGCTTATGATAGAAGACAGCAAAATAGATGAGGAAAAAGCAACCGAATTGTTATATGCATCAGAACTGTACGCCAAGCTTGAGGACGAGGAAACAAAGCTGTGGCATTTGAGCGCAAACGCTTTATATGAGATGTTCAAAGAAGAACAAAAAACAGGGTCTATTACCTACCCGGAGGAGGCTTAATATGAGTGCAGAGGGAAAATTTTTAGTTTTTTGCATTGAGATGTACAAGGCGGCAAAAAACTTGACCGGAAAAGAAGCGATAAGCTTTTTCAAGCGATACGGCGTTTCCGATTATGTGCTTTCTTGCTACGAGGCATTGCACACTACCGGGACGAATTACATCGTTGAGGATATAGATTTGTTTGTGGAAGCTCGCCAGCAGAGTTAAACAAGAATAGACACAAACGAGGCATTATCATTGATAATGCCTCGTTTGTTCCTTTTCCGTATCGGTTTGGGGTATGGTTCAATAAGTTTCCCTATTAAACCGCGCCTTTAGCCTGCTCCTTGTAAATATTGTTTTTGGTGATTATCAATTATTTATAAAAATATGCCGTAATACTCATACTTGCCGTAGCTTGTTGATTTCCTTGATTAATATTAATACTATTAAGGGCAAAGAGATATATTTTGCCTTTTTGAAATTGTTCTACCAAGGTTAGCATATTTTCAGTCGGTCCACTACAGAAAAAAGTCATTGTCATAGAGGAATATGAACCCTGCTCCTTAAGGGGTTCAAACTTTAGACTGATTGGCTTTATCCCATTGCTCTTGGCCAAATTATATACCGTAAGCATGATTTGCGGTTTGTCCACAATTTTAGGAATATCTTGATCCAATTTCGCCACTTCGGCCTTGAAAGAAACGGCCTGCGCTTTAATGGCTGAATAGTTACGGTAATTTTTTTGCAGTTCAGCCAAATATGCTGCTCTTTGAGAAACAAGGGCTGTCTTTTCCTGTAGTATACTTAAGCGTGGAATGAATAAATAAGTAACGTCTATCCATAGAAAACACAATAAAACAAGCACGCCTAATATAAGAATTTGCCTTCTTGGTTTCGATTGCTTTTTCATTCTTATTTTTATCCCCTATTATTTCAATTTTAAAGATAAATTCAGTGTCTGCACCTGGTCTGCCAGAGAGACAGCACACATATCAAAGCCTTCAAACATCCCCGAATCCCGGAAACTCACCCATAGTTTGGCTAAATCAACAGGTCCGGCAACAGTAATATTTATTTGAACGGAATTGTCTGCCTGTAAGGAAAAAGACATAATCGTAGCCCCTGCCGGCAGCAGTTTGCGAATATTATTCATAATCACCCGAGGGTCTTTCTTTTTTGTTTCGAGCATTTGCCTGAAATTGTTCATATTTGAAGCCTGCGTTTGCAGCTGGCTAATTTCCGCACAAATTCCGGCAACATCCTGATAGTCTTTAATATTGCTCTCAATCTGATTCAAACTATACTGAAGTTTTATTTGCCATAGCCAAGGAGACAAAACAAAGGCAACTAACAACAACCCACCCAAAAACACAAAAGCCCTCATCCTTTTTTCTTTAGAAGAACGGGAAAAGATTTCTTTTCTGGTTTTCCATCTCTGAGCGTAGTTAAACTGTGTTCTCTCCTTCATTTAATCCTCCCTCAAGGCAAGACCATACAAGCAACCGAACTTGTGCCATTCCGCAACCAGCTTTTTATTTTTAGCTTTAATTTGAGGTTTCCAACCATGAGGAAAACCTATCTCTGTTTTAACTCCGAGATTTTTTTCAATAATCTCAGCCAAGTGAGGCAAATTACAATATTCACCCGTCAGATAAATGTTACTCACCGTCTTGCCGAAATGGCGAGCCACATAAAAACTTAATAATTCAGACAAGGTTACGATAACTGGATGCAAATAATCCTCAAGTTGTTGTTTTGGATTATCAAAGGACATTGTTTTTTTTGTCTCATCCAAGCCGCCGGGCAAGTTAATGAATTCCAACGGATCAAAAATATCCTTCTCAGTAGATTCCACAAGATCAGGCGGTGTCTTGTTTAAATATTCGTCTGCAAAACCATCCAAAAATTCATCGGGAGATTCCATTGAATGTTCGGTTTCATCCAAAATATAGCCCATATCTTCCTCAGTAAAATTTAAAAGAGGAACTTGCTCTTTAGGAATGAATAAATCTTCCAGCACAAACTCATTATTATTTCCAGTCGGTTGTTTGGTATCCAAAGCAGCTTGTTTAAAACTTGTATCCTCATGGAATGACATCGGTTTCATTAAATCAAAAAAATCTTCACTCGTTGCGGCTTTAGCATGCAGCCCGCTTTCCAAAATCTCGTCATAAATAATATCATCTAATGGATCATCATCGACGACTAAAAGGTCATTTATTACTTCTTCCTCATTCTCATCAGAAATTTCATTTGACAGCTTATTGTTTTCCAAATAGTTTTCAACAGCTTGAATATCAATCTCCATATCAGAGTATAAAAAGAAAACACCTTTATCTAAAAGTAAAAATTCTATTTTATCTTTATAAAGAGAAATAATTGCCATATCACTGGAGATTTTTGTCTTTAATGTTAATTTCGAATATATTCTGGCTATACAGTCTGCTGATAAATCGATCACCTCAGGCTCAAAGCCTAAATACTGACACAACGACCAGATTTTTTCCATCCTCTGCTTAGGTAAAGCCGCTAAAAGAACGTTGATCATAAGCCGGTCATTTTCACGATATTTATTTACAATCTTATAATCGATAATGTAGTTATTAACATTGATGGTAAAATACTGGTCAATATGGTTGGTTACCAGCTTTTCCAGATCAGAACCGGGCATTTGCGGCAATGATATAACGCGGGTAACCAATCCTAAGCTCGATACAGCAAGCTTAAGTTTCTGATAAGGTATTTTCTTATTAATAAACCAATGCTTAATCTGTCTAAAATAATAGTCATTGCTAAGCGGGAGACCGCCTGTTAAATTCTCATCCGGCTTAATACTATCCAAAAACAAGATCTTAATAGTATTATTTTTTTTTACTCCAATATGAGCGACAATAATGTCGTTCTCATTAACAACTGCCAGCCATTGCTTTCTCATCCCAAAATGTCCCCTTATTCATATATGTTCTTAACTTTTTTCTAAGGGATAATCAATTTTTCGATTTTCTCATTATCTAATTATACCACTAAGATATTTTCATCAATATATTTTATTGACAAGCGAACATATTTGAAAGTACATTTGAGATATGAAACTCGCTTACCGGTTTACTATATATTGGAATTCAGTTATTTTTTGGACAATCCCGCCCAAAACTTTTCGACTTATTTCGACATCTTAATATCTATTTGGAGTTTTTGCAGTAGCCTTTCCAGTTCCGGCCAACAGTGTTTGGTGGTCTGAATTAATACATCTCCCTCGAAACGGTCTATCGTGGTTACTACCCCCAGGTGACCCATACCCTCTACGAATTTGCACAACAATTGGATATCGGACCTTGCAACCCTTGCTTTTACCAGCATATCGCAGTCCTGCCAACAGTTTTTTCCGCTTTCAATACATTCCCTGCCTTCGCAGCCTTCCTGTGAATTATTCATGCCTAAAGGTTCTCCTTATTTTTCAAACTATTTTTTCGATTTAGCTATTTTACATCAAAGTATTGGCGAGTCTTAACGCAATATCATGCTGGGACTTCCGGCCTATTGATAAATCATAATTACCTATTTTCTCTGCGCAGAATCGAAAAGGGCCTCAGCTTCCGGGGAGAAACAATTCTTAACTTTTGTTGAGAATGGCGCGCGACTTCCACCTCTTCGCCGGTTTCATTCCACAGAGCCGTCACCTGGAATGTCCAGGGTTCCTCCTGCGGAGAGAGTACTTCAAGTTCCTCCCCTACCCTGAAGTTATTACGCTGTTCAATCCAAACACCAGCGGGCGTATTCAGTAAATCAGAATCTTCTTCAAGCACTTTGCCGACAAAACTGTATTCCCGGATATAGTTGGAAGTCTCAATATTATGGGCATCAGCCCCCGGTTTAGCAAACAGGAAGCCGGTGGAATAGTCCCTGTGGCTGACCTTATCCATTTCCTTCAGCCAGAAAGGAAGATGTCTGCGGAATTCTTCTTCGCCCTGTTCCCATAGCACATCGACTGCTTCCCTGTAGGCTTTGACCGTGCTGGCAACATAATAAACGCTTTTCATCCGGCCTTCAATCTTAAAACTATGCAATGCCAATTTCTTGAGAAGCGGCAGGTGAGGCAGAAGACAAAGATCATGCGAATTGAAAATATAACTCCCTCTGGCATCCTCTTCCAAAGGAAAATACTGGCCGGGTCTCTTCTCCTCAACGAGCGCGTATCCCCAGCGGCAAGGATGGGTACATTCTCCGCGGTTGCCATCACGCCCGGTCAGGTAATTGCTGAGCAGACAGCGCCCTGAATAGGACATGCACATCGCCCCGTGGATAAAGATCTCCAATTGGCCCTGAGCACGTTGACGCAATATCTTTATTTCTTCGAGCGAAAGTTCGCGGGCGAGGACAACTCTTTTTACCCCTTGCGCAAACCAGAAGTTGGCGCTGGAAGAGTTAGTGCAATTTGCCTGGGTACTAAGATGAACCGTCAATTCCGGTGCTTCTTCCTGCGCAAGTTTTAGCACTCCAGGATCGGAGACGATGATTCCATCAACTTTTAAATCGCTTAAGTGCTTTAAATAGGGGCGCAGAGAAATAAAATCAGGCTCATGAGCAAAAATATTTACGGTGATATATATTTTACGGTTGAGCTTATGCGCATACCCGACCCCTAGCCGCATTTCTTCCTCATCCAAGTTGCCGGCATAAGCTCTTAGCCCAAAAGAACTGCCGGCAGCGTATACAGCATCCGCCCCATAAGCCAGAGCGAATTTGAGCTTTTCCAAATCACCTGCCGGTGCCAGGATTTCAGGTTTGTTCATACTGCCTCCAGTTGATATACCAATCTATTATTTGTCTGGCTATACTTATTTTCCCGGGCAACTGAGGAAGGTTGTTAACATCATACCAGCCGGCATCGGTAATTTCCACGCCATCTGCCGTAATTTCACCCTTATCATACTCTGCAGCAAAACCGATCATCAGAGAATTTGGGAACGGCCAAGGCTGACTGCCAAAATATTTAATATTTTTGACCTCTACTCCTACTTCTTCCCTTATCTCTCTTTGCACACATTCCTCCAGAGTTTCACCCGGTTCTACAAAACCGGCAATAAGGCTATATCTGTTGTCCTGAAAATTCCCGTTATGGGCCAAAAGAATCTTATCGCCCTTGAAAACAGCAGTAATCACTGCGGGCGAAAGCCGTGGAAAACAAAAAAATCCGCATTTTGGGCATATTTTTGCTCTTTCATTTTGCATTGTCTCTGTCGGCGAACCACAACGGCTGCAATACTGGTGTTCCTGATCCCACCTTACTATCTGGATAGCTTTTCCCGCCAAAAGAAAAATATCTTCAGCCAAAACCTCATATAAGGTATATAGGTCTTGGAAAAGCAAGCCGTTACAAATACCGGTATCAGAACTTACTTCAACAGAAAAACACGGAGAGTCGTGTAAAGTACCCAGATACTGTTTCCTCACAGGCAAAATGTTTAACTCTTCGGCCGTTTTGGTAAAAGGGATACTAACCGCTTTATCTTTTTCAACTTTTACCAACATTTTGTTGCCGCAGAATATAAACCAATAAGCATTAACGCCGATATCAGAATCTGATGTAACGGCAGGTTTATACCATTTGTAAATGCTTTCTCCAGACATCATATTGGATTAGCCTCTTTCGTTTTTTTCAAGTACTGATTATTCATATTTCTGAACATTTTTCAGGTGTTCGCTATAAGTAACTGAGAAAGCATGGGTGCCGTCATTTTTAGCCACGAAATACAGGTAATCGGTTTTAGCAGGATAGAGCGCCGCTTGTAAAGAAGCGTCTCCCGGATTGGCAATCGGCCCCGGTGGCAGTCCCGCATATTTATAAGTATTGTAAGGGGAATCTATCTTGGTATCTTCAATACTTAAAACCGTTTTTACTTCTCCGAGAACATACAGCACAGTCGCGCAAGACTGCAACGGCATGTTAATTCTCAGGCGATTATCGAAGACGCCGGCGATTACTGGTCTCTCTTCCTGCTTTTTTGCTTCTCTTTCCACTAGGGAAGCCTTAAGCACCCAGTCATAGACCGAAAGGTTCACTGCCTTAAGACGGGCTTTAGTATCCGGGGTAATTTCCTTGGCAAAACGCTGCAAAAAACGGTTAATGACGTCTTCCGGTTTTGATTTTTTATCAAAAAAATAGGTGTCTGGAAAAAGGAAACCTTCCAGGCGGTTTTTTCCCTTCGGAGCTCCTTCCAGGAAATCATAATTTTTGGCACTGAACTCAGACATTATATTGTAATATTCATCTTCCGTTCCGAGACCATTATTAACTAAAGTATTCACAATTTGGACAACGGTAAATCCTTCCGGAATAGTTATCCTCACTGCTTCCTGTTCCGCACCTTTAATCAATGTATCCAAAATGGCACGCGAACTCATAGCCGGAGATAGATAGTACACGCCTGCCACTATTTTGAAATCTGCTTTTTGCCACCGGCAAAGCTGGCGAAACGCCTCCGAATTGCGGACTAGCTTCATATCTTCTAAGGCATTAGCTACTTGGACTGCCGTCATCCCTTGTTTAATTTCAAATAGCTGGGTCTGATCCGAATTCGACACCGGTTTTAAGTTCACAAACCACCATAAACCTGTTCCTGCTAAAACCAGCAATAGAACCAAAACGCCCGCACCAAGTCCGAACCTCTTTTTTACAGGAAATTTTCGCCGTTTTCGGAACACAATAGATCTCTTCTTTCCAACTCTTCTTATATGTTTATTTTGTAAATCATCAACTATTATAACCCTTTTAAATAAAATAAGAAACTCACGAATTTCCGTGAGTTTCTTATTGCTTTATATTGCTTGAAATCTATTCCTCGTCTTCTTCTTCGTCTTCTTCCATCTCATCCCATGCATCTGCGACTTTTTCCCATTCCTCGTCGTCTTCAATGTCCATGAGCATATCTTCGCCGTTTTCATCTTTGCCGAGTTTTAAAATAATGGCTTCTGCTTCTTCGTCGTCCTCATCTTCCGTCTCATCGACGGGCAATAAAACATAATATGTGCTTCCCTCTAATTCCAGAGTTTCCAAATGCATAAACTCATGCTCATTACCTTCATCATCATTTAAAACAATGATATCATAAGCTTCTTCAGTTTCTTCTTCTTCCTGTTTGTTAATGTCATCAGTCATATGTATCCACCTCTCCAAATAGATATTTGTAATTTTACTCTTCGTGGTAAACAATGTCAAATTATCTGCCCTTGCTATCAAGGTATCCTTGCAGAATAAAGACTGCGGCCATTTTATCAATAATTTTTTTCCGCTTTGCTCTGGAAAGATCCGCCTCCAGAAGGGCTCTCTCTGCACCAACTGTGCTCAAGCGTTCATCCCAAAGCCTAACCTGCAAACTGAATATTCGTTCGAGCTTCGCCGCAAATTCTTGCGTAATAATAGCTCTTTCCCCTATTGTACCATTCATATTGCGGGGATAACCGATAACGATTTCATTTACCCCGTATTCCTCGATTAGATGCCGCAGATCTTCAATATCCTTTGATGACCTTCTGATCACAGTTATTCCTTGGGCGGTAAAAGCTAATGGGTCACTCATGGCCACCCCGATTGTTTTCTCTCCCAGATCGAGCCCCATAATCCTCAGTATTCTCCACCCCCTGAGCAACATTATATCCAAACTAGACAATTTTTAGACAAAAATGTACACACGCCCGACCGCAATAGCCGCAAAGAACACACTGCTCATTTTGAACAAAAGCATGTCCGGATTTTATACTTAATGCCTTTTGCGGGCAGACCGTAACACATTCTCCACACCCCTGACACCAGTCGGCAATATATAGTTTTTTCTCCCTAAAGATAACGGCATGCCGAAGTTCTTCGGAGATCTCAGTACCTGACAGCAAAGCCAGATTAAAGTCAACCTCCTGTTGGGACGACATCCCCAAAGCCATAGCATTAATCCCCCGGATGCCCCGGATAAATTCCAGGGCCTTCTCCGGTTCTCGGGCTAAATGTCCACCCCCGAATACTTTCATGGCATACATCCCTGTTCCTAGTTCTGAAGCAAACTTTATACTCTCAAGCATTTCCTCAAGACTGCCGTCGATAATTCCGAGCCCTTGATAATTGATAAGCGGATGAATGACATCAAGTCCGGGTTGTAAAGCCCCTGCCCTAACACCTTGGATAGCATGAGTCGAAATGCCTATATATCCGACCTGTCCTGAGGTTTTGGCTTTTTGTAAAGCTTCCCAAGCCCCCGCATGTCCCTTAAGTGTCAGATGGCTTTCCTGTTCATGCAGTAAAAAAATATCAATGACATCGCGGTTAAGCTCTCTTCTGGCCTTTTCCAGACTTTGTTCGAGCTCTTTCGCAGTTACTGCATAGGATTTGCTGACAACTTTAGCCTCGGGATATTCAATTAAGACCGGTCTTAATTGAACATAATTATCATAGATTTCGGCGGTATCAACCCAGTCCATTCCCTTGGCAAAGGCATAACGCAGGATGTCCCGGCCCTCATCCGCCGATACTCTTCCCTGAAGCGGGGATATAGCAAGACTCCCAAAACATATTTCCGATACCAAGGGGCCGTTAATGCCCAATCTCACCCTAAACACTTTGCAAACACCTTAATAAAACCCCCACTAAGGCGAGGGTTAAATTTTTACCTGTGTTAATTTTTTTATAGGTCTTTGAGATAAAAACCAACTAATTCCTCCAATAATTCATGTCTTTCCAATTTCCGGATCTTGGTCCTTGCCTGATTGTGACTGGTAATATAAACAGGATCCCCGGACATAAGATACCCAACCAATTGGTTGATAGGATCATATCCTTTCTCCTGTAAAGCTGCATAAACCTGTTGCAATATTTCCCGCGCCGAGCTGTCACTGGCCTGGGATTTAAACATCATGGTTTCTTCTATCTTACTCAAGGTTTATACCTCCTTTCTTTTTTTACCAGACTTATTTATTATTATTCTTCATCCTAATGAAAATTACCTGTTAATTTAATAAAAAGATTTTAAATTAATATATTAAGTTAAGTTTACCCCAAAAACCCGCTTATGATAAGCGGTATTTTAGCCAGTGCCTCTCCTAACTTCGAAGGATCCTTTCCGCCTGCTTGAGCCATATCCGGCCGACCGCCGCCACCGCCGCCGGTGATAGCAGCTACTTCCTTAATAATCTTGCCAGCATGAAGCCCGCTTAAACCCGGAGGATTAACTATTGTTACAAAATTTACCTTCCCCTCGGTCACTGCTCCCAAGACAATCACGCCTTTTTTAAGCTTATCTCTGAGCATATCGGCGGTCTGTCTGAGAGTCTCCATATCAGAGGCTTGAACTTTGGCTGCCAGTACTTTTATTCCTTGGATATCTTGGACCTTATTCAAAATGCCCTCAGCTTCATATTTTGTCAGTTTGGCCGTAAGCTTTTGAATTTCTTTCTCCATTTCTTTGTTTTGAGTGATTAAAGAAGTTATCCTTTTAACTGTATCCTGAGATTGCGCTTTGAGAAGGATATTGATTTCATCAAGCTGATTCTCTATATTTCTCAAATAGGCAAATGCTTCTTGTCCGGCTACCGCTTCAATCCTTCTTAGCCCGGCACCAATCCCGCCTTCCGAAACAATTTTTATCATCCCAATCTCTCCGGTACTTTGAACATGCGTTCCTCCGCAAAGTTCTATACTGAAGCCGTCCATTTCAACTACGCGGACAGTATTCCCGTACTTTTCCCCAAACAGGGCTATGGCCCCTTTGGCCTTTGCCTGGAACATATCCATTTCTTCCACGTTAACTTTGAGATTGGCCATAACCTGGTGATTAACTTCATTCTCAACCGCAACTATTTCCTCTCTGGTTAGGGCCGAAAAGTGAGAGAAATCAAATCTCAAGCCTTCTTTGTTAACCAAAGAGCCTGCTTGCTGAACATGTTCCCCGAGCACTTTGCGCAGGGCACTTTGCAGGAGATGGGTAGAACTATGGTTTACCGCAATTGCTTTCCTATTGTCAAAATCTACTAAAGCTTGTACTTTATCCCCTTCATTAAATACTCCCGTTTTGATAAACAGGCGGTGACTGATTGTTCCGTTGGGCAGCTTTCTCAATTCCATAATTTGCGCTAAAGCTTTAGGTGTCTGCAAGATACCTTGATCGGAAACCTGCCCGCCGCTTTCGGCATAAAAAGGCGTCTTGTTTAACAGACAGATGACTTCTTCCCCTTCGCCGACACTCTCGATTTCACCGTCAGCCGTAAATAGTGCCTGGATAACAGACTCGCTTACTACTGTCCGATAGCCGCAAAATTCTGTAGGGCCTAGGGTTTTGGCTTTCTCAATTAGGGCTGTGTTTTCTACGGCTGCTCTCATTTGCCGGGATTTTTCTTTGGCTAGTTGTCTATGCTCCTCGGAGGCTGTTTGAAAAGACTCCGGATCAACAGAGATTCCTTCTTCGAGCAGCATTTCTTTAGTTAGTTCCACTGGAAAGCCATATGTTTCATAAAGATGAAAGGCATCCTGTCCACTTAGTTCTTTTAAACCCGCACTTTTCAAGGAGATAACTTTCTCCTGCAGAATGAGGGTTCCTTGTTCCAAGGTAGACTGGAAATTCTTTTCTTCCAGCCGCAAATGATTAAGAATAAAATTTTCATTTTCTTTCAGTTCTGTATACCAGTGGGCATAATTATCCTGAATCACGTAGAATAGCTGTTCCAGGAACGGTTTTTCTATCCCGATCAGTCGGGCATACCGGATCGCCCTGCGCAAAATACGCCTTAATACATAACCCCGTCCGTCACTGCTCGGCCGGATCCCATCGGCCAGCATGAAGGATACCGATCTGGCATGGTCTGAAACGACTTTCAAAGCCGTATCGTTTTTATGGTCTTTTTTATAAGTAATTCCTGCTATTTCAGCCGTTTTGTTTATAATCGGCAAAAAAAGGTCGGTATCAAAATTGGATTCCACCCCTTGGACAACAGAAGCTATCCTTTCCAATCCCATGCCGGTGTCGATATTCTGCTTTGGAAGCGGAGTCAAATTTCCGGCTTCGTCTCTGCTGTATTGCATAAAGACAAGATTCCAGATTTCCAAAAAACGGTCACATTCACATCCGATAGCACAATCTTCTTTGCCGCATCCGCGGGTATCTCCCAGATCAACATATATTTCCGAACATGGTCCACAGGGTCCGACAGGCCCTGCCGCCCAAAAATTACTTTCATCATTTACGATCCTCCCGGGATTAACTCCTGCATCGTTTATCCAGAAATTCTTGGCTTCGTTATCCTCCGGGTGGATTGTAATCCAAAGTTTGTCGACAGGAAGCCCGAGTACCACGGTTATATATTCCCAAGCCCAGCTAATGGCTTCCTTTTTAAAATAATCGCCAAATGAAAAGTTCCCGAGCATTTCAAAGAAAGTATGATGCCTGGCTGTTTTACCGACACATTCCAAATCAGGCGTACGCACACATTTTTGGGCAGTTGTTGCTCTTGCAAATGGCGGTTCGACCTGACGCATAAAATAAGGCTTAAACGGAACCATGCCCGCAACCGTTAACAGCAAGGTAGGATCATCCTTGGGAATAAGGGAAGCACTCGGTTGAATCGTATGTCCTTTTTGCTCAAAAAATTTTAAAAACATTTCTCTTAATTGGTTTCCGGTATACATCTTCTTCCTCCTTATATGAAGGCTCAAGCAGAGCTTCATTTAAGTATAGCCAATTCTAAAGTTTTCTGTCAACAGGACTCAATTCCTTGTCTTTTTTAATTCTTGCGGAGACACTAAATAATAAAAAATATGCGTAAAAACGATCCTGAATATAGCCGCCAACGGGATAGCAATGACCATCCCCAGCAAGCCACCTATTTCTCCGCCGGCTAAGAGAGCAAACACTACCCAAAGCGGATGCAGCCCAAGCTTATCACTCATAAGACGCGGGTTAATGATATTGCCGTCTATCTGTTGAACAACAAAGATAATCAAGGCCACCTTTAATGACATTACAGGGCTTTTTCCCAGAGCGAGCAGCACTGAGGGAATCCCTCCGAGAACCGGGCCGAAATAAGGAATTAAATTTGTTACTGCGCAAATAACACCTATAAGGAAAGCATATTCCATCCCAATGAACTTAACTCCAAACCCAATCAATAAGCCGACAATTATAGCATCAGTAATATTACCCTGAATATAGCGTTGGATAAGATAATCTACTTCCTGCAATAAGCGAAGCCATTCCCCTCTTAACCTTCCTGGAACGAGATTTATAACACCGTCACTAATTTTTTGCCAATCAAGCAGGAAATAAATAGCGAGAATTGGTGATAAAATCAAGAGGCCAATTGAAGTAAGAATTCCCGGCAAGTTTTGCAGGATATTTTTAAGCCAATTCACAAGGAAGTTTTGCCCATGCTGAAGTTGGTCATCAAAAAGCTTGTTAACTTCACTCGGCAATCCGGACTGGGAATAGTTATTTCTGACTGTTTCGATATAATTATTGATAATCTGGATTCTATCCGGTAACACGATAGCCAGCTTTCCTAATTCCGAATATAGAATAGGCAGAACCATGAAAATAATTAAGGCCGAGAGAAAAACTATCCAGATAAAAATAACTGCCACTGACCCACGGCGACGCAGCCCTTTTTTTTGGAGCCAAATCACCATAGGTCTTAATAAATAGGCCATAATTGCTCCTACGATAAAAGGAACAATTATGTCTATTACTCTAGCTAATAGGTAAACACTTAAAATAGCAATTAAAGCGATAAATACCCAGCGAATTTTGGTAATTACATTCATTTTAACCCCCACCAGGTAGAAAGAAATAAAAAGGCTGGACTTCCCAAGTGCTTGAAAAATCCAACCTCCTACAAGCGACAGAAAAGCTGTCACATATGTTTACTCAGCTATAGCCTGTGTGGAATCCCGACTTTCCAGGCAAAAATCCTCCCAGGCTACCAAACTGCCGTCCTCTTCCAGGTCATATACAACAACCTTGTCGGTACGACTATTAAACTCCACACAGCAATCCCAGCAATAGTATTGTTCAACGCCTACCTTGCCAATTTGCCGGCCCCCGCAAACAGGGCAAATCATCTCGACGAACCCCCTTCAATAACTACAACATCTTGGCTTTCAGCTAGAATGTTTTCCGCAAATATAGCGTTTCTTCCTTTATACAAATCAGCAAATAAACCGTCAGAAATTTCATAGCCAACTATTACCTGTACTAAATTATCTACAAAAATGTCTCCAATAGTCCCTTTTATGTCGCCATCACCGTTATAAACCTTACTCCCGATTTTTTGGGACCAACATGAACCGTAAATTTCCTTATGCGAAAGCTTCGTCAAAATCAAAGACTCTTTTCCAAAGGATAAAATATCTTCTCTCGCTACTTTTGCTTGGTGCGGTTTCAAAAAAGAATCCTTTTCGAAAATAATTCCGGTTACGGTGTTGCTGATTTGCTCAAAGAGGATATCCTTAAGCCATCCTAGACGCTCACCCGTAGAGGGATCAATAATCGGAAGCATTATTAAGTCTCTCATTCTCCTCATAAATTGCCACATCCAAATTTTATTATAATATTATATACATGTATTATTAAATACCTTTTCCATTTCTGGCAATTTATATTCATTCATTTTATACAAACAACGGCAACAATGGACTATCCACGCCGCCGCTAAAACATCAGCACTTCCGTTCAAATTTATATTTTATGTTCAAACTTTAGTCTTCTTTTCCATATAATCTTTTATTGCAGCATGGACTGCATCGGCAGCAAGGTTTGAACAGTGCATCTTGGCCTCAGGCAATCCATCCAGGGCCTCAGCCACTGCAGCATTCGAGATCTCCAATGCATCTTCCACAGTCCTGCCCTTAACCATCTCTGTCACCATACTGCTCGTAGCTACAGCTGCTCCACAGCCAAAAGTTTTAAATTTTATATCCTTAATAATGTTATTTTCTATATCCAGGGTAATACGCATAATATCTCCGCATTTAGCATTACCTACTTGACCTACGCCGTTGGCATTTTCTATCTCACCTACATTACGGGGATTGGTAAAATGATCGATTACTTTCTCCGAATACATATCTTTCACTCCTGTCGCTTAATCATAGTATATTTGCTAACTAATTCGCTTTATTATAAAGCGGTGACATCGACCTTAATCTATCAACAATCTTAGGAAGCTCCTGTAAAACAAAATCAATATCATCTTCCGTATTTTGCCTTCCTAATGAGAAGCGGAGCGAACCGTGAGCTACCTCATGGCTTAATCCCATAGCCAGCAATACATGGGAAGGATCAAGCGAGCCTGAAGTACAAGCCGAACCACTCGAAGCTGCAATGCCAATCATATCAAGACTAAGAAGCAAGGATTCCCCTTCGACAAAGTTGATACTTACATTAACGTTATTAGGCAGTCTTTTGTCCCCCATTGGGCCATTAAACTTGACACTATCGATAGTATTAAGGATACCATTTATCAACTTATCTCTAAGCCTGATAAGTTCGGGGTTTTCCTCTTCCATCCTCTGTCCGGCAAGTTCACAGGCTTTACCGAAACCAATGATTCCCGGAGCATTTTCTGTCCCGGAACGCACTTTTCTCTCCTGGGAGCCGCCAAAAATTAATGGTGAGATCTTTATACCCTTGCGTACGTACAAAGCCCCTACTCCTTTGGGCCCATAGATTTTATGGCCGGATATGGTCAGCAAGTCGATATTCATCTTGACAACATTAATCGGTAATTTTCCCAAAGACTGAACAGCATCGACATGAAATATTATTCCATTTTTCCGTGCTATCTTGCCGATCTCGGCAATTGGCTGAACCGAACCGACTTCGTTATTCGCATGCATCACACTGATAAGTATGGTATCGGGCCGGACAGCATTATTTACCTGATCTATACTGACAAGTCCTTCCTCATCAACCGGTAAAATTGTAAGTTCATAACCGCTCTTGGCTAGATATTTAAACGTATCCAAAACAGCATGGTGTTCAATAGCAGTTGTAATCAAGTGTTTCCCTTTATTGGCTCTGGCTTTGACCGTCCCCTGAATGGCAAGGTTATCCGCCTCAGTTCCACCGCTGGTAAAGATAATCTCTGAAAAATCAGCCCCAATCAGAGCAGCGACCTGCATTCGGGCTTCTTCCAAAGCCTTTTTTACCTGTCGTCCAAAAAAATGAACACTGGAAGGATTGCCGTAATACTCTAAAAAATACTTCAGCATCAGCTCCGCTACTTCAGGATCGACTGGAGTTGTCGCGCTATGATCAAGATAAATTCTCTTCATAAAAATTCCCCGTTCCACTATAGAATGTTATTCTTTAAGAAAAGTATTCTACTCTTCAAAAATATTCATCATTTGACCATCTTCTTTTTCAGCGGCCTTAAGCAAATCAGCCAGAGAGATGGAATCGACCACATTATTAATCGAATCGCTGACTTTGACCCATACCTCGCGAGTAACACAAAACTGTGTTTTTTCACAACAGTCTGTCCCTGTCTGGTTTGTGCATTCAACCGGAGCAATCGGTCCTTCCAGCACTCTGATGACATCGCCGATATTAATATCTTCAGGTTGTTTAGCTAGGACATATCCGCCTTGCGAACCTCTTACACTTTTTACAAGTCCGGCTTTGCGCAACTCAGGAACAAGTTGCTCCAAGTAATTCTCCGATAACTTTTGTCTCTCGGCAACACTTTTCAGTGAAATTGGTCCTTCAGCATTATGCAGGGCTAAATCAAGCATAATCTGCACCCCATATCTGCCTCTGGTAGAAAATCTCAATCTTTTCACCCCTCATTTTACTGAAATAAGACCTGTAACCACAATGATATCCTACTAAACCAATCGGAATTTGTCAATAAGCAAACTGATAAAAATATGTACAAATTCTGGTATAATA
>DIWC01000035.1 GCA_002423425.1 Peptococcaceae bacterium UBA6116
GGAATAACTAAAACCTTAGATTATCTTCAGAGATCTGAACCGGGATTGATTTTTACTAATTTAGTGGATTTTGATATGATTTATGGTCACAGGAACAATGTCTTGGGATATGCTCAAGCTTTGGAAGAATTTGATTCCAAGCTGCCCGATATCCTGAAAGCTTTAAAAAAAGATGATCTGCTGATAATTACTGCTGACCACGGATGTGATCCGACCACGACGAGCACGGATCATTCCAGGGAATATGTTCCTCTGCTGGCATATGGGCAGAAATTTACGCAAGGGATTGATTTGGGTATTAGAAAGACTTTTGCTGATCTTGGCGCTACAGTCGCCGAGCATTTAGGTCTAGAGCCTATGCCCCATGGCCAGAGTTTTTATCAATTGATTAAGGAGGAACAATAAATGATAAAAGAAAAAACATTAACTACGAAGTTCAATGAAACCAAAAAATATTTATTGGAAAAAATTGCGGAGACACCGGTTACAGGCGTTATTCTTGGTTCAGGTTTAGGCAGTTTCGCCGATTTGGTCGAGAATAGAATAGAAATTCCTTACCGGGATATTCCGCATTTTCCGCTGTCGACAGTTAAAGGGCATTCAGGGAAACTTGTGGTTGGGAAGGTAGCTTCAAAACCGGTAATAGTCATGCAGGGACGATTTCATTATTACGAGGGCTATGAAATGCATGAAGTTACCTTTCCGGTTCGTGTAATGCAGGCAATGGGCGTAGAAGAGTTGATTGTAACCAATGCGGCCGGAGGGATCAACCCTGATTATTGTCCGGGAGACTTAGTTCTTATCAAAGACCATATTAATTTGTTAGGAGTTAATCCATTACGCGGAGCAAATATTTCAATTCAGGGACCAAGATTTCCCGATATGAGTGAAGCCTATAATGCAGCATGGCGGCAAAAGGGACTTGAGGTCATGAAAAATGCGGGTCTGAAAGCAAAGCAAGGAGTTTATGCCGCAGCCAGCGGACCGAGTTACGAGACTCCAGCTGAGATCAAGTATTTAAGAACTATTGGGGCAGACTTGGTGGGTATGTCTACAGTTCCCGAGGTCATTGTGGCCAACCACGCAGGAATGAAAGTCTTAGGGATATCTTGTGTTACGAATTTGGCCGCGGGCATTTCTGAACAAAAATTAAGCCATGCCGAAGTCATAACAGTTACCGATAAAATTGAAAAAGTATTTGTCAAAGTTGTCTCCAATGTCATTGAAGTAAGCTGACAAAGAGGATAAATAAATGAGAACGGTTGAATTGATCGGCAAAAAAAGAGATGGACTGGAATTAGCTAACGAAGAGATAAAATTTATTGTTCAGGGCTATGTCCAGGGCAGCATACCCGATTATCAAGCTGCGGCTTTAATGATGGCTATTTATTATATGGGGATGACGGCACGGGAGACTTCCGACTTGACCATGGCCATGGTTGAAAGCGGAGAACAAGTTGCCATATCGCTGCCGGATAAGGTCGTTGTTGATAAACATAGTTCCGGCGGGGTAGGGGATAAAACAACCTTGATTGTTGCTCCGCTTGTTGCCGCCTGCGGGGTGCCTGTTGCTAAAATGTCCGGGCGGGGGTTGGGCCATACGGGAGGAACGATAGATAAACTCCAGGCTATTCCGGGTTTTCGGGTTGAGATAAATCAAGAAGATTTTATCAGACAGGTGGAGAAAATCGGTATCTCGATCATTGCACAAACAGCAAATTTGGTTCCTGCAGATAAAAAAATGTACGCGCTGCGTGATGTCACAGCCACAGTAGATTCAATTCCTTTAATTGCCTCTTCAATTATGAGTAAAAAAATAGCTTCCGGAGCTTATGGGATTGTACTTGACGTTAAATATGGTTCCGGGGCCTTTATGCCAACTGTCGGAAAAGCAGGTGACCTGGCCAGGGCTATGGTGGACATTGGCAAAAATGTCGGCAGAGACACGGTGGCAATCCTCAGCAATATGGATCAGCCTCTCGGCAAGGCAATCGGCAACAGTCTTGAAGTTTTAGAGGCGATAGAATGTCTGCAGGGAAATGGTCCGGAGGATTTAGTGGAAGTATGTTTGGAATTAGCCAGCTGGATGCTGGTTGTTGGGAGAAAAGCTGATTCAGTCCAAAAGGCCGGGAGTCTTTTGTCTGATGCCTTAAGCCAAGGCAAGGCCTGGGATAAATTTTTAGAGTTTGTCCAGGCTCAGGGGGGCGATATAGAAGCTGTAAAGAAGAAGAATCTGGCGTTAGCTCCTGTTAAAGTAGAGTTTAATGCTGCGGCCAAGGGGTATATCCAAAAGATAGATGCCCGTAAAATTGGCTTAAGCGCGATGATTTTAGGAGCTGGACGGGAGAATAAAGAAAGTGGAATTGATTATGGGGCAGGTATATATCTCCTAAAAAAATACGGAGAGGATGTGCAGGCAGGAGAACCAATCATGACACTGTATACTTCTTCGATTGATAAAGTACAGCCTGTTTTAGATATTCTTGCCGAAGCCGTAACCATAAGCGGAAGTAATATTTCTATCGAGCCGGTGGTTTCTACTGTTGTGCGCTGAATTGGTCTAATCCCCCTCAAGGAACTCATAGAATATTTCAAGGGGGGATAAAAGTGAATAAAACCAAAATATTGGAAATAAAAGACGGTCTTCATACCGGTATGAGTTATGCCATACTGGCCAATAAAGATCGTCTTTTTAAACATAGGCATGCCTGGAAAGTATGGCGTGCTCTTAAAGAATTTGGCTGCAGAGCATATTTGGTGGCTCCGGATCTGGCTAGTTTTGAAGGCAGCAAAGTATTCCCTGATTTGGATAGCCTTAAGGGAAAAGTTGACGTCGTTATTCCTTGTCTTCATAAGGAGTACCTCGGGGAACTAGTTACAAAAACTGCCCGGATCAATGCCAAATATCTTTGGTTTCAGGAAAATAACTGGACACCTGAATTTAGCGATGATTGTCAGGAAAAAGGAATTACCGTAGTCCGTGGATGTGTTCTGAAACATAGGACATACCAAAAACCATTTGCTTATTTTAATCCCTGTTATTGGCATGGCAGACAGGAAAAACAGGTTGCAAACAAATACATAAGATTTAATAAAATATAAATATTAAATTATTTTACTGGCATACTAAAGAAACAAATAATCTTTGGGAGGTTCTGAGTATGCCGAAATATTCTCTGCGCTTACTAACTGTGTTTTTGATAAGTTCATGTTTCTTAGTTTGCAATGTAATGCCTGTCAAGGCAGCGAATATTGAAACCACTGCCGCAAGTGCCATTCTTATGGATGCCGAAACCGGAAAAGTTTTGTACGAAAAGGACTCTCATAAAGAACTTCCGCCTGCCAGTGTCACAAAATTAATGACATTATTGGTGGCGGCGGAAGCCATAGAGAATGGAAAGGCAAATCTCAAGGATACCGTTGTTGCCAGTGAAAAGGCTTGTTCATTAGGCGGATCGCAAATTTATTTAGAGCCGGGAGAAAAATTTTCGCTGGAAGAAATGCTGATTGCTATTGCCGTAGGGTCTGCCAATGACGGTTGTGTCGCTGTTGCCGAACACATCTATGGAACTCACGAAGAGTTTGTTGATGTTATGAATCAAAAAGCCAAGGAATTAGGGCTAAAGAATACGCATTTCGTTAATGCTTATGGTCTGCCGGCCGAAGGACATTACACGAGTGCTTATGATTTGGCAGTGATCGGCAGAGAAGCATTAAAGCATCCTCTGATTACCAAGCTTACGGCAATGAAAGAGTATGATCTGCGCAATGGAGAATTTAAGCTCTGGAATACCAATAAGCTTTTATGGTGGTATGAAGGAGCCGATGGTTTCAAAACCGGCTGGACCCAGGAGGCCAAATATTGTCTTGCTTCTACAGTAAAAAGGGATGGTTTAAGACTAATCTGCGTAGTCATGGGTGTGCCGGAGGCAAGAGGACATTTTCAGGAATCCATGAAAATATACAATTACGGTTTTGCTAAATACATGTACAAAGAATTTGCACCTGCCGGTTCTAAACAGGGGGAATTATTGGTAAATAAAGGAGCAAAGCCTTCGGTGGAAATTGTGGCCGAGAAACCTGTAGGTGCTTGTGTGGAAAAAGGTAAAGATAAAAATTTGCGAATTGAAACAATAATTAAGTCTACAGTTAGCGCGCCAATTGTCAAGGGTCAAAAACTTGGAGAAATCGTTATTTACAGCGGGCAAGAAGAACAAGGAAGAATAAACTTAATTGCAAAGGAAAATGTTGAAAGAGCAAGCTTTTTGGAAACAGTAAAGAAAACGGTCAGTGATTCCTATCGCCTGTCGCAGGTTCAGTGATTCTATTTTTCCGAAGTCTCATCGTTAAGTATTTGTCTAAGCCGGTGCAAGGCTGCCCGTTCAATTCTCGAAATTTGTACCTGGGACAAATTCATAGCTTTAGCAATTTCACTTTGAGTTTTATCTTCAAAAAATCTCAACATCAGGACATCTTTTTCTCTAATCGGTAATTTATCAAGAACTTCATTGAGGGCAATTTTTTCAAACCAGCCCGGATTATTTTCTTTATCGATACAGAGCTGGTCTAACACATAAATTGGATCTGAGTCATCTTGATAAAGAGTGTCATGAATTGAGGACAGACTTTGAACAGCTTCGAGAGCGACAACCACGTCTTCGCTTTCAACGCCGATATCCGCTGCGATTTCATTTACGGTAGGATCTCTTGTTAAGTCAATTGAAAGCTTTTCCCGGGAGCGGTTTATTTTATAAGCTAATTCTTTATAAGAACGCGGAACCTTGATTGGATGGTCGTCTCTTAGAAATCTTCTAATTTCACCAATAATCATTGGAACTGCGTAAGTTGAAAACTTAACTCCATAAGAAAAATCAAATTTATCAATTGCCTTGATTAATCCAATCGTACCGATTTGAAAAAGATCTTCCAGCTCATATCCTCTATGGGCAAAACGCTGGATTAAATTAAAAATTAGTTTTAGATTACAGTTTACCAACCGTTCCCGGGCATCGATATCATTTTTTTGAGCCTTATGCAACAGTTCCATCATTTCGGTTTCCGAAAGCAAAGGGAAGCGTGGCAAATTCATATCTGAAAGTCGTTGAATCATAATATTACCTCCCTAATGAGAGGGTTGAAGATTTTTTAAGTTCTTGACCATTATTACCTTTGTACCCTGGTTGACTTCCGATTCAACCTTAAGCTCATCCATGAAAGATTGCATAAATATAAAACCGAGTCCCATTCTTTCCGGATCAGTGGAATATGAGGCTTGCATTGCCTGTTTGACATCGGGTATACCACAACCGGTATCAATTACCTGGATTATGATCTTTTCGGCTGAAGCTTCTAATTCCAAGGTTACAAAGTTATCCGGATTGTTATTATAACCATGAATAATGGCATTGGAGACGGCTTCGGAAACAGCAACCTTCAATTCTTCCAACTCATTAATCGGCAGGTCTAATTGTGCCCCTAAAGCAGAGGCTAGCATCCTGGAAATCGTTACGTTTTCCGGAAGACTGGAAAATGTAAAATTCATTTTATTTACTTTCATCAATTATTCCCCTTTCTGATATTAAACCCATTCCTATTAAGCCGTTTCATCCGATATAAATTCGATGATTTTTGGAAGGCCGGACATTTCCATAATTTTAAAAATATGAGGCGGAACGTCGGCAACTTTTAGCTTTCCTCCTAAAGGAAGCAATTTTTTATATCTTCCGAGGAGAACTCCAAGACCCGAACTATCTATAAAATTTAGGTCTCCCATATGAAGAACTACAGTTTTTATTCCTTTCTTATCTATTTCCATGTCGATAGTATTTTTTAGTTCAGTTGCATTCTTCATATCAAGCTCACCTGTAAGAAAAACATGGAGAGTCTGGCGCTCAATTTTTCTTTCCATTTAAATCACGCTCCTATTCTCAGTAGTAAAACCTAACTTCGACATACCCCGAAAATTTCCTTTCTATTACCAGATGGGACATATTTGGGGGAAAAATAGAATTTAGTATCTTCATAAGAAAAAGCAGCTAGTTAATGGAATTTATTGAAGGAGATTAGGGAATTATACAATAAAAGGGGTGAAAAAATGAATCAATCCAATTTGCGTCCGCCAACAATTAACCTGACCCCCAAGGAGTATAAAGAAATAACACAGAGGATTTCTCCTAAACCGAAGGTCCTCAAAAATGTCATTATGGCCTTTTTAGTTGGGGGGCTGATATGCAGCTTCGGCCAAATACTTATAAATTTTTATATGAATTATACCGGCTTGTCAAAAATAGCTGCGCAAATGGCAGGAACAGCCAGTTTAATTCTTCTGGGAGCACTTCTAACAGGCCTGGGAGTATATGACAAAATTGTTAAAATTGGAGGTGCCGGCGGGATTGTTCCGGTCACCGGGTTTGCCAATTCCATGGTTTCACCTGCTCTTGAATATAAAAGAGAAGGATATGTCTTCGGAGTAGGAGGCAAACTGTTTACTGTTGCCGGACCTATTTTAGTTTATGGAATAGTGACTTCAATTATTGTTGGGATAAGCTACAGCATAATCAACTGGTTTTAATGCAATTAGAAAATGGAGATGGAAAAATTGGTATCGAAAAAGGTAGGAAATCAAACAGTTGTTTTTCAAAATCCTCCTATTGTACTTTCGGGATATAACGTTGTTGGTCCTAAAGAGGGAGAAGGTCCCTTAAAAGGCAGCTTTGATAAAGTACTTGCGGATACCTATGACGGGGAGAAATCCTGGGAAAAAACCGAAGCAAAAATGTTGGAGACCGCCATGAGGGAAGTTGTGAATAAAGCCAATGTTCCCTTAGTCTCTGTAGATTATATCTTAGCAGGAGACCTCTTGAACCAGATTATATCCTCAAGCTTTGCAGCCAGACAAATAGGTCTGCCTTTTATTGGCTTATACGGTGCCTGTTCTACAATGGCTTTATCCACTGCTCTGGGCGCAGTACTAATTGATGGCGGATTTGCTTCTAAAGTAATTTGTTCTGCTTCCAGTCATCATGACACGGCGGAAAGACAGTTCAGACTCCCGACTGAACAAGGGAACCAGAGAGCAATGTATGCCCAATGGACGGTTACCGGAGCAGGAAGCCTGCTGCTGGGCAATTCTGGGGCAGGACCTAAAGTTACCTCGGCAACCTTTGGACGAGTAATCGATTATGGCGAAACAGATACCAACAACATGGGCGCAGCAATGGCACCGGCCATAGCTGATACAATTATCAATCATTTCAGCGATTTAAACCGCCAACCGGATTACTATGATTTAATAGCAACCGGGGATCTGGGATCAATCGGGCTGCAGCTGGTCTTGGAAATCCTGAATAAAAGCGGTACAAAAACCGGCATTAATTTTACAGACTGCGGAGTTATGATATTTAGTCCGAAGCAAGATACTCATGCCGGAGGAAGTGGGTGCGGGTGCTCGGCAGTAGTCTTAACCGGTCATATTCTAAAAAAAATAATCAGCGGTGAATTAAAAAAAATATTGCTGATAGGAAGCGGTTCCTTACATAGTTCTACATCTTCCCTTCAGGGGGAGTCCATACCGGCTATAGGGCATGCTGTTTCCATTGAAGCTTAATGGGGGGATACAATATGTTTTACAATATACTTCCGGCTTTTATTGTCGGTGGGCTAATCTGTGTAATTGGCCAGTTATTAATGGATCTTACCAAAGCCAATATCACTCCTGCCCATGTTTTAGTTATTTTCGTTACAAGTGGTGTGATTTTAGGGGGATTGGGCCTTTATGAACCACTTGTTCGTATCGGCGGTGCCGGAGCCACGGTACCCCTGTCCGGCTTCGGTAATACCTTAGCCCAAGGAGCCATTGCTGGAGCTCAAGAAAAAGGTTTTTTAGGCGCATTTTCCGGTGGGATTGAGGCTGGTGCGGTAGGAATTGCAGCAGCCGTTTTATTCGGTTATTTGACAGCGGTAGTCTTTAATCCGAAAGGTTGACATAACCCCAAAACTATTTATTTGCAAAAAAAATCTGCTTTTTGGATGGACGTACAAAGATCAGATCCAGAGATACAAGCAATAAAATTGCAATTAGAACTAGATCAACTTTGCGAGGGTCATTACTGTCGGGAACGGAAAACGGAGATAATTGAATCGGGTAAGATGCTGAAGATAGTTGAAACGGATAAGGAATCGGAACTGGAGGGTAATATATCAGTGTCTTTTGGCGGTAAAGGTTAGGTAATTGGGAGGGTAATAAATAATTGCTCCTGGAAGGCAGCCGGATATCAACATAAGATGATTGAGGTGCCATCATACGATAATTATGCATGGGAAACAGAAAGCCGTTCATCCATTATCCTCCTTTTTAATATTAATAGCCTCTCGGCATTCGCCGAGAGAGATGGCACAAGGGTTTGCTTGAACCATCCTTGGCCTCTGGTCGCAAAACTCTGGCGGACCGATATATATTGTGAGGCTATTGATCGCCACCTAATACTAAGTTATTATATTTTATAATATTCCATATTGATACATTAATGGTTAAAAATACATAGCTGGAATTTCGTTCCTGTATTTGCTAATATTTATCTATTAGCTGTTTTTTTATTATCTTCTCAAAATTTTATTATTTTCTGAAATTTTAATGTTGGATACTAAAGAGTAGAGAGGTGTTTTCATGATTATAGGCTTTGGCAGCCACTTAACAGCTCTCCTTATGCTTATTGTTACCGCGCTGCTTTCCTATCTTATTTCTAAAGCAGTAAAAAACAAAACAAATGATGAGAAAGTATGATCTTACCGATGAAGAAATTGAAAGGAAAATTGAGGAGGAATTGAAATAGAAAAGGGTTCTGATTGAATATGGGATAAATTGATTTCCCAAATTCCAGAATTCCTATTATAATAGATTTGAAGAATTTAAAGAGTACTATTCAAGTGTTATCGGTCAATTAAACTCAAAATATAACGAGATGGATCAAGCAGCAATCGATACAGCTATTAGTGAAATTAATAAGGATATGGAAATTAGTTCATAATAATGAATAATTGGCAGATGATTGGCTTTATAAAGCAAAAGCGAATGGAAAAAATAGATTTGAACATGGTTTAGAGGAATCGGTATGAAGATTATTCTTTCTCATCGTTATCTTGACTTTGACGGGTTGGCGTCGATGGTTGCGGCCCAAAAGCTTTATCCCGATGCTATTTTAGTTATTGACGGAATATTTGGCTCCTCCGTTCAGGATTTTCTTGCTTTGTCCAAAGAGCAGCTTCCTTATTACCGTTTAAAGGATATTGAAATGAGCAGGGTAGAGAAAATAATTCTGGTAGATACGAATGATCTAAGTAGAGCCATTGGTAGCAGTAAGGTAATAGAGAATTTAAAAGGGGCTCAGATTGAAATCATCGATCACCACCCCTACAATGGGTCAAAGGATGAGAATATAACCATTCAGATGGTCGGGGCCTGTACAACGATTTTAGTTGAGAAAATTGTCCGCAAGGGGCTTAGAATTAGCGGTTTTGACGCTACCTTGATGGCTTTAGGAATTTATGACGACACCGGATCGTTACTTTTTGAAAATACCACACCCCGTGATCTTTTGGCTGCAGCTTTTCTGCTGGAGCAAGGTGCACAGCTTGGGGTTTTAAACGACTATCTGCACCGGCCTCTTTCCGACGAACAGATGGATCTGTTTCAACAACTGCTGGATAACGGCAATATTGAAAAATTTGAGGGAATACCTGTTTACTTATCCTTTGCCGAAACTAAGGAATATATTGGTGGCCTAGCTTTGCTGGTTCATAGAATCGGGGAAATCGAAAATACAGATATCTGGTTTATCGTTGTAAAAATGGAAAACCGGGTTTATGTGGTTGGCAGGGCGCGGGGCGATCTCCTCCCTGTAAACAAGATTGTGCAAATATTTGGCGGAGCGGGTCATAACAAAGCGGCTTCCGCTGTAATTAAAAAAGGCGAAATTAAACCAGTTCTTGAACGGTTAAAAAATGAAATTCTGAATAGGGTTGAAAAACCTCATTTGGTAAGGGATATCATGAGTTATCCTGTAAAAACAGTTTATCAAGAGACAACTATTCAAGAAGTGAGCAACATTCTCTCAAGGTATGGACATACAGGGGTACTTGTAGTTAAAGATAATAAGCTGGTTGGGGTCATTTCCCGCCGGGATGTGGACAAAGCTTCGAAACACGGTTTGCAGCATGCACCGGTCAAAGGTTTCATGACTAAAGACGTGATCACAGTTGCTCCTGATCAAAGTTGGGAAGAAGTTCAAAGATTAATGGTTTTACATGATATTGGCAGACTGCCGGTAGTTGACGAGGGTGAACTCGTAGGTATTGTTTCGAGGTCGGACGTTCTTAGACTCGTATACAAAAGCATAGTGCCGACATCAAGCGAAGTCGTCCGGCAAAGAAGTGTGGCCAGGTTGGAAGAGATCCTGGGCAAAATCCAAAAGCTTCCGTCCAATTTGCAGATAATCTTAGAGGAGATCAAAAAAGTTGTGGCCCAAACCAATTCTTCGGTTTATCTGGTGGGAGGGTTTGTGCGTGATCTGCTTCTCGGAGTTCCCACGACTGATTTAGATATTGTGGTGGAGGGCGATGGTCTTTCTTTTGCTGAGGACTTAAGCAAGCAGTTGCAATCGAAGAGGCTAATCCTTCATAAGCCCTTTGGAACTGCTCACCTTGAGCTTAAGGATGGAATCCACATCGATATAGCGGGAACAAGACGGGAAGAATATGATTTTCCTGGGGCTCTTCCTTTAGTAGAGGAGTCTTCCTTAAAAGATGATCTGTTTCGCAGGGATTTTACCATCAATTCCATGGCCTTATGTTTGAACCAGGATTGTGTTGGTGAAGTGATCGACTACTACGGTGGCTTTCGCGATCTTGAGCAGGGGCAAATCCGCTTCTTGCATAACCTTAGTTTTATTGATGATCCTACCCGTATCCTTAGGGCAATACGTTTCGCTGGAAGGTATGGGTTTAAACTGGCGAAGATAACCAATGATGCAATGTTTACTGCTATTGAGGCCGGAGTGTTCTCCAAAGTCAGTTCCGAAAGGTTCACGGAGGAGCTTATGCTAATTTACTCTGAGCCTAATTATCAAATCATGGGGCAGAAGTCAATAGCAACAGGTGTTTTAAGTAATTGGTTCAAAAACGATCTGGCCTGGAATTACCAGGAACAAGCGGATGTACAATCTTGGCCGGTCGAAAAACGATGGCTGGTAAGCTTGAAAAACATTAATTATAATGGAGTAATAAGGGTTTTAGATCGTTTAAAATTAGATAAACATCTTTCAAAGATAACATTAGACTACCTGCAGTTACGGGAGAAACTGCGGCATTGGATCAGTAAGCAGAAGAATACTTGCGATCTGGAGAAAATTGATGAATTATTTTTCGGCCATTCCGATGTCTTACTGGAAGTTTTATCATGCCAGGAAGAATTTGCATCGCTTATGAAACGTTATATAATAGCTTTATCAGAAATTGATATGAGGATTACAGGTACGGAATTAATCAAAGCAGGGATAAAGGAAGGCCCGGTTATTGGCAGGATTTTAAGGGAGATCCGCAATCTTTGGCTCCAGGGTAAGATAAAAACGAGAACCGATGAAGAGGAGTATCTTAAAGAAGTAATAGCTAATCAAAAGTATTAAGGTTGAATGACACAGTTAGGATCAGAAAGGAGAAAAATTTTGAAAAACAGAATATTTAGCGGCATGAGGCCCACCGGTTCGCTTCATATCGGACATTTAAGCGTACTCCAAAATTGGGTGGCTTTGCAGGACGAATATGAATGTTATTTTGGTATTGTGGATTGGCATGCGCTTACTACCGGATACGAAGATAAGCTTGACCTTAAAGAATTAATTAGAGAAATAGCGTTGGATTGGCTCAGTGTGGGTATTGATCCTCAGAAAAGTGCCGTGTTTTGTCAATCTCAAGTAAAAGAACATGCTGAGCTTCATTTGCTGTTTTCAATGTTTACACCGCTCTCTTGGCTGGAAAGGGTGCCGACATATAAAGATCAAGTCCTGCAGCTTGGTCAAGAAGGAAAAGACCTTCATACTTATGGTTTTCTCGGTTATCCGCTTCTACAGGCG
Organism: Peptococcaceae bacterium UBA6116; assembly: GCA_002423425.1. Lineage (GTDB taxonomy): Bacteria > Bacillota > Desulfitobacteriia > Desulfitobacteriales > Syntrophobotulaceae > UBA6116. Next base: position 12,126 of record DIWC01000035.1, read on the forward strand.
GCCGATATTCTGGTATATAAGGCTAGCGCTGTTCCGGTTGGCGAGGATCAGATTCCTCATATTGAGCTCTGCCGTGAGATTGCCCGCAGGTTCAATCATCTTTACCAAAATGTTTTTCCGGAGCCACAGTCTTTAATTGGCAAGGTTCCTTTGCTGCCGGGAGTTGACGGCCGTAAAATGAGTAAAAGTTACAACAATGCCATCTCACTCACGGCTTCAACAGATGAAATAGGTTTTAAAGTAAGACAAATGATTACCGACCCGCAGAGGATCCGCAAAGATGACCCCGGTCATCCCGAAGTGTGTGTGGTAGCCAAGTTTCATAAAATTTATACCTCTGATGTGGGAAAAATTGAACAGGAGTGCGCCGGGGGTAAAAGTGGGTGTGTGGCCTGCAAAAAATATCTGGCTGAAAACATTGATAAAGTGCTTACTCCCTATCGAGAACGCCGGAAATTTTGGGAAACGGAGGGTAAGCTTGAACAGGTATTAACTGAAGGCGCCCAAAGAGCAAGGGAAACTGCAGCTAAGACCATGGGCGAAGTCCGCAAAGCTATGGGGATCTGATGGAAACAAATAGACAAGCCCCTTATGTAGAACTGCCGGTCTTTCAAGGACCAATGGACTTGCTTTTACATTTAATTCAGCAAAATAAAGTAGATATTTATGACATTCCGATCGCTTTGATTGCCGATCAATTTATTGAGACTGTTAAAAAGATGGAAATTTTTGATATGGAGATAACCTCAGAATTCCTGGTATTGGCGGCCCAATTGCTTTATCTTAAGTCACGTCAGCTTTTGCCTAGGCCCCAAAAATCGGAAGAAGATGTGGAACTGGAAGAAGAGCTTAAGCAGGAGCTAATTGACAGGCTTGTTACTTATAGGGCATTTAAGGAGATTGCTGCTTATTTAAGCTGTAAAGCTGAGTCTGCGGGAAGTAAATATTTTCGGGAATTTGATCTTGATGAGCTTATTTCCATAATGAAACCGCATCGTCCGTTAAGCGGTGTTGTCATGGAAGATCTTCTGCAGGCTTTTAATTCAGTTCTGACAAGGATCGAGAAAGGCGAAGATATACATTATGTCCAGTCCGATGACATCTCCATAGACCTAATGATTACCGATATTATGAGAAGAATGTTGATTAATCCTAAAGGGATGAAATTTAGTCAATTGCTTAGACACAATTCAAGGGTAGAAATTGTCGTAGCATTTTTAGCTATCCTTGATCTGCTTAAGGACGGAAAGATCCGGGCGGAACAGAGCAGTCAAGGCAATGGTATTTTTATAGTTCCGACGGAAAAAGCTTGGGATTTTAAGAACGAGGTGCCGGTATAATGCTGTTTTCAGATGGGGAAATTGCGGCTTTAGAAGCTTTATTATTTGTAGCCAAAGAACCGCTAAGTATACAAAAATTAGCGGAAATTCTTGAAATCTCACGCGAGAATGTCACTGAACTTCTTCAGAGTCTGCAAGAACGCTATGAATCAGCCGACTGCGGGCTAACTCTCGTTGAACTCGATAAGCGCTATCGGCTAGGGACAAAACCGGAAATGGCACCTTATATTGAAACGTTGTACAAACAACCTTACCAGATTCTTTCCAATGCAGCTTTAGAAGTGCTGTCCATAGTTGCCTACAGGCAGCCTATTACCCGCGGCGAAATTGATTTTATCAGAGGGGTCCAATCTGACAGATCTCTGGCGACGCTGGCTGAAAAAGGTCTGGTTCAGGAAATTGGCCGGAAGGATGGGCCGGGTAGGCCAATCTTGTACGGCACAACAGAGGAATTCCTGCTCCATTTTAACTTGAAGTCGTTAGCAGAACTACCGAAACTTGAAATTACTCAGGTAATTGAAGATGATGAACCTGTTTGATTTTAAGTTGTAATTCCAATGGATATATGATACTATTTTGAAAATAAAGTTTTAATAATGAGGGTAGAGGCGCAGTTATTATGATTAAACCATGAAGATATATTGGTATATGATATTTATCAGCTATACTGATTTTCGCAGGTTTACGGGTAGGTCTCGTAAACCTTTTTATTTAAGGTTGGCAAAGCAAGGAGGATAATACCATGGTAAAAAAAACACTGCCATTTTCTGCTGAACAATTAGAAAGAATTGTCCTGGAGTTTGGGACTCCTTTTCATATCTATGATCAAAAGGCTATTCTGGAAAATGTCCGTAGACTTAAGTCTGCTTTTAACTGGGCACCCGAATTTAAGGAGTATTTTGCGGTTAAAGCTACCCCAAATCCATATATTTTAAAAAGTTTAGCCGAAGAAGGGATCGGAGCTGATTGCAGTTCCATAGCCGAGCTGATTTTAGCTGAAAAGGCCGGGATCAAAGGAGAAAATATTGTTTTTTCCTCTAATGATACTCCGGCGGAAGAATACAGGAAAGCCAGGGAGCTTGGAGCAATCATCAACCTTGATGATATCAGTCATATAGATTTTCTGGCCCGGGAAGCAGGAATGCCGGAGATGGTCTCGTTCCGGTATAATCCCGGTCCTTTTCTTCAAGGCGGAAATTCTATTATCGGCAGCCCTGAAGATGCCAAATATGGAGTATCTAAAGAGCAAATTATGGACTGTTATCTTCAGGCCAAAGATCATGGGGCTAAGAGATTCGGGCTTCATACTATGGTAATCTCCAATGAACTCGACCCGGACTATTTTGTGGAAACAGCCCGTATGATGTTTGAACTAGCTGTGAATCTTAAACGCCAATTGGATATTAACATTGAAATTATTGATCTAGGCGGGGGCATCGGAATTCCTTACCGCCCGGAGCAAGAAGAGGTCAAGCTCGAATACGTCGGTGAAGAAATACGAAAAGTTTATAACGATATCATTGTACCGGGCGGTCTGCATCCGCTGAAGGTTGCCATGGAATGCGGCAGGATGATTACCGGTCCTTACGGGTATTTGGTTGCTAAAGTACTTCACAAAAAGGAAATTTATAAAAACTATGTCGGCTTGGATGCCTGTATGGCGGATTTAATGCGCCCGGGAATTTATGGAGCTTATCATCATATCACAGTCAGCGGCAAGGAAAATATGCCGTCCGATTGCAAATATGATGTTACCGGCAGCCTGTGTGAGAATAATGATAAATTTGCAGTTGATAGGATGCTTCCCAAAATAGATATTGGAGACTTGATTGTAATTCACGACACTGGGGCTCACGGTCACGCCATGGGATTTAATTATAACGGCAAGTTAAGATCGAAAGAACTTTTACTTAAACCCGATGGTCAAATCGAGCTGATACGCAGGGCGGAAACGATTGACGATTATTTCGCGACTTTGGATTTTTCAAGATTATAATTGATCAGTACCGCATTCAGCGCACAGCCGAGCAGCAGTATTTCGCAGCTCCAGTAAAGCCATAGCAAAAGGACCATAATTCCGCCTAAACTCCCATAGGTCAGGGAAAAATTATTAAAGTGTTTGAAATAGATCGTAAAACCCAGGGAAATTATTATCCATCCTAAAGCTGAAAATAATGAACCGGGTAAAACCATGCGGGATGTATATTTGGAGTTGGTGGACATCCGATTCAAAAGGATAAATACAAGAACTAAAAATAACAACAGGATCAACAAACTGAGTTTGGACAAAATAAAATTCCCGAGTGTTTCTCCATAGAATTGGATCAATAAAGAAATAATGATAGTAATCGTTATGATTATCAGAGCAACGGCCGAAATAAGAAGCAGCCTTACGAAGCTGCGTTTTTCTCTAAGGCCGTAAGCCTTACTCATACCTCTCAATAAAGCATTTATGCCATTCATTGAAGCCCAAAATGCCCCTAACATTCCGAAAGATAGCAAGGTGGGGCTGTGGGTCGAAAAGATTTCATAGATAATACTCTCAACCAGGGAAGAAATTTCTTGCGGTAAGATGTATTTAAGGTCTTCAAAGACTTTTTCGCTGCTGACATCGGCGTAACCGGCCAAAGTTAAGAAAAAGATGAGCAAAGGAAAAAAGGACAGGATTAAGTAGTACGTAACCTGTCCTCCAAGAGCCATCAATTCATTTTTATTTACAAGTTCCCAATACCGTAAAGCTAATTGACGCCATTTCAATAAATTCACTCCAAAGAAGAGACTGCCAATGTGAAAAATGAGTATAGTTTAAAGTATATTAATCAGGTTGAGGTTATCTGATTCAGGAATATCTTTAATAAGTATAGCTAAGGTCTTTAGCTCAGCAAGAGAAAGACTTGTTTCCTTAAATTGAGAGAACTGATAAAGTCTTTGATAGCAGATTTCAATACTGTTTAAAGTACTGTGGTTAAGGACGGTTGCGAACCATTTTTTTGCTTGGGACCAGGATTTATAGGCTTGGTTTATTTGCTGAGAAGCTTCTTCCCAACGGTCAGATTGAATGAGGATTTCAACTTGATCCAGCTGATCCTGGATTATGTGTGAAGTTCTTTTCATTTCACTGCTAATATAAGATGATGCTCCGATAAGGATGGCAAACCCCAGGATGATACTTAGAGCGGAACGCATTCTCTTCACCTCGGATTTTTTTACTGTGCTATTTTGCTTTGGCTTGAATATATAATTGATGTTTAGTATCGATACTGGCGATGAGGACTTTTTTATAATCAGCTATGTTTGCTTTCTGCAATTCTTTTTGCAGCCAATCCATTGTGACGTTAGCTTTAGGAAAATTCTTATACTGAAGCACTCCATCCATAACAAGAGTATAAGCCAATTCCTCACTCGGTATTTGCAGCTTTAGATCTTCAGGTGTAGCCGACCGTTTCATTGCTTTAGGAATAACACTCAATTGACCGTTTGTTTCCAAAATAGCGTATTCTACGTCTGCTATATTAGAAACGTTCTTGGATCTTAATTGTTCAAGTAGATCGCTTATGTTATAGCGAAGCCTGTGCAGTTCCTCTTCCAGGAGCTGACCTTTATTAATAAGTAGTGTCGGAGTACCGCAAATAATACTCCTTGCCTTTTCACTTTTCAGGGTGATTTGAGAAATTGTTAATCCCAGTAATAGCAGTACTAAAACTGGAAGCAAACCGGCAACTAGTGGGATGCCAATATCTTCGCTGGGGATAACTGCCAGTTCGGAAATCATAAGGATAATAACGAGCTCAAAAGGTTGGAGTTGGCCAATCTGCCTTTTGCCCATGATTCTTAAAACAAAGACTATAATCAAATAAAGTATTATTGTTCTGACAATACCTACAAGCAATGTTAATCTCCTTTCATGTAAAGGCTTTAGTTATTTTTTCCTTATAAGAAAAGATTATTCCCTAAAAATTAAGAAATTTGAACTATTAGTAATCTTCCCAAGAACATTGTTTTAGTATACAATGGATAAAATGAAGTAATTCTTAATTTTATATATTTTTTTGTAAGATAAGGGGGAAAATTCGTGTTCGAAAACGACATACTTGTTGCTGGAGCTGATCCAGGTTTTGGCGCAATAAAACTTGATGTTGGCGATAAAAAGATATTATTCCCAGCAGTAATTTGTAATGGGGGCGAAAGAATTTTCTCGACCCTTGGTAGAGGGGATACTGAGAGGGGAAGTGACATCGAAAAGCAAACTGCTTCTCTCGATGTTATTGTAAAAAATAATTCTACCGGGGTTGAACGACATTATTTTATGGGTAGTCTGGCCGAAAGCCTTAACCCGAAAGAAGCTCATTATTGCTGGGATGAGGACAAGTCGACTGATGAAGAGGCCATGTCTCTTTTGATTGTAGGTCTGGCACTCTCACAACCTTATCCGAAAACCAATATATATTTAGGTACGGGGGTACCTGTAAAGTTTTTTGCATCGCTAAAAGATAAGTATGAAGCTGAATTAAAGGGTTCATTTTCTGTTACTTTTTTATCCGGTCCATTTAAAGGTCAAAACCGCAGTATGAATATCCTGAGATCAAGAGTACTGCCACAAAGCTATGGCGTTTTTATCAAAGAAACTTTGAATGAAGATGGTACTCCTAAAGATGCTAGATTATTTAATGGCTATGTTGTTGTGATTGATCCTGGCTTTAGGACAACCGATGTAGCTACATTTTATGATGGAATTATGCTTGATCCGCCTAACTCTTTTAGTTTAGAAAAAGGTTTACAGTGGGCCTACATCGGGGTAGCAGAAAAACTTAAAGAAATGACGATGAGTCATGCCAATCCAATAGAGACGGATGATAAGGAATTAGATAAAGTTTTTAGAGTAAATAAAGGGCTTTATCCTTGGAATAACGGGGCTATCGACCTTAACCCCGTAATGGAGAAGATGCTTTCTCAGTTAGCTGCTGATATCTCCAGGGAAGTTATGAAAACTCTAAAACCAATGGCTGGAAGGATTCACACAATTTTGGTTGCCGGTAAAGTGGGGGAAATGGTTTTCGATTACCTTAATCTGGGAAATAAGGTTTTAATTGAAGATCCTCAATTCGGAAATGCAACCGGTTTCCGCATTATGGCGGCTAACCTGGTGAATAATTTAACTAGGAAAGTAAATGTTGATCGATGAAGACCTCAGGTTATCTGATACTTTACATCTCTGAAAATGATGACCTTGAATTATGGAGAGCTCTGTCCCAGATTTCTTCGGAAGAAAGGGCTTCCGTTGTTAAGTCTGCCCTCCGTCGGGCTTTGCTGGGAGAAAAAAATAGCGGCACTGGTGGATCGGCGAAACATAATATACAGAATAGAACGGAGAGAAGCATCGAAAGCCCGGCGGCCGATTTAGCGTTGGATGAATTGGGAATGGATCAAATACAGTCTGTTTCCGATGAAGAATTAATTAAACTCGACAGACTTGACTTGGTTGAATTAGATGATTTTTTGCATGAGGCTGATTTGCCAGGCAGAAGCTCACTTCCTGGTCTGAATTTTCTTCTGACTAAGGTTATTGGCGAAGAAGACAATGAAGAGATCATTGAGTATATTAAAAAAAGCAAAAATATGTTGGAAAAGGATGCATGAATCAAACAAACTTGATCTTGTACGTTCTTAGCCAAAAATCCATTTGAATAAGAAAAGCAAAAAGGCGCGGAGTATCCATGAGTTGGCCAAACCAAGGTTTATTCGCACCGGACGTTGGGTTTTGAGTCATTTCCAGAATACTTTTTTTATTGACTAAATCCAGTAGCGGGGATGAAGAATCGTCTAAGATAAGCTGAAGCTCATTGGTTACATTTTGCAAAAACTGTGGATTATGAGTTTTGGGATAAGGGCTTTTGCGCCGCCAGAGGATATCTTCCGGCAGGATTCCATCCATGGCTAAACGTAAAAGTCCTTTCTCTCTGTTTTGATAGTTTTTAATTTCCCAGGGAATATTCCAAACATATTCAACTATTCTGTGATCACAAAAAGGAACGCGAACTTCGAGTCCTGTAGCCATGGTCATTCTGTCCTTGCGGTCCAGCAGGGTAGGCATGAATCTTGTTAAGGTCAGGTAACTGATTCTTTTAAATGTTTCTTCGTGATTGCTGTCCGAGGATGATTTTGTAGAATCTGATTGAGGTATTTCCCTCAGTGCGTCCAAATAACGTTCTCGGACATATTCCAGAGGCTTAATCCTCCGGCTGAGATCGGGGGAGAGAACCCGAAGACGGGTTTCTAGATGAGAGGCCCAAGGAAAGGTCCCGGCGTCTTGTAAATCTTGGCGGTGGAACCAGGGGTATCCCCCGAATATTTCGTCCGCACATTCTCCCGATAAGCCAACGGTCACTTTCTCTTTGATTTTACGGCTGAAGAGTAACAGAGAGGAGTCGACATCGGCCATTCCCGGGAAATCTCTTGCAATCACGGCATCTTTCAAAGCATTTGTCAATTCAGGGGTGTCTAAATAGAAATAATGATGGTCTGTCTGCAAGTATCTTGACATTTCTTTGACCCAAGGCGCATCAGGGTTAGGTTGAAAATCATTTGCTTGAAAGTACTTATCATTATCAACATAATCGATAGAAAAGGTAGGAAGAGCTATATTTTTCGTTTGATAGCTATCACTAGCTATTGCTGTGATAATGCTTGAATCCAAACCTCCGGAGAGCAATGTTCCTAACGGAACGTCGGATACGAGCTGTCTGGATATGGCATCAATAACCAGCGATCTTACTTTTTCAACAGTTGTTTTAAAATTATCTTCATGAGGGGTGCTGTAGAGCTGCCAATAAGCCCATTTTTTTAGGCCTGAGCGGTTAATTAACAAACAATGGCCGGGTTTAAGTTCAAAGATGTTTCTAATAACACCATGTCCGGGAGTACGGGCCGGGGCAATCATGAAAAGCTCCGCTAAGCCCTCAGTATCAACTTCAGCAGGGATTAGAGGATGAGCTAGTAAAGCTTTAATTTCAGAGGCGAAAATAACTGTGGAGTCCTTCCGAAAATAAAACAGCGGTTTGACTCCCATCCGGTCCCGTGCAAGAAATAAAGACTCCTTTTGGCTGTCCCAAATGCCAAAGGCAAAAATACCATTGAGTTTGGAAACACAATCCACTCCCCATTCCATATAAGAAAGCAGAAGAACCTCAGTATCTGAATGGCCCCGAAAGGAATATCCTTTAAGTAAAAGTTCCTGGCGGATAGCTTCAGTGTTATACACTTCGCCATTATAAGTAATAGTAAATAACTCATGGTCCCGGCCGCGGATCATCGGTTGTTTGCCGCCTTCAATATCTACGACAGCCAGCCTGCTGTGACCAAAAGCTATATGTTCAGAAATCCATTTTCCGCGGGCATCCGGCCCACGGGGGATGAGAGTGTCAACCATGTTGTCAATAACCTTAGGGTATTGAGATAAGTCGTTATTCCAATCCAGCCAGCCAACAATACCACACATATCAGTCACTCCTTGTAATAAATATAATTGATAATCGTTATCGATATATTTATATGATATGACTGTTGGAAAGGATACATCAATATTATTCAGCTGATTATCTTTTCTTTATTGCTATATTTTTCAATAAGAGTTTGCTTACTTATCCAAACGAGTTTAGGCTTATCACCAAGGCTTTCAGTTTTTCTTTTCCCACCGGACGGGTGATAAATGTGCACAATAATTTTTTGAAATAATCCAATTATCCGTCCATTGCGCTCTGAGTATTCCTGAACATTAAAACCTAATCTTTTAACGCCTCTGTTCAACATAGTAATTCCTAAATACACTTTGATATCTTTGTGATCAGGATTCACCGAAATATATTTTGCTAAGATAGGCAGTGAAAGGCGAGCAAGTTTTAGAGCACGAATTCCAGTTTTATGAAGATCTGGGCCAATTGATTGCAAGCGGATACTGTCAAAATGGATTTCACCTACAATATCTCCTTTAGTTGCTAAGACTTTGCCGTCTGCTTGAATAAGATCGGGGCCATGATAACGGGATAAGCCCAGACGAAAAAGATTATTAGCATCAATGCGATTAATTTTAAAAACTTTGGCATAGATATGTTCCCATTTCTCCCAGACGCGAAAAACCAGTCTTCTCAGCAAAGACCAGGTAGGGAAATTTAAGGGAACAATTGGTAATTTAAGATGTTCTCTTATGATTGTACAGAGTTCATCAATACAAGCTAAAGTATTTTGTGGTGCTCCTGGCTCCCCACCGCTATCGTGAAGTAAAACGATGGTCCCTTCTTTGGTATGCTTAATGATTCTGTTAATTATTTTCTGTGGAGTTCTTTTTTGTAGCCAATCAAAGCCATGGGTATTCCAAATAATCATTCTTTTATTTTTTAGCAGGCACCAAAGGTATAAAGCCATATTCGTGCTCCCCCAGGGTGGCCTGATATAATCCGGTTTTATACCGGTGATGTTCTCGATAATTTCAATTCCTTTATCCCATAACTTCCATGTTTTTCGAGGTGTCATTAACCAGGCATGCTTGTGAAGATATCCGTGATAACCAATTAAATGGCCCTGATTTTGAATCATTTTTACGATTTCGGGGTACTTTTCCGCTTTTTCGCCAACAAGGAAGAAACATGCTTTTACATTTTGACGTTCAAGGATTGAAAGTAGATTTGGCGTGTAGAGGGGATCAGGCCCGTCATCAAATGTCAGGGATACCCCGGAAGAATATTGACGTTTCCAGGAGCCAATCCCCAAGACGTGCAGTAATAATTCCGGTAAAAATAAATAAAGACAAATTACAGTTAAAATAAGTAAAATAGAAAAAAACAAATTAAAAACCATTACGATCATACTCCTTAGTTTGTACTGCGTGAAAATGATATTTTTTCTTCAAAATGTTTAGATCTTGGAGGTATTTTTACTAGAATTTCAATAATTTTTTGCCAGGCAGGACATTCAATTTGATCGAAATATGAATTAACTCTTTTATACCAATTTATTTGCTCATTTTCATTTTCGAAGAAAGAATCAAGCTGGTCGGATACCCGATAATTAAGATCCAAAGAATAAATAAGTTTCTTTTCCAGAAAATATTGTTTGTTAATCTCTTCCTGTCCGGGAAGAGAAGAATGGATAAAGACAGGTAGTCTTTTATACAGCGTCTCGCTTAATGTAACTCCTCCCGGCTTGGTAATTATGGCATGGGATTGATTATAGAGAGCATTCATTGTATCCCTTGAGGATATATAGGATAATGGTTTTACATTATTTAACTTTAAAGAGAAGATTTCCTTATAGAGTTTATTATTCTTGCCGCAGAGTACGGAAAAGAAGTATTTTTTTTCTTGAGGAAGGTTCGTAATAAGGTTTTCAATATCTCCTAAGCCACCACTTCCGCCTGAAATCAAAATATTATAGGGAGGTGTTGGTTGAAAAAGATTACGAGCAGAAAAACATTCATCAATAGGAATTCCCGTTACATAAATCTTGTTGGCATTAACATTATGCGTGGCAATTAATTGGGAACGGATCTCCTGATCAGGGACGAAGTGGTAGTCAATCCCTTCAATTCCCCATAGTTTATTAATAAAATAATCAGTATAAACATTGATAACTGGAGGAGTCGAAATACCGGATGACCGTAACCGGCTAAGAAGAAATGAGGGGAATGCTTGGGTGCAAATTATTAAATCAGGCTGTTCTTCATCAATTAGGAATTTCATTTTATCAAGAAATTTAAATTCAAACCAATTAAAATGTTTAGAAGCTTTTGAAGGGTAAACAAAATAGCGGTAGAGAAAATCGAAAGTTAGAGGCGAATGATCGATCCAAGTCAGGTATGTTAAGCGAAAAGCTTTTTCCAAATGTTTATCTGCATAGCTGAAAAAATCAATTTTACTGCAGCTAATATTTACAACTCTCTGCTCTAGGGAGCGAATCAAAGCATCAGCCACAGTGTGATGACCTGTTTTCATTTGAAGAAATGGTAGAAATAATATCTTCATTAATGATTTTCCCCCTTTCGGAAATACTTTACAAGCTAAAACTAATTTCAAAAAAAATATTTTAACTTATATTAATTATTTATGTTTATAGCCTGCTTTAATTCCTAGTTTTTCCATAATATTAATATATATTCTAAAACAAGTGTAATTAACAAACAAGTGTAATTAACAAACAAGTGTAATTAATAAACAGGTAATTGGTCTTCATAAGGCTGTTACTACTATAATATATTTTAACTATGCAAATTTACCAAATAATTTTCGGTTAGATAAAAAGTCTCTTGTAAATACTTATTCTGGTATAAACATTATTGACAGGAGAGTAATCATGACAAGAAAAAAGGATAAACTAGCAAGTTATACCAGTATGATTGCCACTATTGCAACTGCCATACTGGCAATAACCGCATTGATAACGGTGTATATCACCATCTCTGCCTGGCGGGAAGAACGGGAAGCAAATAGGCCATATTTTACTTTTAAAGAATCGCCGCAGGTTGTCAATAATGAATCTCCGGAATTTGAAATAAAATTTAACAATGTAGGGGAACACCCTGCTGTAAACCTGTGGAGTAAATCAGTTGTTTTTAATTCAGACTTAAAGTCCAAACCTATTGCTGTCGATGAGTATGCCTTAGTAAATGATATTCCCAAAAATGCATCCGCAACTCTGCTGATAGGTTTGGAGGCACTAAAGAATGAAACTAGTGCAGGGACTGTATCTCCCTATTTTATTGTCATAGTTTTACGGTATGAAGACCCAATTATTGATGAAAAGTTTGAACAGACACTTTATATAAAATGGAATGGCATGAAAAAAGGAGAGACGCTAAATACTACTCATGCTGAAGAGGAAGAGAAACAAAAAATTATTAATTATTTTAAACAAAATAATATTAGTTTGTAATTACAAAAGATAGGCAGAGCAGGAATGGCTTCTAAGATGTCGAATATGGTTACGTTAAAAATCTGGTAATACCTTATCGAAAGGAACAGGATGATTGAGTTTACCAATTGCAGCCCTTGAATATCTTCTTCATAAGGGTTTGCTATTTTTACCAAATCCACTATACTAATATAATGGGTACTACAAAATATTACATACTTTAGGGGGTAACGAAAATAGATACTTCGTTTTCCACTTCGAATTTTATTCACAATATTATTCGTGATGATTTAAAAATAAATAAAAACAGCGGCAGAGTACATACCCGGTTTCCTCCTGAACCGAATGGCTATCTCCATATCGGACATGCCAAATCTATTTGTCTAAATTTTGGGTCTGCCGGGGAATTTCACGGTTTATGCAACTTACGGTTTGATGATACCAATCCAAGTAAAGAAGAAACGGAATTTGTGGAATCAATTAAAGAGGATGTCCGTTGGCTTGGTTTTTCCTGGGGAGATAGATTATTTTATGCTTCCGATTATTTTGAACAGCTCTATGAGTTTGCGGTACAGCTGATTAAGCAAGGGAAGGCTTATGTCTGTGATTTGACGGCCGAAGAGATGAGAGAGTATCGTGGAACGCTGACGCAACCTGGGAAAGAGAGTCCTTGCCGGCAACGTTCGGTTGAAGAAAATCTTGAACTGTTCACAAGGATGAAGAGGGGAGAATTCCCGGACGGGGCAAAAGTATTAAGGGCTAAGATAGATATGGCTTCTCCCAATCTGAATATGCGCGATCCCGTATTATATAGGATTATGCATGAAAACCATCACCGGACAGGGGATAAATGGCATATTTATCCGATGTACGATTACGCACATCCTTTATCCGATGCTATCGAAAAAATTACGCATTCGATCTGCACCTTAGAATTTGAAGACCATCGTCCGTTATACGATTGGTGCGTCGATAACTTAATAAATGGAGACAAACCCAGGCAATATGAATTTGCCCGCTTGAATCTGACAAACACCGTTACAAGTAAAAGGAAATTGCGCCGTTTAGTTGAAGAGGGCCATGTTCAGAGTTGGGATGATCCTAGGATGCCGACCATTGCCGGTATTCGCCGCAGAGGGTACACCCCGCAGGCAATCAGGGATTTTTGCAATCGGATTGGCGTCGCCAAAGCTAACAGTGTTGTCGATGTGGCGCTGCTTGAACACTGCTTAAGAGAAGATTTAAATACTAAGGCTTCCAGAGTAATGGCTGTTCTGGATCCGGTGAAGGTAGTTCTGCTTAATTATCCTGAAGGACAAGAGGAAAAGTTAGAGGCGGAGAATAACCCGGAAAACCCGGACGCCGGCAATAGAATACTTTCGTTCGGCCGCAATATTTATATTGAACGGGAAGACTTTATGGAAAATCCTTCAAAAAAATATTTTAGGCTTTCACCCGGCAGCGAGGTAAGATTAAAATATGCTTATATCATCAAATGCGAAGAAGTAATAAAAGATCAAAACGGTGAAATTATGGAAATTCATTGCACTTACGATCCCGATACCAAGAGCGGGGGCCCAGCTTCAGCGAGAAAAGTGAAGGGTACATTGCATTGGATTTCCGACACTGAGGCCGTTGATGCGGAGATCCGTCTTTATGATTATTTATATAGAGACGATCAGCCTCAAGAAGAGGAAAATGAAAATAGCGATGATTTTCTTAGGAAATTAAATCCTGAATCGTTAATAATTCTTAAAGGTTGTAAGGTTGAGCCTTGTTTAACACAAGCTCTGCCAGGGGATAAATTTCAATTTCTCCGCCAAGGTTATTTCTGTGCCGATATTAAGGATCATTCCTTGGATTGTTTGGTGTTTAACAGAATAGTCGGGCTAAGGGATAGTTGGGCTAAAGCAAATAAGCAACAATAAAACAAACGCAAAGCATAAATGAATTACAAATAAGAAGCATTCCGATAAAGGAATGCCTCTTGACTGCTAATAACTAATGTTATATATTGTTAGATTTTCTGACCGTTTTTCAGCTGCTGCTCAGCAAACTGAATCATACGCTTAGTCATGTAACCGCCAACGGTACCATTTTCACGGGAAGTACGGTCTCCACCAAGGGTGGCCCCAATTTCATTAGCAATTTCATATTTCAGTTTGTCTAAACCTTTACCTGCCATGTCATTTTCCTCCTTAAAATAAAATTGTTTATTTAAGAGTCGTTCATATTATTTGTCAATATTGTTTTCTTACTCAAGGTAATTGTTTGTTGTTATTTATTAAATAACCAGAAATGGAATAAATAGTTTAGTAGCGAGAGCCGGTGAACATGGAAGAGGATTTGCAGTAGTTGTGCAAGAAGTACAAAAGCTTGCCGATCAATCAGGAATTGTCGTAAAATCTACAGTGCTTGATGAAAATACAATGCTTAGTTTGATCAAAAATATCTCTGAAGTATCTTCAGAACTTGAATTCAAGATGAACGAAGTAAGTAAAGCCATCACCGAAAGTCTCAGATCGAGTGAACAAATTACGGCAACAGGACAAAATATCCTGGCTGCTGTTGAAAGCATTTAGAAAGCCTAGACTATATTCATATATATTAATAGTCCCACCTTATTAGAGGTAGGACTATTTTTTTTAAGGAGAAACCTTGAAAGGGCTCCGACGCTGTACTGAAACTATGCCTTTAAATTGCACTTTCTCCAGATTCGCCGGTTCTGATTCTTACTGAGTTTAATACATCATAAACAAATATTTTGCCATCGCCTATTTCCCCGGTTCGGGCATTCTTAATAATGATGTCGATTACACCGTCTAGTAGATTATCCGGTATTACTACTTCGATTTTGACTTTTGGCAAAAGGTTTACTTTATAGGTATTGCCGCGGTAAACTTCAGTTTTTCCTTTTTGCAAGCCACAACCAATAACATTAGTAACCGTCATTCCTTTAACCCCAAAATTGCCGAGTGCTTCTTTCACCTCTTCTAGTTTGGCATTCCTAATGACACAGTCTACTTTTTTCATTTTCTACACCTCTTTTTTATTAAAATTGATTTTGTGCTAAAATATTTGCTAGACAGGTAAAAAGGCAATAGAAAAGTCCCCGAACTTAAGTTCGAGGACTTCGTTGTCCTTTTCTTATACCACTAAATATATAGTAACAAAAAAAATCAAGAATGCAAGAAACTTAATAAAAGAATTCTGTATTCAGTTCAAAAAAGAGGAAGAGGAGCAAAAATGCTAAATATATCTAAAAAATTACTGTTATTGAATATAGTTTTATCTCAAACTATTCTGGTTATCATAGCAATTATTTTATCGTTTTTTATAAAAGGCAATTGGCTTTTTTTCGAGCCATTCCTAAAAATAGAAATTAGATTTGATATTTTCCTAATTTCTCTGGCCGGAATTCTCTTTTTGCTTTTCTTTGAATTCTTATGTTGGAAATTTATATCTAAGGAAAATTTTTTTGATGAATTGAATCTTATTCTTATCGAAAAATTTTCCTTGGCCGAACTTTCAATAATTTTCTTATCAGGATCTATTGTCGAGGAAATGCTGTTCCGGGGTATAATCCAACCTTTTGTTGGAATCTTGGCTGCCAATATTGTTTTTACTCTTATTCACTTTAGATATTTCTCTAAAAAGTACATGTTGTTAGAGGTCTTTGTCATAGGTATCGTTCTTGGAATTATTTATAAGCTTACGTTAATGCTTTATGTCCCTATTTTATGTCATTTTATTGTCAATCTTATTACCGCTATGCTGGTTAAAAAGGGATATTTAAATATTAAGGCTCAGTAATTCTTCTCATGAAGCTATTTGATATAATAATCATATTAGCAAAATTGACTGATTGGCAAGAAGGTGAAAAAATGCTGACCGATCTATGGAACTTATTTATGGCTTTTTTTCGAGCAAGTAACTTAGGTTTTGGTGGCGGGCCCGCGATAATTCCACTAATCCAAGCTGAAGCGGTTAATCGATATCATTGGCTGACAAATTCTCAGTTTGCAGATGCAATAGCGGTTACGAATGCCCTCCCCGGTCCGATTGGAACCAAAATTGCCAGTTATATAGGCTATCAGGTTGCTTCCTGGCCAGGAGCTGTCGTGGCCTTAACGGCAACGATTCTGCCAACGGTACTCATTTTAATTTTTTTAGGAAGCTTACTTTCTAAATACGCTAATTCCAAGGCATTACAAGCAATATTAAAAGGAGTAAAGCCTATAGTAACGGCTCTTCTTATAGTGGTTGCCTATGATATGGCTGCCGATGCTTTCCGTATCCAAGCTCCGGTTGATTATTTAACCTTTGTGATTGCAGTGGGGGCTGCCGCGGCCTTATTTTTCTTTAAAGTCCATCCGGCGATACTTATAGTCTTATCGTTGATTATCGGCTACTTTGCTTTTTAATATCAAGGAAATGGTGATTAGATGAAGATTATTTGGAATTTATTTGCAGCCTTTTTCCGGGCGAGTAATTTTAGTTTTGGCGGGGGACCTGCTGCCCTGCCAATGGTTCAGGTTGAAGTTGTAAAAAAATACAAATGGCTGACAAATGATGAGTTTTCTGATGTTGTGGCTATTGCGAATTCTCTTCCGGCACCGATCTTAACAAAATTAGCGGGAATGATCGGCTTTCGGGTCAATGGCTGGACAGGTGCTTTAGCCGCAATACTGGGAGCTATTTTGCCTACTACTCTTATTGTAATTTTTTTAGGCGGTTTAATTTTTAAATATGCTGAATCACCAGCTTTAGCGGCTATGCTCAAAGGTGTGAGACCGGTAGTTGCCGTCTTATTAGCCCAGACTGCGATTGAAATGGGCAGAAGTTCTTTAAAGCAAAAAGCAACCGTGATTTTAGGCCTTGCAGCCTTAATCCTGATGCTTTTTTTGCCTTTTATCCATCCAGCATTTTTAGTTGTGGCTTCAATGATTTTAGGATATTTAATCTTTAAATAAATTTTTTTTATTTAAGTCCTTATTAAAATCAGAACATTTGTGTTTTATACGTCTATTAAAGCAAATAATGTTTTTGAATGTCCGGCCGAAAGGAGACTCAGGACGTGGACCAAGTATCATTTGAACAAATCTATGAACAGCTTTTCCCGGCAGTATACCGTTTCGCATGTATTCGGATTCCTTCATCCGAGATTGAAGACATCACTGCCGAGATTATGGCTAAAATCTGGAGGTCGATCTCCGGTTTTGAGGGCCGAAGCTCACTTAGGTGCTGGGCACTGCGGATAGCGGCCAACTATATCGCCGATTTTTATCGAAGCAGAAAGCAAGTTGATGTTATTTGCTTAGCGGAAGATTTGCAAAACTTGTCGGGTAGTCGTGATTATGGCGAAGATTTGGCTACAGGCTTATCTGTAAGCTGCACATTAGCACAACTAACCGAACCCCAGGTTGCTGTGATCCAACTAAGATTAGTCGAAGGATTCAGTTCAACTGAAACAGCCTCTATTATGGGCACAACACAACAGGCTGTGGACAGCTTGTTGTATCGTGCTAAAAAAAGCTTTCGTACAATTTATACGGCTGAAGCCGCTGGAGGTGAGTGTTAATGAAAGAAGATAAAATTACAGCCATGTGGGAAGAAGACGGTGATTTAATGCGCATCAAAAATTTTTTTGAGTACCTTCATCAGGATGATGATCTGAAAGACCGTATTAAACAGAAAGCCTTAAGTAAGATTTCATCTGCTGATAATCCGATTGCCTTCACTCCGGAAACGGCAGGCAAGAGTCTTAAAAAGAATCCGTTAAGGAAGATATCATATCTGTTTAAAAATAAAAAATCAGTTATTAAAGTTATATCTGCGGCAGCTATTGTTATTTTTGCCATATATTTGGGGACAGCCGGTTTGCTTATGGGGAATAATTCTCCGCTAAAAGTTGGAACGGCTACAAGCAACCAGGTAATGGATAAAGCGTATTCCGTACCTGCCGGCGGGTCAGCCGCTTCACCGGCACCTTCAGTTGCGCCATCTGCTCAGGATGACTTGTCTGTTACTTTTTCCGCAGCAAAGGGTGTGGGCCAAAGTAGTAATGCAGCTGATTCCACTTATGGAACCGATGCCCTAAAATCAGCAGCGACTGAGAATAATGTCCAAGATGGCGCAATTCAACAGAAGCTTATCTATACTCTGGATGTTGCTATCAAAGCAAATAACGTTTCGGCAGCGATGGAAGCGGTTCAGCAGAAAGTTAAGTCCGTTGGCGGTTATATTGCAGAATCCAGTTTCAATAATGATCAGGATCAAGCCTCGGCTTATTTGTCTTTAAAGATTCCAGTAAATCAGTTTGAAAGTTTTAAAGGGAATCTTTCTCAATTCGGTTCTGTTACTAACCAGCATCTTGCCACAAATGATGTTTCCAAAGATTACTTCGATACGCAAACCAGGTTAAGTACTTGGGAAGCTCAAGAAAAAAGATATCTTGAGATTTTACAGCAGGCCAAAAGTGTGGAAGATATTCTCAGGATAGAGGGTTCCCTGGTCAATGTCCGCAGCCAGATTGAAAGCTTAAAAGGGCAGCTTAAATATTGGGATAACCAGGTTGAATATTCGGAAGTCAGGATGAATATTTCCCCGAGCCAAAGTACTTTAGCCGTGAATGATCCCTGGCAGCCTATATCAATTAAGCATACGTTGATTACTGCCAAAAACGCCATGGTAAAAACTATTAGTTTCGTCTGGAACGCTATAAACTATATTTTGGTTTTTATCGGTTATGCCTTGCCTGTAATAATAATTCTTGGAGCAGCCTGGGGTATATGGTTTCTGTACAAAAGACATAAAAAATAAAAAGTCATCATTTGCATAGTGTTGCAATTCGTGCTCTACTAATACCATCAATCTGGGTATTGGTGCACAAGTTGTGAATGAGGCTAATCAGCTTGATCTTATCGTGATTAAGGACATTTCATTATTCCGCTTGTTAACGCGCTTCCCTTTAATATACAAAGAGTATAAGTTATTTCTGCTCAAAGAGGATGAAACTAAACACAGTGGATAAAAATGTCTCGAATACTTGAGGCTTTTTTTCCATATTTTGGAGATAATATTATAGAGTTCTGACCAATATTGACCTTTGAAAACTATTGGAATATAATAGTTTTTGACAGGTAAATTATTCTAAAGTATTAAAGCCAAACCGACGGCAAGGAAATAAAAGAGGTGATCAAATTGGATTTTAAAGATTATTACAATGTTCTAGGAGTATCCCCCGATGCAGATATAAAAGAAATAAAGAAAGTCTATCAAAAGTTGACAAAGAAATACCATCCTGATCTCAATCCCGGTAATAAAGAGGCGGAGGCAAAATTCAAGGAGATCAACGAAGCCTATCATGCTATATCTGATCCGGCAAAAAGACAAAAATACAATGACTTGCGGGATAATTATCAACAATGGCAAAACCGGGGCGGCAGGGATAATTTCGACTGGTCGGCCTGGCAGCAGAATCAGGGGACAGGCAGACGGGGAACAGGTAGTCATACGCGAACAATGACACCTGAAGAATTTAATGAAATGTTTGGGCAAGGTAGAAATAGTTCGGGAAGAGGAGGATCTGGAGGATTTTCCGATTTCTTTTCGACGATTTTTGGTATGGGGGAAGATTACGATTCTCCGGCAGACGACTATGGTTATGATATGCGTAGGCAGCCGAGGCCGGGAAGAGATCTTCAGGGCGAAATAACAATTACTTTAGAAGAAGCGTATCATGGAGCTAAAAAGCTAATTGATATCGGAGGCCGAAGAATAGAAGCAAGCATTCCCAAAGGGATCAGGGACGGCAATAAAATAAGATTATCGGGTCAAGGCCAAAATGGTACTAAGGGTGGGGCCAAAGGAGATCTGCTGCTGACTATAAAAATTCTTCCTCACGCACTGATTAGCAGGGAGGGAGACGATCTAAATGCTAGCTTGGAAATAGATTTCTATACCGCAGTACTAGGAGGGGAGGCAGGGGTCAACACTTTTGCCGGCAATATTATCTTGAAGATTCCTCCTCATACCCAAACTGGTAAAAGTTTTAGATTGAAAGGCAAAGGAATGCCGGTTTTAAATCAATCCGGCAAGTTTGGCGATCTATATGTTAAAACCACTATTATTTTACCCGATGACCTCACGGAAAAAGAGATTAACGTCCTGCAAGGGCTTAGCAGGGATAGACAAAGGTAAAGGAGGAATAGATTATGGCATTTGACACCAACCGTTTTACGCAAAAGTCACAGGAAGCAATTATTGCTGCTCAGAATAATGCAGAAAGAAACCATAACAGTCAGGTAGAGCCAGAGCATCTGTTGCTTGCTTTATTTGAACAAAACGATGGTGTAGTTCCTCAGCTTTTAAACAAATTAAATATAAATAAAACATTATTAATAGAGAAAACAGAGGCAAGCATTAACAGGCTCCCGCGGATTACCGGCGCAGGAGCACAATTGACCTATTCGCAAAGGATGAGGGATGTACTTGTTAACGCTCATGATCAGATGGAACCGTTTGGCGATGATTATGTCAGTACGGAGCACCTTTTTCTCGCTATTTTAGAAAAGGCCAAGGGCGATGCGGGGAAAATACTCAAAGAGGCCGGTATCAGCCGTGAAACTCTTTTTAGGGTTTTAAAAGAAATAAGGGGATCCCAGAGAGTTACCGGTCAAAACCCTGAAGGCACCTATGCTGCGCTTGAACAATACGGCAGGAATCTAGTTTCTTTAGCAAGGAAAGGGAAGCTTGATCCCGTAATCGGTCGGGATGAGGAAATCCGGAGAGTAATTCAAATCCTGTCACGCCGGACAAAAAATAATCCGGTACTAATTGGAGAACCGGGAGTGGGGAAAACAGCGATTGTTGAGGGTTTGGCCGGAAGGATTGTCCGTGGCGACGTTCCCGAGTCAATCAAAAATAAGGAAGTAATATCCCTTGATATGGGTGCACTGATTGCCGGGGCCAAGTATAGGGGTGAATTTGAAGAACGGTTAAAAGCGGTTTTAAAAGAAGTACAAGACCGCGGAGATATTATTCTTTTTGTGGATGAACTGCATACAGTAGTTGGTGCAGGTGCTGCCGAAGGTGCGATGGATGCCGGCAATATGCTGAAACCGATGCTGGCTAGGGGAGAGCTGCGGATGGTTGGCGCAACAACATTGGATGAGTACCGCAAGCATATTGAAAAGGATGCAGCCTTGGAACGCAGATTTCAAACGGTTATGGTTGCTCCTCCGAGTGTTGAGGACACCATTTCTATCCTGCGTGGCCTTAAGGAGAGGTACGAAACCCATCATGGCATCAGAATTACCGATAGTGCTTTAATTGCTGCCAGTATTCTTTCCGACAGATATATCAGTGACAGGTTCCTGCCGGATAAAGCCATTGACTTAGTTGATGAAGCCGCTGCCAAATTAAGGATGGAGATTACAAGCGAACCCCAGGAACTTGATGATATTAAGAGAAAAATTATGCAGCTTGAAATTGAACGGGAAGCCTTAAAAAAGGAAAAGGATAAATCAAGCCAAGAAAGACTTGCTAACATTGAGAAAGATTTGGCTAATGATAAAGAGAATAGAAGCTCACTGGAAGCCCAACTTCAGGAGGAACGGGAAAAGCTTGCTAAGATCCAAAAACTTAAAGAGGAAATTGACCGTACCCGGGTAAATATCGAAAATGCCCAGCAAAAGTATGACTATAATAAAGCCGCCGAGCTGCAATACGGAGTACTTCCGCAGTTGGAGAAAGACCTTGCTGCTATCGAGAAAGTAATAGCCGAAAGGAATAATACTTTGCTGAGGCAGGAAGTAACAGAAAATGATATAGCGGAAATAGTTGCCAAATGGACCATGATTCCTGTATCTAAGCTCTTGGAGAGTGAATCGGAAAAGTTGATCTCTATGGAAAAAAATCTTGGACGAAGGGTCATTGGACAATATAAAGCGGTCCAAGCAGTATCCGATGCGGTACGCCGGGCCCGTACAGGGCTGCAGGATCCTAACCGGCCGCTTGGGTCATTTCTGTTTCTGGGGCCAACAGGGGTAGGAAAAACCGAGTTGGCCAAAGCCTTGGCCGAATTTCTTTTTGACAATGAACAAGCTCTGATTCGTCTGGATATGTCCGAATATATGGAAAAGCATTCCGTATCCCGTTTAATTGGGGCACCTCCGGGTTATGTCGGTTATGACGAAGGCGGACAGCTTACAGAAGCCGTTCGCAGGAAACCTTATGCCGTTATTCTCTTAGATGAAATAGAAAAAGCCCATGGGGATGTTTTCAATATTCTGCTTCAATTGTTGGATGATGGACGTTTAACCGATAATCAGGGCCGAGTGGTTAATTTTAAAAATACTGTGGTGATTCTGACCAGTAATATTGCGGGTTCTGAGATTCGGGAACTTAAAGAGAATAACAATTCCCCGGAGATAATCCGGAAAACCGTGGAGGTTGAGTTAAACAGGCATTTCAAGCCTGAATTTCTCAATAGATTGGATGAGATAATTATTTTTGAACCGCTGAAGAAGGAAGAAATTGCTCAAATAATTGAAATTCAACTAGACCTTTTGCGGAAGCGGCTAATAGAAAGAGGAATAACCTTGTCTTTAAACGAAAATGCTCGTAATCAAATCATTACTGAAGGATATAATCCAGTATTTGGAGCCAGACCCCTAAAAAGGCTGATTCAGCAGCGTATCCAAAATTCCCTGGCTAAAATGATTTTGCAGGGATCGGTTTCTGAAGGGTCAAATGTTACGGTAAATTATTCAGCTGACCAGGAATATACTTTTCAAGTAGAGTAAAAATACTCGATCAATACGAATGTGAATAAATTTATGTTTTTTGGTATATCCTGAAAATGCTTAATCGTTAGATGGAGGTATCGAAAATGCATAATCAAAGCGAAATAAAGAAGATATTGGACCAAGGCATGGTTACCATGTCTATTATTGAGAGCGAGGTTTGTATGCGAAAGTGTCAAATGTATAGTCAAATGGCACAAGACAAAGAAATAAAAGAATTTTTCCAAAAACAAGCTAGTGCGTTGGAAGGATTAACTGACTTTTTTAAATCAAAACTTTCCGAAGTAATGTAGAAGGGAGAACGAATTATGAGTAGTTTTTTTTCCGATCTTGACATGTTGTACGATTATGAAAAAGATACCATAGCTGCCGCTGCAGGCTATATGACCATTGCCTCCAGAGTTTCCAGTAAAGAGCTGATTACGAGATATCTTCATTTAGCCAATGAAGCAGGTAAAGTTTGCGAAAAGGCTAGAAGTTTGATTGAAAAAAGTGGTGGAATTGCTTAAATAGTTGTACTGGTAAGAAAACAAAAATTGAATACAAAAAACGGGTGATTTCAATATATTTTGGAATCACCCGTTTAATAGGTGCGCTTTAGCGGACATGAAGAAGTGGCTTCCAGAGATAGAAAAATGGATACGTCACCGCCTAAGAATGTGTGTGTGGAAACAGTGGAAGAAATTAAGAACATTGTTATTCGTAGTGCTTAATGAACCGCTGTATACCGAACGGTATGTACGGTGGGGTTAGAGGTCGGCGGAGAAATCCGCCTCCTACTAGATTGAGGCTTTTAATCACATCTTATAGGTAGAAGAATAATTTTTTATATTTATGATAACTGTTTTAGAAGATTAGCCGTTTCAATGGCAGTCATTGCCGCATCAAAGCCTTTATTGCCTGCTTTTGTTCCTGCTCTCTCTATAGCCTGTTCAATAGTATCTGTCGTCAAGACTCCAAAGATAATAGGAACATCGGTTTGTAAGCCAACATTGGCAATGCCTTTGCTTACTTCGCTGCTTACATAATCAAAATGGGGGGTGGCACCCCTAATCACGGCACCAAGACAAATGACGGCATCAAAACGTTTCTGCTGAGCTATTTTTTTTGCAACCAGAGGTATTTCAAAAGCACCGGGGACCCATGCCAATTCGATATTTTCTTCATTTACTCCATGTCTTTTTAAGGCATCTAAAGCCCCGCCAATGAGCTTATTTGTAATAAACTCATTAAACCTTCCGGCGACAATAGCAAATTTAAGATTTTCAGCGATTAAATTTCCTTCATAAGTTTTCAAATTCCAACAACCTTCCCGTATTTTTTTTATTATTTAATTCAAACCTATTATTCTGTTCGAACCGATTATTTTATCTGAGTGAGGTAATGGCCAAGTTTATCTTTTTTGGTATTGAGATAGCGCTGATTCTCAGGCTTTGGGCTCATCTCGATGGGCACTCTTTCGACAACATTAATTCCGTAGCCTTCTAAACCAATAATCTTCTTTGGGTTGTTGGTCATTAAACGCACTTTGGTAATCCCTAAATCGGAGAGGATTTGGGCACCGACTCCGTAGTCGCGTAAATCGGCGGGGAAACCCAGGGCAAGATTGGCTTCGACAGTGTCTTTCCCTTCTTCTTGCAGTTTATAGGCTTTTAGTTTATTTAGTAAGCCGATTCCTCTTCCTTCCTGGCGCATATAAAGGAAAACACCACGTCCTTCACGTTCAATTTGTATCAGTGCCGCAGACAATTGGTCCCGGCAGTCGCATCTCCTTGAGAAAAATACATCTCCGGTCAAACATTCGGAGTGTACTCTGACCAGCACAGGGTCACCGTCATCGACTTGACCTTTAATTAGAGCCAGATGTTCCTTATTATCAATAATACTCCGGTAGCCGACCGCTTTAAAAACTCCATACTCACTAGGGAAGTTAACGCTCTCTGCCATTTCTATCAGTCTCTCATTCCGTCGGCGATAGAGGATAAGATCCTTAATTGTCACCAGTTTGAGGTTATGTTTCTTTTTGAATTCTATTAAATCCGGTATCCTCGCCATGGTACCATCATCTTTCATAATTTCACATAACACTCCGGCAGGTTTTAATCCGGCTAAATGGGCAAGATCCACCGATCCCTCGGTATGGCCGGTCCTGACTAAAACTCCGCCTTCTTTGGCCTGGAGAGGAAAAACGTGGCCGGGCTTATGAAGATCGTGCGGCTTACTGTCAGGGTTGACTAAAACTTGAATAGTATTGGCCCGTTCATAAGCGGAAATGCCGGTAGTACTGTTGATTGCATCTACACTTACGGTAAAAGCTGTACCACGAGGATCGGTATTATTTTGGACCATTTGATCCAAATCTAATTTTTTCAGACGTTCGGCAGTCAGAGAAACACAGATCAGTCCCCGGCCATAGGTGGCCATAAAGTTTATAGCTTCAGGTGTTGCCATCTCGGCGGCCATAACAAGATCGCCTTCATTCTCCCGATCCTCATCATCAACGACAATAATCATTTTACCGGCTTTAAAATCTTCAATAGCGTCTTCGATCGTATCAAATATTTTTTCTTGATCCAAGAACATATATATCACTCCCTTAATAAATAAACAACAATTACTAAACATAACATTAAACAATAAGATTAAACAANNGATATCTTTTTTAGCGACTTTTTGCTCAATTTTAAGAAACTTGGCAACATATTTGCCGATGATATCAGTTTCGATGTTTACAGTATCTCCGGTTCCCTTAAACCCTAAAGTAGTATTCTTCGCAGTGTGGGGAATCAAAGATACTGTAAAACGATCTTTGCCAACATCAACGAGTGTCAGCGAAATCCCGTCGATAGCAATCGAACCTTTAGGAAGCAAATTATTCGTGATTTCATTTGTAGTATCAATCTGATAGACTTTAGCTATGCCAACTTCACTAACGGCTGAAATCCAGCCCGTACCATCAATATGACCGCTGACAAGATGGCCGCCTAAACGCGTCTGTAATTGCAGGGCTCTTTCCAGGTTTACATGGGAATGTTGCTTTAATTTTTGCAGGGTTGTTTTAGTGAGAGTTTCGTACATAATATCGACGGCAAAATCCCACTGAGACAGCTTGGTTACGGTCAAACAAACACCATTTACGGCGATACTGTCTCCAATCTGAGTTTTATTCAAAACCTTCTTGGCATCAATGGTTAATCTTGCTGAGTCTTTAAACGAATCAAGTTTTTGGACTGTTCCCAATTCTTCGATGATTCCGGTAAACAATCTTTATCACTTCCATCTATATGTCTTTAGCTATTATCCACATATCCCGAAAATTTATAATTTCCGTCGATTTCACATAGTTCCATATTTGTTATCCTGACAGCGTCCTCCATTTGAGACAGGATAAAACCTGAAAAAGGGGAGGGGCCCTGACCTGCAAATTTTGGGGCGATAATAAACTCGATTTTATCAATTAGTTTTTCTTCGAGCATTTTTCCGGCGAGGATACCGCCGCTTTCGAGTAAGACGCTATTCCAGCCTTTGATCGCAATGTCTTTCATCAGCATCGTTAAAGGTACGTATCTTTCCGTATCGTATTGCCAGATCTTAACATTTGCTTTTGCTCTGATTTCTTTGAGTTTATTTGGGTCAGCAGCGTGCGAGACGGCGATGATCGTAAGCCCCGAGGTAATGGTAAGAACGTGAGCGTCCAGAGGAAGGGAGAGGGTGGCATCGATGATAAGTCTAACAGGGTCCCGGCCGCCCTCAATATTCCGGCAGGTTAGGAAAGGATTATCATGAAGAACGGTATGACTGCCAACCATGATAACGTCGTAAATATTTCTTAGGCCATGAACATATTGCCGGGCACCATCGGAAGTAATCCATTTGGAATCACCGGAATATACAGCGGTTTTGCCGTCAAGCGTTAAAGCACATTTGTAGAGGACAAAAGGAGTTTTTTCGGTAACAACTTTTAGAAAATGTTCATTTATTTTCTTAGCTTGATCGCCAAGCACTCCAATTTCAACTTGAATACCGGCATTTTGCAGTTTTTTTATACCCTGTCCATTAACCAAAGGATTGGGGTCGGTCATGGCGATGCAAACCCGTTTGACCCCGGCTTCAATCAGAGCCTCGGCACAAGGAGGAGTTCGGCCAAAATGCGAGCATGGCTCTAAAGTGACATAAACATCAGCACCGTTTGCTTTTTCTCCGGCAGTCTGCAAGGCATTGACTTCAGCATGGGGAGTTCCGGTTTTCGCATGATAACCTTCACCGACAATCTGTCCGTCGCGGACAATAACACATCCCACAAGTGGGTTAGGACTGGTTCTGCCTATAGCGGAAAGGGAAAGATCTAATGCTCTTTGCATGAACAGTTTATCTTGAGTACTTTCATTATCCATTTAGATCCTCCATGGATATTTTTTCAAAATAAAAACCCAGATTACTCTGGGCATAAAAAACGGATTTCACGCAGCGCATCCCAAAACGGAGCACAGCACTCTTCTCATCCAGACTTTAACTGTCGGCTTCGTATTTGCAACGAATCAGCCATAAGGCTCGCGGGCTTTACCGCCGGTAAGGAATTACACCTATCCCCAGAGTTTATAGTATTTACTTGTCATTTAATTCAATAACTATAATACTTCATAATTTGTAAGAATGCAATCCTTTCGCAATAAACCTAAAATTATCCCGTCGCAGTATTCTCCATTTACATAATAGGCTTCACGCAGGGTGCCTTCAATAACAAAACCAAGCTTTTGGTAACAGGACAGGGCCCGGGTGTTTTTTTGCCATGTTTCAGCTGTTAAACGGTGAAAGTTCCATTGCCTGAAGAGGAATTGGATGAATATGGCTAATGCGTCAAAGCCATAGCCACGGCCCCAATGTTCTTTACTGCCGATACCCACAAACAAACGGGCAGAGCGGGCAGGGATATTGATCTCGTCATAACCAACCGTTCCTATTAGTTGTCCTTGCTTATCGATTATAGCATAACGATACTCATCTTCTTCATACATTTTTCTTTCAATTTCCTCCCGCCGCAGCATAGTTGCCGGCGGCCAATTGCCGCTTACCCAGTATGAGAATTCAGGATCATTATACCAAGAATATAAACTTTCAAGATCACCATCATCCAAAGGACGTATATGGGTTAGTTTTCCAATTAACATATAAATCTCCATTCTGCCGCTACGCGTCAGCACAAATAGCGGTGAAAGAACTGAGCGGCGGCGATATCGGTGCTTTCAAGGATTGGCTGCTGCTTAACAAGTGCCTGGATGTTTGTATGGAATCCACCGGAAAATACTGGATTCCCATGTTTAACATCCTTGAAAAACACGGTATCCGGGTTACTATCGCCAACCCCAAATGGGTCAAGGCTGTGAAGGAAAAGGCACTCAGGCAGGCTATCCGGTTGATACAATCTCAAGGGCTATCTGTGGGATAGTTCCTAACGTCTCTTTTTTGCGCTGCTTTCAGCAGGGCTGTTTTTCCTGTGTCTTTTGTCCGACGCGTTTGTTGTTTCTTTCAAGCTAACCTCCATATTTGTTTTAATCTGCAATTGCTTTGCCACCATTCAAATCTGTATCTGGTAAGATGGCAATAAATTCTTCTCCGCCGTAACGGGCGACAAAGTCGCAGGGGCGTTTAACAATATTGCTTAACGTTTGAGCAACTTTTATTAAACAATCATCTCCCGCTTGATGACCATAGGTGTCATTATAGTTTTTAAAATAGTCAATGTCGGTGAGCAGTAAGGCTAATTTGAATAATGAGTATCTAATAAAAATCTTTTAAAAATACCAAACCATTTGTTGAACATAAAAAGATTTGCCTTCCAAAGTATTTAATATTTTTCTATATTCCACATTTCTCTAACAGTTCCTTTATAATTTTAAAAACTCATAAATATATAAAAGAGTCTGAACAACTACTACAATTACCCAGGAGTTTTCTAATACTCCTCTCAGGAAGAGAAGTTAGTCTATAAATAACCTTTTTTTCATTATCCTCCTTAAAATAAGCCCGGCATTTGCCGGGCTTATTTTAAGGAGGTTTGTCCTGCAGGGGCGATAACCTGGCGGTGAAAGTCCACTATAGGGGTTTGTAGTTGGGAGTTCATCCTTTGAGTTATAATTTTTGGAGAGATGCGGCTTTGAATGGATAATAATATGCCTCGTAGTCCTTGTCTTAGGTCTAATTTTTAATTGCGGAGCACATGAAAATGATCCATATTAACACCGATGAGGTGTATTTTTATGCCCATATAGATTGTCTCATTTGTTAAAAGAAAAACATATTATATTAAGCAGAGAAAAGATGGAATAGCCTTGTCGCTTAAATAATAACAATCGCTGTAGCAGCAATAGCTGGGGGAGCAATAGGGTTTGGAAGTTCTGCACTGGCGATAATTCAGTCTTGCAGTAGGAAGTGATTAAACTATGATGCCTTTAAAAAACGCGATAATTACTAATCCCTATAAAGCCCCACCCTCAGAAGGGGTAAATTATGCCAAACTGTATCATACAGGAATTGACCTTATCTCAGATAATCTCACCGTTTACGCTACCTTGTCCGGGATTATCACTGCCAAAGGTTACGATCCGCCGGGATGGGGTAATTATGTTATACTCAGGCACAAGGATAAATACGATCTTATCTATGCTCATTTATACTCGGCAAATGTAGTCAGGGGGCAGAATATAAGTGAAGGTGATAGGTTAGGCATAGTTGGGGTCACAGGGCAAGTTACCGGGTCTCATTTGCATTATGAGGTCAGAAAAGCACCTTGGGAGCTTCAGAATGATATTGACCCTGCAGTGTTTCTTGGAATTTATAACCGGAAAGGACCGGCAGAAAGTATCAAGGAGGAAATAATGATTAAGAATTTGATTGTTTGTATGCCAGGTCCGGACGAAAGAGCAGCCGGCTATTTGGGGGATTATCTTAAGTCTCCTGTGTGCCTTGTGAGAAACGTCACGCAAGAATTGATTGAAGCTGCCGAAAAGATTTATGTTATCGGAACAGAAGAAAAGGTATCGAGTAAAAGTATAAACATTGTCGGAGATAATCGCTATGATACCTGTCAGAAAGTGTTGAATATATGTAAATAACCGCCAGGAGGCGGTTATAATTTTAAAGAGGATTTATTATGTTAGCGAAAATTGCTAAATTGATTGACGTTAAAACAATTGTCACTTTCTCAATTGTCGGCGCAGTCATTTATTTGGCTGTAACCGGAAAACTCGAAGCAAATAAGGTATACGAACTTTGCATGATTGTTGTGACTTTCTTTTTTGTGAAAAAAGCGGATGAAGCAAAGTAAAAGAAAAGCCCAGAGAATGGGTAACGTTCCAAGGATGATTATATGTAATATTTGACGTGATGGCAAGAATAATTCTTCGACAAAAGAGAGGTGCACTTAAAATGTTCCAAATAACCTTAAGAACCGCTAGGGAATTGTGTGGGTATACAATTGAAGATATTTTAAAGTATAGTAAATTGTCGCTAGAGGCATGTATGGAACTTGAGGGAAATACGGAGTTGTTAGACGTGAGCCATTTACGCATGATTAAAAAATTACTTCCCATAAGCCTTGACCTTATATACATAGGCAAAGAAACTGATTGTATTAACCACAATAGGGTACAAATTAAAAGAAGTGGGTCAAAAGTGGGTCAAATATAAAAAAACAAAGCTCCGGGAAAAACCCGGAGTTCCTTATTTTCAATGGTCGGGGCGACGGGATTCGAA
>DIWC01000018.1:0-628 GCA_002423425.1 Peptococcaceae bacterium UBA6116
GCACTTATGCAACATGGTGGATCAGACAAGCCATTACCCGGGCAATAGCGGATCAGGCCAGAACGATCCGGATTCCTGTTCATATGGTTGAAACTATAAATAAACTTATTCGGGTCAATAGACAGCTTCTGCAGGAATTGGGAAGAGATCCTACTCCCGATGAGACGGCTAAGGTTATGGAAATTTCTGAAGACCGAGTCAGGGAAATCCTCAAAATTGCCCAGGAACCTGTTTCCCTTGAAACTCCGATTGGCGAAGAGGAAGATTCCCATCTAGGCGATTTTATTCCTGATGAAGATGCTCCGGCACCATCGGAGGCTGCTTCCTTTATTCTGCTTAAGGAACAATTGGAAGAAGTCTTAGAAACACTCACGCCGCGAGAAGAAAAAGTCCTCCGCCTGCGTTTTGGTTTAGATGATGGTAGATCCAGGACATTGGAGGAAGTTGGCCAGGAATTCGGAGTGACCAGGGAAAGAATTCGCCAGATAGAGGCTAAAGCACTGCGTAAACTTCGCCATCCGAGCCGCAGTAAAAAGCTCAAGGATTATTTAGATTAGTACTTGACCATGACGGGATTATTTCGTATAATAAACGTCGCAGGCTTTCCTCGATAGCTCAATGGTGGAGC
>DIWC01000018.1:639-84305 GCA_002423425.1 Peptococcaceae bacterium UBA6116
GGTTCGATCCCAGGTGGGCCCACCATATTCGAAGTTAGAGGCTCGAAGTTCGAGGTTCGAAACACAAATTGAATTTTATAAGAGAATACCAGGTATGGAAACGAACTCTGGCAGCCGGCCGGAGTTTTATTTTTCGGCAGCAGGGTTTCGCCATATAATGGAGAGTGGTAATATCATGACTAATATAATTAAATTAGGCCCAAGGCTGCAAAAGGTTGCATCTTTCGTACCACCGGAAGCAATCCTGGCCGATATAGGGACTGACCATGCTTTCCTGCCTGTTTATCTGATTCAAAAAAAAATAATAAAGAAGGCAATTGGTGTTGATATTCATCCCGGGCCTTATGAATCTGCCAGGAAGACTGTAGAAATGTGTGGTCTTCAAGGCCGGATTGATATCCGTTTTGGTAATGGGCTTGGTCCTCTTGCTAAAGGAGAAGTTGATACCTTGGTTGTTGCCGGGATGGGTGGCACCACAATTCTGGAAATTTTGCAGGGCAATTCCTCTGTAACGGAAGGAATAACAACGTTAGTCCTTCAACCGCAGGGTGCTGAAGCACAAGTTAGAGTCGGACTGCTTTCTCTCGGATGGAAGCTCAAAGAGGAATGCCTGGTTGAAGAAGACGGCAGAATTTATACAGTAATTTGTTTTTCCCAGTTGGAAGGGTATCAGAAAAAAGATATAGAAATAAGAATAGGGCATTTGCAGGCGGACATCAATAGCGTTATTAATAACGGTGATAGCAAGCAAGAAGGAAATTTAGAATTTATACCGGAACGGTCTAAAATAATTCATAAATATCTTTGGCAGTGCGGTCCCTTGATACTACTAAAAAAAGATAAACTTTTGCGGAATATTATTAAAAATATTATTGCCGGGAGAAAAAAAATTATAAGAGAAATGAACAATACGGACCGGGATGAAGTTAAACATGAGTCAAAACGTCTTCAACAAGAAGTAATTTGTTTGGAGGGAATACTAACATGGCTGTTTCCGTAGGACAAGTTGAACAACTGATTGAAAAGATTGCCCCGCGGTCTTGGGCGGAAGATTGGGATAATCCTGGCCTGCTGGTAGGAAACAGTTCCCGGAAGGTTGAAAGGATTATCCTATCCTTGGATGCGACTCTTGAAGTTGTCGAAGAAGCTGTTCAGAAAAAAGCCAATCTCATTATCTCTCATCACCCATTGATGTTTAAACCTCTTAAAAACTTAAGGTCTGATCAGCGGCCGGCAATTATTCCGCTTACTATTTTTCAAAAAGGGATATCCTTCTATGCTGCTCATACCAATCTCGACCAATCGGAGTTATCCTCAAGCCTGACTTTTGCCAAAGTGCTTGAACTTAAAACTACAGAATTCTTAAGCTTAACTTCTTCAGAAATAAATACCGGGAAAAGCCGGGGATATGGAATAATAGGATATTTGCCTCAACCAGTAACATTGGGAGAATTGTGGGGAACTTTTCTGACTAAAATAAATAATGTATCAAGTAACTGTTTCCCCCGGGAATACGACCTATCTTCAGTCAGACTAGCGGGTAACCCAGCCCAAAAAATAAAAAAAGTTGCAATTATTAATGGCAGCGGCAGCAGCTTTGTCTCAAAGGCTATTTTTCAAGGAGCTGATCTCTTTATCACCGGGGATATTGATTATCATGGAGTTTTGGATTCCCTTGAAGCAGGGATGGCGGTAGGCGAACTTGGACATTTTTTTAGCGAAATTCCTATGATAAAATCTCTCTTTGAATATCTTAGTAAAGATAAAACGATGAATGGCGTACAAATGATTATTAGCGAGCAGAGCAAAAATCCTTGGGAAAGACGTGGATAACTTATTCACGTTACTAACTTCTTTATGTTCAGATCTGGCTTCAAAAAAAGGAAAATAACAATAGCTTATCCACAAGTTATGCACAAGTTGTGAATAACTAAAAATTAAACTAATTACCATATTATAGTCAACAAAGAAGAAATAATAATGAATTAAAAAAATATTGTCAGAAAATGTTGGTTGACTTTAATTTTTGTTATGCTATGATGGTAAACGAAGTTAGCCGGATGATCGCGGGGAATGAACCGCAAGGTCGTCTCTGAGGAAAGTCCGAGCTCCAAAGGGCAAGGTGCCGGGTAATTCCCGGTGGGGGTGACCCCGAGGAAAGTGCAACAGAGATATACCGCCGCATAAATGCCATGCATTTATGTGCCATGCATTTATGTGCCATGCATTTATGNNCCCCACTTGGAGCAAGACCAAATAGAGGAACAATGGAGCTGCCCGTTCCGTTCCCGGGTTAGGTCGCTTGAGACTGCCGGTAACGGCAGTCCTAGATAGATGATCATCACCTCACAAGAGGAACAAAACTCGGCTTATAGGTTGACTTCGCTTTCCCAAAAACAGGTTCGTACCTGTTTTTTTTATTTACTTAAAATAGGATGTTTTTTTAAACAGTCTTCCACTAAATTGACCATCTCAAAGATATCAAAAGGTTTACTGATAAAAGCCTGATAGCTCTCCTTAGGGGGAAAATCCGTCGAAGTTGGACTGGAGCCGGACATGAGAATCCTTGGTATTGTTCTAAATTTAGCAGTCACAGCCATTTTCTTAATGATTTCTTTGCCATTAACAACGGGTAAACGGTAATCAACCAAAACAACGTCGGGAGGAGATCCTTCTTCAAGCTTCTGTAAACCGGAAAAACCGTCTTTAACGGCAACAATTTCATGCCCATTTCCAGATAATACTTCTTGTAGGACAAAGCTGATACCCGGTTCATCCTCCATAATCAATATTTTGGCCATGCTAACGCCTTCCTTCGGATCTTCGATTTAGTTTAAGTTTAGTATACAATAATCTTCTTTGAAGAATTGTCGGTAGGGGTCGAACGATTGAGGCTTTATTCCAACATTTTTTATAATTCAGTTAATATTTCGTCTTTATATATCCGCCTAAACACGGATAATGGGAATAATAGAGATGCTTTGTCGCAAAATTATAGGGAATACTCCTTATACTTGATCGCAATTATTTTGGTTCTAAACCATTCAGTATGCAAATGTTCGTCAACATAATTATGCTGTAATATTTTTATTAATTCTTTATTCTGGCAGTTGTCAGAATTCAATCTTCGGAGCAGGTCTTTATAGTCGTTCATCGCTTTTTGTTCAATTAAAATATTAACGGTTAAGGTATCTTCCAACCCGGTCAAAGAAACCAGTTCGCCTGCTGCCCGACCAATTAAAGGGGATAAAATATCACCGATAAGGCTTGGCTTACCACCAAGTTCTTTTATTTTTTCACCAATATTATCTACATGCTGCTGTTCGATAAAGGCGCTGCGTTCGAATACTAAACCGGGATATGTTTTTCTAAAAGTTTTACTTTGGGCATTATACAAATCAACTTGGTTAAGCTCCAGACTATAAAACCAGTTAAGCTTTGATATCAAATCTTTTTTATCCATTGCTTTTATCCTTTCCTATTATC
Organism: Peptococcaceae bacterium UBA6116; assembly: GCA_002423425.1. GTDB lineage: Bacteria > Bacillota > Desulfitobacteriia > Desulfitobacteriales > Syntrophobotulaceae > UBA6116. The sequence continues at coordinate 4,126 of DIWC01000018.1, forward strand.
ATATTTTATTATATGGAGAATTAAAATTATAATATCTGACAAAATATTCTAAGTAGGTGAACAAAAAAATAGAAAGGGATGAATTTTAGTTCTAAAGGAAAAATCATATATAAAATGCTTAAGTTTGGAATGAGGTGTGTTTTGTGATATACCCGGTTCAGCCGATGGAACCTAGAACCAGCGAACAAATTCCCGTAGGCGAAGAATGGCTTGCCCAGGTGAAATAGGATGGTGTCCGGGTACTGACATACTATGACGGCAGCGAAGTCATAGCATTTGGGCCTGATGGGAAACCTTCATTTCATGAAGTCATGCGCAGGGATGGGATTAGGCGGCTGGAAAAGGTTGAGCTAACCAAGAAGTCGGTACCTATAACGTATATGATCTTTGACCTAATTTATTTTGAAGATAAATGGCTTGATCAGCTCGCGTTACAGGAGCGGATAAAGCTTTTAGAGAAGATAATTATTCCCCGCCCTAATATCCAGATAGTTACTTCCCACGATGATGGGGGAAGTTTATTTAAATCCGTTCAAAAGCATGGGATGGACCGAGGGCAGGTCTTTAAGGCAACCAAGTATTTAAGCAATAGTTAATGTTCCGCCAGAGGAGTGCAAATACACCAAAGAATCCTGATAGCTATCAATTAGCTGATATGAAGAGACCGAGGAATTGGAGTGATTATTCTTGGAACTACTAGATATACAGGCATTTAATGCCCCTAATATTTTCAGTCTTGATCAAAAAAACGAAATCCCCCTACCCGAAAGTAGGAGAAATTCAATAAGGATGGTTCAAGCAAACCCTTGTGCCATCTCTCTCGGCGAATGCCGAGAGGCTATATAAATATAAAGAAGTTTGTGAAAATATTAGAAAAGCTATAAGGTTAACATAAAAGACCTCCCTTACGGGGGTCTTTTCTCATACCCAAAACCATTTAAGTAAGCTTTATTCTCTTGAAATCAATGTTGCTTCGCGCCTTACCTAACGAACGTCAAGGCAAAGTTGCGTTAAGCGAGCGCAGGTTCCGAGAGATCAGACGTGCCGTCGGTTCACTTGCAGTAAGCACAAGGGTTTGGCACGTCCTCGAAGGAATCAAGGGAGTAGCAACGGCGCCGGGTGAGTGTGGTAAGGCGCGAAGCAACATGAACTTCTAAGAAGCAAAGCCTACTTCAACTTTATCAACAACTGCCCTGGCTTAACGGACTGTCCCTCGGAAACCAAAATTTGATCGATTTCACCATCGCTGGAAGCCAAAATATTCGTTTCCATTTTCATGGCTTCGATGACCAGCAGGCTTTGTTTAGCGGTTACTGTTTCTCCCTCTTTGACCAGGATCTTTGTGATACTGCCGGTGATGGAAGAACCTATTTCTTTCGGGTTATTGGGATCGGCCATTGGTGTAATATTGACTTTTTCCTTTTCACCTAAGTTGCGGTCGAAGATTCTCATTTCCCGGCGATTGCCGTTAACTTCAAAGACAACCGTCTTATAGCCCTCTTCGTCAAGTTCACCGACTTCCACCAGTTTGACAATCATGATCTTTCCCTCATCGAGATCAATCTCGCTGGTTTCTCCCTCTTTAAGTCCGTAGAAAAAGACATGGCTTTCGAGGTTGTAAAGTTGTCCGTATTCCTTAAGGGATTGCAAATAATCGCTGTATACTTTCGGATAGAGAGCATAACTCAGGCAATTGCGCATATTAGGCTGTATATGATGATCTTCTCTTAAGACATTTTCTATCGATTCAAAGTCGATCGGTTCAAGTACTTCACCGGGCCGGCAGGTGATCGGTTTTTGCCCTTTGAGCACCATTTTCTGCAGATCCTCGGGGAATCCTCCTTCAGGCTGTCCCATCATCCCTTTGAAATAGTCCATGACGGAGTCCGGGAAAGTAAGATTCTTGCCCTTTTCCAAAAGGTTTTGGCTGGTAAGCCCATTTTGAACCATGAAAATAGCTAAATCGCCTACGACTTTAGAAGTAGGTGTGACCTTGACAATATCCCCTAGGATCTGATTGACTTCCTTATACATTTCTTTAACTTCCCTGAACTTACGACCGAGACCAAAACTTTCTACCTGCGGTTTGAAGTTGGAATATTGTCCTCCGGGGATTTCATATTTGTATATTTCAACAGTACCGGATTTAAGATCCGATTCATATGGTTCATAGAAGTTTCTGGTCTCAGCCCAGTAGTCGCAGAGCTTCTGAATGTCCTCCAAGTTTATTCCTGTATCGTATTCGGTATTGCCTAAAGCTGCGATTACTGAATTCAAAGCAGGTTGGCTTGTGAGCCCCGACATCGGGCTTAAGGCAGTATCGACTATATCTACTCCCTCCCTGGCTGCCACCAAAAGAGTGGCAACGCCATTACCGCTGGTATCGTGGGTGTGCAGGTGAATCGGAATAGAGATCTCTTGCTTGAGAGCTTTGATTAACTTCGAAGCGGCATAGGGTTTGAGAAGTCCGGCCATATCCTTGATGCCCAAAATATGCGCACCCATTTTTTCAATCTCTTTGGCCTTATGCACATAGTATTGCAGGGTATATTTGTCGCGCCGTTCATTGAGAATGTCTCCGGTATAGCAGACGCATACCTCAGCTACCTTACCGCTCTTCATCACTTCATCAAAAGCTATTTCCATACCTTTGAGCCAATTCAGGCTATCGAATATCCTGAAAATGTCAATACCTTGGCTGGCAGCTTCGCGGATAAAGGCACAGTTCAGGTTATCGGGGTAATTGGTATAGCCGACGGCGTTTGATCCCCTGATAAGCATTTGAAAAGGAATGTTGGGAATCAGTTGTCTGAGTTCCTGGAGCCTGCGCCACGGGGACTCCCTTAAAAACCTGTAGGCGACATCAAATGTTGCCCCGCCCCACATTTCAAGGGAAAAGAGATCTTTGGCCAAAACCGAAGTAGCTTCGGCAATTTTAATCATATCCTTGGTTCTGATCCGGGTTGCGAGCAGGGATTGATGTGCATCTCGCAGCGTGGTATCGGTGAGTAAAAGTTTGTTCTGCTGTTTGATCCAATCGACAAAGCCCTGAGCCCCTTCTTGCTGCAGGATTTGCCTGATCCCCTGGCGGTTTTCAGGGATTTCCACTTTCGGCACAGGAGCAATATTATAGTCTTTCTTGGTGTCTTTGACTTCATTGACGACCTTTTCACCGATATATTTTAAGATTTTGGTTTCGTAATCTTTGCGCGGTTTGATATCGAACAGCTCTGGTGTGTCGTCAATAAAATGGGTATCGCATTCTCCGCTTAAGAACTTCTCGTGATTGAGGACATTGATCAAGAAGGCTTCATTAGTTTTAACCCCTTTGACATTCATTTCCTTGATGGAGCGGATAGCTTTCTTGGTGGCATTCTCAAAAGTTCTTGACCAGGAAATGATTTTTACCAACAAACTATCATAATAGGGGGATATAGTAGAGCCGGTATAACCGTTACCGCCATCAAGCCTTATACCGCAGCCCGAGCTTGTTCGATAGACATCGATCTTGCCGGTATCAGGCATAAAATTGGACAAAGGGTCTTCCGTAGTTATCCGGCATTGGATCGAGTAGCCGCGCGGAACAATCGATTCCTGTGAGGGAATTCCGACTTCGGGAGAATCGAGAGCATAGCCTTGAGCGATAAGAAGCTGGCTTTGAACAATGTCAATGCCGGTAGTCATTTCGGTGATGGTATGCTCGACCTGGATACGGGGGTTCATTTCAATGAAGTAATAGTTGCCGCTCTTATCGACGAGGAATTCTGCAGTTCCGGCACTGACATAATTAACTGCTTTGGAAAGTTTGAGAGCATCACAGGAGAGACGGTTTCTCAATTCGGCAGCAATTGAGAAGGCCGGAGTGAATTCCAAAATTTTCTGATGTCTTCGTTGGACAGAGCAGTCTCTTTCGTAAAGGTGAACAATATTGCCATACTTATCGGCCAGGACTTGAACCTCGATATGTTTAGGCCTTTCCAAGTATTTTTCCATAAAAATATCATCAATGCCAAAAGCTTTTTTGGATTCATTTTTAGCATTTTGAAATTCACGGGCAATATCTTTTTCGCTGTAAACGACTCTCATTCCCCGGCCTCCGCCTCCGGCAGCCGCTTTAAGAATGACAGGGTAGCCGTGTGTTTCAGTGAAGTCTATGGCTTCTTGAACGGAAGTCATCGGTTTATCCACGCCGGGTATGGTTGGAACTCCTACGCTATGAGCCAATATCTTAGATTTGATTTTATCCCCGAGGTTTTCCAGGGTATGAACAGACGGACCGATAAATTCAATTCCCGCTTCGCAGCATTTTTTAGCGAACTCAGGATTTTCGGATAAAAAGCCATATCCGGGATGGATGGCATCAACACCTTTTCTCAAAGCCAGATCGATAATTTCCTCCATGCCTAAATATACTTCTATAGGTTTTTTTGTCCGGCCTATTAGATAGGATTCATCTGATCTGGTTCGAAACAAGGAATATTTATCCTCTTCCGAATAAATAGCTACGGTCCTTATGCCAAGTTCTTTGCAGGCCCTGAATATCCTTATTGCAATTTCTCCGCGGTTGGCAACCAGCACTTTATTAAAATGTTTTACTTGCATGTTTATCTCCTTTTCCGAAGGCCTTTATTTTCCTGTAAAGATTTTCTGCAATTTATTATTATTATAATCCCAAAACGGTACTAATAAGAATAGGTCAACCGAATTTATACCTGATACATAATTATGTATTTCCACTTCCATTGACATTAACATAACTGCTTTACGATTTCCTGAATCCGTGATAAGTATATAATCTTAAGAAATAATCCTGCTCTTTGCAGGCTTTAAATGCAATTCATCCGGGAATGTCTGCGGGGCACAATACCACTCTTCGGCAATTGCGCCCTCCTTGGCGCAAAAAGCCGCGCTTCACAATCCGTGCCCCGCTCGCCGTGGTACTGTGGCCCCACAGACTGATTGCAGGATTGTTGGTGCAATCCTGCAATCTTCACAGGGAATGAACCGTGATAGATATTTTTCCCTCCCCGGGGTGATTCACTCTCCCCTTTTTGCTGGGCCAGACCATTAAAACGCTGGCGCAGCGTAGGACCGGAAGGAACTTGTTTAACATCTAAGGCAAGGCTAAAGAAAGGATCTTCACGAAGCAGATTTGATTTTAGGAAGAGTTATTTCATTACGGATTCAGGAATAGAAGTATCATGCAAAACCTGTAAATATGGAGAGGATCGCTTCGAAAAAGTAAAAATAAGTGATAAATGTCATGAATGCTATGAAAATCCTTTTTTCAAGTGGGAACTTAAAGAGGAAAAATAAACAATTATTTTAAGTATCAGTTAATTACCCGAAGAAAACAGAATTACTTAGGAATCTAGATCATATGACTTAATAAGGGCCAAAGTTAAAAACCTAATTAGTTCTATAAACTTTCGGGAGGAAGCTTAGTGAAAAAAAAGATTATTTCCATAATATTTTCATCCTTATTATTGGCTTCAAATCTAACCCCTATTGTAACTCTGATATTTCCGGATTCTAAGGATATAGTACTTTTACATGAACCCCTTCATAGAACCGTAGACCTTGAACAAAGTAGAGGATCCGAAACAAGACAAAAAATTATTATAGTTCAGGCTACTGCTTATACTTACATGGGGAGTAAAACAATAACAGGGACTGAGCCTAAAAATGGGACAATTGCAGTTGATCCGAATGTAATACCTTTAGGATCTAAAATATATGTTCCTGGATACGGATGGGGCATCGCTGAGGATACAGGAAAGTCCATAAAGGGTTACATAATAGATGTTTATATGGATTCCCGAAAGTCTGCTATAGAGTGGGGAAGAAAGAAGGAAGTTCAGATTCAGGTAATAGAACCATAAAGAGGGTTGAAATGAAAGATTACTTAAGTTGAAAGATAATTATCATGGATTATCAGAGAGCAGACCAGTGACGCAATTAAGTTGCAGTTGCGTAAGTCAATCGTAAACAGCTCCTGAATTCTTTTGATTCGGTATAAAACAGTGTTTCTATGAACAAACAGAGCTTTTGCCACTTCATTAATATTCTGATTATATTGCGAATAATCAAGGCTTAAAGAATATTTGCAAAGATGATTGTTAAATAAATCACAAGCGAAAGGAGGAGACCGTTATGGGAAAATTTGATGAGAAAATTGCTATTGTAACAGGCTCTACTTCAGGCATGGGTAAAGCTTCAGCAAAGTTATTTGCAAAAGAAGGGGCAAAAGTTGTCGTCGTCGGCCGTGGACATGAAGCAAGTTTACAATGGGGTAAGAAAGTAGTAGAAGAAATTCTTGCCGAGGGTGGAGAAGCTGTTTTGATTGCTGCTGATGCGACGAAAGAAGAAGATGTTAAACAGTTAATTGAAAAAACAATTGAAACGTATGGAAAAATTGATGTGCTTTATAATGTTGCAGGCGGTGGAAACTCTGCACCTTTATTCAAAAGATGGTTTTAAAAGGGCCTATTCTATCGCTTAAACAGTGTCGAAAACGATGTGTAATTTTATAAGAGGGGGAATAGATAATATGTCATTCGAAAACCTGTTCAAACCGATGAATACGGGGGCACCATTGAAGGCCGCATGAAGTCCCCTCTGGAATGCATCAAGGCGATCAAAACCAAAGCCGGTGATGATTTCCCGATTATCGTCCGTATCTCCGGCGACGAACCCGATCCCTACAGCCGGACCCTCACGGAAACCTTCTATATTGTCCATATGCTGGAAAAAGCCCGCGTAGCTGCGATCGAAGTATCCGGCGGCAGCTGCCCGGCAAACGGCTGGCACGTCGTTCCCGTCAACGGTCTACCAATGGCCATTAATGCTGATTATGCCGAAGCGATTAAAAAGAAAACCAAGCTCCCGGTCCTGGTTGTCGGCAATATCAGAACTCCGGAAATGGGCGAATACCTGCTCGAACCCGGCGTGGCCGATATTATGACCTGCTGCGGCTGCGTTGGCTGCGAAGTTACTGAATACCTCGCCGGCCGTTTCATCCGTCCCTTTACCAAAGGCCGTACTGCTGTTACCGTTGTTGAAATGCTGGAAAGTCTGGCTACAGGCCTCGACTTCGGCACCATGGCTCACCATGCTGACTTGCCTGGTGAGTACGGCGTCAATGTTTACCTCAATAGCAAAGTCAAGGAAATCACCAACGATGGTCTGGTACTTGATGTGAACGGAAAAGAAGAAGTCCTGACGGGAATGAATAACATCATCCTCGCGATGGGATCCAAACCGTACGATACCCTTAGCGTAAAGCTGAAAGAAATCGTACCCGAAGTCTATGTCATCGGCGACGCCAAGGAAGCGCGTACCGCAATGGAAGCCACCCATATGGGCACTGACGTTGGCAGGCTGGTTTGAATTTCCTCTGAAGACAGTTGTGCTGCCCGGACAGTCTTTTTTCCGATGAAAAAAGAGTGAAAATACTTCCGGAATCCTTATCATTGGCTATCTTTTCAACGCTTTTGGCTATTTGTTGATATAAAGTAATGAAAAGGAGAGGGAAAATATAATGTCCAAAACATGGTATCTTTGTCCCGCAGAAGCGATCAGTTATGTAGATGAAGAAAACCAGCAGAGTAATCCCTGCTGCTGCGATTATTCGGATGCCAACGGCGGTTGCTGCTGACATTAAAAAGGATAAAGATTGACTGGGGGCGGACGAGAGTCACGTCCTTTTTTCAATAGATCAGTTCATTTATTTCACCATCTGGCAATTATTTGTATGTTCTTTAGTATCGGTTAGCTTTCTGTATTCTTTTTCTTACTCGATTAAGATATACTTCATTCTGTACTTCTGTATCAAATAAAGGTATGTTTCACTGAGGAATGCTAAGCTATGGCAGTCTAATAGTCCGGATAGGCTTGCTATTGACTAAGAATCTCAGAAAGCTAATCTAAAGTTAAGGGGTAGAGACCATGAAAGGGTGTTATTTTTTGCGGGCTTGCTTAAGTATTGTCTTAGTTCTTTCGATGTTCATCACGGGGTGTTCCCAAGGAGCGCAAAATGTAGCATTTCAAAAGACGGGAGAAATATTAAAAAGCATTATTGGAAAGACACCTGCTTTAGTTCGACCTCCATATGGCACAGTAAGCGATAACGTCTTAAAAGTTGCTGAATTACAAGGATACAAGTTAATTATCTGGTCAACGGATACATTCGATTGGTCACAGAAGGATGAAAATAATATTGTTAAAAACGTTATTGACAATGTTAGACCTGGTGAAATAATTCTTATGCATAGCAATAGTGATAAAGAACACACAGCTATGGCTCTCCCGGCTATCATAGAAGGTCTTCAAATAAAGGGGTATAAGATTGTAACTCTAGATTTGCTTTCGAAAAACGAAGCATATTTCTAATCCGAATGTGAAATGCCTCCTGTCAAGGAGACAGATAAAAAACTACTGTGATATTATAATTGAACCACTTGAAGTAGTACTATTTACCTTCAATTGATTACCAATTGCAGCTAATCCAAATCCGATTACCTTGAAGAGATCACCAATTATGGTAGTCTTACCGCCTCTTAGCGTTAAGGGTGATACATTGGGATCAGTTGCTGCAACTTCATCGTATCTAATAATAGCTACGTATGCAAAAATTATGCTTGCCGCTAAGGAAATCCAACTTGCAGATGCTATGGTATATGCGGAATTATTAGGTGCAGATCTTATATTAAATATCTTAACAATTAAAGCTTTCTCAGCTTGGTAGGTTGAAATTATAGCCAATATTGTACCAATAAGAAAAAGGATATCACCTATTCTTTCTTGGTAAATTAAGCTTAGATCCAGTTCTAAATTGTTTGTATTATTCAAAGTTGTATTAATCATTTTTTATATTTACCTCTTTATTATTGCGGTATTTTATAGTATGCAAAAATAAGGAGCTTTTCTAGTAATAAATATATTAATTTATCGGAGTGCTGCAAAGCGGGTTGTATGCGCTGTTTAGCAGAGAGGAGGGTGGAATGAAGGAAATATGACTTTTATTTTAGATTTATACTTAAAGATCCTGTACAAAATTGTCATAATCAAAAAACCTAAACACAGACCAACTAAAATAATATACAATATGTTTATTTTAACATGTTTAATAAAATAAGGTACTGGAAATTTGAATTTTTACTAGATAGAATAGACGAGATTATATATAATATATACAAAAACAAAAATAATTTCTTTAATATATTAAGGGGGATTTAGTATGTTTGAGCCGGTCATAGGGATTATTGCACCTACCACCGCTATCATAGTTTTAGTTATCGCCTTAATACTTTTTGGTCCTGGAAAGCTACCGGAACTTGGGAAATCTCTCGGCCGAGGCATTAAGGAATTTAAAGCTGCAACTACAGAAGAAGAAAAGAAAGAAGAAAATAAGGATAATCAAAATGAAACTGAATAAAATTGTATAGCGTTTAGCTAGAGGTAGATTTAATGTATGTTACCAAGGCTTTGCCGAAGGAAATGCTTCCGATAGTTGATAAGCCTACGATTCAATGCATTGTTGAAGAGGCAAGTGGTCTATTGTGGATTACTATGACCGTTCTCCTGAACTTGAAGCACATCTTGAAAGAAAAGGTGAATTTGAAGAGTTGGCGAGGTTTTTATCTTTCCGGATTTAGCGGATTGGTACCAGAATGGAAAAATTCTCTCTTTAAGTAAAGTCCATGTACATAAACTTTCCAATGAAGAAAAAAACGACCTTAAGCAGGTATTGATTTCCAATATGAATGCTCAAACTTTAATAGAAGTAAAGAATGCATTTGGACTTTAGAATAAACACCCCTATATCCCTTAAAAGCAATATAGAGGTGTTTTTACAAAAAAAATTATCTATTACCTGTAACTTTAGTAACGGTGTTCAGCTAAGTCAATTCCACCGAGTACAATATGGGCTAAACCGAAACCAATGACGCCAGCACCAATCATGGGAACCAGATCCCGTTTGCTCATGCCCTTGTGTTTCATGTCCGCTAGCCTCATCGCTACTCCGGCGGCAGTTACTGCGGCGCCTAAAGCACTTGGTATTATTCCTTCCCGCACCATACTAATCCCTCCTATAATCAAAATAAAAAAAATATCTGTAACTATTTTTCTCAAATATGATTTGTTTTATGATTTACTTTATATGTCAACTCTTATCAATTCTCGAGTATATTTTACTAATTATTAAAAAAGTTATAGAATAATATTTAATTTTTGATATCCATCCGCTACCTGCTTAATATAAATTTATTGATGAAAATAATTGTAATAGAATATTTTACAGCGGGCAAGGGATTTGCCAATATCTGTAGAATCATATCCTATTGATTTGTTCGCAAAGGAGTGAGACCGTGACACAGTTATTAACGCTTTATAAAGCAATTAATTGGCAGTCTATTGTTGATATTGCTGTTGTCGCAGTCATCATTTACCAGCTCCTAATGCTTATTAAAGGGACAAGAGCAGTACAATTGATTAAAGGACTTTTTGTGCTCCTCGTTGTGTCGGTGTTGGCAAAACAGATCGAATTAACTACTCTTTCCTGGATGCTCGATAAGGTTTGGACTATGCTGCTTGTAGCTCTCCCGGTAGTTTTCCAGCCTGAGCTGAGAAGAGCGCTTGAACAACTCGGACGCGGTAAATTTATTACCATGCACTCGGCAAGTACAGGTCCGGAGGAGTATAAGAAGTTGATCGAGGAATTGGTCAGGTGTACTCAGATTCTTTCACAGAGCCGGATAGGGGCTTTAATTGTTATAGAAAAACAGACGGGCATTCAAGAATTTGTTGATACAGGGATAAAAATTGACGGGGTGGTGTCATCGGAATTTTTAGTAAATATCTTTATCCCTAAATCCCCATTGCATGATGGAGCAATTATTATCAGAGGGGACAGGGTTGCGGCCGCAGGCTGTTTCCTGCCTCTTACTCAAGATAATAGACTGCAAAAGGATTTGGGAACGAGGCATAGAGCTGCCTTGGGGCTGTCCGAAGTATCTGATGCCCTGATAATAATTGTTTCGGAGGAAACAGGGGTAATATCAACTGCTAAAAACAGCCAATTGACTCGTTTCCTGGACGAGAAGGGTTTACGTGACTTATTGAAAAACGAAATACTTGTTGAGAAAGCCTCCGGCTATAATCCGTTCAGGAGGGGAAACCATGCGTGACATATTTCGGCGTAACCTAGGATATAAAGTAGCTGCTCTTTTTTTGACCATTATTTTATGGATGTGGATAAGCAGTCAGACCAATACCGCTTTATTTGTTAAGAACAATATAAATGTTCCGCTGGTTGCCCATAACCAGCCAGCCAATCTCGTAATTGTTTCCAGTATCCCGCCGATTACGGTACGAATTGATAATACTCAAGGGGTAAGTGTCAATGATTTATTTGCTTATGTCGATTTGAAAGATGCTGCCGCTGGGGAACACTCCTTTAAAGTTCATATGGATGCTCCTAATGGTGTGACCATAGAAAGTATCAGTCCTAGCACTGTAGTTATGACACTTGATCTGGTCAAAGATAAGATAGTTCCTGTTCTTGTTACAGTTTCTGGAAACCCGGCAAGCGGCTTTACAGTCGGGGATCCGATTATTAACCCTTCGGTTGTTAATGTCCGGGGGCCGACATCAATTTTGGATAAATTAGAAAACGTTGTTGTCGATATTAATGTTTCCGGGTCGAAGGAAAGTATGAGAGTTGCTAGGCCTGTTACTTTTAAAGATATCAAAGGCGAGGGTATTTTTGCGCCTGACCCGAATTTGGAGTCGTTAAATGCTTTTCCTGAGACGGTTGAAATCTTAGTACTTATCTATCCTAAGGAATTGGCCAGCAAGACTGTTCCAATTAAAGTATCGGCCTCTGGGCAGCCGGCCAAAGGAATGATGGTACAGATGGTAACTCCGATCCCAAATCAGGTTAAATTATTGGGAGATGCTGAGGTTCTTAAGGGGATTCAGTATGTCAGCCTGGGAACGATAGATATCAATGGGCTTAGTTCCAATAAGGTCGCCGATTTTCTGCTAAACTCCGTGACTCTGCCAAAAGGAGTTTCATTCAGTGAGGGTACAAAATTAAGTGTAATGGTCTATATTGTAGCAAGCCCGGTAGACAAAATTATTAAGGACATTCCGGTTGAGATAAAGAATCTTCCGCAAGGATTGACCTCAACGGCAATATCACCAATTGAGATTACGGTTAACGGCAATCCTGATATATTAAATACCTTAAAAACAGGAGACATCTCCGCCTGGGTAGATGCTACCGACTTGAAGGCTGGTACCTATCCGGATGTCACTGTTTATTGGAGTGCTCCCGCTGGTGTATCCGTGATCCAAGTGCCGAAAGTGGAACTTGTTTTACAGTCTAAACAATAAGATCTGAGCAGCGTATAGGAGAGAATTTTGGTGAATCTTATTTGGTCGGATATAAAAGTACCGGTTGGCCAGGATGAGGCGCTATTGCCTCATATCCTGGCCAAACAGCTCAAGGTATCAATCGAGAGTATAAAAAATTGGCGTATTGTCAAGCGTTCAATTGATGCCCGCAAAAAGCCGGATATTTTTTATGTTTATTCTCTGGAGTTTTCCTTAGATATCCCTCCCCGCCAGTTAGGGAGGATTTTAGTGCGTTTTCCTCAATTAAAGGAAAAGCCTCAATTAAAAAAATATGTTATTCTTAGTAAACCGGAGAAGAAGCTTGTAACAAGACCAGTGGTTGTCGGGACAGGTCCAGCCGGTTATTTCGCGGCTTTAGCACTGGCTGAAAAAGGTTATAGGCCGCTTGTCCTAGAAAGAGGAGATAAGGTCGAGGAGCGCTGCAAAAGGCTTGAATGTTTTTGGCAAAGCGGGGATCTCGATCCCGAATCAAATGTTCAGTTTGGTGAAGGTGGCGCAGGAACATTTTCCGATGGTAAGCTTACAACGAGAATTGATGATTATCGGATAAGAAAGGTTCTGGAGAAGTTTGTAGAATTTGGGGCAGATCCGAAAATCTTATTTGTTGCTAAGCCACATATAGGTACAGATGTTCTAAGAATCGTTGTTTCAGGTTTAAGAAAGAGGATTGAGTTTTTAGGCGGAGAAATTTTATTCAGAGCCAAGGTGACGGGGCTGAAGACAGCTAATGGCTGCCTCGAGGCGGTAGAAATTAATCATCATGATTCTATTGCTGCTGAAACAGTTATTATGGCTGTTGGCCATAGTGCCAGGGATGTCTATGAATTTTTAAAAATGATAGGTGTTACCCTTGAGCCTAAACCCTTTGCGGTGGGGTTAAGGGTGGAACATAAGCAGGAAACCATCAATTTGGCTCAATATGGAGTTTTAGACCATCCTAGTCTTGGACCTGCAGACTATCAGCTTATCTATAAGGATATTTCTACTGGACGCGGAGCATATTCTTTTTGCATGTGTCCGGGAGGTCTGGTCGTAGCCTCCTCCTCGGAAGAAGGAGGAGTGGTGACCAATGGAATGAGTAATAATGCGCGGGGCAGCGGGATTGCCAACAGCGCGATTGTGGTAAGCGTAAGCAAAAATGATTTTGCCTCTGCAGATTGCCTCGCAGGAGTAAGCTTTCAACGGGAGTGGGAAAGAAAAGCTTTTATTGCCGGAGGAAAGAATTATCATGTTCCTGCCCAAGGTGTAACAGGTTTTCTAGCCGGTCAGGTAACAGGGGATTTTGGCTTAAGGCCTTCCTACAGGCCGGGATATCGTCCAGCGGATCTATATGGCATCCTTCCTCAGGAGATTGGGAATGTCCTTAAAAGGGCAATTGTGTTTTTTGATGGGAAAATTCAGGGGTTTGCCGGGAAAGAAGCAACTCTGACCGGGATCGAATCCAGAACAAGTGCTCCCGTGAGAATTTTACGTGATGATAGCGGACAATCGGTAAATCTCAGAGGGCTTTTTCCTGCGGGAGAAGGGGCCGGTTATGCAGGTGGTATTACCAGCTCGGCGGTAGATGGGCTAAAGACGGCAGAGAAATTGACGATGCTGTATGCTCCGGTTGAATAGTAATACACATAAGTTTGATACAGAGAAGGGAGAAAAGTTAATTGGTTAGACTTTTTGGGACAGATGGAGTAAGAGGAGAAGCAAACAAGGAGCTTACCCCTGATATGGCTTTCCGCATAGGAAAGGCTGGAGCCTATGTATTGGGAAAGGGACAGAAAGAGGGCCAAGATAAGGCAAAGATAGTAATTGGCAAAGATACGAGAATTTCGGGGGATATGCTCGAGGCAGCTTTAACTGCCGGTATTTGTTCGATGGGAGTAGATGTTCTAACGGTAGGGATACTTCCTACTCCCGGGATAGCTTATCTGACTAGAATTATAGAAGCCAATGCCGGGGTAGTGATTTCTGCTTCCCATAATCCTTACCAGGATAATGGGATAAAGTTTTTTGCAGCAAGCGGTTTCAAACTCTCGGATGAAATAGAGGACGAGATAGAAAACACCTTAAAGATTATAGATGACTTGCCTGCTCCTTCAGGCTTAAAGATTGGCAGAATCATAAAAATTGAAAACCCGGCAGAAAATTACTGTGATTTTCTAAAAAAAAGTGCTGTTCGTCTAGACGGAATAAAAATAGTGCTTGATTGTGCCAATGGCGCAGCTTCGGTAATAGGACCAAAAATACTGAGGGAATTGGGCGCTGAGGTTATTGCCCTGCATGATCAACCGGATGGCATTAATATTAATGTCAATTGTGGGTCGACTCACCCCAATGCTTTAGCCTGTAAGGTTATCGAACATCGCGCAGATGTTGGTTTAGCTTTTGACGGCGATGCCGACAGGGTAATTGCAGTCGATGAAAATGGCAAAATAGTTGATGGCGATTTCATTATGCTCATTTGCGCTCTAGCTCTTAAGGAAAAGGGTAAACTTGCAAATGATTCTTTAGCAGTCACCGTTATGAGCAATTTAGGACTGCATAAGGCCCTGAAGAATGCCGGTATCAAGATTTACGAGACGAAGGTCGGAGACCGCTATGTCATGGAAAAACTATTGGAGACAGGTACTGTTCTCGGAGGAGAGCAATCCGGCCATATTATTTTCTTAGAACACAATACAACCGGTGATGGTTTGCTTTCCGGTCTTCAGTTGCTTTCTGTTCTTAAAGAAAAACAAGAGAAACTATCTAATCTTGCAGCCAGGATGTATAGGTTTCCGCAAGTACTGGTAAATTCTAAAGCGAATGACAAAGAAAAAATAATGAAAAATAAGCTTGTAATTTCCAAAGTAAATGAAGTTCAAAACTATCTCGGTGAAAACGGCAGGGTTTTGGTCCGCCCTTCAGGAACGGAGTCCCTTATCAGAATTATGCTTGAGGGGCCCTGTCAGGACGAGTTACAAAGGCTCGCGGAGGAAATACTGGGCGTGGTAGAATCTGTAGACGAGAAAAAGAGCATACAGTAAACAGGAACGTATTATTAAATAAAAACATATAATTTTTATAAGATATAAAATAATGTCGGAAAAATTGCATATGGAAATCGGGTTTAGTACCTAACCGTAGGGAAGGTAAATAATGGTTAAAAATAATACTATACCGATTTCCTCTGCTGGATTATAATGGAGAAGGTAAGAACCGAAAAAGAGGGTGTAAACGTCTATCTATATTAATTAAATATCTTTTGGAAAGACGGTTATTGTTTTTCTGTATTTAGCGCCAGAACCAATAAAATGGTTGACGAGGTAGAGGTTAATCGAAATGTTCGGCGGGTGCCTCTCGGTGGCTTGTCATCGTTAAATCCGTAATAAAATTGGAGAGTAATCTCCAAAACAAAAAGCGGGTTGCACAAGAAAGGGGTAGTCTTTTTGCACCCTAGTTTGTTTGTGTCTATAGCCGTTACTGACGGCTATTTTTTTTGGTAGTTATTTTCTCGGTTTGGATAAGAGAGGAGAAAAAATTAGAATGTGTGGAATCGTAGGATATATTGGCCTTAGGCCGGCTGTTCCGGTTTTATTGGAAGGTCTGAAGAAGCTAGAGTATAGGGGTTACGATTCATCGGGGATTGCCGTTCTGGAAGAAGACGGGATACGAATAGCTAAAAGCACTGGAAAATTAGCAGTTTTGGAAGATAAACTTGGAAAACGTACATTTAAATCGAACATAGGGATTGGTCATACTCGCTGGGCTACTCACGGCAGGCCATCCGATCTTAATGCTCATCCCCATTTGGATTGCCATGGGGATTTTGCCGTTGTCCATAACGGTATTATAGAAAACTATCTGGAATTAAGAGAGTGGTTGTCAAGTCAAGGACATCTTTTCCGTTCAGAAACAGATACGGAAGTACTTGCCCATCTGGTTGAGCATTATTATGAGGGTGATCTCGAAGAAGCTGTTCGCCAAACATTGGCCAAAGTGACCGGTTCTTATGCCACGGTGATTTTAAGCTCAAAGCATCCGGGTATCCTAGTAGCAGCTCGCAAAGATAGTCCGATGATCGTGGGGATAGGCGAAAACGAATACTTTATTGCCAGTGACATACCGGCTGTGCTCAAATACACCAGAAATACCTATATTATGGAAGATGGCGAAATGGTTACTGTATCCGATAAAGGAATCAAGTTCTGCGACTTTTATGGTAAAACTCTGGAGAAGATAATTTTTGAAGTTACGTGGGATCCCATCGCCGCGGAAAAAGGCGGGTACGAGCATTTTATGCTCAAAGAAATTTTTGAGCAGCCCAAAGCCTTAAGGGATACCTTAGCCGGCAGGCTGAACGATGATAAAGTTGTTCTCCAGGAAGTGGATTTATCCCCGAGTGAAGTAGCGGCTTTTAATAAGGTGGCCATTGTAGGGTGTGGCACAGCTTACCACGCCGGACTGATTGGCCAGGGTCTGATCGAACATTGGGCCAAGATTCCGGTAGAGGTCGATATTGCTTCCGAGTTCAGGTATAGGGCACCGCTTATAGATGACAAAAGCTTAGTGGTAGTGATTAGTCAATCGGGGGAAACGGCCGATACGCTTGCCGCTTTGCGGGAATCAAAAAAGAAGGGTGCCCGAGTGATTGCTATCACCAACGTTGTGGGAAGTTCGGTTTCCCGGGAAGCCCATGATGTTATCTATACTTGGGCCGGTCCCGAGATCGCGGTTGCCTCGACAAAAGCTTATACCACCCAGATAGAAGGGATGATTCTTTTAGCCCTTTATCTTACCCAGGCTAAAGGGACCATGTCTCAAGAATGGATTAATGAAATCATAGCGGAATTACGAAAGATTCCTGATAAGGCCGAGGAGATTCTGGAGCAGGCTTACGCGATTGAACAATTATCGCAATGTTTCTTCGGAGTAGATAGCGCATTCTTTCTTGGACGCGGCTTGGACTGGGCAGTCGCCCAGGAAGGTTCCCTCAAGCTAAAAGAAATTTCCTATATTCATGCCGAAGCTTATGCCGCAGGCGAACTCAAACATGGAACATTAGCCTTGATCACCGAAAAAACACCGGTGGTTGCCATAGCTACCCAAAGAGATCTTTACGAGAAGACCCTGTCCAATGTCATTGAGGTCAAGGCCAGAGATGCCAAGGTCATAGGATTCACGTTTGAAGGCAATCATGATTTCGGTAAGTCGGTAGATGAATTGTTCTATCTCCCTGATACAGCTAATGAACTGGCCCCAATTTTGACGGTAATCCCGCTTCAGCTCCTGGCGTACTACGTGTCCGTAGCCAGAGGCAATGATGTCGATAAGCCGAGAAACCTGGCCAAGAGTGTGACGGTGGAGTAACAATCTTTGTCAATAAAGTGTATTATTGGTGTTAGCAAATATTATCAGAGAAACATTAAGGGAATTGAAGGGGTGTGATAATAATGAAAAGGTCTACCAGATCATTTCTCGTCGTTATTATTATTTTATTGAGTTTAGCAGCAGTAAGCTGTGCCAAACAACAGGATTCCCAGCCTAAACAAACAAACGAAAGTGCTAATGTTAATGTTAAGAATAATGGTTCTGCCGTGAAAAGTTCGAAACCCGGAGATTTCTTTCCTTCAGCAAGCGGCCTATCCTGGGAATATCAAGGTGAGGGCAATGAATATGCAACTTTTACCCGAAAAGTTGTTTTTACAGATGGGGATCTTGCTCAGATCAGAGAAGATAATGGCGGGACTGTTAGTGCCTCTGTTTATCAAATTACTCCCGAGGCTGTTACAAGGAAATTTTTTCTTGGAGAGGCTTATGATGAGACTAATTACCTGAAGAATGAACCTAACCAAAATTTGATAATTATCGAATCGCCTCTTGAAGTTGGGACAAAGTGGAATGATCCTAACGGCACGAAGGAAATTGTTGATATCAAAGCCAGTGTGGATACCCCGGTCGGAAATTTTACCGACTGCCTTAAAATAAAAATTCCCAATCAAGGTTCGATTGTTTATGAGTATTATAAGGAAGGTATCGGCCTGGTCAAAAGGGAATTTATTTCTGATGGAAATAAAATCACCTCAAGCCTGAAAAAGTACGGGCTAGAGAAATAATGTTTGATGAAGTAAAAAAATATTTAGATACCCCGAGAATTTGGTTTAGTTCAGTTCAGTTATTTCCGGGGTGTCTTTTTATAGCTATATTCTAAATTAAATCTATCTTGTTAGCTAATGGGTTTCCCGGCTTCTTACTATTTATAAGAAATCTTGTATTATTATAAATAAAAGGGATTGTAAAAATGGATTTTATTACTCTAATTGATGTAAAGAAAAATACCGAGGTTAAAGCCTATATTGAACTGGCAAAGAATGCGGGATATCTCCATGATATTGGAAATTTGGTAAATAGGGCGATGAGGCTTCAGCTTTTCCTGTAAATTGCCTGTCAGCGGCTTTGATCTTAGCTGATAAAAGTGATGTTCGGCGTAGTAGAGTACAGAACACCAATATACTTACTTTTGACATCCATGACAGAGTTAATTATGCTGTAAGTGAATGGGAATAGACATAGATACTGGTTCAATTTTCCTCAATAGAATGATTTTATGCCGGGGCTTGTTCCTCCGACGTAGAATTATTTGCGGGATTTTTTCGGGGAAGGTTGGAACATGGGATATATCTTGCTCCCAGTCAGTATGAGGCTGTTTTTGTTTCTATTGCTCATTCCGATAAGGATATTGACTTTACCCTGGAACAGGCACAGTTAGTTTTCAGGTGTTTAAATTGAGCCCTAAATAATTTTTAAACCCATAATGAGCTGTATTGACATAGTTGAACGTAGTATGATAAAATAACGTTTTTTTTTGTATTTTAGCTAATAATATAATATAATAAGAAGGTGGTACTTATTTCGGAGGTGGCGATATGTTTGAGATAGGCGATGTAATATTTTATCCTATGCATGGTGCTGGTTTTATTGAGGCTATAGAAGAAAAAGAAATTTTAGGAGAGAATAAATTATATTATGTTCTGAAGATACCTCATATGAGCGTTAGGATTATGATTCCTAAAGAAAAAGCAGCCAGCTCAGGTATACGCAGGGTAGTCGATCCGGATATTATGGAGAATGCCCTTGAATGCTTTTTCCAGGGGACAACCGATCCTGATATTTATATTAACAATAGATATTGTATAAGTATCAATAGAAATAAGATTAAGAGCGGCGATATCTACCAAGGAACTGAGATTATCCGTGACCTAATTAGGAAAAGCAAAAAAATCAAGCTGGGGACAGAAGATAAGAACATGTTGGATAATGCACGTCAGATATTAGTTAGTGAACTTATTCAAGTAAAAGGGATTGATGCCGAAGAGGCAGAAATTATTTTAGATAAAGTAATCCAAGGGGAAGAGACTACATTAGTTTCTTCAGAGATATAAATTTGTTTATTCCTGGGCGGAGATCACGATAGCATTGGGTCCGGCGTAACAGGCGACAATTGAGCTAAATTGCGAAAGTATGCGCAATGTGTCTGGCGATCCATCGCAAGACGCTTTTTTCTTTGCTCATTATAATCATTAAAAAAACCCTTCACTGTCCCTAGCAGATAACTATTGATTATGATATGATCTTGAAGGATAATTATCTCATTATACATTACTTCTAATTCTATCTTACAATTCATTTGTATTCTGTAGTTTCAGTACTAGGAGGAGAATAGCATGCCTATAAAAATACCTGACAACCTTCCTGCCAAAGGAATCTTAGAAAAGGAGAATATCTTTATCATGGGTGAAGACCGGGCCATGCATCAAGATATCCGGCCTTTGAGAATTGCTTTATTAAATTTGATGCCCACTAAGATAGTGACCGAAACCCAGTATTTTCGTCTTATGAGTAATTCTCCTTTACAGATTGAGATTACTTTACTTTATACAAAAACCCATAAACCTATGAATACACCGGAGGAGCATTTCAGTAGATTTTATTGTTCCTTTGATGAAATAAAAGATCAGAAATTTGATGGTCTGATAATTACAGGAGCGCCGGTGGAAAATCTTGAATTCGAGGAAGTAGATTATTGGGAAGAGCTTCAACAAATAATGGAATGGAGCCTGCTTAATGTTTATTCCACGATGTATGTTTGCTGGGGGGCTCAGGCAGGGCTTTATTATCACTACGGAATTCCCAAATACCCTCTCAAACAGAAAATGTTTGGAATTTTTGGTCATAAAATTATCAATAAAGAAAAAAATAGCTTTTTACGCGGGTTTGACGATTTTTTCTTTGCTCCGCACTCCCGCCATACCGAAGTAAAAGCCGGGGATATAATAATACACCCGGAATTAGAGATTTTGGCCAATTCTGAGGAGGCAGGGGTTTATATGGTTGCCCGTAAGGACGGCAGGCAGATTTTTGTCACAGGTCATCCCGAATACGAGGCCTTGACCTTAAAAGGAGAATATGATAGAGATGTAAACAAGGGTTTGCCGATTTCAGTTCCGAAGAATTATTTCCCTGATAATGATCCACAGAAGGAGCCTATCGTAACCTGGCGGGGACATGCGAATCTTTTGCTCCTAAACTGGCTAAATTATTATGTCTACCAAGAAACTCCTTATGACTTAAGTAAAATAGGGTAAAAATAGAAGCTCCTCAAAACTAATAATTCTTATTCATTATCGTTTCTGACTTGACTATGAAAAATTTCTTCTGTCAAATCTTTCTTGATGAGCTGAATCTGAGAAATCACTTATTTTGCCACTCTTGCTTTGGAAGCAGCGTCGGCTGCGGTCCTTATTTCTCCTTTATCATCGGAATGGCCGACCCACCCAAGTTAATCTATTTAGAAAAAAATTAAAAGGGCTGTCCTAAAAAAATTAAGGCGGTCCTTTCGTGTTTTTACTGGAGGTTTTTTACTGCAGAATAGTGATGGTTTTATTATGATCATCTATTAAATAAATTTAGATAAGAGAGTCGAAAATAAAATCTTGACAGTTTGGTTAAACTAGTTGTATTATACAACCAAGGAGGCACTATGAATAATAACAGGGAGCTTCTTTGTTTACTGGCCGAGATGACGAAAGCTACAAGGTGTTGTCAGCAAGATGCTATTTTAGGAAGCTGTATGACTTTTACCCAGTTTTATATTTTGGATTTGGTAGGAAAATATGGAATATTACAGCTTTCGGATTTACATGCTTTACTTGAAGTTGAAAAGAGTACCTCTACCAGACTGATAGAACCGCTAGTTCAACAAGGTTTAATTATTAAGGAAAGGTCTGAAATTGACTGCAGGGCTATCAATTTGATACTGACGGATAAAGGCCAAAAAGCTAAGGCTGAGTTGTGGAAACGTGTTGATAGCTTCTTGGGAAAACTTTCGGCAGAGATTCCGGTGGATAAACAAGAAGAGGTTTATAAAAACGCATCATTATTTCTTAAAGCGGTGAAAAATGTCCTCAATAATAATTGCTGTTAAAACAATAACTTGCCAGTAACGTTTCACAATATAGTTGTATGATACAAGCAATTGGGGAGAGGAGGTGGACACATGTTTACAAAACATTGGATGTTGCGTGAAACCGCTCATTGCAAAGAAGGTTGCATAGGTTAGTCCTGGGGAAGACGGTAAACTCTCCAAGGGAGTCCATTCTTGGAATGGGCTCCTTATTATTTAAAATTAGTTGATTGGCATTATTTCCTATCAAGACGTTCTTGACAAAAAAATAAAAAAAAGATAAGCTAAAAATACACAAAAACTATAGATATGATAGAGATTGTTTTAATGGAAAAAGCCTCTGCCAAATTTACTGAATAAGATAGATTATTTTGGGAAATCTTGCAGCAAGACCGGGGAGAGGAGTTGGATTGACTGCGCATTCTGCTTATAGGTGGCCATGATAGGATGCATCAGGAGTACAAAGCAATAAACCTGTTGAGTTTTAGAAAGTTATTGGCTACCCCGACGGAATAGTCTTATTTACTAATACTGTATCCCACCAGATGGTTAATGTTGCGGTCAAAGAAAGAAGGAATTGGCTTGAAATTATCGACTAAGGGCCGATACGGTCTTAGAGCTATTTTGGATATTGCCATTAATCAAGATACAGGTCCTGTTACCATTCACAGTATTGCTCAAAGACAGGAAATCTCGGAAAGATATTTGGAACAGCTGCTGGTTACGCTTAAACAAAGTGGCTTAATAAACAGCATCCGAGGATTTCAGGGAGGGTATGTCCTGAATAAAGAACTTAAAGATATTTCGGTAGGGGATGTTGTCCGTGCTTTGGAAGGACCGATTGCTCCGGTTGAATGTGTAGAGGATGGTCGTGCAGGATCTTGTACACGGATTGACTTTTGTGTAACCAGGAAAGTATGGGATGATTTAAAGAATGCCATGACCAAGGTGTTGGATTCTTATAGCCTAGAAGATCTGTCGCTTGAATCAAGAAAGATTAAGGACAGAGGATATGACAATTATTGTATTTAACAACTAAGATTATAGCTCATCGGTACAGAAGGGGCTGGATTAGATGTGTCATGACAATAATAAACTTGCTTTACTAAGGCAAGAATTAGAGAGTATGGGGAAAGTTATCATTGCCTTTTCCGGAGGAGTAGATAGTACTTTCCTGCTAAAAGTTGCCCGGGATGTGCTAGGAAAAAACACAATTGCGATCACTGCCCGGTCTTTCGCTTTCCCGGAAAGAGAGCTTAAAGAAGCACGTAATTTTTGTCACCAACAAGGGATAGAACATTTGCTCATTGAGTCCGAGGAGCTGGACGATCCTGAGTTCAGGAATAACCCTTTGAACCGGTGCTATTTATGTAAAAAACAATTATTTGGAAAAATACTGGGGATAGCGGCTGAACTCAGAATTGAGCATGTTGCCGAAGGCTCCAACTTAGATGATTTGGCTGATTACCGTCCGGGCAGGCAGGCTTTGATTGAACTAGGAGTTCAAAGTCCTCTTCTGAAGGCAGGGTTAACCAAGGAAGAAATAAGGATTCTATCTAAAGAATCAGGTCTTCCTACTTGGGATAAGCCATCATTTGCCTGTCTATCCTCAAGAATTCCTTATGGAGAAGAGATTACCAGGGAGAAGTTGAAGATGGTGGACTTGGCGGAACAGTATTTACTGAATCTTGGTTTTAAACAAGTTAGAGTACGCCATCACGGAGATATTGCCAGGATTGAAGTTTCACCGCAGGATAATGTAAGGATCATGAAACCGACTATCGCCGAAGGTATTTATGAGGCTTTTACCGAGATGGGATTTAACTATACGGTACTTGATTTGAAAGGTTACCGCAGCGGAAGCATGAACGAAAAGATTGGCAAATAGGAGGTAAGACTGTTATGGCGGCAACACAGGTTGATCATAACTATGACTGATGAGGCGAATATAGAAAGACTACAGCCGAAGAGATCCGGAGAGATACGGATGGACGGGTTGATATTTTAGTCGGCGGAGTCGGAACTGGCGGAACAATATGTTGACGAAATATATGAAGTAGAAGCTGAGGAAGCCTTTGAAATGTCCGGAAAACTTGCTAGAATGGAAGGCTTGCTTGTCGGCATATCATCGGGAGCGGCGGTCTTTGCAGCTGTTCAGGTAGCCAAAAGACCGGAGAATAAAGGAAAAACTATCGTTGTTGTTCTCCCTCGACACAGGGGAGATATATCTGTCAACACCTCTTTACCAGGAAGGATAGGCCAAATGACATTGAGGGAGGAATTAATTATGGTTGAAAAATTCGACACGCATATAAGCCAGCTTATTTCACATCTCTCTTCGAGCTATCGTGAGCAGCCGGATTCATTTACCCGGATTTCCGGGCAGCTTCCCAGCCGGGATGCTATCGTTGAGATTATTCATCTCTTACGGCAGCTTTTATTTCCTGGGTATTTCGGCAAGCAAAATCTGACCGGGAGTACTCTGGAATATCACATCGGAAACCTTCTGATCGAAATAAACGAAAAACTGAATAAACAGGTAGCCAGTGCCCTCGGGCATGAACTCAACAAAAAGGAAACTTTCGATATAATTGACGTCACGGAAAAAGCGGACGAAATATGTTGGCACTTCTTAAGCAAAATACCGCAAATACGGGAATATTTGGCGGACGATGTTCAGGCGGCTTTTGATGGAGATCCCGCTGCCGCTGACAAGGATCAGGTTATATGCTCGTATCCCGGACTATTGGCAGTCAGTATTTACAGGCTGGCACATGAGCTTTTTTTGTTGTCCGTACCGCTTATCCCCAGGATAATGACGGAATTTGCCCATAACGAAACCGGAATCGATATCCACCCCGGAGCCAAGATCGGCAAATATTTCTTCATCGATCATGGTACGGGAGTGGTTATTGGGGAGACAACCATTATCGGCAATAATGTTAAAATCTATCAGGGGGTAACGCTGGGAGCTTTGTCCACCAGAGGAGGGCAGAGTCTGCGTAACCAAAAGCGCCATCCGACTTTAGAGGATGATGTGACCGTATATTCCGGTGCTTCGATTTTCGGTGGTGAAACAATCATCGGCAAAGGCTCAGTAATCGGCAGCAATGTATTTATTACCCAGTCTGTTCCGGCAGAGACCAGGGTGGTCATAAAAAATCCTGAATTGCTCTTTAAGGGACGCGAAAAGCAAGAAGCCAAACAGGAATTTTTTAATGACTTGAGCATATAAGAGTGAGGTTAACAAGGGGCGATCAGCTTGCAGGCTGAGACGCCCCTTGCGTGCAGAGCCTTAATCTAATGAAAGAATTATTTGTAGGATGTGTGATCACCCCGGTTTTGCTGCCCTGGATTCCAGGCAGGGCATTTGCCTGGAAAGGATGGCTTTT
Source organism: Peptococcaceae bacterium UBA6116 (assembly GCA_002423425.1). GTDB lineage: Bacteria > Bacillota > Desulfitobacteriia > Desulfitobacteriales > Syntrophobotulaceae > UBA6116. The sequence goes on from DIWC01000018.1 coordinate 29,374, forward strand.
AGGGATTATTTGGGCTGTCATCGTGAATGTGCTTAATGGCTGGCCGGATGTGCCTCAGTATAGTTTATTAAGAGCTCTGGCATATTTGCTGATTGTTTCTTCAGTATCGGCGTTTTATGCAATGAATTTTACAGGATCTTCAACTTTCACTTCTTATTCAGGCGTTCTGAAAGAGATGAGAATCAGGAATAGAAACTCTCATATTCAGAGAGTCCTTTCAGGTGAGCCGTAAGAACTTCGCGGACCGTTCCACCATTTCCGGCGAGCTCATGCAGCCTAACTGCTATACGGAAACCAACTTCTTCAATAACTTCAGTCAGCAAAATTTCTCTAGTAGGAAAATGAGTAAATATCGTTCCGTGTGACAAACCTGCTGCCTTAGCAATATCAGAGGTTCTTGTGTTAAGCAATCCATCTTCGGCTAGCTGGTTTATGGCGGCATCAATTAGATGTTTTCTTGTTCGTTCTTTCTTTCTGTTGTTGCCGTTGCATCTCTACTACTTGACTCCTAACTCAATGAGTTTGAACTCATTATATGTTCCTTTGGGTGGATTGGCAAGACATTAAGAAAATAACCTTTTAGAACAAACAAACATCTTTAAAGAACAAGATAAAACTATTGACAAATAGAATAAATATAACTATTCTTTTCTTCAAAACTACTAAACCTATAGACATTATATATTATTTAAGGAGTCGTTTTCTTATGGGAAAAATCTATGAAGATCTGACAGATTTGATTGGCGGGACCCCCTTGGTGAGATTGAAAAAAGTTTCAGCAGAATTAAAGGCGGAGGTCTTAGTCAAGCTGGAATCTTTTAATCCGGGGGGAAGTGTCAAAGACAGAATTGCGCTCAGTATGATCAAAAATGCTGAGGAAAAAGGTTTGATTAAGAAAGAAACGGTTATTATCGAACCTACCAGTGGGAATACCGGGATTGGTCTGGCTTTTGTAACGGCTGCCAGGGGATATCGGCTGATTCTTACTATGCCTGATACAATGAGCGTAGAAAGGCGCAATCTTCTTAAGGCTTATGGAGCCGAACTTGTTCTTACTTCGGGAACTGACGGAATGAAAGGTGCTATCAAGAAAGCTTTGGAACTGGCAGAAGAGATTCCCAATTCCTATATTCCCCAGCAATTTGAGAATCCTTCCAACCCGGAAATACACCGGAAAACAACAGCGGAGGAAATATGGGCCGATACTGATGGGAAAATAGATATTATCATTGGCGGTGTCGGGACAGGCGGAACCATCACCGGTGTTGGCGAGATAATCAAATCCCGGAAACCAGACTTGAAAGTAATTGCTGTTGAACCTAATGATTCTCCGGTTCTTTCCGGAGGGAAGCCAGGTCCGCATAAAATTCAGGGAATTGGAGCCGGATTTATTCCTCAGGTTTTAAATTTAAATATTGTGGATGAAATTTTTAAAGTAACCAATGAGCAGGCCTTTGAAACCGGACGTAAACTTGCCAGAGAAGAAGGCATTTTAGTCGGTATTTCTTCCGGAGCGGCTACCTATGCTGCCTTGGAAGTAGCTAAACGTCCGGAAAACGAAGGAAAACTGATTGTTGTCGTACTGCCTGATACCGGCGAAAGATATTTAAGTACGGCTTTATTCCAAGAAAATTAATTACGATGAAAGTAAAGTTCTTCCCCCTGCTGATGACCTTTACCATATTGACAAGCATAACTTTAAAGTTCCTTTTGTTTGCGGTTGCCGTAATCTGGGTGAAGCCTTACGCCGAATTGGAACTCCGGCGGATGCGGCTGACAAAAATCAGATAAATAATTTTATAAGGAGTTGTTCACATGAGTATGGTATCAAAGGGGGAGCTGAAGCAGGGACCAAATTTATCGACAACCTGGAGCTTTTCTCGTTGCTGGCAAATGTAGCTGATGCTAAATCCCTGGTAATTTATCCCGCAAGTACAACTCATTCGCAATTATCAGAAGAAGAACAGTTAGCTGCGGGTGTGTCTCCTGATCAAATCAGGCTGTCAATAGGGATTGAGGATGCCGAAGATATTATTGCCGATCTTGACTAGGCTTTTACCAAAGTTAATCTTTAAGAAGACTTTACTGACTTTTGAACTGTTAAATTATTAAATAGGGGCGTCCAATGGATGCCCTTTTTATCATTTCTTTAGCTCATTTTTCTTCGCCTCATCCTGCAAGGCATTATAGATTAATGGACTTTTTTCCCCGGTATAGATGACAACTAACTCGTGCAGCGCTCTTGTACAGGCAACGTAGAGCAGCTTTTTATCTATTTCATTTATATAGTTTTCTTTATTGACGTTATAGACAATTACGGCATCGAATTCCAAGCCTTTGGCCATAACCGTGGATATAATCAATGTGCCCTTTTTATAGTCCTTGTCGTGTGGCTTAACCAAGGTTAATTTCAGAGAATTTTTGAGATTAGCGTAAACAGTCTCGGACTGTTGTTGAGTCTTGCAAATAACGGCTATTGTTTTGTATCCCTTTGTTAATAATAAATTTATATTTTCCGTAATTGATTGGGGCATCAAGGCGGCAGTTTCTTGACGAACGATTCCTGGCTGGGCACCATGCCTGTCGAATGATTCTATCTGCAAATCTTTACCGAGTAATTTTTGGCAAAAAGACTGTATTTCCAGTGTGGATCGGTAACTTTTATGGAGGAAAAGATTAAGGTTTTTATCTTTAGCTAATATTTTGGAAATATCAACAAAAAGATCTTTTTGTTGATTTTCTGAGAAACACTGGTTAAGATCACCGAGAACGGTAAAAGCCGCATTTCTATAAAGAAGGTTGAAAATATGATATTGCAAAGGGCTATAATCTTGGGCTTCATCAATGACAACATGCCTGATATCGGAGACGGTGTCGTTGCCCTCAATTTTTAATTTGAGATAAAGCAGCGGCGCATAATCCTCATACCTGATTTGTCCCTGACAAAGATAGTCGTTCGTTGACGAGAAATAATCTTCAAGCTCTCGGGAAAGCCGTAAATCTTTTTTTAGATCTCTCGCCACGATTGAAATAAAATGAGGATCAGAAAAAAGCCGGCGGTAAATTTCCCAATAGTCTACCGAGGTAAACTTACGGACTCTTTGGCGAAGCGCTTGCGATTCGCGAATTGCCAGGAGTCTGCTGAATGATTTTATTTCCAGTTTGCGTCCTTCACTTGCGGCAACAATCTGTTCTAGGCGCTGCAATCTCTCTTTTTTATAGGGGTGAGTAAGAGGTAAGAGCATGTTTTCTAATTTTGCCAGTTGCTTGGCCATCGGAATATCTATTTCGTTATGAAGAAAACGGTTTTTGAGCTGTTGTCTGGTTTTAAGAGTTACTCCGGCAAAGGAAACATCCTCAAACGGAATAAGTTTATGTCCGTAATACTCGATCCAGCTGTCGAGTATGTTCCGGAAAGTCTCTGATCCTTTAAAAATAGCCCGTTTCCGGCAGTTTTCCCCTTCAATTGTATTTGAAACTGCTATCAGGTTTTCTAAATAATCTTCTCTGCGTTCGGCTGGAAATTTCTTGGCTATGAGGTTGGTTACGATATCATCATAGGTAAACTGAAACACGTTTTCTTCTCCAAGTTCAGGCAATACACCGGAAATATATTGGCTGAAAACATCATGGGGGGAGATAATAATTACGTTATTGGAGCGCAGATTGGAATGTAAGCCTTCATAGAGCAGAAAAGCGATCCGGTGAAGGGCAATTGATGTTTTCCCGCTTCCGGCAGGACCTTGGACCAAAAGCAATTGATTTACCGTATCGCGGATAATGATATCCTGCTCTTTCTGGATGCTTTCAACGATATTCCTCATCCTGGGGGAAGAGTTGCGGGCCAGTATTTCCTGAAGGATATCATCGGTGATTCTGACATTACAGTCAAAGAAATACTGTAGTTCGGAATTTTCAATCTTGTATTGTCTCTTCAGAAAGACTTCACCGGAAGCTATGCCTGAGGGCGTTTCGTAATATGCTTTTCCCTGTTCATATCTGTAAAAAATGCTGGCGATGGGTGCTCGCCAGTCATAGACGTAGACGTCGCGCGTGGTTTGATCCATAACGGTGGCCAAGCCAATATATATTTCTTCTTTATTTTTGAAACCATCTTCCAGCAAATCAAATCTTCCAAAATAAGGAGTTCTGATTAATCGTTTATATCGTTGTACATATTTCACGATATTGGCATAGGCAACTGATTGGCTGTTAATCTCCGATAAGTATTGAACAAGCTCGGTCAGTTTAGCGAAGTCATTACTGAAAGGAGCAGTATTATCGGACATGTCTTTTCTGGAAGCGATCAGCGCATTTCTATATGAAGCAGCTTCTTTGGTAACGTTTTCTAGTTCTTTATTGATAAAATCTATTGTTCTTTGGAGATACACTTTTTCAATTTGCTGTTGTTCAATATAATCTTTCATTGCACCTTATCCTTTGTTCATTACTAACTTCTTGACGAAATACTTGACCGGTTGAAATATTTATGATAAAATATTAGCATAAAAGAAGTAACATGGGTTGCTTGTGCACAATATTATAATTATATTCTAAATGGGTGTTCGAGTAAAGTAGAATATCCTTTTTTTATTCTAAAAATGTTTTTATAATAATTCCACTGATAACCGATATGACAGGAAGATATCACTTTAAGAACCAATTTCTGTTCCATAGAATTACTCCTGTCAGACCTTATTAGTTTTTTCCAGCAGGCAAAAATTACTTTTGCCTGCTGCATGAATTCTTTGGAAATTACAATGTTCTGCCCGTCATCGTAATTATCCTTGACTGTAAATATGTTTAGTAAGGCAATATAGTTTACAAATTTGACAGGGATACTAGAATGCTGGCAAAATAAAAATAGGAAATATTGGAAGGATCTAATGAGAATTGGAAGGTTAAATAATGCAAAATCAATTTTCGCGCAGCGAGTTGTTAATCGGGCAGGAAGGTTTAGCAAAACTTAAAAACAGCAAAGTGGCTATCTTTGGGCTCGGCGGTGTCGGCTCATATACGGCCGAAGCTTTAGCACGTATGGGGGTAGGCAGTTTTAAATTGATTGATTTTGATGAAATCTGCATAACCAATATTAATCGCCAACTCCATGCTTTACATTCCACTGTCGGCCAACCTAAAGTCCAAGCCATGAAGCAGAGAATTCAGGATATCAATCCTGAGGCACTAGTTGAAACCCACATCTCTTTTTACACCGAAAAAGATGCTGAATTCTTTCTGGCCGATAAACCTGATTATGTCGTAGATGCGATTGATATAGTCAAAAGCAAAGTAAGCCTGGCCAAAGAGTGCGCGGTAAGGAAATTGCCATTTGTGTCTTGTATGGGGGCTGGTAACCGTCTTGATGCTTCAAGTTTTAAAATCGCCGATATTTCTCAGACCACAGGGTGTCCACTGGCCAAAGCTGTCCGCAAGCTTCTGAAGAAGGAGGGAATTACCGAGGGTTTTAAGGTGCTTTTTTCACCGGAACCGGTTGTCAAGCCGCTCGAACAGAGAGTGAGTTATGCCACAAATTGTATTTGTCCAGGCGGAGATGCCCATTGTTCCAAGAAAAGACAGATCCCGGGTAGTGTTTCTTTCGTTCCTTCCGTGGCCGGTTTATTGATAGCGGGGGAAGTAGTCCGGGATATTATAAAGTAATATAAAAAAAGATTGACCTTTCTGTCAGAAGAATAAAAATAATTATGATGGATAATAAGAAAAAGGGATAAAGTGTAATATGTACTATGTTTATATTTTAGAATGTAAGGATGGAACCCTTTACACCGGCTGGACGGTGAATTTAGAAAAAAGGCTGGCCCGTCACAATGAAGGAAAAGGCGCCAAGTACACGCATTCTAGATATCCTGTACAACTTAAATATGCTGAGCAGGTAGCGGGCAAAAATGAAGCATGCCGTAGAGAGTATAATATTAAACTACTGTCCAGATTGGATAAAATGAAATTAATTGAGCAAAACCCTGTTAAATGCTTAATCCCTAATAAATAAAGCCCGGGTCAAAAGTTTGACTTGGGCTTTATTTTTGTGGAGAATTTCATTACTGCAGAGGCATCCCTGAATCTTGTTCATAATTCTTTATTAAGGGATGGAGGACAACGGCTGTTGCAAGCCCGAGATAGGCGGAAATAAACCCGAAACACAATAATGAGACTATCTGCTGCCAGTTCAGGCCAACCGTATGATTATAGAGGTAAACTGCGAGACCGCACCAAAATCCTTGGCAAAACGGGCATGAAAAGAGCTTGCGAAAAAAATATCCTTTTTGTTTAAGATACAATCTGATCTTTTTAAAAAGCACAAAGTCAAATAAGAAAAAACGGATGCTTAAAGCCACCAAGAGTTCAAATAACATTTTTTCATCACCCAATATTTGAAATAAGATTTATATGATATTCCATTTTATGGAAGTAATAAATATTTGGTGAATCTTTTTTGGCGGTATTTAAGCTTACTTTCCGCCTAAGGCCTTTTGTTTTTCGTGCCTGAGCCGGGAATGCCTGTCAAGGTATTTTTTACGTAAACGAATGTTGAGAGGAGTTACCTCCACGTATTCATCGTCGTTGATATATTCGAGCGCCTCCTCAAGTCCGAGAATTTTCGGAGGTTCGAGTCTTAAACTTTCATCAGCGCCGCTTGACCGCGTGTTGGTCATTTGCTTTTTACGGGTAATGTTAACATCAATGTCCTGTTCCCTGGTACTTTCGCCGATGATCATCCCTTCGTAAACTTTAGTTCCCGGATCAATGAACATTTTGCCGCGATCCTGAAGTTGATAAATTGCATAAGCAGTCGACTCCCCAGGATCGGATGCTACAAGGACTCCACGACTTCTTCCCTGGATTTCTCCCTTATAAGGTTTATAGGAGTGGAAAACATGAGCCATAATTCCTTCTCCCCTGGTCTCAGTCAGAAAATCCCCGCGAAACCCTATCAATCCGCGGGCAGGAATTAGAAACTCTAAGCGGGTTACGCCACCGGGCATATTGATCAAATTCAACATTTCTGCTCTCCTGGATCCGAGCATTTCGATTACGGTTCCGGTTGCTGTATCGGGTACATCACAAGTCAGATGTTCAAACGGTTCGCATTTAACGTCATTAATTTCTTTTATTATTACTTCGGGCTTGGAAACCTGAAGTTCAAAACCTTCCCGGCGCATATTTTCAATCAAGATCGAAAGGTGAAGTTCTCCGCGGCCCGAGACCTGAAAGGAATCAGTGGTGTCTGTTTCCTCGACGCGCAAACTAACGTTGGTTTCCACTTCTTTGAACAGCCTTTCCCGGAGTTTCCGTGAGGTGACATGTTTGCCTTCCGTTCCTGCCATAGGACTGGTGTTAACCATAAATAACATTGACAGGGTCGGTTCATCGATATCAATGGTCGGGAGCCCTTCAGGGTTTAGGGCATCGGTTATTGTTTCTCCGATATTAATATTGGGAATACCGCTAACAGCTACAATATCGCCTGCGTCAACCTCGGGTACATCAACTCTGTTCAAGTTCTCGAAGGTGAAAACTTTGCCAACCTTTACTTTTTCCAGAGACGAATCTCTTTTTACAACTGCAACCTGGGAATTGGCAATAAGTTTACCGCGTATGATCCGGCCGATAGCAATTTTACCTAGATAATCGTTATAGTCCAGGGTTGTTACAAGCATCTGTAAAGGACTATCGGGATAAGATTCGGGAGCAGGAATCTCTTTTATGATGGTTTCAAATAACGGCACCAAATCCTCGGCCATATCCACCGGCTCATAACCGGCGATTCCCTGGCGGGCGGAAGTATAGACCACAGGAAAGTCGAGTTGCTCTTCGGTAGCACCTAATTGTAAAAACAATCCCAGGACCTCATCCACAACTTCATAAGCACGGGCATCCGGACGATCAGTTTTATTGATAACTACGATAGCCTTAAGGTTAAGTTCCAAAGCTTTGCGCAGAACAAACTTGGTCTGGGGCATTGGACCCTCAAAAGCATCTACAACCAATAGAACTCCATTAACCATTTGCAGAACACGTTCGACCTCACCGCCAAAATCTGCATGTCCTGGCGTATCAACAATATTAATTTTCGTACCTTGCCAAGTGACTGAAGTGTTTTTGGCAAGGATTGTAATCCCACGCTCTTTTTCGAGATCGTTGGAGTCCATAATTCGTTCTTCGACCTTTTCATTGGCCCGGAATACTCCGCTTTGTCTAAGCATTACATCCACTAGACTTGTTTTGCCATGATCGACGTGAGCAATAATTGCGATATTTCTTAAATTTTCAGCTTGCATTAAGTTTGTTCTCCTATATAATATAGTATATTTTTAAAATAATTTGCAAAATAAAATGAGATTTGTTAATCTTTTGTTCAATCAAGAAATATTTTATCTTATTTTAATAATTATTATCGTTTGCCGCTTCCGAGAAGGATATTCAAGGGATGACCTTTAATATTATAATACGTTTGGACATTTTTTCAAATTAAATTTAATTTAATTTAATTTAATGTTAATCTGCCATTTAGGACCATTATATATTTAAGGAGAGATATTGCCGTCATATTTGTCGGATATATAATTATGAGGAGATACGAATGAAGTATGGACAACAAAGAAATCCATTAGCGGTAAGTATTGCCTTGATATTTTTGGCCTTGATTATAGTTTCAGGAAATAGGATTATTTCTAATAAAACCAATAACCAGATAGATTCAAGCTATGGATTTCAAACTACTTCAAGTACATATAATAATGACAAAAAACAGGATTCAATTATTCATCAAAGTGAGGTCGGGGCTGGCACAAAAATAGATGAATATAAAGGAGTTGCAGTTTATTCCAATGGTTCTGATTATATGTCCAGTCATGGGCTAAATTATAGCAAAGACGGATATTATTACGGCTATAAATGGCAATGTGTTGAGTTTGTAAAACGTTTTTATTACGAAAAGTATAAATATAAAATGCCGGATGGAGCAGGCAACGCCAAATATTTTTTCAACCCTATGCTGCAACAGGGAGAGCTTAACAAACAAAGGGGATTAGTCCAGTTTCAAAACGGCGGAGATATAAAACCGGCGGCTGACGATCTCTTAGTATTTACGAAGGGATCCTACGGTCATGTGGCGATAATATGTGATGTAGGTGATGACTGGGTGGAAGTGATTCAACAGAACTCGGAGGTACCTAGGGAAAGATTTAAATTGGTAGTGAAAGATGGACGATATACTATTCGCGGAGATAAAGAGCCGGCAGGATGGCTTAGATTAGACATTTAAAAGGCATATAATTATCAAAGAAAGCCGGAAGTTGTTCTTTTGATTTGCGGTATGTTATATTATTTTTAGAATAATATGTTATATTAATATAGATCAGATGGAAATAATAAAATCAGATTACAACAGAAAAGCTAGTAATGAAAAGGAGTATCCCTAATGAGAATCCCGAATCATGTCGGCGTAATTCCTGACGGCAATAGAAGATGGGCGGTAAACAAAGGGCTGCCTAAAGAAATGGGGTACAATGAAGGGTTGCAGCCAGGGTTAAGACTACTGAAACTATGCCAGGAAATTGGGGTTAAAGAGCTGACCTATTATGGTTTTACGGTTGACAATACCAAAAGACCTGCTTCGCAAACGAAGGCTTTTGTACAATCCTGTATTGATGCTATAGAGTTAATTGCCAATGAAAATGTAGCTTTATTGGTAATCGGTAACACTGAATCCAAGATATTTCCAAAAGTTCTCTTGCCATATACCCGCAGAACCAGCTTTGGCAAGGGGGGAATTAAGGTTAACTTCTTGGTCAATTACGGCTGGGAATGGGATCTTGGCAATCTTTTGGCCAAAGAGAGCAAACAAAAAAAAATTATTCATTCAATTAAATCTAATAATGTGTCACGGGTAGATCTTCTCGTACGTTGGGGAGGAAGAAGACGTTTAAGCGGTTTTCTGCCTGCCCAGTGTGCATATGCCGACTTTTATGTAATTGATGATTACTGGCCTGACTTTAGGGACGAACACTTCTATGATGCTCTGAAATGGTATGATACTCAGGACATTACTCTTGGAGGCTAAGAAAAATTTGCTGTTACTTCTTGACAGGATAGTTTTATAATTGTATTATCTAAAGAAATAGGGAAAGAACGATGACAGGGAACAGTAAGACCCTTCGGACTTGTACAGAGAGCCGCTGGCGGTGCAAAGCGGTCAAGCAAAGGAACTGAACTCCCCCTTGAGTTTCCGGTCGAACCCACTTTTATGGCAGTAGAACCGGACGGATGCTTCTACCGTTAAAAAGAAGGGGATATCGGAAAGTAATTTCCCGTATCTTTTAGAGTGAACGGCTTAGGTCGTTAATTTGAGTGGTACCGCGAAGCAACCTTCGTCTCAGAACAGAGACGGAGGTTTTTTGACGCGTGAAGACCTAGACGGTCTTCACGGGAGCGGCAAACAATATATAATAAAGGAGAGAAAAACATGCGTAAATTATATTTTTTTGATACAACCCTAAGAGATGGTGAACAATCGCTGGGTATAACACTCAACGTTAGAGAAAAATTGGATATCGCTAAACAAATTGTAAGGCTAGGGGTCGATATCCTGGAGGCAGGATTCCCCGCATCTTCCCCCGGGGATTTTGAATCGGTAAAGATCATTGCCAAAGAGGTTAAAGGGGCTGTGATCTGCGGTTTGACAAGATGCGTAGCTAAAGACATTGATCTTTGCGCCGAAGCTTTACATGAAGCCGAGTACCCAAGAATTCATACAGGTATCGCAGTTTCCCCAATTCATATGGAGAAGAAGCTCAGGCTTTCGCCGCAACAGGTTATAGACCGGGCTGTTGAAGCGGTCAAACATGCCAAAAGCTATATGAACGACGTAGAATTCTATGCCGAAGATGCTTCCCGCAGCGAAAAAGATTTTTTGGCTAAAATTCTGACCAGGGTAATTGAGGCTGGAGCTACGGTAGTTAACATTCCTGATACGGTAGGGTATGCAACTCCTTGGGAGTTTGGAGAATTAATAACTTATGTCAAGAATAATGTCAAAGACATCGATAGGGTAAAAGTTAGCGTCCACTGTCATAATGATCTCGGGATGGCTACGGCTAATTCCCTGGCCGGCATAAAGGCCGGTGCTGATCAGGTGGAGGGAACGATCAACGGGATTGGTGAAAGGGCAGGAAACACATCCTTGGAGGAAGTAATGATGGCTCTATATACGCAGAAACAAAATTACGGAATAGATTTAAATATCCGGACCAAAGAAATTGCTGCTGCCAGCAGGCTGGTATCCTTAATTACCGGAGTTCCGGTTCCTAACCACAAGGCGATTGTTGGAGCCAATGCTTTTATGCATGCTTCAGGGATTCATCAGGATGGGGTTCTCAAAGAAACGCAAACTTATGAAATCATTGATCCCGAAATAATCGGTGTTCCGAGGAGTCAAATCGTATTAAGTGCGAGATCCGGCAGGCATGCTTTGAAGTACCGGTTGAATGAATTAGGGTACGAAGTTCAGGATTCTGAACTGGAGAAAGTTTATGAGAATTTTCTGCTGCTTGCAGACAAAAAGCAGGAGGTTTATGATGAAGACCTTCATGCTTTGATGGGGGTAGCAATGTCCGAACAAAATCAATTTAAAATAAAAAATATTTCGGTAGCTACTTCAGGGACACAATCTGCTATGGCCACCATTACCCTCGAATTTGAAGATAAAGAGGTCAAGGATGCTGCGATCGGCAATGGCCCGGTAGATGCGGTTTTCAAAGCGATTGACCGGATTACCGGAAGCCAGGCTAAGTTGGAAGACTACAGCCTTAAATCTGTAAGCCGAGGAACTGAGGCCCAGGGGAATGCCACAGTTAAGATTGCGTCGGGGACCAAATCTTGTATCGGCAAGGGGATAAGTACGGATATAATTTATGCCAGTGCCAAAGCGTATTTAGATGCTGTGTCTAAGCTTAATGCCTAATGAAAGAGTTCAATAATTACCTAATAGAGAATGAGCATATTGGGCTGACCGTTGAGTTATATTTAAAAGACATTCTGCATTATTCAGGCAGAGAAATTCAAAAGCTTACCAGACAGGCAAGCTTTACATGCTGAATCCATAGTTTTTTCTCATCCTCACGACGAGCGGAAGATCACAGTAAAAGCCCCAATTCCTGAGAAATTCAAATTAATCATAAGAAACAAGGAGGAATAGAAAAACCTTTCTTAAAAAATATTTCTTCCGGAAAAGATCTCGAGCATTTCATGCTTTATTCTTTGTTTGATCCTTCTTCTCTTGCTTGAAGTAAGCTCCTCTTTTTCCGTTCCGAATAAGTAATGGTCAAGGTCAAACTCTTTTAAAAGCATTTTAGTATGAAAGGTATTATCCTGATAAACGTTGATGTCAACCATCTGATACTTATTTCTTGTATCTTCCGAGATAAAATTCTGGACAGAATTGATCTTATGGTCGATAAAATACTTTTTGCCGTTTACATCCCTGGTAAAACCCCGGACACGGTAATCGATCATAGCGATATCGGGTTCAAAACTGGTCAGCAGATAATTTAATGCCCGAAGCGGTGAAATCTGTCCGCAGGTCGAAACATCAATATCGGCCCGAAAAGTACTGATTCCTTTGTCCGGATGGTTTTCCGGATAGGTATGGACAGTAATGTGACTTTTATCGAGATGGCCGGCTATGGCCTCCGAAGCAGGACCAGGGGTTTCACTATCTTGAATTTCTAATGAATCTTGTAGGCACTCCTGATTAATAATTTCATTTTCAGCCACGAGCATGGTTACACTTGCACCCTGAGGGTCATAGTCCTGGTTAGCGACATTTAAAATGTTAGCTTCAATTATTTCTGCAACGGAAGTAAGAATTTTTACAAGCCGGTCGGCGTTATATTCCTCATCAATATAAGCAATATATTTCTTGTGTTGGTCCTGACTTAAAGCATAACAGATATCATAAAAATTAAAGCTCAGAGTCTTTGTCAGGTTATTAAAACCATATAATTTTAATTTTTTATTGATTGGTTGGATTCTCATAGCTTCTCCATCTATACAAACGTATAATCTAAAAAATATTTTCTAACACAATAGAAAATTATATACTTTTGTTCCGTTGCTTTCAACACAGGAAAAATAAATTAGTAAATTTCATATGATTATTTCTTAGGACGATGCGGTTAGAATATTGGTAGAACACCGGTCAATGCGGTATAATTAAAATATGATTTTTTAGCTTGTGAGGAATAAATGAGAATTGGTTTCTTTGACTCAGGAGTTGGCGGGATTACGGTGTTATCGGAAGCCCTGAGGCAACTACCGAAAGAAAATTATATATATTACGCTGATACCGACCATGTTCCCTATGGAACAAAAAGCAAGGAAGAAGTCAAGAAGTTTATCCTGGAAGCAGTTGATTTTATGGCCCGAGAAGGAATCAAAGCCTTGGTCGTGGCCTGCAATACTGCGACCAGCATCGCCATCAATGATCTTCGTTCTAAGTATAGTTTCCCTATCTTCGGGATGGAGCCTGCTGTAAAGCCTGCCGTGGAAAGAAACTGCTCCCTAAGGATTATGGTCACGGCGACCCCGTTGACTCTTAGAGAAGAAAAATATCAAAACCTGATTACCAAACTTGGTCAGGCCCATATCGTCGATGGGGTGGCTTTGCCTGAGCTTGTGGAATATGCGGAGAAATTTATCTTTGATAAACAAATTATCTTTCAATATCTTAGGCAAAGGCTTTCGGCTTATGATCTAAGTAAGTATGGGACTGTCGTTTTAGGATGTACGCATTTTCCCTTTTATAAAGACTGTTTTCAGGAAATATTCCCGTCCGGGACAGACATTATTGACGGAAATACAGGGACGGTCAATTATCTAAAAAAAATACTAATAACCAAAAGTCTATGTGAAGAGGGTCAGGGAAATGTAATTTATTATTCTTCGGGAAAGGAACAGCTTGGAAATATAAGATATGAAAAATATTTGAAAATTCTACAAAGTAACAGATTGAAAAAATAAAGAGCCCAATAAAACACCTGTTTAAATATGGGTGTTATTTTTTGCCGAATATTTTATTATTTCCACATCTTCTTGCGTAATTAAACCTACAGTTACTGCTTCATCAAGAAAAGGAAGCAATTTTTCAATATATTCAATACTGTCTACGATCTCGATAACAATAGGGAGGTCATTAGAAAGATCGAGAATCCGGGCAACTTTTATTCTTGAGGTTGCGCCAAACCCCTCGATACCACGGAAAACAGTTGCACCTGCTAAGCCAAGTTCTTTTGCTTTTAATACAATCGCATGATAAAGCAGCATTCCCTTATATTTATTTGATTCACCAATATAAATTCTCATACGTCGGGCTTGACCGGAAATTTTAACCATGAGTTTTCCCCCTTACTTCAATAAAAACTGAGTAACGCTCATTCCGAGCCAGACTGCAAACAGACCAAGAACTACACTTCCTAATCCATAGTACAAGGCGATCTTAAATTCTCCATTTTTAATAATATTTAAGGTTTCCAGACTAAAGGTTGAGAACGTAGTGAATGCACCCAGAAAACCAATGGAAATGAATAGGCGGGTATTGGGATTTAGAACAAGAACTTCTACTCCTAAAACATAAACAATACCTAGCAAAAAGCAGCCTAAAATATTTACGGTAAAGGTACCTAAAGGGAACGAATGTAGGTACTTCTGGAGAATCCAGGAAGAAAGAGCGTACCTGGCTGCTGCACCCAAGGCCCCTCCTAAGCCAATAATAAGATAGAGCGAAAAGTTCAATTCAATAACCTCCCGAAACGGCCGCATAATAATCCGGCCTTCTTTATTTTTCCTAATTATTTATTATCCAATATTAATTACCTTATTTCAATTATAGATTTTTAAATAGATTCTACATAGAATAATATGGAAAATAATGTAAAACTTATAGAAAGGAGAAAAAATAGAATGTCACTACTGGGCACAACCGGCGGATATACCGGCGGATATTATGGCGGGGGTGGTTTTGTAGGAGGATATGGAGGCTGGGGATGGTGGTGGATAATAATTATATTTATTATTTTTATTCTCTTTATACCGTTCTTCTGGGGCGGTTGGGGCGGCGTCCCCGGATATGGTCCAGGCTGGGGTTACTAAGCTAAAGACAGTTCGCATGTTGCAAATCCTATAGCAGAACCATAAACTAAATCAAATTCCAAAATCTGGAATTAAATTAAAAAAGGAGGTAATAACGTTTGAGACTATTTAACAATGTAACTTATGAGACTGCCCTGCCTTTTCAAGGTATGCAGGCAGGACTTCTTCTAAAAAACGGAAAGCATTATACAGGTCAAGTCGTTGAAGTTCGTCCCGACGGCATCTTATTCCATTCTTCTAACCCTGGTTTTTTCTTCTTACCGTTTGCCGCAATTGCTCTTCTGGCACTGACCTTTGGTGCCGGCTATGGAGTAGGGCGTGCAGCATACGGCTATCCTGGCTATGGTCCTTACCCTTATCCCTATTAAGCCTTCTGTTATCATTGGGAAAAGAGCTGCCGACCCGCAGCTCTTTTTCAGTGAATCAACATACCATGGTGATAAATAGCCGCTTAAGTATATTTGGGAAAATATTTAATAAAAATACTTAAAAATAACATAGACAGTTTCCTGCTGAAATGATATTATGCAAAAAAAGTTGTTTTTAGATAAGCGTGGTGAAATCATATTAACGGTCTGGAACATGCAATTCTAGGTTTTATTTATCATTACAGATACCTTGGGCTTTTTTTATTGCTCTCCTTAGGTATGGTGGGAGTGCCTGTACCCGATGAATTCATAATGGTTTTTGCTGGTTTTCAAACTAATTTAGGCAATATGAATCTTGTAATAACTATAATAGTGGCTGCTGCTGGAAGTTTTACAGGAATGAACCTTAGCTATTTTATAGGAAGACAGCTCGATATTCATTTAGTCAGAAAAATAAAATTCTTTAATATAGATAAAAAATTAGAAAAAGCAGAAGCTTGGTTTGCCAGGTTTGGAGATAAACTTATTGTCGCAGGTTATTTTTTCCCCGGGTTTCGTCATTTTACAGCTTACTTTGCTGGGATGAGCAAATTTTGCTATAAAAGATACATAATACTTGTTTCCCAAGGAGCGTTTATCTGGACACTAACATTTATTATAATTGGCAGGCTTCTAGGAGACCATTGGCACCATATAACAATGGCCATACATCATCATTTAATTATGGGAGCAGTTATTCTTGGTATTATCGTTATAATCTTTTACGTTTATTCCAGCAGGAAAGATGGCAAAATAGAACAATAAATTTAGCTTCCAAAAGTCCAAAGTATGCGTACCAAATTTTAAAAAAAACATTGACTTCAGCAAAAAATAAAGTATTATTATACCTAGGACATGATAACGATTATCAATATATCGGAGGAAAGTATGGATAAACAAAAATTTACGCTTGATGAAATACCGATTAATGGCAGTGGGATAATAATTGATATGCAAATGGACGGCATTCTGCGGAAAAAGCTTATAGATATGGGGTTGGTAAGGGGAACAAAGTTTAAGGTTGATGGGAGGGCACCGCTGGGTGATCCGATTAAAATTAACCTAAGAGGGTATTATCTCACAATAAGGAAAAATGACGCCAAAAAAATAATTGTTGAAAAAAATGGCTAAAGGGGAAACCCTTAAATTATTTATCTGTAAATGATAACGATAATCAATACACTAAAGGAAAAGGCGGAAAATAGATGGACAAAACCTTTACTGTAGCACTTATTGGCAACCCCAATTCTGGTAAGACAAGTTTATTTAACATCTTGACCGGATCAAGGCAGCATGTTGGAAACTGGCCTGGGGTAACGGTAGAAAGAAAAGAGGGTATTGCCAGATATGAAAATAAAAGCATCAGAATTATCGATTTGCCGGGTATTTATAGTTTAAATGCAAGTTCGGATGATGAGGTTATTGCAGTTAATTATATTCTCCAAGAGAAACCGGATATTGTAGTAAATGTTATTGATTCCTCTAACATTGAACGTAATCTCTACCTTACACTCCAGTTGCTGGAGATGAATACAAAAATTATTATTGCTTTGAACATGGCGGATGAAGCTGAAAAAAAACGTATTATTATTGATAGGAATAAACTTGCTAATCTTTTGTCTGTTCCTGTTATGGCAACGGTTGCTACTAAAAGCGGCGGAATCAAGGAGCTTTTGAAAACCGCACTGGATATGGAGAGAATTACCAGAATTCCATTACGGTTTGATTATGGCAAAACAGCAAACGGAAAGCTTTGTGAGATAGCTGATTTATTATGTAAAACGACAAGTATCGAACCGGAAGCTTCCTTTCTCTTCGCTGTAAAACTTTTAGAAGACGACCGATATGCCAAAGATCTTGTTTTAAAGCAAAGAGCTGACATAGGAAAAAGTGTGGAAGCTGCCAAGAGCCAAATCAAGGAGGAGTTTGGGTTTGATCCTGAGATTTATTTTGCGGATAAGAGATATGAATATATCGAGAGTCTTATCAGGGAATGTGTACAAAAGGAGACTGCTTCAACCAAAGATCTCACGGAGAGAATAGATAGAATTGTAACCAATAAGTGGTTGGGAATACCCGTTTTTTTTCTTATTATGTTTTTGCTCTATCAGATTACAATGGGATTCGGCAATGATTTCCTTGGGAGTTATGTCGAAGCTGCCGTTTCTCTCTTGGCGGAACATGTTTCCGGTCTTTTGGAAAATGCACATCCACTGCTAAGGTCTTTTGTCATTGATGCTATGATCGGAGGGGTTGGGTCCGTGCTGGTATTCGTACCACTCATGTTTACTATGTATTTTCTGATTTCTTTGCTTGAAGACAGTGGCTATATGGCTAGAGCGGTTTATGTTATGGATAAACTAATGAATGCGGTAGGGCTGCATGGAAAAACGGCAGTTGCCATGATCGTAGGCAGCGGCTGCAATGTGGCCGGAATTATGTCGACGCGTACACTGGATACAAAAAAGGACAGAATGATTGGGATTCTTATTAGTCCGTTCATTTCCTGCAGCGCCAGGCTGCCTGTTTATGCCCTGTTTGCAGGGGCATTTTTCGGATCTAAAAAAGTTGGAATTTTTCCGGCCTCAGGCTTGGTGGTTTTTTCTTTATATCTTCTCGGTTTTATTGTCGCTGTGGCAGTAGGTAGAATTTTGAGTAAGACTGTCTTCCGTCAGGAAAAATCATATTTTATTATGGAGCTGCCTCCTTATAGGGTTCCGACATTGAGAAGTCTTTTCATCCACATGTGGGAGAAAACAGAGTCTTTCATCAGAAAAGCAGGTACAGTAATTTTCGGCATTGTAGTTCTGATCTGGGCACTATCCGTCTTCCCCATAGGGGTTGAACCGGGAAGTGCCGGCAGTATCCTCGGCAGGCTTGGTTCATTGATTGCTCCCATTTTAACTCCTGCCGGGTTTGGTTCCTGGGAGGCAACTGTAGCTCTGATTGTTGGAATTGGGGCTAAGGAAGCGGTTGTTGCTACCTTTGGGATGGTTTATGGAACAGGGCAAGGTCTTTTAACCAATGTACTTGTTCAGTATTTTACGCCTTTATCGGCCTACGCTTTTATGGTTATGACTCTTCTTTACTCGCCTTGTGCCGCAACGGTAGGGGTAATAAAAAAAGAGACCGATTCTCTTAAATGGGCCCTCTTCTCCATTGGTTATTCTCTTATCATCGGCTGGGGGGCTGCGGTTATAGTCTATCAAGTCGGAAAAGTGCTCGGATTATAATAAGGACTCAAAGGAGCAATAAAGAAATGTTAATAAAAATATTGGGTGAAATTGCTAAAAACCAGGACTCTTCGCAATCTTCCCTGGCTAAAGCATTAAATATAAATCCTGCAATGGTTAAACAGGCGTTTTATGATCTGGAGAGAATGGGATATATTATTAACTATGATCAAAACTGTGACGATGAGGCCTGCGATGAGTGCGGGCTCTGCTGTACTAAAAAAAATAAAGGTAAGGAGGTTAAGGTTAATACCGGAATCACAAGATGGAAACTGACCGAAAAAGGCAAAATAGCTATTTGTTCGGTTGAAGGTTATTCATAATATTATTCAGGTCAATAACTTGTATGCCTTGGGGAAGGTTAAATGTGCCATCGGGAACAGAACCCGCTCCGACTTTAATATCTTTATATTCCGACGTGGTCATCTGCCCGTTTAGGCCTTGTTGGAATTTGACTACTATTCCATACTCCGTACTTAGCCATTCTTTATACTTCCCTTGATTGAGGGTGAATGTAATCACTTTGCAGTTCATTTTATTGACAGTTTCTGTTCCTGTTATTTGATAATTGGTATCATTCAGTTGCAGTAGATAGTCCATAGGAGTAACATTATCCTCGCCTTGGTATTCCTCAATTTTTTCCTTCGTGGCCATATTATCTCCAGGTATGTAGGAGATTATTTCACCCTTTTCCAGATCAAAGATTGAGATAGCTCTCTGCCCGTTAAAAATAGAATCAGTTTTCATTTTTGTATCTTTGAACCAAACTCTGCTTTCGGAAGATAGTCCTGCGCTGGTTATAACCAGATTATAGGAAATTTCTCTGATTCTTTTGCCCTTAGAAATCAAACTAGAAACCACACCTTTTTCATCAGCGGCTTTGGTTTCTGCGGGAGCAACTGAAGATGGAGAAGTAGAGCTGTCCCCGTTGCCGCAAGCGGTCAATATCCAAATGCTAGCTACTAGCAAAATGGCCAGGAAAAAAAGCTTCTTAGCAGATGTTTTCATGTCTTTCCTCCTCAAACATTTTTCTTGTTTTTTTGTCGGTTATAGGTGAATATTCGTCAAGGATAGGGAAATTACCTTTGTTTACTGAGAAAAGGTTTTAGAAAATATTAGCTTTCCGCCCACTTCATGGTATAATATTATTTGCTTATATTAATTGGAGGGCTGGTAATAATGAATAACAATGTTGAGACGAGAGAATTTCAAACTGAAATTAGGCAGTTGCTGAATATTGTTATTAATTCTCTCTATACCGACCGCGATATTTTTTTAAGAGAATTAATATCCAATGCAGCGGATGCCACCGAGAAACTGCGTTACTGTAAATTGACTGAAAACGATTCCCTTGGTTCCGATCTGCCTTTGGAGATATCCATTGATACCGATGAGGAGGCTCATACTTTTACTATCTCCGATAACGGAATCGGCATGACCAAGGAGGAATTGATTGAAAATCTGGGTACTATTGCCCATTCAGGCTCCAAGGAATTTATAAGGCAGCTGGCGGAAGTCGGAAAGAGTTCAGGCGGACCAGGAAACCAAGCAGATTTGAGTTTAATCGGCCAGTTTGGCGTTGGTTTCTATTCGGCTTTTATGGTAGCTGACAAAGTAACTCTTTATACCCGTTCTTTCCGGTCGGATGCAGAAAGCTGGATTTGGTCTTCAGACGGAACAGGCAGCTATTCCCTGGAAAAAGGTGAACGGCAGGATTATGGCACTCGTATTGTCTTGACGCTGAAACAAGATGCTTATAACTATAGTAAAGCTGAAGAAATAAGGCAAATAATTAAACAATATTCGAGTTTTGTTCCTTTCCCGATCAAGGTTAACGGCGAAAAGGCCGATACAGTCGAAGCAATCTGGACTAAAAATCCATCCCAGATTACGGAGGAAGAGTATACTGAATTTTATAAGTATATCGATAATGCGATGGAAGAGCCTTATTATAAACTCCATTTTTCTTCCGATGCACCGTTGTCCATCAAATCATTGCTTTTTGTTCCTGCTGAAAATTATGAACGGCTGGGATTCAGTAAAATGGAGCGAGGGGTAAACCTTTTCTGTAAAAAGGTATTGATTCAGGAAAAATCAGAGGCTATTGTTCCGGAATGGATGAGATTTGTACGCGGGGTTATTGACAGTGAAGAGCTGCCTTTAAATATTTCAAGAGAGACACTGCAAGACAGCGCTTTGATATCCAAGCTCAGTAAAGTGGTGACAGGGCGTTTCCTTAAGTTTCTTGAAGAACAAGCTAAGGATGATCCTGAGAAGTACCGGCAATTCTGGGAAAAGTTTAACCGTTTTCTGAAGGAAGGAGCCGCTTCTGATTTTACCCACAAGGATGCTTTGGTCCGGCTTTTGCGTTTTGAGTCCAATTTCACCCATAAGGGAGAGCTCGTTTCTCTCGAAGACTATGTGGGACGTATGAAAGAAGACCAGAAAACGATCTATTATATCGGCGGATCAAACCGGGAGGTTATAGAATCGGGGCCCTATCTGGAAATCTTTAAAGATAAAGGAATCGAAGTTCTCTATAATTACGAGGCTATTGATGATTACATTCTAAATAGTCTTCATGAATTCAGGGATAAAAAAATAGTTGCAGCCGAACAGGACAGTTTAGATTTGCCTGCTGTTAAGTTGGAAGAACAACAAAAAACTGAGAATGAGATGCCGGATGATGAAACGCAGGCTTTATTAGCTTGGTTTAAGGAAACTTTAGGAAGTAAAGTCACTGAAGTCCGCACATCTAAACGTTTAGTGGACAGTCCGGCTATGGTCTTATGCAGTTTTGGGTCACACAGCATGCAAAAAATGATGCAAATGATGAGCAATGACCTAAACTCGGCTCCGGCAGGTATTTTAGAAATCAATAGCCGCCATCCGGTGATAAAAGGAATTAATGAATTGCGCAAAATAAGTGATCCTTTCGCTGAAGATGCTGTTGAACAGGTTCTGCAAAACGCCCAGATTGCGGCAGGACTGATTATTGATCCGAGAAATATGGTTAACAGGCTGTATAGTATTCTCGAAAGGGCAGTCTCCCCAAAACAGTAGGTATATTTTTAGGTGTTAAATTAATTATAAGCAGCTTATCTGTAACAGTATGAGTTTAAAGTTGAAGAAACCCTGCCTTCCAATTCAGAGGAGTGCAGGGTTAATGCTGTCATAATAAACACTATTAATTATTTTGGAGTGATAACTATCCACATCTTAATTTACGGACTAATTGCCGGAGTTGTTACCGGAGCTGGAGCTATAATATCAATTGCTATTACTAAGATAACAGATAAAATACTTTCATTGTCATTGGGCTTTGCTTCGGGGGTAATGATAGGGATTTCAACACTTTCTCTTATTCCTTCGAGCCTGAAAATTGGCAATACTTATATCTGTATTGCCGGCTTTGTGGCCGGCGCAGCATTCCTTCTGCTGGTTGATGTTACCATCCCCCATATTCATAAGATAGATGCGGATTGTGATAAATATCTTAAAATGGGATACTTTATTGCTTTTGGAATAGCTTTACATAACCTCCCTGAGGGAATTGCCATCGGAGCTACCAGTGAAGTTTCGCACCAGATGGGAGTTATGACGGCGATAACGATCGGAATTCATAACATTGCTGAAGGACTGTGTGTTGCCATGCCTCTTTGTCTTGGCAATATCCGCAAATCGAGAGTTGTCATGATCACAACATTGACCGGTTTGTCAACCTTACTAGGCACCTGGCTCGGTATTATCTTCGGTTTGGTATCTCCTTTATTAATTGCTTTCTTTCTTGCTTTTGCTGCCGGAGCCATGATCTATATCAGCAGTGATGAGCTGATTCCCAGGAGTCATAGTTCGCACAGCGAGTTTGCCAATGTAGGGATCTTATCGGGTTTTATTTTGGCTTTCCTGTTATCATAATGTTGTTGTTCTTGGAAATGAGATGATAAAGCTGGTTCCTTCGTCGATCTTACTTTCGACCTTAATATCTCCTCCACGGGTTTTGACCAGCTCGGAAACGATAGCCAGACCAAGACCAGAACCCTGTCCCTTAGTATGGGAACGGGAGCGGTCACCCCGGAAAAGCCTTTCAAAAACGTGAGGTAAGTCCTCTGCGGGGATACCTTTACCATTGTCCTGGATAGTGATAACAAAATTCTCCGGCTCTTCCTTCGTTAAGACGGAAATGATGCCTTCTGATCCGGTATATTGAATGGCGTTGTGCAAAAGATTGTAAAGTATTTGTTTGAGTTCATCGGATTTTAATGGGAGAATCTGCCTAGGAATAGAAGCGGAAATGCTTTCGGTTGCCTGGAGGTCTTGACCGTTAAACTCCAACTTTCTGTTCTGAAGCAACGGGGTGAGAAGCGGAAGCAGCTCAGGAATAACATCTCTTAAGGTAGATAAGGGGCTTTCCGTCTCCTTTCCTGTTTGTTCTTCCTGGGTAATGCGGTTAAGAATAAGAAGACTTTCAGTCAAACGAATCAAACGTTCGGTTTCGATCAACATCGTATGGAGGGCAGAGTCCAGTAATTCCTTATCTGCAGAGCCGCCGCGCTGAAGAATCTCCAAAAACCCCCTGATAGAGGTGAGTGGTGTCCGCAATTCGTGGGAAGCATCAGCGATGAAGCGGGCCATCTTATCTTTAGCTGTGCGCTCGGTTTTTAAAGCAATTTCCATTTGACATAACATATGATTTAATGCTTCACGCAGTTGTTCAATTTCGGAAGCAGTTTTCTGATAAGGTAAACGCAGGTTATAGCGGCCGCCGGCAATTTTACGGGCTGTGGAGGAAATGTTAAGGAGCGGTTCCAATGGCTTTTGCAGGGCCAGGGCAGAAAGTATTGTGCTTAAAAGCAGGACGAGTAAGGCATTAAAAATATAATTCTCAATATTTCTTTCAAGAATTAGTTCTTCCTCAAGTAATGGTTCTCCAATTACGGCATAACCGAGGATAGGAACTTGGATTAAACCCGGGCCCTCAAGCATGATTGAAGAAATTCCGGTGGCAAGGACCGGTTTGACCAGAAGCATGTACTTGGTTTGTTTGGTATTGCCAAAAATAAAAGGTTCGGCGGCAAGAGCTTTGTCATTTAAATCAAAGTTTAAATCGTGCTGAGTAAATACAGGTATATCGTTTGGTTGTCCGTAACTGTAAATAATAAACTTAGGCTGATAATCGGCGGAATAAAAGGCTACAAAATTTCCCGGCCTAAGTTCGGCAAATCTACCTGGGCGGAGTTGACTGTTGCCAAGCCAATCGGTTAAGTTACTGCTGATGGAATGATAATCGGAAACCAGATTCTGTTCTGAGCCCTGATAGAGGGAATCCTTAAGGGCGTTATACTGGATTAAGCCAATTATTATAAAGAAAATAATATGACAAACCCAGAAACGCAGCAGGAGCTGGCCTACCAGTGATTTCCGCCAATTATTAATACTAACTAGGAATTTACAGGTCATGTTTTTCAACCTCTAAACGATAGCCTAATCCTCTGACGGTCTTAATAATATCGTGGGTATAGTCACCTAGTTTTTCTCTGAGGTAGCGGATATATACTTCAACGATATTATCCTCACCCTCAAAATCATAGCCCCAGACGTGGAGGAGTATTTTTGTTTTGCTCAAGGTTTGGTTGGGATTCCAGAAGAAATATGATAATAGTTTGTACTCGGTAGGTGAGAGATGAAGGACGGTTTCATCAAGCGATATTGTTTTTTTTAGTTCATCAACCGTTAAACGGCCAATCGTTTTTTGACCCAAAAGATCAGGAAAACGGTTGCGCAGTTGAACTTCGATCCGGGCCAACAGTTCATCGAAATGGAAAGGTTTAACCAGGTAATCATTTGCTCCCATCTTAAGACCTTTGACGATTTCCACTGTGGTATCTTTGGCGGTCAGCATAATAGTGGAGGCATTGGATATTTCCGGAATAGCCCTGCATAATTCATAACCATCCATAACGGGCATCATTATATCAAGGATTATAATCTGAGGTTCAAAATCAGGGATAATCTTTAAAGCAGTCTCCCCGTTTTCAGCGGTCTGTACCTGATATCCTTCCTGATTAAGACCTAAACTAAGCATTTGACGGATTGAAGGGTCATCATCAACCACGAGAATTTTAAATTTGGTGTTTGTCATGCTATTTTTCCTCCAAACCTTATGGTACAAACAGGATAACATAATAAACTGAAAATAAACTTGGAAAGTTTCAATACTGACGATAGTACAGAGTATACAACTTTTATGATAAAATATTTTGATAAAGAATGTAAAGAAAACGGTGTGAGATTATGAAAAATAGTTTACTTCAAGAACAGTTGGCGAAGAAAATTCTTATTTTGGATGGAGCTATGGGGACGATGCTCCAGCAGAAGGGTTTAAGAGCAGCAGACTTTGGGGGGCCTGACCTCGAAGGTTGTAATGAGATCCTGAATATAACCCGTCCCGAGCTTGTCCGTTCTATCCATGAAGAGTATCTCCAGGCAGGAGCGGATATTATCGAAACCAATTCTTTTGGAGCAACGAGGGTTGTATTGGCTGAGTATGGACTGGAAAACAGGGATTTAGAAATTAATAACACTGCGGCCAAGTTAGCGCGGCAGGCTGCCGGCCGCTGGTCTTCACCTCAGAAACCCCGTTTTGTAGCCGGTTCGATCGGTCCAACCACGAAAATGTTATCTCTCACAGGAGGCATTACCTTTGCCGAAATGGAAGAGGCCTACTACCGGCAGTCGTTAGGATTATTGACAGCGGGTGTAGATTTGCTGCTGGTGGAAACCTGCCAGGATACCCTCAATGTCAAAGCAGCAGGAGCAGGCATTAATAGGACTTTTTCCGAACTTGATGTCAAGGTTCCTATTATTATTTCCTGTTCGGTTGAACCTTCGGGTACTATGTTGGCCGGACAAAATATTGAGGCTTTTTATGTCTCAATTGACCACCTGCAGCCGTTGGCAGTGGGGTTAAACTGCGGAACCGGCGCGGAATTTATGAATGATTCTATCCGCACCTTACAAGGACTTGCTGCTTGTGCGGTCTGTTGTTATCCCAATGCCGGATTGCCCGACGAGGAAGGAAAATACAGGGAGACACCGGCGGAATTTGCTTCTAAAATGGTTAAATATGCAGCCAATGGCTGGCTTAATATTGCCGGAGGATGCTGCGGAACTACAAATCATCATATTGAAGCCCTGGCCTCTGCTTTAGCCGGATATAGACCGAGGAAGATAGCGGGGCAGAAGAAAAGCAGTATTTCGGGCTTAGAAACTGTCTGGCCGGAAGAAGCCAACCGGCCGCTCCTCGTTGGGGAACGGTCTAATGTTATAGGCTCACGCAAGTTCAGAGACCTGATTGCTGCCGAAAAGTGGGAAGAAGGGTCGGAAATTGCCAGGGCTCAGGTCAAAAAAGGCGCTCAGGTAGTTGATATTTGTGTGGCTAACCCTGACCGCGACGAATTTGAAGATATGAATTCGTTCCTTCCCCGCGTGGTGAATAAGGTTAAAGTACCATTGATGCTCGATTCCACAGATGCCAGGGTACTCGAAGCAGGTCTTGTTCTGATGCAGGGAAAAGCAATCATTAATTCGATTAATCTTGAAAACGGCAGACAGCGTTTGGAAGAAGTCGTACCCTTGATCAAAAAATATGGTGCGGCGGTCGTTGTAGGCGTTATCGATGAACAAGGAATGGCCTTAATCAGGGATCGTAAGCTTGCCGTTGCTCAGCGGTCCTATGATCTTCTTGTCCGGGAGTACGGACTGCACCCGAGTGATATTATCTTCGATCCTTTAACTTTTCCTGTCGGGACAGGAGACAGCAACTATCTCGGTTCCGCAGTGGAGACTATCGAGGGACTCAGACTGATAAAGAATACTATACCTCAATGCAAGACGATTCTCGGTATAAGCAATGTATCTTTTGGACTGCCGGCAGCAGGCAGGGAAGTACTGAATGCGGTCTTTGTTTATCTCAATACCCTGGCCGGATTGGATTATGCGATTGTCAATGCCGAGAAACTTGAACGCTATGCAACCATTTCCCCGGAGGAGAAAAGACTGGCTGAGGAACTGCTCTTACATACCAATGATCAAACGCTAAAGGCCTTTAGCGATTTTTACAGGGAAAAAAAGGTAGCGGAGATAAAGCAAATTTCCACCCTGATCCTCGAAGAACGTTTGGCCCGGTATATTGTTGAGGGTTCCAGGGACGGTCTGGAAAATGATCTGCAAGAAGGATTAGCAAAGTATACCCCTCTGGAAATTATCAACGGCCCTTTATTAAAAGGTATGGAAGAAGTAGGAGTTCTCTTTAATCAGAACCAGCTTATTGTGGCTGAAGTGCTTCAGAGTGCGGAAATTATGAAATCTGCCGTCAACATCTTGGAACCTCATATGGAAAAGGCTGAAGAGGCTGTTAAAGGCAAGATTTTACTAGCCACTGTCAAGGGTGATGTTCATGATATCGGTAAAAACCTGGTCGAGATTATTTTAACCAATAACGGCTATAAAGTAATCAACTTAGGGGTTAAAGTCAGCTCCGAACAGTTGATTGAGGCGAGCAAAAGGGAAAAGCCCGATGTGATCGGATTATCCGGACTATTGGTAAAATCAGTACAGCAGATGCTGCTTACCGCTCAGGATTTAAGGGATGCCGGCATCAATATTCCGCTTATCCTCGGAGGTGCAGCCTTAAGCCGTAAATTCACCGAGGAAAAAATTGCTCCCGAGTACAACGGGCCGGTGCTTTATGCCCGCGATGCCATGAATAGTCTTACTCTTCTGAATAATCTTCTAAATAATTCAGGGGATAGAATTTTAAATATTTCTGAGGATAGAAATCTGGATAATTCTGCGGCCAAGACTACTTCCGGCAGCTCTCTGACCAAAGGTAGGGAGCTACATCCTTCGTCAATAACGTATGATAGTCTCTGCCGGCCTGCGAATACGGAGAGACGGCTTGAATTGGACTATCCTTTGGAGAAATTGATCCCATACTTAGACTTTTCGAAGATTCTTAAACATTATTTTGGAGCAGGCAAAGTTAAAACAGAAAAGATGACGGATAAACTGCAAGAATTGCGAAATTTTTTGCATGACTTTTTAATCGAAATCCTTCAAGGAAAACTGATTCGTGCCAATGCGGTTTACGCCCTTTTTCCCGCTTTTTCTTCCGGCGACAGTATATTTATTCTCGATCCGGCAGATGAAATAACTGTTCTTGAAGAGTTCTGTTTTCCCCGTCAGAAAAAGGGGGATGGTCTATGTCTGGCTGACTATGTTCATCCCAAGAGTGAGGGTAAGATTGATTATCTGGCAATGTTTGCGGTGACTACCGGACTTAAGATTAGTGAACAAGCCGGTAATTACAAGGAGAACGGAGAATATCTAAAAAGCTTTCTTCTGCAAGCTTTGGCCCTGGAGATGGCCGAAGCGTTTGCCGAACACTTGCATGAAGAGATACGCAATATCTGGGGACTTGCGGAAAATCAGGGTATTCGTGTTTCTCCGGGTTATGCCATTTTCCCCGAGATTGAAAGTCAAAAAAAGATTTTCAGACTTCTTGAGCCGGAAGAGGCTGGGATTGTTCTTACGGACGGAATGATGATGGATCCCGAAGCTTCCATTACCGCCCTGGTCTTTTCCCACCCTCAAGCCAGGATCTTCGGGGGATTGTAAGTAAAACTATAAGAATGAATTTAATCCCATGTATCTCATGCGCTAAAAAGATCCTGGTAAAAATAACCCGGATCTTTTTAATTTGGGGTTGAATATTAATGCTATTATTCGAAGTTAGACTCGTACTGCCGCCTTCTGCCAAATAGGCTAGAACTATTGTTCTGGTAAAAGTTATAAGGGTTGTTATTAGCAGGGGCTGTTTGATTATTTTGTGGAAGGTCCTGAGGTAAGGCTTGAGGTGCAACAAAAACAGGGGCCGGAGGAACTGGAACAGCCGGAATTACAGCCTTATTGATGCTATTTTTAGGAGTCTTTTGGGATTTCTTTGGCCTGATCAGATTTCTAAGGCTTCTGTTTTTTTTCTTGGGTTTTCCTGTGACGGTCTCTGCCGCAGGAATTTGATTTACCCCCTGATTGGTTATGGCAGCAGGATCAGCCTTAGTTAACGGAGTTGCCGTATTATTAAATAACACCTTATTTACTAGAGGATAACCTACTCTATTGAGTAAGACCGTACCGGTTTTGCGCGCAATAGGCATACCAATTTTCTTGAAAAGAGGGAGACCGACTTTTTTTGCAAGAGGAATCCCCACCTTTTCTGTTATAAGGGGTCCTACCCTTTTGCTAAGTTGAGGCCCGATTTCCCTCATGATCAGCGGGACTACCTTTTGCATAAGATAGGAGGTTTGGCCAAGCTCCATATTTATTACCTCCTTATGGTTAATATGGTAAATAATTACATTAAAGCATATGGAATTAGATGTCGTCCGGTGCATGTATTTGTATAAAAATTTCCAACTTATTTAAAATACTATAAAGAGTGGCAATAAATAAGTGTAGGGCGTCAAAAAACAATAAAAACAATAAAAACAATAAAAACAGGTATTGCTAACTATATATAGTATTTGCTAATATATAAATATACCAGATATGGAAAGGAGGAAAACTATTGCGCTGCCTTTTTTGCCATAGTGATGAAACAAAAGTACTGGATTCCCGCCAGATCGAAGGAGGGACAGCTATTCGGCGCCGCAGGGAATGCGATGTGTGTAATAAGCGTTTTACCACATATGAAAAATATGAGGAGTCTCAACTGGATGTTGTTAAAAAAGACGGCAGGAGGGAGCCTTTTTCCCGCCAGAAGTTGTTTGCGGGGCTGCATAAAGCCTGCGAAAAGCGTGCTGTTTCCACGGAACAACTTGAGACCATGGTTTCGGAGATTGAAAGGCAGCTTAGGGATATGAATGATCGCGAAGTTCCTAGTGAGCTGATTGGGGAAGCAGTTATGAACAAACTTTTTGAGACTGACGAGATAGCATATATACGATTCGCTTCAGTCTACAGACAATTCAAAGATATTCATAAGTTTATGGAAGAATTGGATGAGTTGGTCAAACGACGCAAATGACATTGTGTTCTCATGGAATGAAAGAATCAGGGAGGACCATAAGGATGTATGTTATCAAGAGAGATGGAAGAAGAGAGATTTTTAACCGGGAAAAGATCTATAAGGCGGTAACGAAGGCTTTTATTGCTACGGATACTCCGAATGTCGAACAATGGGCTAGGATCGTCATGGATAGGGTAGTCTCTGAACTTGAAAATAATTATGGTGAAAATGAAGGCTTTGAAATAGAAAAGATTCAGGATAAAGTGGAAGATACCTTGATGCAGACCGGCAATACCGCTGTGGCCAGAGCATATATCCGATACCGTTTCCAGCATGAAATCCTTCGCAATCAGGAAGATGCTAAAAATGACAGTAATAAACTGTTTTCTGAATATCTCGGACTAGGGACATGGGAGATAAAAGAAAATTCGAACATGGGTTTTTCGGTGCAGGGCCTTAACCGCTTTGTTACCGGCAAAGCTACCAATGCTTTCTGGCAATCCATGCTTCCGGCCGAAGTAGGCAAAGCCCATGACTCGGCAGCAATCCATAACCACGATATGGGTGATTTGGCTCCCTACTGTGTAGGTTGGGATTTAAAAGATCTGTTGCTTGTAGGTTTCCGCGGAGCGGAAGGAAAAACAACTTCTAAACCCGCTAAGCATTTCCGTTCAGCTCTAGGTCAGATTGTAAATTTTGTTTATACCCTACAGGGGGAAGCGGCAGGAGCTCAGGCACTTTCCAGCTTTGATACCTACCTTGCT
Source organism: Peptococcaceae bacterium UBA6116 (assembly GCA_002423425.1). Taxonomy (GTDB): domain Bacteria; phylum Bacillota; class Desulfitobacteriia; order Desulfitobacteriales; family Syntrophobotulaceae; genus UBA6116. The sequence goes on from DIWC01000018.1 coordinate 60,011, forward strand.
CCTTTTCTAAGAGCAGATAAACTTGATTATAAGCAAGTAAAACAAGGGATTCAGGAATTTATCTTCAATGTCAATGTTCCGACCAGGGTAGGCTTCCAGTCCCCGTTTTTTAATATTACGTTGGATGTACGCGCTGATGAATCAGCGATTAAAGACGAACCGGCGCTTGTGGATGGTAAGTTTCTGGATACGCCGTACCGTGATTACCAGGAAGAGATGGATATCATTAATTTGGCTTTTTGTGAAGTAATGCTTGAAGGAGATGCCGACGGCAATATTTTCAGCTTTCCTATCCCCACCTACAATATTACCAAGGGTTTTGACTGGAATAGTGAGGTTTCCAGCGCGATCTTTAAGATGACCGATAAATACGGGATTCCTTACTTTGCTAACTTTATCAATTCCGATATGAATCCTGAAGATGCCAGAAGCATGTGCTGCCGGCTCCGTTTAGACAACAGGGAACTCAGGAAGCGCGGCGGCGGTTTGTTTGGAGCCAATCCTCTTACGGGAAGCATCGGGGTTGTAACTCTTAACCTGCCGCTTTATGGCTACTTGGCTAAGGGAAACTGGGAACAGTTTAGAGCCTTAATTGATAATCACATGAATATTGCGCGGGCCTCGCTGCAAACGAAACGCAAAGCATTGGAAAGGCTAACCGATAACGGCTTGTATCCTTACACTAAATTCTACTTAAGAGATATTAAAAAACGTTTCGGAAAGTATTGGACCAATCACTTTTCAACAATTGGCCTGGTGGGAATGAATGAAGCGATCCGCAATTTCACTGCAGATACTGATGATATCACTACGAAATTCGGTCAGAAATTCGCCAAAGAGACTCTAAACTATATGCGTAACAGGATCCAGGAGTTCCAGGAAGAAGATGGCGATCTTTATAACCTTGAAGCGACGCCTGCTGAAGCAACGAGTTATCGTTTAGCCAAAATTAACAAACAACATTATCCTGATATTATTACAGCCGGGGAGAACGAACCTTACTATACCAACTCTACTCATTTGCCGGTTGGTTATACCAGTGATCTTTTCCGGGCTGTCGAACTCCAGGATGATTTGCAAACTCTGTATACGGGAGGAACCGTTCTCCATGGTTACCTGGCTGAAAGCCTCGATGATCTGGCTGTGGCTAAGGCTATTGTCCGTAAAGTTTTTGAGAACTTTGAACTTCCCTATTTCACGTTGACGCCAACCTTCAGTATTTGCGAAGATCATAAATATATTAAAGGCGAGCATTTCAACTGCCCTACATGCGGTCGCGAAACGCTGGTTATGACCAGAGTTACGGGCTTCTACCGGCCAATTTCAGCCATGAATCCCGGCAAACAGGAAGAGAAAAAGGGAACCGTAAAATACAGGATTGCCGGGATCGCGCCGAGTCTGTTCGATGGGGTGGCCAAGTAGTAATGGATATTGGAGGATTGGCGGTGAAAGACAAATGCTGATGGATATTGAGTCATTCTCTCTGGTGGATTATCCCGGGCATATTGCTGCTACCATTTTTTTCGGGGGATGCAATTTCCGGTGCGGATATTGTCAGAATCCGATACTTGTAAAAGTAGAGGAGAAGTCACGGACTTCTCCTTCTGATGTTATTGATTTTTTAAAAACGCGAAAAGGGCTCCTGGACGGGGTATGTTTTACCGGCGGAGAACCGTTGATGTCTCCTGACCTGCCGCCTTTAGTCCTGGCAATAAAAGGACTAGGATATAAAATAAAACTTGATACCAATGGCAGCCAGCTCGAAAAACTAAGAGAGATTGCTTCCAATCTGGATTATATAGCGATCGATATTAAGGCTGATCCGGAAAAATATGACCGGCTTACCGGCTGTAAAAACAGCTGGGAAAGAGTAAATCAAACCATAGAATGGGTTAAAAAGTCCGGCATTTTTTATGAATTCCGCACAACGGTAATGCCTTTCTGGCATACCTTTGAAGATTTAACAAAAATCCGCGTTCTCCTTGGGAAAGAAACACCTTGGGTTTTGCAGCAGTTCCGCCAGCCGCCGCAGGGTGTCTTGGATGGTAAACCTTATGAATCTTATCCTGATTCCTGGTTGAAAGAAGCCGGACAAAAGCTAAATTGTCAGGTAAGAGGACTGCATTAAAGGTGGAACATTATCGCGAATTATATTATACTAAGAAATATAATTTTCTTAAAAGTCAAATTCTGTTTATATTTCTGACTAATAAAAAGTTGGTTAGAATGGAAATATAAAAGTAAAATCTGGGGGGGTATTATAATATTTTTTTGAAAACTGAATATTGGTATGGTTTTTTATTTTTGGCATCAATTATGCAATTATTCATTACATAGTTAGATTTGCCGGTTATTTTAAAGTATAGGAGGGTAATTAAGTGGAAAGTGAAGCCATTAAAGCAGCAGTTCATATTTTGCTGAATTTTGCTGTAATCTTTATTGTGGGGGCATTTCTGGCCAAACTGGCTGATTATATTAAGGTTCCTGATGTAGCCTTATTCCTGCTGGCCGGAGTTTTTTTAGGACCCAGTGTTCTAAATCTTGTCTCAATTCCTGCTGATTCGACAGTAAATCAATTGGCGCTGACCCTGGGAGCCTCGGTGTTGCTTTTTCAAGGAGGTACGGAGGTCCGGTTCAGCACCTTGCGTCAGGTTTGGATTACGTTGCTTCTTTTATCCACTGTCGCTGTTTTAGGGATGGTGTTGATAGTCGGAGTGACTGCCCACTTTGTACTCGGGATGAGTATGGTTTTCGCATTTTTACTGGCGGCAATTATTGCTGCCACCGACCCGGCAACGCTCGTACCTGTCTTTCTGTCGGTTAAAATCAAGGAACGTTTGAAACAAACGGTTTTAAGCGAATCAGCATTTAATGACGCGACAGCTTCAATTGCCACTTTTGCTATTTTAGGTATTATTACTACCGGGCAGTTATCGCTTTCAAGCATCGGACTTAAACTTGTAATTATGGCAGGCGGGGGTATTATCATCGGTGCAGCATACGGCTTGGTGGGAGTTTTTTTGGTTAGTAATAAAACCAAGTATTTCCTCGGTCAATTTACCCGGCTATTATTGCTGCCGGTGATTATTGGCGCGTATCTTACTGCCGATCATATTGGAGCCAGCGGTTTTATGGCCGTATTTGTTGCCGGTTTGATATTTGCCAACTTTGATGCTTTCGGCTGGAAAATGAAAGAAGATACTACGGAAGATATACACACCTTTATTGATACCGCTTCTTTGCTCTTAAGAATAACAATCTTTGTCCTGTTAGGCAGCAATGTTAATTTTGGTATCTTACTACAGAATCTTGGACCGGGGTTAATCGTTATTGCAGTATTTATGTTTATTGCCCGCCCGATAGTTGTCTTGCTTTGCACACTTCCTGACCGTAAGGCAAAATGGCAGCGTAACGAAATTCTATTTATGTTTTGGACCAGGGAAACCGGTGTTATTCCTGCAGCCTTAGCGGGGATGTTATTGGCAATGAAGATAGAAAATGCGGAACTAATATCATCAATAGTCTTCCTAGCCGCTTTTGCTACTATCTTAATTCAGGCTACAACTACGAGATTCCTGGCTGGTCGCTTGAACCTATTGGAGACCGGCGAACATAACCATTTAGAAATTAAAAATGAGGGCTGATAACCTTTTGTACCTTTCCTCCTTTTGTACCAGCAATGGCAAATAAGCCTTGCTGGCATTTTTTTGAAGGAGTCTTAAAATAACCCAATTAAAACATCGCGTTAACATTTTTAAACATTATGTTAACATTGAATAAGTAGTTGCAGCAAAAATTCTTGTTCTTTTAAGCATATTATGCAATTAATTGTTGGTTTAGCAGGGTTGGCATACTTTATGCAAATAAATCTAACGGATCTAGTATTAATATAAAATATATATTCTCTTTAGGAGGAACATAGTAATGACAAAAATGAAAACGATGTCTGGAAACGAAGCAGCGGCCTATGCGTCGTATGCCTTTTCCGAAGTAGCAGCAATTTATCCGATCACCCCATCCTCGGACATGGCAGAATTTGTCGATGAATGGGCAGCCCATGGCCGAAAGAATATCTTTGGTCAGACAATGAAAGTAGTAGAAATGCAGTCTGAAGGCGGCGCGGCGGGAGCAGTACACGGCTCACTGCAGGCCGGGGCCTTAACTACAACCTACACGGCATCTCAAGGACTCTTACTCATGATTCCGAACATGTACAAAATTTCCGGTGAACTTTTACCCGGAGTATTCCATGTCAGTGCCCGGGCCATAGCAGCTCAGGCGCTGTCGATTTTTGGTGACCACCAGGACGTAATGTCCGTACGCATGACCGGTTTTGCCTTGCTGAGCTCAGGCAGCGTTCAGGAAGCACTCGATCTCGGCTATATAGCACACCTATGTGCCATCAAAGCCAGAGTGCCTTTCTTGCATTTCTTTGACGGGTTCAGAACATCGCATGAAATATCCAAAATCAATATACCTGAAAATGAAGAAGTCGGACAACTTCTTGACACCGAAGCATTAAAAGCATTCAGACAAAACGCCTTAAACCCTGAACATCCGTGTCTTCGGGGAACAGCACAAAACCCGGACATCTATTTCCAGACCAGAGAAGCTGCCAACCAGTTCTATCAAGCAGTACCGGCCATCGTCGAAGAATATATGAATAAATACAAACAACTTACAGGGCGGGAGTACAAACTCTTCCAGTACTACGGAGCTCCGGATGCCGACAGAGTAATCATCGCCATGGGTTCGGTCGGAGATACCATCTGTGAAACCATAGACTACCTGCGGGCCAAAGGAGAAAAAGTTGGAGTATTAAGAGTCAGACTCTACAGACCGTTCTCAGCAGAATATTTCTTTAAAGAGCTGCCTACAACCGTCAAGAAAATTGCAGTCCTTGACCGGACCAAAGAACCTGGTTCCACTGGTGAACCACTCTATCTTGACATTAGAGATGCCTTCTATGATCGGGAAACCAAGCCGGTCATAGTAGGGGGTCGTTTTGGCTTAGGATCCAAAGACACCACACCATCGCAAATTCTTGCAGTTTATGAAAATCTTAAAAAGGATAAACCTAAGTCCGGGTTTACTCTCGGCATAGTAGATGATCTGACGCATACCTCTTTAGAAGAAAAAGAAGTAATCGACACCACACCGGAAGGCACTATCAGCTGTCAATTCTGGGGATTAGGAGCCGACGGTACGGTCGGAGCCAACAAACAAGCTATCAAAGTTATAGGAGATCACACCAGCCTTTATGCCCAAGCTTACTTCGCCTATGACAGCAAAAAATCAGGCGGCACCACAGTATCGCATTTACGTTTCGGCAAAAACCCGATCAAAGCACCTTACCTCGTAAACAGCGCCGACTACATCGCCTGCCATAACCAATCCTACGTCGAAAAATACAACCTGCTCAAAGGACTAAAACCGGGCGGCAAATTCGTACTAAACTGCCAGTGGACAGTAGAAGAACTCGAAGAAAAACTACCGGGTTCTCTCAAAAAAGAAATCTATGACAAAAAAGCGGAATTCTACATCATAGACGCTGTAAAAATAGCCAGAACCATAGGTCTGGGCGGCAGGATCAACATGGTAATGCAATCAGCTTTCTTCAAACTTGCTGCAGTCATTCCCTTAGAGGAAGCGGTCAAATATCTCAAAGACTCCATCGTCAAAGCCTATGGCAAAAAAGGCCCGGAAATAGTAGAAATGAACAACAAAGCAGTCGATGCGGGCTGCGATGCGCTAATCAAAGTACCAATACCGGCCTCATGGGCCAAAGCGGATGCCAGCCAGGGGATCTTCCTCGGGACTGACAGTGACCCGGCATTCATCAAAAACGTAGTCAGAGTCATGACAGCCCAAGAAGGAGACAGACTGCCGGTCAGTGCTTTCCTTGGCAGAGAAGACGGAACTTTCCCGGCCGGAACCACAGCTTACGAAAAACGCGGCATAGCGGTAGAAATACCTGATTGGTCCAAAGAAAACTGTTCCCAGTGCAACCAATGCTCCTACGTATGTCCGCATAGCGCCATCAGGCCATTTCTCATAAATGAAGAAGAAGCTAAAAAAGCTCCGGCTGACTTTACGGGCCTCAAAGCAGTAGGCAAAGATTTTGCCGGTATGCAATTCCGTATTCAGGTCAGTCCGCTTGACTGTACCGGGTGCGGCAACTGCGTCGAAAGCTGTCCTTCCAAAACCAAAGCATTAACAATGAAAGAAGCTGCACCGGTCACCGAAACACAAGCACCGCTTTGGGAATATGCGTTAACCTTAACCAACAAAGACGACAAAATAAACAACAAATACACCGTCAAGAACAGCCAATTCATACAACCGCTCTTAGAATTCAGCGGGGCCTGCCCGGGTTGCGGTGAAACTGCTTATATCAAACTTCTAACCCAGCTTTTCGGCGACCGCATGATGATAGCCAATGCCACAGGCTGTACTTCAATTTGGGGCGGCAGTGCGCCGGCTGTACCATACTGCACCAACCACAAAGGACAAGGGCCAACCTGGGCGAACTCACTCTTCGAAGACAACGCCGAATATGGCTATGGACAATACCTGGGCGCTGGGCAGCAGAGAAAAAAAATGGCCGATGAAATGCAACAGGCCATTGAACAGGACATCCCGGCCGATATCAAAGCGGCATTCAAGGAATGGCTTGACAACATGAATGACGGCGAAGCATCAAAAGCGGCAAGCCAAAAAGTTCGTGCGGCTTTGCAAAAAGCAGATCTGCAAAAGAATGGACTGCTGGCTAAAATATATGACAAAAAAGACCATCTCGTCAAAAAATCGCAATGGATTTTTGGCGGTGACGGGTGGGGTTATGATATTGGCTATGGCGGGTTAGACCATGTACTGGCTTCCGGCGATAACGTCAACATCTTAGTAGTGGATACTGAAGTATACTCCAACACCGGCGGACAATCTTCGAAATCAACCCCTCAGGCCGCAGTTGCCAAATTCCAGGCAGCCGGCAAGCGGATCCGCAAAAAAGATCTCGGCATGATGGCCATCAGTTATGGATATGTTTATGTAGCCCAGATCGCTCTTGGAGCAAGCCTTACCCAGGCCATCAAAGTATTCCAGGAAGCGGAAGCATACGACGGGCCGTCGCTCATCATAGCCTATGCTCCCTGTATTAACCATGGGATCAGTTCGGGGATGAAAACCAGCGTTACGCAGACTAAAAAAGCTGTTGAAGCAGGTTACTGGCATATGTACCACTACAATCCGGAACTGCTCGCTAAAGGAGAAAAACCGTTTATCCTCGATTCCAAAGAACCAACGGCCTCCTTCAGGGACTTCATTATGTCCGAAGTACGCTATACATCGCTCTTAAGGACTTTCCCGGAATCAGCCGAGGAACTCTACAAGAGCGCTGAGAAGTCTGCTGTGGAACGCTATAAGTCATATAAACGTTTGGCTGAACAGGATTGGAACTAAGACTAAGTACTAAAATGAAGGGACTGTGTTGAAACTTTTGTTTCAGGGCAGTCCCTTTTCTAATTTATTGAAGTTCCAGAAAATTATCCTGTATTTTTTTCAAAAAATACTAGATTTTTTTATAGATCTGAGATAAAATATTCGAAACTCCATATTTCTCTTTTTGTTTTTATAGTACGAATAATCACTAGGCAGATGTCAAGAACAGATTGTTGTTCTTGTTTTTTTATCATAGATCAGGTATTGCAAATAAAGCTGAATATTTGAAAATAGAAATTACGTTTAAATATAGCAAAAAAGCCTTAAAAAGGGTAAGATAAGAATAGCAGGCGGGGTTTATAACTATGTTTGTTTCTACGAAAGAAATTCAATTAACATATGCCGATACGGATATGATGGGCGTGATCTATCATGCCAATTATCTAAAATGGTTTGAAATAGGAAGAACACAGCTGATTGAAGATATAGGCTATAGTTACTTTGAGATGGAAAAGGCCGGTTATTGCGCGCCGGTTTATAAGGTTGAGGCAACTTATAAGAAATCTGTCCGCTATGGCGATAAGGTCTTTGTTAAGACCTGGGTCGAAGAAAACCAAGGCCTTAAAACTGTTTATGGTTATCAGATTGTTAATAATGACGGGGATGTTTGTGCCAAGGGAACGACGACTCATATTGTTGTGAAAAAAGATAATTTCAAGCCGGTGCAATTTAAGAAGTTCTTTCCCGAGTGGTTTAATAAGTACGAAGATATCAAGAAAAAAGCCGGCCAATAATGCAGAAACTACCCAGCTTAATTAGTTGGAAAAATGCGAAATCAAAAGGAGGCTCTATCATGGACAATTTGGAGTTTGAACAATTTGAAAAAGTTATACTCGATGATCTTAGTGATTTGGCGGCCAAGAGCAGCAAAATCAATCCCGAATTATATTCTAGATATCAGGTCAAAAGGGGACTTCGTGATCAGGATGGGAAAGGCGTGCTGGTTGGATTAACCGAGATCGGGGATGTGCATTCGTATATCCTTGATGAAGGAGAAATGGTTCCTGTTCCCGGCAGGCTTACCTATAGGGGAATCGATATCATGGATATAGTTCGTGGGTTTAGGGAGGAGGAACGGTATGGGTTTGAAGAAATTACCTATCTTCTTCTTTTCGGACATCTTCCAGACGAAAAGAAACTTCGGGACTTTCAGCATATTTTAGCGGATTATCAAAACCTGCCGGAAGATTTTGTACGCGGAACTATTTTAAAAACCCCTGGAAAAGATGTCATGAACATGTTGTCGAGAAGCGTCCTTGCTTTGTATTCCTATGATGACAATGCCGATGATACCTCAATCTATAATGTGTTAAAACAGTGCATAAAGCTCATTGCCTGGTTCCCTTCCTTGGCTGTTTATGGCTACCAGGCTTTTTATCATTATCATGAAAACCAAAGCCTGTTTCTCCATAGTCCCAAGCCTGAACTGAGTACCGCTGAAAATATTTTGCATATGCTGAGACCAGACTGCAAATACACAAAATTAGAGGCTACGCTGCTTGATCTTGCACTCGTACTTCATGCCGAACATGGCGGAGGCAATAATTCCTCCTTTGTGACCCATGTCATAACATCAACTGGAACCGATACCTATTCAGTGATGGCAGCTGCTATCGGAGCGCTGAAGGGGCCCAAACATGGGGGAGCCAATATCAAGACAGTCTATATGATGGACGATATCAAGGAAAACGTTAAAGACTGGAAGGATGACGAAGAGATCGGGAGCTATCTAAGTAAGATCCTTAAGAAAGAAGCTTTTGACAGAGCAGGACTGATTTATGGGATTGGACATGCGGTTTATTCTATTTCTGATCCAAGAGAGGTAATATTCGAAGGCTATGCTCAAAAGCTAGCTAAGGAAAAAGGGCTCGAAGATGAGTTTAACCTCTATCATAAAGTAGAGGAGCTGACTCCAAGTCTCATTTCCAAGCATAATGGATCTAATAAAATCATTAGTGCCAATGTTGATTTTTATTCCGGCTTTGTCTATAAAATGCTGGGAATCCCTATCAAAATGTTTACTCCTATTTTTGCAATTGCCAGAATGTCCGGATGGAGCGCTCACCGTATTGAAGAGATTGTCAGTGAGGGAAAAATTATCAGACCGGCCTATAAAAGTGTTGCCCAAAGAAAAAATTACATTCCTTTGAAGAACAGATAGATCTAAATACTGCGCGTGATGTAGGACTAAAAACAATGTGGATTCTGCTAAAACGGGAATTTACATTATTTTTTTCTGAGAAATCTCTGCTCCCAAATGGGCGTAAAATTTTTGCGCAAATTATTAAGTTAAAAAAGAAAGGGAGATACTATAAAAAAAATAAGATTTAATAAAGAATAGAATATGATGGTATAAGCTTAGCCGGGAGAAAGTGATAAAATGAAACAGGCCGTACAGTTTGTCTTGCTAATTGTGGTCATCAACATTACATATGTGTCATTGACTACAGTCAGGTTAATCCTGATGATTAAGGGTTTAAGAAAATATGCTTCCTTTTTGTCCGTTGCAGAAGTGTTTGTCTACATTATGGGACTATCCATTATCTTGAATAATCTGCAAAGTTACTGGAATATCGCAGCTTATTGCTTAGGGTATGGGATGGGGGTTTACTGCGGAAGCAGGATTGAGGAGAAATTGGCTTTAGGTTATATTACGGCCGAAGTAATTGTTGATACCATCAATGATGATTTGCCGGAAATGCTGCGTGACAAAGGTTTTGGAGTAACGACTTGGATAGGGGAAGGCCGGGACGGCCAACGCCTGCTCATGATTGTGCTGGCCAAAAGAAACAGGCAAAAGGAACTGTTGAAAATGATTGATCATGTCTGTCCTGGTGCTTTTGTTTTTTTTGAGGAACCAAAGTATTTCCGAGGCGGATTTGGGGCAAACAAGCTCGGACGGAGGTAATAAATAAAAAGAAGAGGGGAGAGCAAAAGGCGCGGTTTAATAGGGAAAATTGTTGAACCATACCCCAAACCGGTACGGAAAAGCAAGAGAGAGGCGTTGTCCCGCAAGTGATGGCGCCTCTCTCTTGTTCTTTTGAGATTTCTCTCATTAGCTTTTCATTGACAAAATATAACGCTGCATTCCTGAAAATAGAGATTATACCTTTAAGAACAAATTAAAAAAATGAAAGATGTATTGCTAAAAGTCATACAATAGAATATGATATGATAAAGAATGATGAAAGGTGGAACTATTGTGGCTATTAAAACAGCAAATGTTCTTGCTCGTGTTGAACCTGATATAAAAGAAAAGGCAGAATCTATCATGGCAAAGCTGGGAGTTCCGGCTTCCGTTGTAATCAATATGCTCTACAAACAAATCGTTATGACTAAGAGCATTCCGTTCTCCCTGTCAATTCCTACCACTCCGACAGCACTTGATGAAATGGACGCCGCGACATTTGACGCAATCATGCAAAAAGGGTTGGACGAAGCAAAGGCAGACCGTTCCCGTCCAGCTTCTGAAATATTTTCAGAGTTAAAACGAGGACTATGATTTATGGCGGATAAGACATATATCGTTAAAATCACCACTCAGGCCGAGGAACAACTGCAAGCGATTGTTAAATACATTGATATTGAAAACTCAATTTCATCACTCTCTCAGTTTCCTCAGCGGGTTGCATTGACAGAAGAAGAACCGTGGCGAAGCACCGGCATTCATAAAATGCCGGTAAAAAACTTTCCCGTCTACTTTTGGATTGACGAAGAAAACAGCAAGGTTCAGGTTACTGCCGTTATCTATGGCAGGCGTGACCAAATAAATCAGCTTTCACAGATGGATATGGAATAAAGAATAAAGCGTTGTCCCACAGGGAATGACGCCTCTCGCTTATTCTTGTTCAATAGAAGCCTTGGAAAATAAATCCAGATAACGATTAACTGAAAAACCTATGAGTCTTTGTAAAAAACGAGGAAGTTATCAAGAAAGATAACATCCTCGTTTTATTTTTGGGGATTATCCATGGTTCAATTAAAAAACAAAAAGAAAGCCGCCTAAAGGAGCTGTTTAATAGGGAAACTTATTGAACCATACCCCAAACCGGTACGGAAAAGCAGGAGAGAGGCGTTGTCCTGCAAAGGATAGCGCCTCTCTCTTTGCGAATTCTTTGAACATACGAAGACCCTCTCGTAAGTATTTTCTGCAGTTGCCTTATCCGAACAAGTCGCTGTGGGTTCCGGTGCGGGTGAGAGTCAAAACAAACGCCGCTCAACGCATGGTCCTTATGTTTTTCGGCAAGGGGTTCTCCTGATGCCAGCGTTTGAATGACTGTCGTAATAAGGTGCATATCATAGCCTCTGCGCTCGATGTATTTCAGATCACGCTTAAAGCGACTGGTCGGCTTCACTTCATACATCGGCCAAAAGCTCCTTCATCATTTGGTCGACATCAGTATAACCTTTAACCGATGGGTCACGGCTGATGAGCTCAGCCTCTTCCATGGCGGCAATGGTCTCAGTATTCGGAACCTCAAGAGCAATGTCAAACGGAATTCTCTGCTGACGCACGGCCTGACGCAGGAAAATATTGAAGGCCGTCGTCATGTTCATTCCAAGATCAGAGAACAGCTGCTCAGCCTGTTTTTTTAATTCGACATCCATACGAATGCTTATATTCGTCGTGCCGGACATAATCATCAGCTCCTTTACTTTAGTATATTTAATATATCACAAAACATGTGCATTGTAAATACGCTGCACAAGGATTTGCGTTATCCCTATGGTTCAATTAAAAAACAAAAGCAAGCCGCCTAAAGGCACGGTTTGATAGGAAAACTTACTGAACCATACCCCAAACCGGTACGGAAAAGACGGAAGCCATTAAAATAATGGTTTCCGTTCTTTTTAGCCTCATTTTTGGAGTTTGTTGTTGGTGGAGGCTGTTTTAGAAGTTGTGGTGAGTTGGAAGTTTATCAAGAAACATGTGTCATATATATCTCTTGATACTCTTGAACTAAAATCCAAAATAGAATTTCAACACATTTCGGACTTGCTTTTAAATTGCTAAAGGGGCTTTCTACTGCCTTTAAGTGAGAAAGTAAGATCTTTCGGCTTTGTTAAAGTAGATTTTTACCAAAAACTACCGGAAATAGGAGATTGCATTAGCTGATATTTTCAGTCATAATTATAAACAGGTCTACAGAGGTATGTTGAATTATTTGATCTTTTAAGCAATTTTAGAGATTTACTTAGGAGTTGACATGATGAAAAAATGGACAAGTTTTGTAACTACTATTGTTATTGTTTTCTTGCTCGCCGGTTGTTCTACAAATGCTAATTTACCTAAAAAAGCACAAGATTCTTCTAATCAACAGCCACAACAGTCAGTAGAATCGGCTAACCAAGTATCGAATGAAAACATACCTTTTACCAGTTTGGAAGAGCTGAAAGAAATTTACGCGGTAAATTGGAATAAGTATGGGGGTGGGTCTAATACAGCTGGTAGCCTACCGGAACTGCAGCGATTTGTAAAAGCCCCTGTTCATATTACTATTGAAGGGTTTAATAGTTTATCCCTTGAAGATCGTAAAAGATATACAAAGATTTTACTAAATTACATGGGCTTAAATGCTAAAGAACTTGGACTTTTATCGGACAGCGATGGAATTAAATTTGAGACGGATGAAGATGGTATGTCTGATTATTGGTTAGTAATGCCTCATGAAAAAGCAGCATATTTTTGGCCCAAAGATAATCATTGGGGGCCGGAACCATTTTCATCGGATACTCCGAAAAGATAGGATAATGAAAGGAAAGGGATTTTGCTATCCCCTTCCTTTTTTATATTAGCTGGTTGAACTGTTTAATAACTCATTTTATAAACTCATTAGGCTTATCTGCATACAACCGCCACCGTATCGGAAATTCGTATTATAGCAAAGGTATCCAGGGCTATAGCAGGTTGGATTTGGCGTTGCGGTATGCATTACGGTTGCTAAATCTCTTGTAATTAGGGTAGGACTGTAGCCTAAATATCCTTGGTTGGCTAGCGAACCGGAGAACCCATTTAATGAAAGAAATAGTACTCCTGCTGCATAGGGGCTAATCGTAGTGCCTGAGCAATATGCGACAACACTACTGCCTGGTCCGCCACTGGTGGCACGTCCGCAATTATAATAACTGATTGCCAATGGATACGTTCCCTGTTCTTGTGGGGAAGCTTCCATTCCCTACTTGCATAAGGTTTTTCGTGCTCGTAACTTCTCCATTCATATTAAAGTTTGATTCAAGTGAAATGATCGCCAATATTACCCGAGGATCTACGCCGTATCGAATAGACGCCAAGTTAACTTCTGTTAATAGGTGTGGATAACTGCTATTCACACGAATATCATCGATACGGTAGCTATTTTTTTGTCTCCCTGTTGCTAATAAGCTATAGTTATTCAGATTGATATTTTCCACAACTATATTCTCCTCCCTTCTGGAAAAACTAACAACTTGGGGCGAGTTGGGTTGGCAACGTCATTGGGAGGCTACCATACAAAGCATAGTATCCTAAAGAATATGCGAGAGAAATACTATCAAAGGCAGCACTGCCTTTAGCGTTTTCGTAGTAATTATTTGCTAAGCCAGAACTTGCAGGGCCATTGGTATAATAATATGGTGTACCGCACCAAAGTCTATTTGCTGTAGGCGGGCCCGCCTACAGCAATAACGATTCGGGTATTGTTTGAGGTCGCCACCCAGTTTGCAGCTACAGAGTACTCGCTTGTTACATTTGAGGCACTAACACCTAACTGTAAAGACGCCCAATATGCTAAAGTATCTTTCAATTCTTCTTAGTGCCCGTTTTTTCATTCGATGAACCGATGGTTGAGATATTTCTAATTCATTTGCTGTTTCTTCTTCTGTTTTTCCCTCTAATACTGTCGCTTTAATAACTTCCTGCTGTTGTATAGTTAGCAAGTTAAGAACTTCTTGAAGAAACATATTATCCTCTGTCTCTATCTGAACGTTGTCAGATGCTATAACGTGATCCAGTAGTTCAGTGAAATCATCTTCTACATATTGATTTATTCGGTCATTAAGGATTAGCAACTCATGCTTTTGAAGACGTTTATATTTTTTAGCTAATCTGATAGCCCTATGACGCAGTCCAATAATAAACCAGGAGATAATCTGAGCGTCTTTAATGTTGTTTGGGTGTGTTCCGGAATAAGGGTTTGTCATTATCCACCTCCTGTAAGTTGTCTATTTTACTTTTCTACTTATATAGAGAAAATAGGGGTCTTTTTAATACCCCCCATTCCCCAAATTTCTTCAAATAATTTTTATTTACCCATTTTCTAGTTCTTTTGATCTGTACTGATGGACAGCAGTTACTATCCATATTATTAAATCAGAATACGCTTCATCGTAGCCTAATTGACTGCTGTACTTCCTTATAAGGGGCGTAAAACGATGGACTATTTGAATCATAGCTGTCGTATCACCCTTTTTGGCTTGATTAATTAAACTGAGTAAACTTGGCTTCTCAATCAAATATTTTACCTCCCTCAGTCAAAAGATGTTTTGTCAAAGCTATCTACCATATCCTATGTATTTAAATGGACAAGGTTCATAACTCAGGCACGGCTCAATAGGGCAAATTACCGTACTATATCAAAAAACGATACAAAAAAAACGGAAACCATAAAAGCTATATGGCATCCATTTTTTTACGTCATATTTGAAAAATATTAAATATAGCTTTTAAGTTTCAGAATTATGTGTTTTTAGCTTCCGGCTGGGGATATAACAGTTGCGTCCTTCGATGCACACGCGACTTGAACATTCTGGAGTCATCACCAAGAAAGAATTTATGCCGCTACAAACATTATTTGGAGAGAGTGATAAAAGATTTTAAAGATTTTAAATTACTATTTTCAAAGGTATCTCATTCACAGGTTGTAATGATTGGCACAAGAGACTGTGATCGGTATCAGCGTAATCACATCTGAAAAAGCCAATACAAACGGCATTAAGGTAGTTGAAGCGCTAAAATCAAAGGGATCAAAAAATGTTTATTTCCATATTGATGTTGATGTCATCGATCCCTCGGAATCTACATATCAGCCGGTAACCGCCGAAGGCGGGCTAACCACAGATGCCTTCTCAAACCTATTGAAAGAGATTTACAAAGAGTTCAATATTGTTGGAGTAAGTGTTCTGTTGTCTCTGCTAATGGTTCAGAGGTTATCGCAGAAAGTGAATTACTGAAAACCGGGGTAATAACGGCAGAAGAAAAAACGAACCAATGCCATCCACTGAGCCTGTATCAGAAGCAGCGTAAACTTCACCGGCATCCCCAAACCTTTAGGACAACAGCTTTCATCCAATCCCAAGCGGGGCGATAGAGCCATCAATGGCGGCAAACCCCATGTGTGGATACCCGGATTCGGGTGGATTGAAGATGAAGGCGGCGGGAACGTCGGTATCATTGTCGATGGCGAAGGCGACATTAATAAGCAGGTCGGAGTCATGTGCGGCGGTACGACAGTCGGTAACCCCGGTGACGAGCTCACCGGAAATAAGGTAGGAATTATGGGTGGTTACGATAAGCCATTGCCTAATACTGACCTGCTCCGTGAACAAAGAAACACATCGATGGCAAGCACCATGTTTGGGTGCCTGGATTTGGATGGGTCGGGGATGAAGGCGGTGGGAGCATCAGCACCGTCGCCGGGGACATATACGAGAACGGACATAAGATAGGGGTTATGGATGGGAGTGAATCTGGCGCCGAGCAGCAATTTAGCTCTCCGCCTACTGATTTACCAGAGCCAACAGGCGAAGTCATATACATCGAATTTGTTCCAACACCCACAAAGGACAGCACCCCGCCACCATTAAACCCGGCGAAACCGTAAGGAACGCTTAATAGCTCACTCAGCCCCAACAGGACGAGTACGCTATTTCTTTCTGCTGTACGCATACGGATGATTTTGAAACTGCCAGAGCTACATCATAAACTGTTCGTCCTCAGCAGAAGTAGTACGCTGTGAGCGAACTATGATGTCTTTACAATCCACATCAACTCATCGCCGGTTATCAGTTTTCTCTGGTAATCGGCTTTTGCTTTGGATGCCACTTTCGACCATGCGCGGAATTCATCCCGTGTCATTTCCTTGCCGGAGAATTCAGCATCCGTCTTGCCATCAGCCCTGTAAAAGCGGGAGTAGATTTTGTTGTACTCGGTTTCAAATTTACGCAAGTATTCATCCGATTCCAAGCTCTGTTCATAACGAAGCAGAGGACCAATTTCCTGACAGGTCTTACCGCCTTCATATTCCCTGTCGCAATACTCGCGCTTGCGCTTATCAATCAGCACGAAATATCTTCCGCATAGGCCGCACCGCTTGACCTGAATCCCTTGTTTGAGCATTTCCACGAATTCTAGAAACAGCATTTCATCCAGCGACTGCACATGGTAGTAAGTCAGCAGGCTCACCTTGGATTTGTCTGTGTTTATGGATCCCAGCAATTCTCTCATATCAGTGATACCGGCATCATTAATCTCCTGTGTCTTCTTATAATCCAAAAGGTCTTTTTTAGCTGGCATAATCGCAAAGCCCGTTGGGATGGTGAAACCGCTCAAATCAGGATATCTGGTAAAGAAAGCATGAACACGCTCCGCTACCGGTCTGCCGGTGTAATTGTCTTTGTCAGACAAAGACCCAGTGCAAAAGTGAAGATATCGTACAGGGCTACAATAGAATCGAGATACAGAATGCATTCCCGAAGCTGCTCCAGCAGCTGTCTGTCTAACTCTTCGCTTCCTTGAACAGCTGCTGTCACCATCTCTTTTTCATCCTTCATCACGATTGGTGTTGTCACGATATTGTTAAGTGCACCGGTCACGAAAAAATGTGCGTACTCGTGTTTATCCTTGAAAACATCCGCAGCATCAAAAACAGCGTTCCGCATATCGTCATAGCTTTGGATTGTTAGAGGCATCCCAAGCAGTTCCTTTATTTTCAGCACAAAAGGATTAATATCCAGCTCACAGAAGCTGACCAGACCGTCCCCAATCTGTGTGCTGCGCTTAAAGCCGTGATGCTTCTCATCAGAGTATAGTATATGGATTAAATGAGGAAAAGCATTTCTGCATAGGTTGGCAGCGGCCAAAGCTCGGCATCTACTAGTGTTTCCAGCTTATCCCCATAGAATCTCAGATCTTGCATAGCTGTAAAGACAGTATCACGATAGTAAACTCCGCTTTCATAAGCATCTGCTAGGTCGGCAGCTCCTTGGACGGCTTTTTCCAATGCTACTGTTTTCTCTTTAAAGGATTTTAGATTGGTGGATACTTCTTTAATTACTTCCTCCTGAGCATAGGTAGCGGCTACAGGAACAGCTGCTTTAACGCTTTGGACAGAACCTGCCAGGTCGGCAACGTACTTGGAGGCTGCGGGCAGAATCAGTCTGTTGGCCATATCAATCATAGTCTTAGCTTCAATATTGATCACTTTACTGTATTGCTCAAGCAGAATTTCATAACGGGAATGAACTTCTGCTTTGCTCAAGACACCATGCTTCTCGAGAACTTTAATATTTTTTTCGGAAATATAATATGTTAAAGCTTCAACCATAGACTTGATATTAGGAAGACCGCGTTTTTCTGCTTCTATAAGCCAATCCTCGGCATAGTTATTGCCATTAAAGATAATACGGTTGTGTTTAGTCAGGATTTTTTTCAGGAGAGCTTGCAGTTCACTATTAAAGTCGGCAGCATTTTCCAATTTATCGGCAATTTGACAAATGCTTTCGGCAACAATAGTGTTTAAAACCATATTGGGACAAGCGATTGAGCAACTGGAAGGTACCATACGGAATTCGAATTTATTCCCGGTGAAAGCAAATGGCGAAGTTCTGTTTCTATCGGAGTTATCTTTCGGAATCTCGGGCAGAGTGGATACACCTACCGTCAATGTACCGTTGGGAATAGAACTTTTTGCCCCGCCGTTTTGAAGTTGATTGATGATATCTGTCAGCATATCCCCGAGGAACATGGAGATTATGGCCGGAGGAGCTTCGTTAGCACCAAGCCGGTGGTCATTTCCAGGGTTGGCCGCGGAAACTCTAAGAAGTTCGGAGTATTCATCTACGGCCTTAATCACAGCGCAAAGGAAAGTCAGGAATTGAGCATTGGCATGAGGAGTCTTTCCTGGATCCAGCAGATTTAGACCATCGTTTGTACTCATCGACCAGTTATTGTGTTTGCCGGATCCATTAACGCCGGCAAAAGGTTTTTCATGCAGCAGGCAAACCAGGCCATGATGAATAGCAATTTTTTTCATAGTTTCCATAACTAGTTGATTATGGTCGGTTGCAATATTTGTTGTAGAAAAAATTGGAGCAAGTTCAAATTGACCGGGTGCAACCTCGTTATGCTGTGTTTTGGCAAGGATACCTAATTTCCAGAGTTCTTCGTTCAATTCTCTCATAAAACCGGAAATGCGTTCCTTGATACAGCCAAAGTAATGGTCTTCCATTTCCTGGCCTTTGGCTGGAGGAGCACCGAAAAGAGTACGGCCCGTAAGGATCAGGTCCATTCTGGCGTCAAAGAAATCTTTATCAATCAGGAAATACTCCTGTTCAGGTCCAACCGTGGAGATAACCCTAGTGCTTGTAGTATTGCCGAAAAGCTTCAAGAGTCTTACCGCTTGTTTGGAAAGAGCCTCCATTGAACGCAAGAGCGGGGTTTTCTTATCCAGGGCTTCCCCGGTGTAAGAATAAAAAGCTGTCGGGATAGTTAAAGTACAGTTGCCGTTCTTATCTTCCTTGATAAAAGCAGGTGAAGTGCAATCCCAAGCAGTATAACCTCTGGCTTCGAAAGTGGCTCTAATACCGCCGCTGGGAAAAGAAGAGGCATCCGGTTCACCTTTGATCAGTTCTTTACCTGAAAACTCCATAATTACTAAGCCGTCGGCAGTCGGAGAAATGAAAGAATCGTGTTTCTCCGCCGTTAATCCGGTCATTGGCTGGAACCAATGGGTAAAATGGGTCGCACCCTTTTCTAAAGCCCAGTCTTTCATGGCATTAGCAACTACTTCGGCTACGTTGGATTCCAAGGGAGTCCCTTCGTCGATGGTCCTTTTCAAAGCCTTGTAAGTGAGTTTGGGCAGCCTTTCTTTCATGACTGCATCATTAAAGACATTTTTTGCAAAGATTTCCATTAAAATATCCCCCTTCAGTAAGTAAAAAAAATATTTAATGAACTATCGGTTCATTAATTTAAACTAGAACAAATATCATACTTAGATATTCATAAAAAAAGAAAAAAACACCTAAGCCCTACAAACATACTGTTTATAAGATTAAAGCGTCATTGCTTTCTTACTATATAAAATATATCAAAAAGTTAACATAATTAGTGTTAAATAACAAGTAGGAAAAAGGAAGAATACATTATTAATCTATAATAAATTTTATAGAAAGTCCAATAATAGTAAGGAAAAGACAAAGGATACATTAGAAAATCTATTTGCAGGAAAAATATTCTAGAGGAAGAAAACATATATCATTATTTATACTGTTCGGATAAAAAGGAGGGCAATGTTTTGAGTCTTGTATATATAGGGTATGTGCCCCATCCTCCCATAATCGTGCCTGAAGTAGGGCGTGGGGAAGAAAAAGCCAGCCAAAAGACAATTGAAGGTTATGATAGGCTCGCAAATGAAATTGTTCAAATGAAAGTACAAACAGTACTGATCGTTTCGCCTCATACATTGTTAACGGAAAAAGGGATGACTTATCTCAAAGGAAGTACCTTAAGCGGCAGTTTTAAACAGTTTGGGGCAAGCCAAGTTCAATTGATTTATAAGGCGGATGAAAAAATCAGGGAGACCATCACAGAACAAATTGGCGAAACAGTTCCTGTCGAAAGCGAACTTGATCATGGAGCTTTAGTTCCGCTTTATTTTCTCAGGAGAGCCGGGTGGGAAGGGAAAATTGTTGTTTTAGGCATGCCTACAAAAAATGCTGAGAAATATGGAAGACAAGTCGGACAAATTCTCAATGATTCGGACCAACGCTGCGCTTTAGTTGCCAGCGGTGACCTTTCTCATAGGCTAAAAGAAGATAGCCCATATGGTTTCCACCCTTCCGGACCTAAGATGGATAATCTTATTGTTAAAGGATTGAAGAAAGATACTAGCTTGATTAGAGGAATTCCGCATGACTTGTTGGAAGAAGCGGCTCAATGTGGTTATAACTCTTTGTTATTTGCTCTCGGTGCAAGGGAAGGGGAAGTTAAAGTTCTTTCTTATGAAGGGCCCTTTGGTGTAGGCTACCTCGTGGCCGAGATCTATCGTTCGTCACCTA
Organism: Peptococcaceae bacterium UBA6116; assembly: GCA_002423425.1. Lineage (GTDB taxonomy): Bacteria > Bacillota > Desulfitobacteriia > Desulfitobacteriales > Syntrophobotulaceae > UBA6116. The sequence continues at coordinate 80,825 of DIWC01000018.1, forward strand.
TTGCCGGATTTGCTAGGGAATGTTTAACTTACCATCTTACGGCGCAAGCTTTTGACAAACTTATTATTCCGGGCGACCCGCTGTTAAAGGAAAAGAGAAGTTGTTTTGTCACTCTTAAAAAGGAGGGAAATTTACGCGGCTGTATCGGTACAGTCCAACCGGTTAGAGAAAACCTTGCTTCGGAAATAAAACATAATGCTATTTCCGCCGGTACCCAAGATCCGCGTTTCCGGCCGGTTGCAGCGGAGGAATTGTCTTTGCTTGCTATTTCCGTTGATATTCTTGGAGATCTTGAGAAAGTTTCCAGTAATGATGAATTGGACCCTTATCGTTATGGCGTGGTTGTACGCCGCGGTGGCCGGGTGGGGCTGCTTTTGCCTCATCTCGAAGGGGTGGATTCCGTAGAAGAGCAGGTAGAAATTGCTAAACAAAAAGCGGGGATTCTATCTGATGAAGAAGTTGGGCTATGGCGGTTTGAGGTTGAAAGGTACTTTGAGTAGTATTTGTGTTTTTTGCCCGCTCACCCCGCGCCGAAGCTATTCACTTGCTGATCTCGCTACTGTGCCAAACCTTAAGGTAATACCTGAAGTCAACCAACGGCACAGTTTAACGCTCATCAGCTACGCTCTTAACGCTTCTCTGCTTACGGTTCACTAAGCAAAAAACACAAATACTACAAGTAGCTGGAAGCTTCTATTCATAGATAATAAAGGATAGGTCATAAAGCTTAGGGACGGAGGATTATGAATGATGGCCGATGTTGTAGAATGCTCTCTTTGTCCGCATCATTGTAAACTGCAAGAAGGCAAAACCGGGTTATGCCAGGCCAGAGAAAATAGAAACGGCAGGATGGTATCTTTAACTTACGGGGAAATTGCGGCCTGGCATTTGGATCCTATCGAAAAAAAACCGTTGTATCATTTTTTCCCCGGAAGCAGGATTTTATCGGTCGGAGGTTACGGCTGCAATTTAAAATGTTTTTTTTGCCAGAATCATGAGATTTCTCAAAAGTATGAACATGGGGAAAAGATTTTGCCCGAGCAATTGGCACTCCTTGCTGAAAAAGATCAGTCTCTTGGTATCTGTTTTACCTATTCCGAACCCTTGGTATGGTATGAAATGATTGCCGAAACGGCACCGTTAATCAAGAAACAAGGTGGAAAAGTTGTTCTGGTCAGCAACGGAATCATTGAGGGAAAATATCTCGAAAATTTAATACCATTCATCGATGCCGTAAATATTGATATTAAAGGGTTCACGGAAGAATTTTACCGTCGGCATACGGGAGGGAAATTAGAATGGGTTCTTAATACTGTGGGAAGATTGGCCGGTAAGGTTCATACTGAGATTACCACCCTGGTGATTCCAACTTTAAATGATAGTCCGGCAGAAATAAAAGCCTTAGCAAAGTGGCTCGCCGCCTTGAAAGTACCGCTTGCCTGGCATTTGAGCAGATATTTTCCTACGTATAAAAGTCAAATTCAGGCGACAGGTGAGAAGGAGTTAAAGGAGCTTTGGACATTAGCCAAGGAATACTTGCCCTACGTCTATCTTGGCAACATGCCGGGAGGGAATACCACTTATTGTCCTCAATGCGGCATAAAAGCTATTACCAGAGATTCGATTATCGGTATGAAAACCCGGGAAGGAAAATGCATTAGCTGCGGGCAGGAAATCTGGGGATTGGGGCTGGCGTAATTGTATACAATATTTAACTGCAAAACCACTTTACATATTGCTCAGGAAATACTATAGTAAACACAAGAAATATTTCAATAAATAACTCAGGCAATGTTAGATCAGATTAGTTTATTATGACAAGGCAATGAGGCCTCAGAAAAACAAAAAAGTTGTTTCTGAGGTCTTTATATTTACAGGCAAACATTAGATCAGATCATTTTATTATAACAAGGCAATGAGGCCTCAGAAAAAACAAAAAAATGTTTCTGAGGCCTTTATATTAATTAAGATATTTTTTAGATAAAAAAAGGAGGAGAAAAAAATGAATTCAGGAGATACAGCTTTTATGCTCGTTTCCAGCGCCCTTGTACTTTTAATGACACCTGGTCTAGCCTTTTTCTACGGAGGCCTAGTGAAAAAACGTAACGTGTTGTCAATTATTATGCAAAGTTTTATCGCGATGGGCATTGTAACAATTATCTGGGTGACCGTAGGCTACTCGCTTGCGTTTGGTCCGGATGTCAATTCAATCATTGGTGATTTTAGCAATGTACTACTAAAAGGAGTCGGTGCGGATCCAAGACCAGGGGGAACAATCCCTGCGCTTGTATTCATGGTTTTCCAGATGATGTTCGCCATTATTACACCCGCTCTGATGACGGGTGCTACGGCTGAACGGCTGCGTTTCCCCGCCTATGTTTTATTACTTGCACTTTGGAGTCTGCTGGTTTATGTACCGCTCGCTCACTGGGTCTGGGGTGGAGGCTGGTTGGCAAAGTTAGGAGCTTTGGATTTTGCCGGAGGTACCGTCGTTCATATCAGTGCAGGGATCTCGGCACTAGTAGCTTGTATCACCATTGGCAAACGAATGCAAATTGCATCTGATCCGACGATTCCACATAATGTTCCTTACGTTATCCTCGGAGCTTCCCTGCTATGGTTTGGCTGGTTCGGATTTAATGCCGGGAGTGAATTGGCAGCAGACGGAGTGGCTGCGAACGCTTTTGTTACGACACAAGTGGCTACGGCAGTAGCGGTTCTGGGTTGGTTGCTCGTTGAAAAGCTTCATCATGGAAAACCAACGGCTGTAGGGGCTGCATCCGGCGCTGTGGCAGGTCTGGTAGCGATTACACCGGCTTGCGGCTTTGTAACCCCAGCGTCTTCTATCGTTATTGGCTTTGTGGCCGGCGCAATTTGCTACTTTGCAGTTGCTAAGATGAAAAGTAAATTCGGTTACGACGATGCGCTGGATGCCTTTGGAGTTCATGGAATCGGCGGAACTTGGGGAGCGCTTGCAACCGGTATATTCTGTACTACATCGGTTAACTCCCTGGGCGCTGACGGACTTTTCTACACAGGTAGTTTTCATCAGGTCGGTGTTCAATTAATCGCTATATTGGCAACTTACGTCTATTGCGGGATTGTAACCTTCATTTTACTAAAAATTATTGGCTTAATTACGCCACTCACTGCAACAGACGAAGAACAGAGTGTCGGACTTGATATCACACAGCACGGAGAACGTGCCTACGCAGACTAACATTAGACTGGGACAAGGGGACAGGGGGACGGTTCTTCTGTCCTTTTTCTTTTTGCAGAAAACAACGGTTTCTAATCATTGTACGGCTTGACACACATTGAATTAGTTTGGTTTCTGGGCATAAAAATACTCCCCTTTTTGTAGCAGATAATATTATTTAACCTGTCTACCTAAAGGGGAGCACATCATTTAGCTTGAGACGGTTTGTTCAAGGTAATTTCTAGACGTGTTCTCTGAAGTCGACTTCGCCTTCTTCAAAGT
>DIWC01000006.1:0-42500 GCA_002423425.1 Peptococcaceae bacterium UBA6116
CACTGTTTTATCATCACGAGTTATCCATATTAATCCCGTTTGCGATTTCCTCCAGCACCTTGCTGTAATGCCTGCAAGGTCGGTCACGGAAGAAATACAGGGGTGTTCCGGCGTTTTCCAGTTCGCCCGCCCGTTTGATGTAGGGCAGCTCATAGGCAAAAGGCAGCTCTACCATGCTTTGATAGGTCTTGTCGTCAAATTCGCCGTTTGAGGCCAGCAGGATATGGGTTTGCTTTTGTGCAATATGCAGCTCCCGCACAAAATCCGCAACGCCCTGATACCACATCTGCGCTCCGATAGCTGGCCTGTGCAGGGTAAAAATCCTGTCTGCCAGCCACAGTCCAACGTCCGATACCGGGTTATTGATTTCCGCAGCTCCATCCACAAGAAGAATGTCAAACACCAGGGATGCGGCGTTCATCATTCGCTCCACGCTTTCCAGGGTAACAGTGTCGCAGAGCAAGCTGGAATAGTGAGTGGGAACGGACATGAAAAACAGGTTTTTGCTTTCCCCATACTCGGTGAATTTCTCCCCGATATTTGGGTTATCCTCATGCAAGGCTTCGTACAGCCCTTTTCCCGGGGACACAACTTGACCAAAGAAGGTTTGCAGCTCCCCGTAAGTGAGATTGGAGGAAATGAGGCCCACCAATACATCACGCTTGGAAAGGACGCAGGCCAGATTAACCGCAAAGGTGGTTTTGCCACTGCTGTTTCCGCCCCAAATGGCATAGATTTTACTGCTCATGGCTCACACCTCGTTTCTCAAAGATTAAATGCAATTTTCCCGTGTACTCTGCTTCAATCAGCTTTTGGGCTTGGGCCTCGGTGGTAATCAGAGTAATGGTCTTGGGAACGGGGTCGCCAGTAGTTGACTGACCATTTGATAGCTGCTCCCGGACTTCGGCGGTATCTTGGGTACGGGCATTCTCTACACTATAAACCTCCAGACTGTGCAATTCGGGATAGAGAATGACTTGCGGGGAAGAGTCCTGACCGCTTGATGCCTTCTGCATAAAAACGGCTATCGTTACAATATCGCCAACTTGCAGATGGGAGGAAAGTCCCGCCGCGATGCTTGGAACGCTGATGGTAACAAAGCGCTGGTTGTTTTTCACAATGCGGTCTAGCAGCTCATCGGCAACAAAGCTGCCGAGCTTTTGGGGAAAGAAGTAATCCCCCTTGGCGATGGCGGTCTGCACAACCTTACCCACAATCAGGGACTGATCATTGAGTACGCCCTCCGGCAAACCATAACCACCCACCTCGACGCTGACAAGGTGATTCTCCGTAAGCTCTGTTCCTGTCGGGATGTCCTCCGCCGCCCGTAGCACCACGACTATTGCACTTTTGTTCTCGTAAAAGTGCGGCAGGAGCAAAAACGAAACACCCGCCGCCAGTACAAGGCAGAGGACGCTTAAAAATATCCGATTTTTCAGTAGCTTCAAGTTGTTCTGTTCCTCCTTTCAGGTTTTTAGAATAAAGGACGGTTTTACCTACCGAAAAAAAAGGGTGGCTGTCTTGGCTGCTTTTCATTCTTTTCCTTTACGACAGACACATGACTGTCATCCTGTGCCGCTTTCTCACCGGTATGGATGAGGCGGATCAGGGTACGGAAAACCTTGTTTTTTTTTCTTTGCCGTCTGTTTCATAAACTAGACTCCTTTCTGTGTAAATTTGTGATATTACCAGCCGAAAGAAATAAATATTTCTTTCGGCTGGTAAGTTTTTTGGGGTGGGGTGTGGGGAGGGGGAAACCGCAAGTCCGCTGTGAGACGCCTGCAAGCAAAAGACGGTCTACCCCCTTGGTGTAAAATCATTTCGTCAGTCATCAAAGATGACGCACTTTTTCTTGCTGCATTTCTCGCGCTGCTTATCAAAATGCAGGCAATGCTTACAATCCCGCTCCTGCATTGTTTTTACAGGATCACGTTCATGCTTGGGCTTTTCCTGCATCATGCGCTCATATTTGCGCAGAGGCCCTTTTGTAAAGTACATGGCAGCACCTCCTTTCTCAAAAAGGGCACAAAAAAACGCCCTCATTTATATGAGAGCGAACATCACGCGACACTCGGCTTATCGTTCCTGTTCACGCTGCCGCTTTTTGTACCAGCCTTCCAGTAGCTGAACGATCAAGTCCTCCTTTTGCTTTTCTGAAAAGCTCTTGGGGAAAAAGCGGTCAATGCGTTCCCGCTGGATATTGAATTTTTCCTTTTGATTAGGCTTTTCTTCGGTGAGAATGGAGAAAATGACATCCACATTTAGCCTGCCGTCCTGACTGAGCTTTTTCATACGCTGTGCTTGTGCTAAAGATGGAGTACAGTCCTCCGACTGTATGGTGTTATATAAGTCTTGCTGTTCCTTTTCGGCTAAGTAGGAAAGCTCCACAGCCGGATTAAATGCAATTTGTTTTTCATCCACCATTTCAAGCATGGGCGGTATGAGTTCGGTTAGACGGATATAGCGTTGAATTTGTCTGCCGCTTTCTCCTGAATCTTTGCCTATAACATCAGCACTTTCAAAATCTCCGACAACTTGTCGGGGATTTTCTTTTGAAGGTCTGCCCGCCTTCCTTTTGATGGCTTCCAGCTTCATCTTATATGCGAAGGCTTTTTCGCTCGGCAAAATACTTTCCCGTTGCAGATTGCTGTCAACCATGATAATCGTGGCGGCATCGTCGTCCAATTCACGGACAATACAGGGCATTGTTTCCTTGCCCGCAAGTTCGCTTGCTTTTTTGCGGCGGTGTCCGGCCACCATTTCATAACCTCCGTCCGCTTTGGTGCGAACAAGTCCGGGAACTAAAACACCATATTGTTTTACGCTGTCGGCCATTTCCAGCATACCTTCATCAGCTTTCACTTTAAAAGGATGATTTGGGAAATCACTGATTTCCGTCAGGGGAATATCCAGTACCTTTTCTCGCTGACTATCAGCACGACTTTCCTCCGTGGAAAACAATTCATCTACTGAGGCCAACTTGATGCTGTCTCTTGCGTTGCTTTTCGCCAATGTCCTGCACCTCCTTCGTAAAGGCTTGATAGGCTTTGGCGGCTATTCCGTGCGGATCGAATGCATAGATGCTTTTTCCCTGAGCGCTTGTTTCAGCCGCCCGAATTGACAGGGGGATTTCTGTTTGAAAAACTCGTAACTTGCCGCCGTAGTCCCGTCGGAGAATAAAGAAAATGTCTTTTGCAAAGTTGGTGCGGTTATCTAACATTGTGAGCAGAACACCGTCAATGGACAGCTTGGGATTGATTTGCCGTCTTACCCTGGCAATGGTTTGTAAAAGCTGTGTCATTCCTTTAGCAGGAAGATAGTGGGCTTGAACGGGAATAATCACGCTGTCTGCGGCGGCAAGGGCATTGATCGTCATCATGCCAAGAGAGGGCATGCAATCTATCAACACATAATCATACTTGTCTTTGACCGTGTTGATATATGTGCGTAGTACCGTTTCCCGGCTCATGGTGTTGACCAGTGATACCTCAATGGCAGACAGTTCAATGTTGCCCGGCATCAGGTCAACGCCTTCCGCATGGTGAAGAATACCCTCATCGGCCTCATACGATTCCTCCATCATGGTCTTCGTCAGGATGCTGGACAACGAAATGGGCAGATTATCCGGCTCCTGATAGCCCAATGAATCTGTCAAGTTCCCCTGTGCGTCCGCGTCCACCAGCAGCACTTTTTTACCCTGTACCGCAAGTCCGATCCCAAGATTGACCGCCGTCGTAGTTTTCCCCGTTCCGCCTTTTTGATTGGCAAGGGCGATTACTTTTGACATTAAAATTCCTCCTTTCACGCATAAAAAGCCGCTTGCTTTAAATCGGTACAATAAAGCAAACGGCTTTTTTTACTAACTTTATATATGAAAAGAAAACACAAGCTAAAAAGCCTATGTTCTCTTATTCATTTGATTATTTAATTTTAATATGACAGGTTATGTCAAAAGTCTTATTTATCACACCTAATCTCAGACTGTCCGATTTATTCGAACTGTTGAGCTCCCATCTGCCTTAGGTGCATCTTATAATCAAAGATATCCATTAGAAAGAATTCATAAATTGACAGTTTTATCGATAGCTTTAATTTCTTCTTCGGCATCATCACGTGTGATGGTGTAGTATTCCAGCACATTTATAATATCCTTATCCGAAGTCAGCGAATAGATATCACTAAAATTATTACCATGAATGACTGGCGTTACAAATTCTATCTTTTCCGGTGAGAGCGATGAAAATGCATTCCACCAGGCATCCGTCGTACCGTTTTTTTCATAATAGAAACGATAAATAATCATAACTTCAGGCATATATAGAAGTTTTTTATATTCGTCCTCATCACAGCCAAATGCCTTTTCAAAGAATGTCTTACCCCTACCGACCTTTCCTTTCGTGGAATTAAGAATAGCTTGGATTGAACGTATAAATTTTCTATTCCAGTGTTTTCCGATAAATGTTCTGTTTCTAAAATATTCGGGGTCTTGAATCGGGTGATATTTCATTGGAAACGAGTAAATGCTAACATCTAATTCTTCGCATAAATCGATGTTTAATTTTAAACGACGGTATAAGTCAACCGGCTTTTCTTCATAATTATATAACAAATAGTTGGACATATCTCGTATGCCGTTTGCAACAGCCAACCGTACAGCGTCTTCATATACTTTTCTCAAGCTCCAAGCATCAAAAGCTATTCGCAAGGGACGAATTGGTATTTCGGCCAGTCTTTTCATTTTTTCAGATGTTAATAAACGTGCATCAACACCTTGATTGAAATCTACATAACGTGCCTTGACGCTCTTGTTCCTGTATTTTTCAAACAAAGGAGCAAAAAAATTATCAACAGCAAGTATGGATTCTTTGGTTGCAGCATCAACACTCAGCAATTTATTCTCATATAAGACAGAGTAAATACTGCTTTTGTTTTTATCGTCTACTTTTTTATACAACCATTTATATAAGTTGACGATGCTTTTTATATGGCTACGATAGTTCAAGGTTAATCTTCTCATGTCTTTGATTAACACTGAATATTTATTGGGTTCAACGTATGTCGCACCTGCATAAAATCCACACTCTTTGATTTCATCTATTATGTCATCGAAACGCTTGGAGGCCAATACATTATTATCAAGCAAAAGCAAATTGCGCTTATCGCCAAAGGTTTCTGCAACATACTTTATTTGCTCTTTGATACTGACAAAACAATTATATTGCGGTTCAAGCTGTGGTACAGCACAAAAAGGACAATTGTTTACGCAACCACGAGTCATGTATGCATAATAACCGTCATTCTCTGGATAGACATAATTGATCTCATTTAAAATTGAGTAATCCAACGGAAGATGATCAATAATAATATCATTATCATCATACTCACCGCCTTTGTCTAAAAGGCCAATATGAGGATAAATGCCCGTTTCCTTTTTTATCTCATCAGGGAGAAGCGTTGCAGCAACACCGCCGATCTTAACTTCACCAATATTTTTACAGGTTCGTTTAAAAAAGTTTATTGTATTGATGGTCTGTTCCCAATAAAATGTAAACAAAGTAGAAATGCATACCCTGTCCCATCTGGGATCATCCATATATTCCTTTTTATTAAAATACCGTCTATAGTACTTCAGGTTTTCGCCTACTAACTGACTTTCACTCAAAGCCGTCAGTTCAGAATACTTTGCAGATAGACCTTTTTTAATGTACTGAATAATGTCTACCCGGTGTTCTGTCCATTCGATAGAGTCATCGTTGGCAGACAGCTTTTCCAGCAACTCTTCGTATATTTGTTCCAGAATGAAGTCTGTAAACTCTCCCTTGAAAAACCGTACCTCGTCGCCAAGCATCTTGTGATAAGTAGCAATTTTCATAAGGCCAATGGGAGGGTATTTATTTTTATAATTCGGCTCAATTAGCAGAATTCTTCTTGGCATTTTTCAGTTCCTCCTGTATTTTGTTGATCAATTCTTCGCTTTGTTCAGGAGGAAGATTCAGTGCGATAATATCGTATATACGCGAAACCAATTTCCTCTGTTTATCTGGCAAATTTGAAAGTTCTTCAACGAGATATCCCTTTTTCTTTTTCTGTAGCTGTTCTTCAGGAACAGGTGGTGTCGATGGCTTCGGAGTTGATTTCGAAAATCCGGCATTTTTCAAGGTCTTTTTATGGTTATCCTCAATGTGCATAAGAACAACACTAAAAACATCATCGCTCTCTGCTTTAACCTTCAATCGCGCGATGTCTTTCTTTGCTTTTTCAACCTCCGTTATAGCAACTTCGATTTCCTGCTCAATCTTTTGCTTTTCTCGGTCGCTTACAAAACGACCTTTCTTTTTAGAATATTCATCCTCTTTTGTATGAAGGGCAATCTCTTTTTTGTAAGCATTTTTGGCGCGGTTTGCATCAATATATAGCGAGTGCAGCGTTGAATAAAAGAAATATTTAAGTTGCGCTTCAAAATCGTTCCTTACATTGTTTTCGTTAAAGTAATCTCTTCGCGCATTTGGAGTTAGATCCTTATGGATAGCATGAACCTCGCCAATAAAATACAGATTGCCTCTTGCTTCCTTGAAAAGAGGGATTAATGTGCGCTCATTACCGATTTGGATATTTGATTGGCGTAGTCTTATACCAGCCGTCTCATTTAGTGGATACGGAATTTGTTTTTCAAATCGACTGATTCCGTACCACATCCATGCAAGCAGCTCGCCATTATCGTTGTGGAATTCCTGAATTCTGATATTATAAACATCGTCGTACTTCCGACGTTGCCCTGCAGGGTTCCTCTCAAAAAGAGTTGTGGTATATAGTTTTAAGATATCTTCGCCATCCACAAATACTTTGTATTCGTTTTTGGGGAACGCTTTTTCCTGAAGGTATTCATATATTCTCTGCTTATAGTAGAACTTACTATCATAAGTTACCGGTGCATTAAGCGCAATGTATTCTCTGACCTTTTCACTATCCAGCAGATCAACATTTTCATTTGTAATGCCGAGCATCTCCACAATAAAATAATGATCATCTGTAGGACATTCTTCATTTTCGTAGGTAATAATTTTTTGCAGAAGCATTCCAGCAGCATCTTTGACCGTTTCATCATCAAGCATTTTACTAAGCACTTTCGCATCCCAAGTCATAATTGTTTTTTGATTTTCACCTTTAGCCGTAGTTATGAAGCGAAGCTTTTCACAATAAGCCAAACCTCCCAAACGACCAATACCACGGAAACCTTTCGCTTCGCCTTTAATCTTATCTGAATCGGCAACATATGCGAGGGTGGACTCAATCATATCCCGCCTAACGCCTGTTGCATTATCTTTTATGACGATATTTCGACCATTCTTGTTAATTTTTATATCAATAAACATATCTTCTTCAAACAAAGAGTGTTTTATCGCATAATCAATCTGATCAGCGGCATTCTGTATGTATTCTCTATAAATTATCTTGGAATCCTCATACATTCCGCGGGTTAAATTCTCGATCGCGTTTTTTCCTATTTTTATCTCGCTCACAATATTATCCCCCTTGTCACTTAAACTGTTTGTAAATTGGCTCCGGAAATTTAATATTGAGGAGCGATCTGAAGATCGGATTCTGAACGATGTATTCACCCTGCTTCAAACGAGTCATCATATTTTTATAGACAGAGGGAATATACTTATACTCGCTGTTGGAGAGTTCAATAGCATTAGTGCGGCCATATGCAAAAGTTGAACAATTGCCGGAAACTCTATTGTGAATGGCACTCTTGAATTGCTCTGCGGCAAACAGCACCACACCCAAAGAACGCCCTCTTTCGGCGATATCAAGTATCTGCCTCAAAATGGGAGAATCCTTGGGAGAATCCTTTGATGCGAACTTGTTCAGTTCGTCAATGAACACGATAATTTTTGAGGGCGGGCATTTACCGTTGCTATAATTCTTTTCCTCCAACTGAAAGTTATATAGTTCTCGTATTACATTGCCAAATACGTACGCTTGCATATCGGAGTCCAGTTTAGCAATGTCTACCACGTATACATCGTTCTTTTGAATATCGGAAATCTTATCGGCTATACGAACTTCACCGTTGCCCTCGTCAAGATCATTGAACAGTGGATTATTATATACAGATTTCTTTATATGCCTTGTGAATTTTCTCCAACTCAAGACTCCAATTTCTTTATTTTTAGAGTTCGCTGTATTCCCAGCTTCACCTTGTTCCTCAAGCTTTTTTACGAAATTTTGCCAAGTTGAAATAATATTAAAGCCATTTTGCCCATCGACAATCTGATTGATAATTCCAGCCATTGTTTGTGTGGAATCTTCAACATTCGAGAACATTAAATCGAGGGTATCTTTGTCTTGTTCATATGTAAACTTATATTGGAACGCCTTTTTCTGTTGTTTCTGTTTGTCGAAGAGCTCCTTGGGCGCATAGGAGTTCGATTTTGTTTTTGTAGAATATGGGTAAAAGTACTTAACCTGACTGAAAGGCTTTGTTGACAGACCAAGCATCTTGTATTTGGCTTTCACTGTTTCTGCCTCTTCTGTTTTTCCCTCAAAATCGTTTGGTTCGTCAATGGCTAGCAGATCACGTCCTTTGACATTGAACACAACAAAGGCAACACTGTCATTTTCAGCGTCTTCCTCTTCCATATTGAGATACTTGTCCTGTATAGCTTTCAACAAGAACATCGCATATGATGTCTTTGCCGCTAAGCCAGAAATACCGGAGATATTCAAGTGTGCACCTTCCGGCCCAATGAGAAATTTGGAATCAACATTTACTGGCAAAGTAATCTTGTTGTCGTCACCGGAGTTTTCGTACATTTCAAGATATCCACATACCAAAGGATTCTTTATATCCGCAAGGCCAAGAGCCTCGCTTACCTCATCTCTACTTGCCAAATATACTCTTTGTCCACTTTGAACAGGGATGAAAATGTTTTTATCATTTCCAACTACATTTGCTTTCGCATAGTTCATACCTATACGAAGGGTTGGAGCATCAGTATTTACATCTCCAAAATCGTTTGATATAAAATTAGAGAGGAAGCTGGCAGAATCGGTGATATGCGAAATTTCTTCGATTACTGCAAATGTCTTGCTCCCGTTGATATGTTCGACCTTAACCACATCAAACGGATTAAGAATCAAATTAATATTTGTCCAAAAACAGAAACTGTCAATAGTCGTTGGTACTTTTTCTGTTGCTATAACACGTCCAATTAGACTCATATCACTACCCCCTAAAAAAGTTGAATAAATAAATCATTGCTCAAATACTTGCTCTTAACATACTGCTCCGTTAGGTACACAGGATATAAATGATTTGCCCATCTATCATCTGCACCGTAACAAACCGGATTCCGTTCATTTATCAAATATGCAGTAATATTATTTATATCGTCCGTTTCAATACCGTGAATTCGCTCTTTTTCGGTTACGATAAGCTTTTCAATTTTTAGCACTCCATCAAAAACACTATGTGTGTAGCTTGCATCTCTAATCCGGAGATACCAAATACAAAAATCAGCACTTGCTCGTGATGAAGTATATCGAAAGGCGGGTGTTCTCTCATAAAGCTTTAGATTCGCAATTATATTTGAGTTTGTTCCTCCACCATGTACAAGGCATTTCGTGGGGTCAAATGACTTGGACACTCCTATTACTCGTCGATAATTATTACGAATATGCTCGCTACTCAAATTTAGCGCATGCTTATTCTTTTTCGTTGATACTTTCTGATAATCAAGAGAACCATCTTTGATTAAATAGTTAGACTCATCCAACTTACCTGCAGCCACCAAATCTGCAACCAATTGTTTTTCGAGCTCAATCATATAGTCTTGAATTTTCGCAATACCTTTTTTCTCAAATTTATCATCTTTATTTGTATCATAAATCAGCAAATCGCTAAAACGAATTGGCTGGCAGCTTCTAAGGTGTGCATTATTATTAATTTTTTCTAATAAAGGCCTTGCCTGATCCTGACCATCCCAATCGGTGCTAAACGCCCGATCTGGCAAAGCAATAACAAGTTTTCTTTCAAATAATGAAGCCGGTTGCAGTGTTAAATCACGACGTTCACAACAGCCTACACCGATTTGGCCTGCAATGATAGGGTATACATTTTTTTGGAACGACATGTCGTCAACCTTATAAGTGTGGCGCGATCCGTCGAGGAAAAAGGAGAAAATCGAGGGATAGCCACGTCTCGCATCGGCAGCGTCTTTTAAATTAACTGGTTTGGTGAGTTTTTCTGTTTCGCCATACTCTTTCCATTCTATATCCTTGTTATCATCGTAATCAATGCCACTTCTGTCGCTAGTATCATAGCAATATTTATGTGAGTTAAAGCTCACTCCCGTCGTTTCCTTTTCAATAACCTTGAGTACTGCCCCCATGTTGCTCCTCCTTTACACGTAATTGCCATCTTATTTTTCTGTAGTACCACCAGATTTTACCCACTCGTCTACCTCCGAAGTTTTAAATTTCCACAAACGGCCAATTTTGTGAGCAGGCAAATTATTTTTGTTAATCCATTTTATGGCGGTATCACGACTAATCCCGAGATGCTGACATATTTCGGTCATCGAAAGCCACCTGTTTTCAGCTTCACTCATGATAAATCTCCCTTCGGTCGCAAATAACAATGCCTGTATGTAAATATCCAATATTTCTCTATTATACACCTGAAAACGACAGATAGGAATACGATTTATAAATGATTATCGAGGTTTAATAAGATTTATCTTGATTTGTTTTGAATAATAAGATAGGTGGCAAGTTTTAAATACTTATCAATATGATATAGACATTTTATTTTTTATCAAATTACATCATACTTCTTATTCCATCGCGCGAACCATTTTAGACGAATATTACCTAGTTTTATAAAGAAAAAGGGAGCCGGCACAACGATCACCTTGCTAATTTATTGAATCGGTTTCTATTCTCAAACCTTAATCTTCTTACTTTTGAGATTTTTATCAACTATATAAAAAGAGAACGCCGGGTAAAAACCGACATCCTCTCATCATTGCCCAATCTTATATTTGCTTCACACTGCGTAATATAGACATGCCTGAACACTCTAATCAAAGCACCGTGTAAACATGTCTACACACTCCATGTCCAACACAACTGAAACATCAATTTTATCTTTCAACACCTTATTCCTGAAATCATCGCCATCCGTCGTGAAAGTCATATATCTCGCCAAGTGTTGAAAACTAAGGATTTCTACGTATCTTTCCTTTGCATTCCTATTACGCACTCCACGTGGAACGAGTGTACAAAAAAGATGTCAGGGGAGCAGGGGAGTGCCTTGCCGGTAACCTGTATTTCAGAAAAAGGTACCTGTTCAGTTCGTTTTTTTGAAATATAGGCCATGCTTTTTCTTAACAACTTAAATAAAATTGTATGCAATAAAGCCTTCAAAAGCGTGTCGGCATCCTGAAGGCTTTATTCGATGCAATTACTTATCCTTACCATCTTTTTCAGACTCTTCAATAACATCAGTAATAAGCCGGGAAAAATCAACAGCGTTCTTTTTCGTAATGACTGGCTTTCCCGTATCCGCTTCAATTTCTTTGCGTGCATTTCCAGCAATTCGACCGCCGCGCTGCGCTACACGCTTATTCTCTTCGAAAATTTGCGGCTCAGTTGTCTTAGAAATCTCTGTTGTGGTAGCCTCTGCGAGCATATTCAAAACCAGTTCCAATGTAGACATGTTGTCGCGGAGATTTTCCTTTTTCAACCCCTTAAGCTGTTTGTACTGTCGAGTTGTCATTCCGGACCATGCTCTTGTAATTTCGTCGGTCAGTATAGCGTATTCTTGCCCCTGCTTTACACCACGATCATCCCATTCATCGGTAAGTTCTTTACGTACTTGAATTGCCTGTAATCGCTGGTTAATCCACTCGCGTGTATAACCCTTTTTCAGGTATGTAGTAAGGGCACGATCGATGGTGAGCTCTGGATCAATGGTTTCCTCAATCCTTTCACGTCCAACCTGAGCAAGCCACATTTTGAATGGTTCGGCTTTTGGCGACGGAATGGATTGTATAATGCGCAAAAGCTGTTCAGTATTTGCAACATCAGTCAATCGTTTTTTTCCATCGACCGCTGTCATTTTCAACTGCTTACAATTTGTAAGCAGTTGAGCACCTTCTTCAATAATGCGTTTTTTCAAAACAGCCCAATAAGTGCTCGCGCTCCGAGGCGTTGATTGGTCGGTCAGAATTGATATTACATCCACCACAGAAAAGTACCACTCTTGCTCATCTTCATCCCAAGCTGTACGGATGCGCTTATCTTCAAATAGTTGAATGTTGTTTCCATCCATCATTTTGTCCTCCGGTATCTAAATAAATTATTTTTCATTCTGTTCTTTATCCTAATATTCTTTAAATGCATAGCTGACTTTTCTAGAAAGAAAATTAGCTTAACCGACAATACAAAACGATTTAATCCAGCTTCATTTTTAATTCCCTCGAATTCGGGGGAATTAAAATCTGGATTATACATCTCTTCCCATATCCCTAGAAATTCAATGGTGTTTTTATTACGAAGCCATTTTTCTATTAAAGCCAAACCATTTTCAATATTCCTGACCATATCAGTCAGAGAAATGTAATCTTTCTCTTCAAATTGTGCAACTGCAATTTCAGTCCCGTTTACAATCATTTTCTTTGCCAAGTACTTCGCCCCCTTTGTTCTTAAACCTATCGAATTCGATAGGTTTACACCATTAGCACGACCATTGATCTATCCGGAAATTCCGGACAGTTGGAATTATAATGTTACTGAATTCGGTAACATTATAATAGAACCAATTTGACTTCTAATTATGGCGAATTTGCCCTAATTAAATTATACCAAACATATGTTCTGCAGGCAATAATAAATAAAGACCTTCCGGAGGATAATGATGCTGAAAGAAAAAGTAACTGTGACAGCAAATAGACTTGGGCTTAACAAAATCGAGCCCCCTATCTTTTACAATTTTACCATAGGTATTCGGTTTGAAATTGGTGTAGGTTCTCCATATTGCTTCTTTACAATGCTCAGTAAAGAATATGTACGGGCAGCATTGCAAAGAGCCTATACCGTTTATCAAAATGCACCAAGTATCTTCGATACGTTGCTTTGGGTTATATATCCAGACAGAGAGAAATCCGAGAAGAAGTTGCTTAAAAACTTTTGCAGGATAACCGGTCTGCCGTTACCGCAGGAACGTCACTCAGTAACATTACCGCAGGATGACTCACGAGATGAACCCGAGGAAGAGGTACGGTGTTATTGGGATTTACAAACACATACTGCAAAAATCGAAAAACTTTTTGAAGAGATAATAAAGTCGGATATCGGAGGCTTCTGCGAATTTACTTCGTCAATATTCCTGCTTAATACTAATCTGAACGTAATATTTCATTTGTATGATGATCGGGGCCTTGACATCGTCGCCGAGTCGCGGAATACTCTTACTCAGCTTTACTTTAAATTTGGCGATTGGATATTGGAATACGACAGAGAGCGTATAGACATTACATTTGAGGGCTGCCAACCTCAATTGATAGATTTTTCCGATTACATTAATATAACCGACAGTAGCATCGTTGCTATAACCGAAAAAGGCATTAGTTATAAATCTCTCAAAGGAACCACATTCATAAGCTTTTCGAAGTGTGCTGCCAATTACCAAACTCTACACGGGGGAAACGGAAAATACGCAGGTGAAATTGATAAGACCAGCAGTAATCATTCATTAGCGTTTTATACCGCTCCATTAACTACTCATATTCTTTTCATGAAGAATGAAATTGATGAGATGGTAAACATGATTGCTCAGTTAGGATATTCATTCTCTGAAGAGAAATATATATAATCAAAAGTGAATACGTCCTAAACATCGTCATTACTGCATTTAACGGCTATGTCATCTGTTTTATATCCTCAAGGGTCGTATCACTTATATGCTATACAGAAATGCTCTAAGCCCTTTATTTGCAAGGCTTCATATTGTAGCCTTCAAAAATATCATCTGGAACAAAATTAACGAAAAAATAAAACCCAAACCGTGAATTGATATACTTTAATCTTTACAGGCAAGTTCTATTTACAATATTTTCAACCTGTGAGAACATAAGTTAGATCTTATATACTCTTACTGGGGTTGATTTCTTGATTGATTTTTATGCTCTTGGTTTGTATCTCAGAAACTGGATCCAAATAATTACTTGCTTTTTCCGTACAAGATTAATATCTAATTTTGCCAAAGATATGGAGATTTTAGCTCTACGCAGCCAACTATATATCACTCAGCAGCAAATAGTAAACGAAAAAATCTCTAAGCCACGCTTCACACCGGCATTCCGGCAGTTATGGAGATTCTTATCAAGACTCCTACCTGATTGGCAGTCATCGGAAGTCATTCAAGTTTTTCTGGACACGGAAATCTCGAAAGTCCGGCAGACCAAAAATTTCTCCCGCAACAATAGCCCTGATCAAAAGAATTCATCGGGAAAATCCTTTGCTTTCTCCTGAGAAGATTCATGAGCGGATGGTTAACCTTGGTATTACTGATGCTCCCGTCCCCAACACCATTGCAAAATACATCCCCAAATCACCAAGTTCCCCAAGCGAAAAACAAATTCAGTCTTGGAAAACCTTTCTTCATAACCATAAAAAGGGTATTTTGGCTATGGATTTTTTTGTTATTATCAGCCATGACCGCAGGAAGATCGAACATTTTGCCGTTACTTCCAATCCCCCTCTGCTTGGGTAGCACAGCAGATCAGAGATGCCACACCCTATGACGTAACTCCGGAATATCTGATCCATGACAACGACGCTATTTTTACATCGGCCTACTTTCAGCAATTCCTCAAGAACACTAATATCAAATCCAAGAAAACCGGTTATCACTGCCCATGGCAAAATGGTATATGTGAGAGAGTTATTGGCATTCTCCGCAGAGAATTGCTTGATTATATCTTTCCGTTCAACCAAAGGCACCTCGAATCTCTACTTAGCGAATATATAAACAAATATTACAATTCTGCAAGGACTCACCAAGGTATTGATTGCCAGACACCTGTTCCCTCAGTTGAATGGCCGGGTTCTTCCGCTGCTGATACGGTTTTGGTTTCTGAGCCGATTCTAGGAGAGTTGTATCACAATTACAGGAAACAAGCAGCTTGACCTTTATTATTGACCAACGCATTGAATTAGTTCCGCTTGATCAATGTTTTTTTGCTATCTATATTGCTCCCGATGATATTTTTGAAGACCACTGCTCACAAACAGGGGGTTTTAATGAATGCATATACAAACAAATACCGGTGACACCTTCCAGATTGATGATGCTGATTGGTCACTTATCAGCGGCTATACATGGTGGGTTAATCAAAAAGGCTATGTCAAAACAAAACGCAAAGGTAAACAAATTTATCTGGCCCGCCTGCTGATGGGCATCCAAGACTGCGGTCGAGAAGTATTTGTAGATCACATCTCGGGTGATCCGTTGGACAATCGTCGGATAAATCTACGAATCTGCCTTCCTGAAGAGAATATCAAGAACCGTAAACTCAATGCAAATAATCGTACTGGATTCAAAGGCGTTTCCTATGTTGGTAGAATACCCCTGCCTGTTCACAATCATTAACCTTGAAATCAATAGTTTTATAAGTTAGTATATTACCTTTGACCTGACAACTGTCTGTCATATATTAAAAGCTAAGTCGATTTTTATTTTTTAGGGTCAAACCCATTGTATACATTAAAAATTCACCTGTAACCGTCTTCGGCAACGACATCCAGTATGGATGCCTTTGCGCCCAAACTTTCCGCTTTTATTGCCCCATGCTTTTCCGGAGTAAGGACATTTTGTTCATTTTTATCTTTCTGATCTCCGGTCGGAATTACCACAGCGACTCCCTGCTGTGGGTCGTCCTTGAGAGAACCAAACAAAACAGTATATCCAAAATCCTTACTTATCCACTTATTTGTTATCTCAATATCACTATGACTTGTTATAAGATCTCCACTTATGCTGTCGACAATTTCGGCTCCGGCAGAATTTTGGGAGTTTGTATCTTCCAATGCGTTTATATCAAACAACCTGTATATCATATCATCGCGTATATAGGTAAATGTACCCAGCCTCCAATCGGAGGTATGGAGATACCCATATTCACCCGTGTCGAATTTGATGGCATTATAACTGTAAAGCCCAAGTTGTTTTGAATCAACTACATCTTCAATTGGAACAAAATTGCTGCCAAATTGATCACTCATACGTTTATACGGCATTTCTTGCAGGGTATGGTCTGAAACGGTATAGACGTACATATTATCACTACTCATGCGATGGAGTTGGACTGTGTTTCCATCCGTGCTAACCGTAACGTCACAGTAATCGTCACCCTGATTTGCGGTACAATTAAGCGGTTTTAAATCCAGACTTCGGATAATTTGAAGAGAATTGAGATCGTAAACAAACAGTCCGAAATAGCCGTGGAAAATCACAATGTCGCCCGATGCATAATCCAATTCTGCCATCCCAACAGCATCAATACGCTGCTCGGGTGACCATTTGACGGTAATCGGTTCGAGTGACGTCTGCTGTGCTGCATAGGGTGTGAGGCCCTGCCCGGGATTTACATTGTCCTGGACGGAAAGGATAGCCGTGATGGCCTGCATCGTTGCCGGGTTGATTTTATTGATGCGGCTGTAGGGCTTCTCAATATAGCTCTTTTCATCTTGGCTGTAAACATAGTACGTTATCGTCTGACTATCTTCAAAGTGCTTAAAATTGATTCGGATATAGTCAGATACTGGAGGTATATCGTCTACAGTCACGTATCGTTTTTCCTTATCACCTTTCAGAACCATAACCGACATACGCTTAATCGCCTCCGTATCCGTTACGGTAACGGAGGCGGCAGCTTTTCTATCCTTATAGTCGGTCAGTACTATGTTCTGAATATGCGTACTTCCCAATAACGTTACTTCTTCCATGGCCTCGTAATCCTCTTGTGGAATATTGTAATATCGTTTCTCATCGCCATACACCACAAGGGCCAGGGAAGGATCGGAAGCAAAAAAACAAATACTATGGTCAATGGCATCTTCAATATGAACTGCAATCGTGGGTTCCGGTTCTTTGGACGGGGTTATGAGCTTTTTGCTCCAGTCGTTTTCAGCATTGTCCAGCCATTTAGCCAGTTCAGAACCCGAAACATAGGTTGCGCCATATTTAGCCGAAGTTACTTCGATTTGCTTAATCTCGGAAATATAAGCAATAAGATTACCGGGGTTCAAAAATGACAAATCCGGCTCATCGTCAACAGGGTTTACCAGCAGGCCAATTCCAACGGCGATTATGGCGATGACCGCCACAGCAATCATCCAAAACGTGGGTTTTCTATAATTAAGCACATTTTTGATTCTGCCCTCCACGTTGCCCTCACCGAAGGCAAGTGGACTGCCATTCAGGATACGCTTTCCGGTTGCAAGGGATAAAAGCGAAGCGGCATAAGGCTTTTTGATTTCGCCACCCATTTCCTTGATCACTCTCTCATCACAGGAAATTTCCATATCTGTACCCATCAATACAAAGGCAACCCACACCAGAGGATTGAACCAATGAAGGCTCAGCACCATAAAGGCAAAAGGCTTTATAATATGGTCAAGCCTGCGGATATGTGTCTGCTCATGCCGGATGATATAGCTTTTTTCCTCTGTCGTCAGTCTGGCAGGAATGAAAATTCTCGGTTTGAATATGCCAAGCACAAAGGGTGTTTTCAAGTTATCAGCTTCATAAATGTTCTGCTCAACATTCCGTGCGCTTTGCAGGTGGTTTTTCAAAATCAGTACCGAAACGATACTGTAAATCAGCATCGCCGCGATGCCGAAAAGCCACAGGAACGTAGCAATCGCCATCGGCGCTTCCAGCGGGTCGGCAACTGTCTGTTCATCACCCTGCGGCAGGGTTTCATTGATGACTTGGCTGATACCCGGAAGCGGCAAATCCAACTGTGGGTTTGCCGTGTGAACGATATCGGTGGGGATATAGGTGATGCTGCCGTTTGTTACGGCTGGAGAATGAAAGATGCCCAATAGTGAAAAGTCCGTGGAAAACGATATGGGACAGAGAAGCCGAAATAATACGACTGCCCACAGCGCATAGGAAAACACTCTCGGCGCTTTTTTCAGCGGCAGACGGGCAAGCAGCACAAGAACGATAACAATCCCTGCGGTAATACTCATATTCAGAATTATAGGAAACAGCGTATAGCACCACATAAGCATTAACCTCTGTTCTCGTCGATCAGCTTTTTCAGTTCTTCAGCCTGACGGTCGCTGAGCTTTTTGCCGCCGATAAAAGCTGTCAGGAATTTGGGTAGTGAACCTCCAAAGGTATCCTCCACAAAACGCCTACTCTGCTTTGCGTAAAACTCATCCTTTTTTAATAATGATGTAACAACTGCATTTTGATTTTGAAAGATACCCTTTTCACATAGATTCTTTAGAACCGTATAAGTAGTAGACTTTTTCCACTCCATTTCTTTTTCACATAACTTCACCAACTCGCCAGAGCCGATTGGTTCATGCTGCCAAATCATTTCTGCAAATCTCGTTTCGCTCTGTGATAATCTATATTCTTTCATGGCAATTCCTCCTTAGTCTATATAGTATAGACCTGTAATTTTAGTCTATATTACATAGACCTGTTTGTCCATATAAACATTGTTCAATATTGAAGGGGTATTAGGGGCTTTGCCCCTAACAAGCGAATTTTGGGAGACAAAATTCAGTGCTTGCTGCAACTCAAGACAGCGGTCTTGTGTTGTCATGAAAGTTACGGTTGATTTTAATTATCACCAGCCGAAAAGAAAGGCTGGCGGTCATCGCTCATACCCGTGGTGCTTTTGGCTCCTGCTCCGTGCTTCGATTTCTTTTTCCCGTACGGCAAACTCCACACCGGCAAAGTGTTCCGCATCGAGGATGTATTCTTCTTTGTTGTATGCTTCCCGTACTAACGTTTCTGCCTGATGCACGTTTTCTGCTTCGATCTTGACGGTCATGCAAAGTGTTTCTTTGATTTCCACTTGATATGTTTTCATGCTTTGCTATCTCCTTTCTGCGTTTTTGGATAAAAGAAAAAGGCACTGATTTTTCAGCACCTTTTCGCCAGAAAATATTTTACATGGGTAAGCACTTGACTGAGGTATATACAAGATATTGTGACTATAATTATGTGAGTATAGTGTACATTTATGCGTATTACTTATCAACACGTCTATTCGTTTATCCATCTACTTGTTTGGGGGTTAACCTTGCACTTTTTCACTTATTGATTATTTAATTAGAATGCAGCTATCTTTTTATTCTTGATAAATTAGTGCGGTCAAGAATACTATAAATTTGTTTCACCTCGGCTCTCGGTTTCTTTTTGCTTATTTTCTGCCTACTTCTCACGAAATGTACATAAGAGTTCATTGTATCCTAAATGTCTTTGTTGTACTACTTACAATCTTATCATTTTAAAGCTGGTTGCCAGGTGAATCCTTGCAAAAAATCGCTGTAATTTATAGTTTGCTGATCCCAACCATTTTTCAATGGGGAAAGAATTTGTAGAAGGTGACTGTCGTTAAGGTCAATATAGGCTAAACGAGTACCGTTAGGTTCCCAAGCAGCTTGATATGCGTCACCTACTTTTTGCACACTGTCTCCCCTACGGTCTACAACGATTAAACCCACGGGATTATGGATTATGGTTTCAGGTTTGAATAGCAAGGCGAGGTTGTTCCCATCGCTACTCCAAAGAGCTGGCTGCCGAGAAACAAAAGGCGCTTTATATTCATATAGGATAAGGCCTTTTTTTGCATCCAAGTCAAGAAGGGCATATCCTTGACCAGGAGTAGCGGCTTTATTATTTAAAATCTCTTCGCGGGTAGGCTCTTTATCATCAATGGAGAAAAAAACCGCCAGTTGGTTTCGGGCGGGTGACCAGGAGGGTGCCGCTAAGTATTTCACATCAAGATTGTAATCAATGGGGTTCATAACGGTAATTTTTTGGTCTGTCAGGTTGAACAGATGAATACTGCCTTTTATACCATAAGCAATCATATTGCCATCGGGCGACCAACTGGGCGGATTCATGACAGAACCTTCTTCTAAAACCTTATAGCCGGAACCATCCACATGAATAAGGGTAGGGCTGCCCCCGAACTCTCCTTGCATAACCCATGGATCAGCACCAGACTTAGTTGCTTTACCTTCAATGGGGTCAAGAGGACGACTGGTAAAAACCAAATATTCACTGTTCGGTGACCAGGACGGCATCAGTTCCCAGCGTTCAGGCGTATTCGTAAGGTTTTTTGTTTCTTTATCCTCACGATCATAAAGGAAAATATCACCGTCGTTGCCATAGGCAAGATAACGTCCGTTAGGTGACCAGCGATAGTAAAGGGCATTGTAGGTGTCAATTTCTAAATTAAGTAGCTCGGGTTCCTCCGGTCTTGTAATTCCAATACTGTATAAGGATGCAGAATCAAGCGGATTAAGAGTAAAAGCAACGGCTTGGGCTGATCCTCCCCATGGCAAAAGGTTTATTAGTAATATGCCAATGATTAATGCCGCAGCAACCCCTGTAACCCGTTTGCGATAATTCGTTTTTATTAAAGAAATGGACGGCTTGCGGTGAACTGTAGATTTTGTAAGATTGCTCTTAACTCGGTTTTTTAAATCATCCGTAACTTTTAGGTCCGAAAACACAGTGTTATCAGCAATATCTTTAATATGTGGGAGCTTTTTCTCAAAATTAGTCATATTGGGAAACCCTCCTTTTCTAATAATTTTTTAAGCTGCTTTCTGGCCCGATACAGTCGTATCCGTACAGTAACCGGGGATATGCCCTCAATACTAGCAATCTCTGTACTATCAAACTCTTCATAGTAATAGAGAATGATAGTTACTCTAAACAGTACCGGCAGCTCCATAACAGCTTCCATTAATTTGCGGTCTTGTTCTATTTGGATAATTTCTTGCTCCGTATCCTGCGACCCGACTTTCTCTGATAGCGATTCCTCATCAGTAGGGATTAAGTTGCGCCAGGACCAGGAGCGCAAGTAATCTCGGCAAAGATTAGCGGTTATTGTTAAAATCCATTTTCTGAGATTTCGCTGATCACGAATGGTATGCAAGGACTGATATACCCTAAGAAATACTTCTTGAAAAATGTCCTCAGCTAAAGCTTTATCTTTCAGATAAGAAAAGGCTAGTTTTAACACAGAAGATCCATAAGTATCCATAAGGTGATCCAGTTCAGGTTGTTCAGCCATACAGAATAGTCCCCCCTTCCATCAAAACGTTGTTCTGTATTCTTCTCACGCAATGCCCTTTCTACTTATAAAGACGGAACAGACTCATGATGCGTTTCATTCTTAACGTTTTATCCTATGATCTTTACCATATATAAAAGCCTTCATTTTCGAACCCTAATACTGACAGTAATTGATTTAAACAATCTATATAAGTGTTTTTTGCTCCAACAAAAATCAAATATTACTCTGTATAAAGACAATAGGAACAATTATTTGTTTCCCCTATAAGTGCACCATCTTTACGATGCAGTATAAAACTACTCGAAATATATATTTTACACAACAAACCTTCTTGTTGCATTTAAGAAATACAAACAAACTCAAAATTTCAATGAGATAGAGTTTTATTGTATCTTTTAAAAACCAATTTCATCAAAAATTTGAATAATCAAGCGGCAGATTTCCATAAAATCAATCTCCTTTGCATAGTCAAAGTCTGTTTGGTATTTTCTCCAAAAGCCTTTCATTTGTTCGCTTTCTGCGATGTTGCTCAGAACAGCTTTATAATTTGACATGACAGCAATGCTTTTGCGTCTAGACGCGGTTTCCACCAATGCGCTTTTTAATACCGACCTGTCACATTCATGGCCTCTTAGCTGATACAGGATGTAAATATCGTAAAAATCTCTTGGCCTCGTATTCGCAATTCCACGGGTCACTACGGTTTCCAGCTTTTCGGCAAGTACCGTTTCCAGATTGTACGCCATGATTTTGATCGTCCTGTCATCAAATAGAAGTTTAAAGGAGTATTCTATTGCTCTGGGAGTGATTTTATCTCCGGTCGTAACATCCACGGAAAGGGGAACAGCCAATGGTGGATAATTGGCCTTCATCGCTACTCTGATTCCCGGATAATCGTCACCTTCCCGTATATCGGAAGTATTCAGCACTTCAAATTTGACATCATCCTCAATGGAAATAGAACCTATTTCCTCAAAAATTCTCCTGACGGTATCATGGGTAACGTCAAAGCCTTTGATTGTGGTATCCAGATCCATCGTCGCCCTTGTATCCAGTCCGACAATGGCTGAAATCAAAAAGCCGCCTTTTAAGATCAGATTGGATTGATATTTGGATACGGAAATACGTTCCAACAGCCGTTCCAGCATGTAATTCTGCATGACAAGCTGGGCGGAAATGTTTTTTTCGGCAGCCATCTTTTTTATATATGCTTTCAATTGCATTGGATTGTTCATTTTCATAGCAAAACCTCCATATAGTTCAGTATTTTAGGCTTTACCCGTATCTTCTCGGCATAGTCAAAAAGTTGCGTAATATTCTTCCCCGGCATTCTGGTGTATTGCTTCATCGCCTGATTTACTATCTGGATGTCGCAGGTGTTATTCCCCTTGACGATATCGCAAAGCGTCCGTTCAACATCGTACAGACGGATCGGATTACCATAGGACGAAACGCCACAAGTCAATCCGAGGTCGTACAAATCTTCGACGGATTTTTTGATTTTGACGTTTTCTTGTTTCAGGGAATGCACATGATACCCATAGGGAAATGTCATGGTATATTTCATGGGCGTCCTGTCCGCCAAGCCATGAATATACAAGGCCGTTTCATGGGAGAAAATGCCTCTGCTGTACTTGTACTGCAATATATACATTTCGTCTTCCAACATTTCCGGCTTGATATAGATTCCCCGTTCAACCTTGGTCAGGATCTCCATATCCAGCATTTTTTTCAGATAATGCCTTGGTATATTGGCCTCCGTGACCTGTGAAGAAGTAATTATTCCATTGTTTTGCGCGAGCATCTCTTGAATTTTTTCGATATTGTCCATCATGCACCTCCTTTTCAGTACAATAACACTCTATATTATACCATGTTAGAGTGCCGTTGTATACTCCACAAAGGAACGTCAATTTGAATTTTTTATCTTTCGTGCAATGGATTTTTTGTAATGGTCATTTTCAGGTAATCGTTATAATCCTTTCCGCGCTTCGGCGGCTCATAAGCAACAGTATAAGAGAGTGGAAGGATGGTCTGAATGGTCTTTGCCGCCAGCCGCCCGGCTATGTCGTTATCCAGGTGCAGGGCAATGTCGTTAATGTATGGGAAATCTTTCAGGTATTGCATTAGAGCGGCAGGTGGGGTGCTTTCCTCTATAATCTTTTTAGGCTTGTAAATTCCCGCAAGGGACAGGCAGTTTTCCTGCCGCCAATCCTTGGTGGAAAGCAGCTCCAACGTGCCGTAGGACAATAAATCAATGGCGCTTTCAAACAGGTGCAGCCTGTGACTTTCTTCCCGTGAGGGAATTGAGAAGGAGAAATGCTTGTCGCTGCCGTTGGCTTCTCCCATATAGCGCCGGTTTGTGGTTCCTCGAAGGGTTGCATATTTCGGTGTACCTTTGCGGTCAAAGCCGATAAAGACTGCATTGTGATAAGGCTGGCTTTCATACAGCCGCCCGGTATCAAGGCAGTAGTCAATCAGCGTGATTTGTATGCCGCGTCCTAAGAGGTAATTAACTACACGGTTGTTATTCTCGTTTTTCTTCGGCAAAAGCAGCTTTTTCGGCTCTGCGGCTTCCAGCTTTCTTGACGAAACAGGCGGCGCGATGGCCGCCTGTCCGTCTATCTGAAGCACTGCTTCGGGGAGCGTCATGGCTCCGCACCTTGATAAGATAGTCTAGGGCGGAGCGCCCGCCGATGCCGCGTGAGACCACCAGTTCCATTTCCCATTGCTGATTTTCAGGCTGTCATGGCTGCGTGTAGAAAAGACATTGCTTCCGGAAGTCTCGTTCTAAACCCTCGTCATCAATACTACCGTCTCAACGTGCCTTGAGGATACAAAAAAGATGCTGTTTAAACCTGGTGGGGCCTTGGGTATCTTTCCAAATACCTGTTTATAACAATACTTTTTGCCATTTTCACACCTAATGACTCTTTTACTTCCCAAAATGCAGCTGCCAATAAAGCAACATCATTATATTTATTTCTGTATTTTCCGCCTACAATTCCATCTATTCTTTTATCAATTACGGAATCCAGCCACTCAACATATGATCCTATATCATCCGCCGTCATTGCATAATTTACTTTCCATAAACAAAAAATACTCCAAAATATTTCTTCACCTTTTTGCGTACTCACTTCAGTTTCCAATACAGAATTTTCTTTCATGAATACAAGGTTTTTGCTCTCGTTAAACCCCATCCTGTTTGAAACCTGGACAGCTATCTTTTTACCAGCTTTTCTCAGATTATTATCCGCATATAAATACAACAGTAATAAATTTATACCATAACCAATAAAATTACCGCTCCAGCCCAATGGACTTCTCTGTTCCATACACCAGCTTTTAATCATGTCAAAATGTCCCGAGAAAAAGTATAGATATTTATTTTCTAGATCGGTAATATTATTTTCTGCTATTTCAGATACGTCCTGATAATAGTGATTATCAGATACACGCAGTTCTTCTATTCTTTTTTTCGGCAAGATCTTTATATTCCCTTATCACTTCTCCATCTGTAAAAAGTCTCAAATAATTAGGTATGGTTGAATTGGAGTAATAGGCTTCATACCAAAATTTCTTCATAAATTCCCTGTCATTTAAACAACTGGACGCCTGAGCTGTTTTCAACGCAATTTCACCGCGTATTTTCAAATCACTTTCTATTCTATCAAGCGTCTCTTTGCCAATCACCCTACAATATCCTATTGTTGGCAATAAAGGAGCTTTGCGCAAAGTTTTAGCAGGTTCAATAGTGCTGTCTGCTTTTAAATCCATAAATTTTCTTTAATCTTTCAAATATCTCAAAAGCTACCGGGCATACTTCAACTACATTTAACATACTGTAAAGGCTCCCTAACCTTTCCGGCTGATTTGTATGCGGATAAGTCTTACAGTTTTCAGGTTTCATATCACCCAGTCTACATTCTCCATCTTCATCCAGAAAATCACATGGCCTGTGCCTGGTTTCATAGCTGTATGTTATTTCGTCTAATTCCAGAAAGATATCTTTAAACTTGTCAGTTGTTATATTCATGTATACCGCTGCTTTTTCCAGTTCGGCTTCCTGAAATGTTCCTTTATACATTTTACAGCAGTTTCTGCATTTTCTGCAGTCATAATCAGCAAACAGTTCATTATGCAATGCCAGAAATTGCTTATCCAGTTCCTCTTCCTCGGCATGAATCTTTAGGAAGGAACGGAATCTGATATTGTCAGCCTCTATAGCCTTTGCTGCTTTTTTTACTTCACTCGGCTTCAGCATATCTTCTGTTTCACCTCACATTCTTAGTATTGACAACGTAATGTGTAGCATAGGCTTCTTCTATAACCGCATCTCCAGATTTGCTAAAGCGCAAGGCGATTTTCTTGCCTTTTACGCCCCACTGGTTATATTCGGTCCATGAGAACTTTAAATGATTGTCCAAAGCGTATGCCCTAAGTTCTTTCACTATAAATGACAACTTGCTCAAGTTGGTCTTACATACTTTTTCAAGGTATGGTACACGACCGAACCGCCAATCTTCATAATCTGTGGCAGATAATATCCCAATTTTCATCAGCAGCTCTACAGGGGATATATAAATCTTCTCCTTTAGGGTAATGCTTACAATAGCGTGTATTTTATGTTTTAGTTCCACGTTATTCACTAATATTTCACCTTGTTCCTCTTCCAGACATTCTTGTTGTTTTGCCTGACCATGCCTGCGTTATCTCATCGGTCAAAATAGCAAAATCACGTTTATCTGTAACGCCGCATTTTTCCCATTCATCGGTCAATTCTTTCACATTTAAGTATCACAGATGTTTCACTTTTGCTTAAGGTAGTACCTTCGTTATATATTTCATTCCAAACTTGTACTAATCCCGTGCCTTATCGCCTTGTCATGCATCTCACGGAAAGCCGCCTTTGCACCTTCCCCAAATCCTATAGGCATGGAACTTATAAAGCTGTCGTAGATAATCTTGCCTTTGAATGGAAGCAAAACCGTTTCAATTTGAGCGGGCAAGTCTCGCCGCAATGTGTTTGCTACTGAATTGCTTATCCCTTTTATCCCGTAAAGTCTGTCTTCGCCTTTCTCGTTCGAAGCGATTGCAACGGCGTATTCCGGCTGATACTCCAAAAGAAAGAGCATCCCTTTTTTATGTTTTGTTCTCCACAGCTTCAAAATGTCGATTTTCTCTTGCGGAAGTTCTGTTTTACTGATATATTCGTCTATCAGCTCCGGCTTTTCCCACAGTACTTCTCTGACTTTGTGCACCATCATGTCGCTTACGGCGTTAGGATATTCCGGCTTGATTTTGGCTTTAATTACACCCATCCGTTCATTGACAAAGCCCATTAAGCCATACCATGTCTCATAGAAAAGTCTACATTCATCAGAGTTTAACTGTGCCGACTTTGTATCGTCAACCATGGCACAACATTTCTTGTATTTCTTTCCGCTTCCGCACGGGCAGGGGTCGTTACGTCCGACTTGCGGTCTTTGCAATGTTGGAAACTTAACAATATTTTTATTACGTTTGCTAATAATCTCGTGAAGCTCGGATGGTGTGTATCCGTTATTTTCCCAGATGCGTGTGTTGTTTTTTGCAAGCATAATAAGATTTATAAACTCCTGCAACTGTTTTTCGCCGTCAAATATAAGATTATGGCTGTCCAGAATGGAACCCAATTCCCTTATCCCGTCACCGTAAGTTATATAACTCCTAACTTCCTCATAGCCTTCAAAGGTATCTTTACTGTAGCCAAAAACGTCCCGCATAAAACAGCGTACATTCCACCAGTGGTCGTTATCCGCATAATCTTCAATGACGTATTTAAGAAATTCATTTTTTTCGGGTATATATCGGGGTTTATCTGCTTGGTGTTCCAGTAAATAATCAGCTTGGTTAAAGTCGTCAAAAAACCAATAATGTACAATGAATTCTTTGTAAAAACCGTACCAGCCATCTTTTAACACAAGCGGCAGAAGGAGAATATAAATCTCTTCGTCGGTCGTCCGGTCGATGTTTTGTTTGTTGAAAATATCAACAAAGTCCTCACGGCTTATAATGCCATATAGGTTTACCGCCGCCCTTGCATAAGAATCAAGCAGCTTGCGGGTAACTGCCCTTCCGTTTGGGCAACGGACGATATCTGACGTGCGGTTATATTGTTCAAAAATTTTCTTTGCATTTTCTTCACTCATATTATTACCACTCCTAACCTCCGCAAGATTCATTCCACGACTGTTGTATAAGGTTTACCCCGCGATCACCCTCCTGTGCTGCTGGATTCTATTTGCCACACATGGCTGATTTTTACTTGCCAGTAACATGTCGCATCCCTCCGTGAATATCCACTGGATATTCACGCCCCTTGGCGGTAGGGTTCTGTTTAAGACGATTTCCAGAGAGCGGTGCCTTCTTGTCCGGTAAGGCGTATTTGCTGTTTTCAACAGTCTGCGATCTAATATATTCAAGGCCGATCTTGTTTCGCGTATATTTATTCAACCGGCGTGCCAGGTTCCATTCTTCTTCAGTGCCGGTCATGCCCAAGCCGGCATCGCTGCCGAACCGATGCCAGAAAATAAAGATAAACCAATCCGGACTAAATTTTTCTACAGCCGCATTAATAATGGATTGAGGACGTCCGACATCAGAACATATATCTTCCCAGCCAAAATCTTTTACAGATATATGATTTTTCCTGCAAATTTCTAATATCGTTTGATCTTCTCTGCAAACACATCGAACCGCTTCTCTTTCCAATATACAGTCACCAGGTGACGCTATAAAAATCCGTAATGGCCTGACGGTATCAATCATTTGAATCCTCAAAAAAACAATTGTTGGAAATCCCATCCGATGACAAGCGAATTTATTATTTTTTTCTGGTTTATTTTTTCCTCCAAGGCCAACACTAAACGGTGACAAGGCGTCACGGTTTCAATGTCTTTTCTTCAAGTGCCATTACTCTATGATTCTCTGTCAGAAGCTTCATTTGACTTATAGCAATAGTATTGAGTTTTTGAAGCCGCTCACTTTGTGACATTGCTTCTCCAATTAATACGGCATTCAAGTTTTCCATATTTGAAAGGCAAACGAGTTGAGAAACATTTGCGTAGTCACGGATATTCCCTTTGAGTTCAGGATTAGCGTCCCGCCATTGTTTGGCAGACATGCCAAATAAGGCGACATTTAATACATCTGCTTCACTGGCATATACCTGATTAACCTGCTGGGGCGTGAGCTGTGGAGATACCCATGAAGCAAATTCAAAAGCGATTGTTTCATGTGCGTATGTACCACCGTATCTGCCAGCCTTGGCGATTATGCCACGAGAATTTGTTTTCTCCGTCCATTGTTTTACAGATAATACAAAACGGTTTAATCCCGCTTCGTTTTTAATTCNNCGGGGGAATTAAAATTTGGATTGTACATTTCTTCCCATATTCCTAAAAATTCAATGGTATTTTTGTTCCGAACGGGGGAATTAAAATTTGGATTGTAGTTTTCTATGTTTCTGACCATATCTGTAAGAGAGATATAGTCCTTTGCTTCAAATTAAACTACTGCAATTTCAGTTCCATCTACTGTCATTTTTTTAGCCAATTACTACACTCCCTTCATTTTTCAAACCTGCCGATTACGATAGGTTTAGGTCAACTGCCAACTACCCTAAAGGGATAATGGCTTGTGACTAACCAGTAGTGCGAACGATTGATTAGATCTCCTACCTTTTAACACCTTTTCAGGCGTGTTGTCACATTGGAGGATGGTTGACGGCATCCTAACTAGTCAAGTAACTTGCTTAACTAGTTCTGCGTGAACGTACTCTATTCCGATATTACGCAGATTCATCGCCCCTATGCGATCATCATTGGAAGTATAAGTGCAATTCTTACAGGTGAAAACATGGTTTTTCTTATCACGATTCGCTTTCTCAGTATGACCGCATTGAGGACATTTTTGACTTGTAAACTTTGGGTCAACAGCGATTGTTAGTGAATGGTTCAGTATCGCTTTATATTCGATCATTTGACGTAATTGGTAAAACCCCCAAGATACAAAAACGTAACGATTCTTGAGTTGTACCTTTTCTGTAGCGTTTCTAATCCCTGTTAAGTCCTCCAACACCAGTAGTGAGTTTTTACCAGCAGACTCGACGAGTGCCTTCGATAGTTGATGATTTACATCAGTCATCCAACGGTTTTCTCGCTGACCTATCAACCTCAACCTTCTTCTTGATGATGGCGTTTGCCTTTGTTGGAGCTCTTTTCGTGATTTAGAGTATTTGGCTCGCTTATGTTTAATGTGCCGACCACGATAAAACTCTGTGTGATTAGAAGAGTTATAACTTGTGGCTAGGAAATTGATTCCAAGATCAATACCAATGACATTTTTAATGTCTTGGATGGGAGAACCAGCCACATCTTTTGTTGTTGGTATATGCAAGAAGAATTTATCATGCTTAAACACCAACTTAGCTGTTCCAAATTTCCAAGAGCCATCAAAGTATTGATCCATACCCTCTTGTCTAAATGGCACTTTAACACGACCATCTAAAGTGTTAACAGAAAACAAACCCTTGACCAAAGAATAATCTCGATTCCACACCAAGTCATATTCTGGTTTCTTGAAAACAACTTTATTGAATTCGTGATTGTTTGATTTGGCAGATTTATATTTTGCAATAACAGTCTTCATTACGCTTTGTGCCATCTGTGATTTTAAGCCATATGCGTGTCTCAAAATATCGTAGGTTACTTTGTGTAGCCTAGGTTGGGACAATTCCTTAGTTGAAAACACTATGTCAGATATGTAGTTCAGGCTTTTCTTTATAGCAGACAAAGTAGCTTTTAGCTGTAGTGACTGCTCTGTATCGGGCAGTATTTGAATCTTAGCTGTAATCGTAATTTGCATTTTATCACCTCGCTTTCATAGATATTATATCATAATATTCACTAGAATTGCAAAATACATTATTCTAGTGAGAAAACTAAACACAAAGGAGGTTGGCGTTTCCTCCACTAGCCTAAAGGCGTAGTGGTTTCCTCGCCAAACGCATTATGAATTGTATCTAATTATGGTGAATTCACTTCAATTAAATTATACCAAACATTTGTTCTGTTGTACAATCACATTTCTTCAATCGTTCCTATCAGTTCATTCGCAATATTGATGCTGTCCAGGCGCATTACGCTCTCCTCGGCACTCCCAAAACTCAGAAGATTTATGCTTCCATACCAAACAATCCTCTGGTCAATCACTGCAAATTTCTGATGTATATTTGACTTGAAAATAATGTTTGCCCCTGTGATTCTTATGGAATTAACCATTTCTGCAAATGTCGGCTTGTCCTTCTCCATATAGTCCGATTCAGGTCTGGTGATTATTGTGAGCTTGGCTCCGTTATTAATGCCGGAAGACAGAATACCCAGCATCTGAATCAGCCGCTTTTTTGTCATATATGGGCTTACAATAACAATATCCGATTTTGAGGATGAAATATCATTGCTGAATACAGTCATAAAATTTCGGTTATCAAAAATAGCGTTTGTAGCTTCAAACGGCTTACTGTCGCTTTTGGCTGAATACCCTATGGCTGCATAGCCATTAAGCCTCTTATGATACATCCGTTCAAGTACGCCAACATGAACATCAACATAATCATAAATCTGAACTTCATTCTTATCCTGATACAACCTGTGCAGCCGTCCGGCATACTGCTGTACTGTACCTTTCCATGCAACAGGCATTGCCAGAAACAATGTATCAAGTCTCGGCTCGTCAAAACCTTCGCCTACAAATCTGCCTGTAGCAACAATAACTATGTTTTCATTTGCCGGAATGCTTGAAAGCCTTCCAAGCGCTGCTCTTTTTTCTTTTGCTGACATTCCGCCGATTAACTCAATAACATTCGGCAGCGCCTTCGATAACTGATCTGCGATTAATTCGACATGAGCCGTTCTCTCAGTCAGAACAATAGGGTTGCGACCTTCTTTAACGCAACTGATTACATCTTCTATGATTAACTGATTGCGGATTGGGCTGGTACTGATTTCAGAATATATTTCACTTATGGACCACTGCTTTTCATCCTGACTGACAGGCTTTCTGAAAGGAGTGAAGCGGGGGATGATATAATGATCAAAAGGCCTTTTTTCAGCTTGTTCTTTTGCATCAACTTTGTAACGTACCGGACCGCAATGCATGAATATAATTGGATGATGTCCGTCCTGCCTCACAGGAGTCGCTGTGAGTCCGTAAACATATTTCGCGAGGGCGCTTTTAAGAATCTGTTCGAAGCTAAATGCAGGTACATGGTGGCATTCATCGACAATAACCATGCCATAATCCCTGACGATTTCATTTACCTCGTCGCCTTTTACCAATGACTGCATAACGGCAATATCAATAATACCACTTAAAGTTTTTTTGCCGCCGCCGAGCTGCCCAATAATACTCCGCACCTTTTTCCTGCCTCGCTTCTTCACAGGTTCGTCAGGAAGTTTTTCATTGATCGTCAGGAATTGGTTCAGTCGCTCCTTCCACTGCTCCAACAACTGTTGGGTGTGAACAAGCACAAGAGTGTTCACTTTTCTTTCGGATATAAGCTTTGCCCCTATTACTGTTTTCCCAAAAGCAGTAGTTGCCGATAAAACGCCATTATCGCACCGCAGCATTGAATCTGTTGCATCTGCCTGTTCATCACGAAGCAGTCCATTAAATTCAACACTAATCGCTCTGCCCAAAGAGGTTTTATCAGCCCATTCTACATCGGCTTTCAAATTGCCAAGCAAATTTACCAAATCAGGCTCGCATCCTCTGGGGAGACATAAATAATCCGATGTTTCATCTGATAAAGATATGATTCTTGGTTTATCATAAGTTGGCAGTCTCATTGCCTGAGCCTTGTAAAAATCAGGATTTCTAAAGGCGGCCATACGTTTTAAGCTGTTCAATGCTTTATTTGAAAAACCATTTTTGTTAATATACAGCATATTTGCTCTTGTTATATGAACTGTTTCAGGAATATCTGCCTTGATTAGCTTACCATCCGGTCTTTTCCTTTCCCATGGCTTTCCATCTTCATCGTCGCTTTGCCTTAAGTCTCCCAACTCGTTACCACCGCCAAACTGTGAGATATAAACATCTATATCTTCTTCGCTCAATATTCGCATATTGCTTAACAAGCTCCACTGGTCACCATATGGCTGAAAATCCTCATCAATAAAAACACTATTTTTATTTTTTCGGGCATTACCCTGTAATGGCAATGCGATAAGATTTCCGAATCCCCCTTTGGGAAGCGTATCCTGATTGGGAAACAGGCGGTCATAAGAGCTGAATTTAATTTCATGTCTCTCGGACATTGCATTAGTCAAAAGCAATGTGCCGAATTTTCTTGCGTCTACTGCACTAATCCTGTCTTTAAAAAAGAACCATGCATGAGCGCCGTTTCCTGATTGAGATCGTTCAACCGCAATGGGTATATTCCTTGCAGTGCATATGTTCCTTAGTGCTTTAATATCCTTCTGCCAGCCTTCGTCATCAAAATCCATTGCAAGGAAATAACAGGTTTCATCCGACAGCATAGGATAAATGCCATATACCGCCTTGCCTCTCAAATGCTTATCAATAGCCTCAGAATCAAGGATTGCGTAATCCTTGTTCGCGCATTCTGAGCATTTAATCTTAGGCTTATTGCAAACCCCTTTTGCCCATTCATTCAGGCAGACGGGGGAATATCCAGACTTGCCTGCTTTACTCTGCCATTTCCTTGCATATACATCATCTCTGCCTCTGAACAAAGACATGAAAAGTTTGATTTTGTCCTGAGGTGAACTGGCATTTGTTACTTGTTCCGAATCGTCAAATAATTCTGGCAGGTCTTTCTCTTCCTCGCTTAAATGAAATTCGCTGTCGGTAAGAGACAGTGTCAAGCCAAGCCGATTTTTGAAATCTTCATTTTCAATCTTCAGCCTATTGTTTTCTTCCAGCAGCTTTTGGTATTTTTGATAAAATTCTTCATATTCCATACAGTTATTTTACCTTATCAGCCAATCTCCATGTTTCCTTTTGAAGTAGAGGTAAGCCTTTATCAAAGTAAGCCTTTATCAAATGGTAAGTTCTTGAGTTTAAGCAAAAATACATCTAGCTCTTTCAAAATTGCTGTTTCAATTTCATATTTATTCATACTTAACATCCCCTGATTTTTTATTAACATAATTAGACCCCCATGCCTCTAAAGGCACCATCAAAGAATGAAAAATACTATGCATGGTAATTAATACATTTACGGCTGGCGAATCGAGGTCGGAATTTCTTGGTGCTTCAAGCCCTGCCAGCCAGCACATGGATATACATTTCCGTTTTCTGCTATGCAAATGGATGAATGACAAATGCTACAAACATAATCGTCTGCTGCTCTATTCTTTTTCTTCTCCGCTTCCTTTTCCATTTGCTCCAAATAACTCGTGTCATTAACAATGATATCGTTAATAAAATTTTTTACTTCATCCATAGACAAACGGTTATTTAGATTTTCCGTTGTATTATTGTATCTTCCAATGATAACAAAGTCACTTCCGACACGAAGCTTATGTTTTTTTGCCCAATTTTTAACATCATCGTAACAACTTTTATTTTGTTTCATTATGGGACAGCTTATTTGTAAAGGTATATCATTTTCAATAAGCTTCAAAATTGCATTTTTTGTTTTTTCAAAACTTCCTTTCACTTGGGTTATTTCATCGTGAATATTAGGATTCATTGAATATAATGAAACTTGAACACCTAAAAGAAGGTTTGTTTCCATTTCTTTTCATTTCTTTGATAATTTCATCATTAAGTAATGTTAAATTACTAAGAATATTTACTGAAAGATTATATTCTTTGCATTTTCTGTAAAAAATCGCAAAATTTTTTGTGCAACATTGATTCTCCGCCACTTAATGTCAAATGCAATAACTTCATATTTTTACATTGATTTAAAATATCATAAAACAAATCAGGTTCGATATCGCTTACTTTGTTCTCATGTGGGATATAGCAATGTACGCATCTTTCGTTGCACTTGCTTGTAATACCATAACCATTTGGAGTTGGCAGAGGATTTTGACTTACTTTATACATACCTTTTAATACTTGATTTTTCATGCCTTTATCAAGTCTGTTAAAATCATTCCGGGCTTCATTGGTGATCTTTATTTTCCACATTACTCAATCTCCACACTATCCGCACCCGCAACAATTTCATCCATGTCAAAACCTTGCTCCTTCACAAAATCTTCAAAGTCAACTGCAGTTTCAGGATCAAAGCTTTCCATTCTGCTCTCAGCAAGCTTAAAAAGCCTTGCTTCCTCAATTTTTTCGAGCAAGGCTTCCATTTTGGCTGCCTTTTTAACTAGTTCTCTATATGATTCCATGGACACAACGATTGCTGTTGGCTGGTTATTTTTAAGCACAATATATTCGGTATTGTTGTTTTTAACATCGTCAAAGATTTTTGATGTTTTTCCTTTGCTAAATTCGGATATAGATACTAAATGCTCTGTAAATTTCAATAAATTTTCATTTACATCCACAACGGCACCTGCTTTCATGTTTCTCACTCTCCCTATATTATATGCCTATCTATAAAATGATTATACTACAAATCATTGATTTTATCTGTAATTTTACTAAAAATTTTTATGAAAATTTTACTCCAATTCCCGTAAGGTAGTACCTTTACTTTCATATATTCTTCTTCATTCTGGTTACTAAATACAGCCACCGTTGCCTTCGGTGGTTCCCATTGACCGGACAGGTGGTGTAAAGTACTCTGATACTCATAGATAGCATGCCTTCTTCAGCAGCATTTACCAATGTGAATGGTGAATCATCTTCAAAATCTTCCGAATCCGGAGATTCAATCACTTTGAATTCCAGCTTACAAACCCTGTCCAAAATATCAACCACGGTTTTATACTCATTTAAGAGCAGCAAATCATGGCATCCACTGAAAACTCTGTTCAGAAAACCCATCACCTGAAACGGATCATTATGCCATACTTTCCAATCATCCATATATCTGCCGTCATCATCAAACTCGTAATAATGTGTCTCATATTCAAGATAAATATCACCATGATCTACCTTCTCACATAATTCTTCGATCTCTCCCTGACTTGGCATGTATATAACTTTCTTTTCACCGGAAAGCGACATTAAAAAACTTTGCTGTTCATTCTCCTCCAGTAATTTTGCCTGAGTCAAAATCCATTCTTCCTTTTCTGCTTCAGACATTTTCCCTAAATTTGTTTCATCTATTAAAAAACCCTACATTTTAGTAGTTCTCAATCGACTTTCAATTTATTATCTTCGACATAAACCGATAATCACTTTCAAATTCGGTAATCGAGGACAACAGAGGACCTAGTTCTGCAAAATCCTGCAACTTCTCAATGGCGTCCAAGGTGTCTGACACATTTTTTTGAGCGGCTGCAGGATTTTGTAATTCGTTATTGATATAGGTCCATATCTCGTCAAGGTCATTTAGTGCTTCGGGGGAATAAAGCAGTTTATTCATAAGCCTTTCCCTCAAAATGTGCTTTCACATCTTCATGCAGAACCCATCCTTTTTCTTCGCCTGATTTTCGTCCCTTATTAAGCTCGCTCATCAGCTTGATTGTCGCCTGTGTTTTTTCATAATCAGCAATGTCGACGAGGGCGTATCGGCCACGTCCATTCTTTGTTAAAAAAACAGGCTCGCCAACGGAAACATCGCGCAAGACCTCGTTGTAATTCCGTAAATCTGAAATGGGCTTTATTTTCGGCATCACTATCAGCTCCTTTCTGCTGCTGTTATTATTATATGTATATTATTCGTAAAATTCAACAGCAATTACGTACATGATTTTCTAGTGTGGTACCAACAGGCAAAACCGTTTCTGTAAGGTTTGAGAATATAAAAAAGATGCCGTATCAATCTGTTATCCCCTTGCGAAGATATTATCTTCATTTGCTACAGCACTTTCTCTTATTTCTTACTGCTGCCGCATGGACATGGATCATTTTGGGCAACTTAAGTACCCTTACAAGGTTCTCTAAACGATGTTTCCATTTATTCGGAGCAGGGTAAAAAATGAAAACAGTAATATCTAAAAATTACATTACAACTTCATGACATCTTTGTGTTTAAATAGTATAGAGGTGATTAAATGGCTTCAATCTTGATTGTGGAAGATGACAAACCAATCAATGAGTTGATTGCGCGAAATCTAAAACTAGTAGGACATATCTGTGAACAAATATACGACGGACTCCAAGCTGTTATTCTTGCGAATACCAAAGTGTTTGATTTAATTGTACTTGATGTTATGCTACCGGGTCTGGATGGCTTTGAGGTCATTGAAAGAATATCGCCTACTCCGGTTATTTTTCTAACGGCAAAAGATGGTATTGGCGATCGGATCAATGGACTAAACATGGGCGCAGATGATTATATCGTTAAGCCTTTTGATACCTTGGAGTTATTAGCACGTGTAGAAGCTGTATTACGTCGGACGATGAAAGGAACACACACATTTACGGCAGACGATACCACAGTGGATTTGAACGGCCGAAAAGTGATGGTATGCGGCAGCGTTATTGATATGACCCCCCGGGAGTTTGACTTGCTTGAAGTGCTTATATGCAACCGCAATATTGCTCTTTCTCGGGAAAAACTGCTGGAACTAGCGTGGGGCTATGATTTTATGGGCGATACACGAACAGTTGATGCGCACATTCAGAAACTGCGCAAAAAGCTTGGCTGGGAGAATCGAATTAAGACTGTCTACAAGCTGGGCTACAGACTGGAGGGTTAGCATGAAATTTTGGCAAAAGGCATTCGTACTCACCCTCCTTCTGTTTGTCCTTGCTTTTGATACGGGAATTTTCTTGCTTGCCGATTATTCTTATAAATCCAGCCTGCAAAACTATCGTGAACGTTCCTTTGGTGAGCATTATTTTATTGCCTCTTCATTTTCTACCGATTTGAGCGCAATTCTAAAGAGAGAGGGCGACCAAACAATTGCCATTCAATCGTTATTCACCTCTTATGATAGCTATTACAAAAAGCAAAATGTTACCCTTGCTCTTTTGCAAAATAGAAAGCTTCTATTTGGCAGTCTGCCACAATCAGTGGTCGAAAGCCAAAAATTACAGAGTCTTGATGGTGAGCGTCGCTCACTAATACAAAATATCGAAGATAAGAAGTACCTTTTGGTATCAGGCACTTTACCTGAGCCTTTACAATATACGTTGATTTATGCCTACGATTTATCTGAAGTGATGCAATCGCAGGCCAAATTGACACAGTTTTTGATAGGCGTCAGTGCTGTCATTACCTCCCTTTTAGCCTTTTCTTTGTTCTTAATCTTCAAGAAATTAACACGGCCAATCAATGAATTGCAAAAGGCTACAGCTCGAATTACGACGGGCGAGTATGGTAATCGTGTTCCGGTATACGGGCGCGATGAAATCGCCGAACTTGCCAAGTCTTTCAATTTGATGGCTGGAGAGGTTGAAGCTAAAATCGAAGAGCTTCGGCTATCGGCAGAGCAGAAACAGCAGTTCATCGACAACCTGGCACACGAGCTACGCACCCCACTTACTACCATCAAAGGATATGCGCAATACCTGCAACAGGTGAACCTCACCGACGATGAACGCATTGAATCCCTCAACTTCATCCTGTCGGATGTTAACCGCATTCAGGCCATGGCAAGCAAGCTGCTTGACTTGGCTCTAACTCGAAGCGGAGCCATTGAATTTCAGGAAATCCAGGTATCCTCGCTTTTTGAAAGGGTGTCGGAAGCTATGAAAATGCGGCTAAATCAAAATGCCCTAAAAATCGCCACCCAAAGCCAATTAAATACTATTTGGGGCGATGCTTTTTTGCTGGAAAGTCTTCTTTGTAATCTTGTTGATAATGCCATCAAGGCAAGCCCGTTCGGCAGTACAATTTGGCTTAGCGGCTTAGATGAAAATCATGGCGTTATTGAGGTTCGAGATGAAGGAAAAGGGATGAGTGCCGATGAGGCTCTGCATGTTACTCAGGCATTTTACCGTGTGGACAAGGCCCGCACTCGAGAAGCAGGAGGTACAGGGCTGGGACTTGCCCTTTGCCAACAGATTGCTAAGCGGCACAAGGCATCATTAGAGATCCTTTCAGACCTTGGCCAAGGGACACGGATCCGCTTATGTTTTACAACTTCATCACAACTCGACGATAACACCATAACCTCCACCAATTATTATGAGGATGTAACGTTACAAAATAATTTGGAGGTGGACTCATGAACAAGGTAAGAAAAAGGTTAGTATCAGCAAGCATACTATTATTTTCGACGGTTTTATTGGTAGGTGGAGCATTTGGAATCTCGTCTGCACTTGCTTATACAGCAGCAGCAGAGGAAGGCAAAATAATTTCCGATAATACGGTGATTTTAGCCTCGGGTATAGGAAAAGTAGCCAACAATGTTATTTCAGGGACTCCACGTTACACCATAGTTGATTCTGATAAGGCAGGCGCAATGTACCAGCCCTCCGCCAAGGACATATCCAAGGAAAAGGCCGTCTCTTATGCGGCTGACAAAATTACACAAATGTTTGACGATAAGTTGGATGGTAGCCGTGCCATTGTGAACTTCAGTAAATCCTATAGTAAAGTCATTCTCAAGGACGTGTGGGTGGTGAACTTTCAGACAGCTGATCAAAATAAGATGTATTGGAGCAGTATTGATTCTGTCACAGGTGAGGTGTATGACATTACCTTGTTTGACAAATCCAAAGACCCTCTTAATATCGGAGTTGAACCTGAGAATATGACCCCTGAACAAAAGCAGGCTTTACAAGAGGCTTCAGATAAACAAATCGCCCAAAGCGACGCTATATTACGCGACAACAATCGTTTTATAGAAGCAGCAAGTGATATTGTCAATGCTAATCTCCTAAATGGTCGCACTGTGGTTTCTTCAAAGTTTAATAGCTTGGGTAGTGTAAACGGCAGACTCGTGCTAGATGTTGCCGTATCTATGTCCGACGGAAGTGGTTATTTAATACAGCTTGATGGATTCACACGTGAGCTGGTAGGCTATAGTACCCGGCCAGACGGAGTTAAAGAAGCTCGATAAAAAAGTTTTTTACGGATTTGACTAGCCATAAATATTTTTCGGGATACACCCGCACAAAAGCTCAATGATCTCACCTTTTGAGACTCCATTGAGCTTTTGTTTAAGTTGAACGGCAGTTAATAGTTTAATTCGGCTTTCATACACTAGCTTTATTCTTTATAGAAAAAACTTCATATTCTCTTAACGTATTTAAAAAACTTACGTCGTTATCGTTTTTTCTGGATGCAGTTAGTGAGGGCTTTACGACGTTTCTTTATACTAAAGTTATAATCTTAAAATATTACTTTTTCGACAGCAAAACACAATTTTCAACATGCCTTGAGTGTGCAAAAAAGATGCCCATCGAACCTCGTACCCCCTTGGTGTAAGGTTATATTTCTGAATAGATCACCTTTGAATGCAATTTTTTCAAAGCCCTTATTGTCTGCCTTTTCTGGACTCTTTAGCATTTCTCATCTCCAACTAAAAAACAGCCCGAAAGCTGTTTCATCATACTTATAGTTCTTGGATTTTTTCAAAGACATCGTCAAAAATACTGTCGCCATACTTTTTATAGAGCTTTGCCGCAAGCTCATAGCAGTAATCATCATCACGCTCAGATACAACGGTAATATTCATGATTTCTTGGTCACGGACAAGTGTATACACAACTCTTATCCCAATATCCCTATACTTTATTTTGAAAAATCCGGTTAAGTTGTTCCCACCCTTGTTTCCAAGCGGCTTACCATAACCATTTGGAGTTGCCAGAGGATTTTGACTTACTTTATACATACCTTTTAATAC
The DNA here is from genome assembly GCA_002423425.1 of Peptococcaceae bacterium UBA6116. GTDB lineage: Bacteria > Bacillota > Desulfitobacteriia > Desulfitobacteriales > Syntrophobotulaceae > UBA6116. The sequence goes on from DIWC01000006.1 coordinate 40,286, forward strand.
TTGAATTTTCATGCCTTTATCAAGTCTGTTAAAATCATTCCGGGCTTCAGTGGTGATCTTTATTATGAACATTACTCAATCTCCACACTATCCGCACCCGCAACAATTTCATCCATGTCAAAACCTTGCTCCTTCACAAAATCTTCAAAGTCAACTGCAGTTTCAGGATCAAAGCTTTCCATTCTGCTCTCAGCAAGCTTAAAAAGCCTTGCTTCCTCAATTTTTTCGAGCAAGGCTTCCATTTTGGCTGCCTTTTTAACTAGTTCTCTATATGATTCCATGGACACAACGATTGCTGTTGGCTGGTTATTTTTAAGCACAATATATTCGGTATTGTTGTTTTTAACATCGTCAAAGATTTTTGATGTTTTTCCTTTGCTAAGTTCGGATATAGATACTAAATGCTCTGTAAATTTCAATAAATTTTCATTTACATCCACAACGGCACCTGCTTTCATGTTTCTCACTCTCCTTATATTATATGCCTATCCTTGAGTAAACAAGGGCGTTACCGCCCAAGCTCCTCGACGGAACCGTACTTGCCCTATTAAGGCATACGGCTCTTCATGTTGCATTGCTCAGTTTCCTAAGCATAGAACAAGCTATTGCACGTATCGTTATCAGCTCTTGTCTGCAACACAGCAATCGACTTGAATCTGCAACATGCTAACTCCTTCCCTCCATTTGCTTTCACAAATTTCTACGGTACTATAAGTTAGTCGGACTTCCTATAATGCTTTTGCTCGTCTTACTCGTTCCCTTGCTTGATTTCGCATACTGATTTCTCAGACATTATAGGATCTCAGCTGTTCTAATAGCATACTTATCATCAAACTCGCCAAGCTCTCAGACCCCGGAAGAGTCATGCAAATCTCACCATTTACGATTTGCACAATGTTGCCTGCTACCACTATAACGGCATCGACCTCTTCGTTTAGATAATAATTTCGTGGCTCAATAGCTTCACTTGCATTTCGGCTCGTTTGCTCCCCGCCCTACGCTTAAACCTAGTGTTACCATTTCGGCTCCAAGGACTAGGTACAGGCTACTGGTTAGGTATTACCTGATAGGGTTTCCCTACCGTATGTTATTAGCTTACTAATGAAGGCAGAATTGCTTCCGCTTCCAAGAGGAAACAACACGCTCATGCGTGCTGCTTCGCAGCTCGCACTATAAAATGATTATACTACAAATCATTGATTTTATCTGTAATTTTACTAAAAATTTTTATGAAAATTTTACTCCAATTCCCGTAAGGTAGTACCTTTACTTTCATATATTCTTCTTCATTCTGGTTACTAAATACAGCCACCGTTGCCCTCGGTGGTTCCCATTGACCGGACAGGTGGTGTAAAGTACTCTGATACTCAACAATTCAGTTAAAAATATAGCCTTCAACCTCTTCATCTATCAATGTTCATCTTCCTTTTGCGAAATTCATCTTTCGAAAAGGTCTTTATTTTAAGTATTGTTAATTATAACTACCTGGTTTCAAATCACTTAACGCTTGATCTATTCGATTAATATCTGCCAAACGCCTTCTTTTCGCACTGTTATACAGTTTTTTGTACTTGTTTTTATCTTCTCTCTTTTCTGCATCAACAAGGAGATATATAAAAGCCTCCGTCAGATCATCTTTGCATTTTTCCAACGCTTGCTCTGCCACCCGGCATGCCCCGTCAAAATTATCATGTTCCTTATAATAATTTATCAGCGCTACATATGTCTCACTTTCCTTTCCCAAATGAGTTTCCAGATAAGAAACATATTTATCGTCTCTCCCATATTTATGATATAAATGTGCAGCTTCTTTTTTATAATAACCAAAGTTATCCATTATATCTGCAAACGCGAGAAACTCATCTGCTTTCACACACAATTCATTCGACAGATCAACCTCTTGTGACTCTGCTTCCAAAACCTGCACATTTAATATTTCAAACATATGAAGAAATAAATCATTTGGGATTTCTTTTCCAATAAGCATACTCGGCATCATATTGACGCTCTTATAAATAACTACCTTATTCTATTCTGTGAATCTCTTCAATTGTTAATATTCTGATAAGGACTGTACCTCTGCAGGGGTATGATCCAGCGCATATTTGTTCTCCAGGCATTTTTGCTGGCCATCACTGCCTCTCTTTTAGTCTGCAGATGTGTTACCGCTTCGTTTAACAAAAAAAAATCTTGAGCGTCCTCCTTAAAAATACCC